>CAVVAT010000001.1:0-346173 GCA_963746215.1 uncultured Solirubrobacterales bacterium
ATACGCGGGGCCGGGGCCGGACTCGAAGACATCGTCGGCGAAGATCCGTGAGAGGCGCTCCTTCGCGGCGGGCGGCTCGACTGCCGCCGGCGGCGCGGGCTCGTACTCATCCTCGACGTGATCGAACGGCGCGCCCTCGGGCTCGGGCTGCTGCTCGGGAGCAGGGGGCGGCGAGGACTCGGCGGGAGCCTCGGACATCACGCCCGTCTCGTCCTCGCGCGGGCGCGATGACGGCGAGGCGGGAGCCTCTGGGGGATCGTCGGGATCGACCGTGGCGCGGAAGAGGTCGGCGAGCGGCCCCTCACGCATGCTGGCCCGCTTACGACGCGCCATGGGAAAGAACCTCCTCCGCAAGCTGGCGGTAGTAGTCGGCTGCGTTGCTCTTGGAATCGTACTTGAGCACGCTGGCACCGCGAACAGGCGCCTCCGCGAACTTGATCGCCTTCTTGATGCGGGTGTTGAAGACCAGATCGCCGAAGTTCTCTTCGAGGATCTCGACGGCCTCCTTCGCGTGGACCGTGCGCGAGTCCAGCATCGTCGGCAGGATCCCTTCAATCTGGACCCGCGGGTTCAGGTTCTCGCGGATCATCTCGAGCGTGTTCTGCAGCTGCAGCAGGCCGCGCATCGACAGGTATTCGCACTGGACGGGCACGATCACCTTGTCCGAGGCGGTGAGCGCGTTGATCGTCAGCAGGCCAAGGCTGGGCGGGGTGTCGATGCAGACGAAGTCGTAGTCGTCGATCACGGCCGACAGCGCCTTTTCGAGTGAGCGCTCGCGGCCGATCTGCGTCGACATCGCGATCTCGGCGCCGGCGAGGTCGATCGAGGCAACGGCGATGTCGATCTCGCGATGCTGGATCGCGTCGCGGATGGGCACGTGATGAACGAGCACGTCGAACATCGAGCACTCGACCTTGTCGGGGTCGATGCCCTGGCTCATCGTCAGATTGCCCTGCGGGTCGAGGTCGACGCAGAGGACCCGGTGGCCGGACTCAGAGAAGGCCACCGCAAGATTGAGCGTGGACGTCGTCTTCGCAACGCCGCCCTTCTGGTTGGCGAAGCTGATCACCTTGGCGCCCGTGTGCCGTTGGGCCTCGGGCGAAACGGCTGGCTCCGGGACGTGCACGCGCCGCGGCTTGATCGCCTCGGTCGCGGTGATCCGCAGCTCGTCGTCGGACAGGTCTGGCTCGGGCACCTTGGTCGGCTCGGCGACCGGGAGACGGGCAAACAGCCGCTCCGCCTCGGCCGCAAGGTCGGCGGGGTCCTGCTCCGGCTCAGCCGGCGGCGCGGACGCCACGGGGGGCGCGGGCGCGGGCGTCGGCTCGGATGCCACGGGCGGTTCGGATGCAGGCGTCGGCTCAGAGATCACGGGGTGATCCTCCTGGGGCTCGTACCAATCAGAGTCGGAGTCGGACGGCTGGCGGGGGACGCGGTTGAAGATTCCCATCGTTCGCGCTTATTCGCATGAAGTTCGACCTTTCCTCCCCATGCAAACAAGGCGCCTCAACGGCGGCGCGACTCGGCTTCGCTTCGCTCCGCCTCGCAGGCGCTATGCGGGAGTACGATCCGGGCCGTGACGGGCATGCGCCGGAAGCTCGCGGTGATCAGCGTCCTTGCCGCATCCGCGGCCTTTCCAGCCGGCGCGACCGGCGCGGAGGCGGTGACCGACGGAGGCTTCGAGGGAGTGACGTGTTCCGGAGCCGGGTGCGTCAGCCCCTACGGCGACGAGGGCCGCGACAAGCTCAACGGAGGCGGCGGCGAGGGCGACCGCTGCGTAGGCGGACCGTCGCGCGACAAGGCAACCCAGAGCTGCGAGAAGTCGAAGACGCTCTAGATGGGCCTCCTCGACAAACGGCTGGTCGTGGTGACCGGCAAGGGCGGCGTGGGCAAGTCCACCGTTGCGCTCGCACTCGGGCTGGCGGCCGCGCGGTCCGGCAAGCGGACGATCCTCTGCGAGGTCGCTGCCCAGGAGCACCTGTCGCACGTTTTCGAGCGCAACGAGGTCGGCTTCCGAGAGGTCGAGATGGTGGAGAACCTCTGGGCGATCTCAATCGATCCCGACGAGTCGATGCGTGAGTACGTACTGCTGCAGCTCAAGGTCAAGGCGATGCGCGACCTGCTGTTTCGTTCGCGGATCTTCAACTACCTGGCTGCGGCCACGCCCGGTCTCAAGGAGCTAGTCACGATCGGAAAGATCTGGGAGCTCGCTCTCGACGACCGCAAGGTGCGCAGCGGGCACAGCTACGACCTGGTGATCGTCGACGCACCCGCAACCGGTCACGGAGTCGGCTTCCTGCAGACGCCGCGGACGTTCGCCGACGTCGCCAAGGTCGGCCCGATACGCCAGCAGGCCGAGACGCTTGACGCCTTCATTCGCGACCCCAAGCGGACGGGGGTCGTCGTCGTCGCTCTTCCCGAGGAGATGCCGGTCAACGAGACCACTCAGCTCGAGCGCTCGCTTGCTGACGAGGTGGGTGTCGGGGTCGACCAGATCTATTGCAACGGCCTCTACCCAGAGCGCTTCAGCGAGCGGGATACCGAGCGCATCGCAGGCGCCTCCGAGGCGATGAGCGCCGCAGGTCAGGCCGCCTGCCGCGCGGCCCTGACCGAGGCTCGCCGCGCAGCCGACCAGCGCGAGCAGCTGGAGCGCCTCGAGCAGGCGACACAGGCACCGGTCACCGCGCTGCCGTTCTTGTTCGAGGCCCGGCTCGGCGTCGATGAGATCGGCCGACTGGCAGACGAGATGGACGCCTAATGGCCGGGATCGCCGAGCTTCTCGCAGACCGGCGCGTCTGCGTCTGCGCAGGACCGGGCGGCGTCGGCAAGACAACCGCCTCCGCGGCGATCGCCGCCGGGATGGCCGCACGCGGGCTGAAGGTTGCCGTGCTGACGATCGACCCGGCGCGACGGCTCGCTGACTCGCTCGGTCTGCCGGAGCTCGGCAACGTCGAGCGTCAGGTGGATCCGGCTCTGTTCGCGGAGGCCGGCGTCGATCTCGGCGAAGGCGAGCTCTGGGCGATGATGCTCGACTCGAAGCAGACCTTCGACGACGTCATCCGCGAGCACGCCCCCGACGCCGAGAGCCGCGACCGCATCCTCAACAACCGCATCTACCAGCAGCTCTCCGGGGCGTTGGCGGGCTCGCAGGAGTACATGGCGATGGAGAAGCTGTACGAGCTCAACGCCGATGGTCGCTACGACCTGCTCGTCCTCGATACGCCGCCAGCGCGCAACGCCCTCGACTTCCTCGACGCCCCGGGCCGGCTGCTTCAGTTCATCGACGGACGCGCCATCCAGGTGTTCATGAAACCGACTGGTATCGGCATGCGCGTCTTCGGCCGCGGAACCTCGCTGATGTTCTCGGTACTGCGGCGAATCACCGGAGTCGATTTGATCGAGGACCTGGCCGAGTTTTTCCAGGCGTTCAGCGGAATGGTCGGGGGCTTTCGCGAGCGGGCGCGGCGCGTCAACGAGCTTCTCGCCGACGACGGCACCGCATTCCTGGTCGTGTGCTCGCCCCAGTCAGAGCCGATTGCCGAGGCGCTCCACTTCCACCGCAAGGTGCTGGAGGCCGAGCTGCCGTTCGTCGGTGCGATCGTCAACCGCGTCCACCGCGAGGCGGACTTCCAGGACCGGCCCGCCGATCTCCGCGGCGAGCTCGAAACCGCGCTCGCGGATGGCGATCTCGCCGACCGTGTGACCGCCAATTTCGACGACTTCCGCGAGCTCTCGCGCTCCGACCGCGCGAACATCGATCACCTCACGGCAGAGCTGCGCCGATCCGACGCGGTCATCGAAGTCCCATACCTCGACCACGACGTCCACGACCTCACCGGCCTGCTCGAGGTGGACGACTACTTGTTCGAGGCGTAGCCCGCACGCCCCGGACGCCTTTTTGCTGGGTAGGCGTGGTGGCTTTTGTCACCGAAGCGTGAATTCGCGACGGGTTCGTCACACAATCGGGGTGTCTACGAACGTGCCTTCGACGGGTGGTGACTTATGGGTCCTATAGCCCCCTTAACCCACCAACCGTCGACAGCTGGGCATACGGAAGGCCGGCAAACGTCACGAAGCTGCAACGCGGCCACCCCCACCCAGCCCCGATCCGCTTCGCACCACCTCAACCGCCCTGAAGGTCAACACCAAAGCCAAAAAGGCCGAAGTCACCGGGCGTTGGGCCCGGTGACTCGACCTGCTCTTCCTGGGGTGATCGGAGGAAGCTTTAGTTGGCCGGCGTGACCTTCGCCCGCCGGCTGCGGTCGTAGGCGATCTCTGAGATCGACCACTCCGTCGTCTCCGGCCTCGGGAAGAGGCCGGCGACCCGCTCGTTGCGCACCTCGCGCTCCGCGCGGGTTTGCTCGATCAGGCGGAGCACCGGGCTCGACGACGGGCGCCCAGGCGCCTCTGACTCGACCGGGGCGGGTGCAGCCGCCGTATCGGTCTCACGATCATCGTCGAGCTCGGCGAGCCGGGCGCGTACCGCGACCAGCTCGGGGACGGGCTGTCCCTCTTCGCTCTCGTCCTGGCTACCGAAGATTTCCTGCGCGCGTTCGATCACGAGCTGCTCCGAGGCCGTGTCGTTCTCGCGCTCACTCTCATTTGAAGTGATTCGGGCGTCGAGCTCGGATACCTCCTCGGCAATTCCATCCGCGCTCTCCTCGTCGGCATCGACCTCGACTTCCTCGCCTTGGTCGACGGGCTCCAGGTCCCACTCGGTCGTGCCGCCGCGCTGCTCGGCGACGCCGTCACCAACGGCGAGGCCGTCCGCAAGAAGAATCTCGTCCGCGGTGGCGCGCAGATCCGAGCCGAGGTGCCCGGCGGCGGCGTCCTTGAGGATCGCGCGTGCCAGCTCCTCGAGTGAGGCGGCGGTCTCGGCCGGAGTGACAACCCGCGCACCCGCTCCCGGCTCACCACTCCAAAGCTCACGCTCCAGCCCGATCGCCCGGTCGACGACCGCCTTGACGTCGCCGCGCTGGTCGGGCTCCGCGCAGAGCGCGGCGACGCGCATCGCGATGCCGAGCTGCGCCGGACCCCCGCCCTCGAGCAGAAAGCGCAGCGCGAGAAGATGGTCGTTGAGCGCCTCGACGACGACGTTGCGCTCGAGTCCCGCCTCGAAACGGCTGAGCGAGCGGCGAAGCGTGGTGGGGAAACCGGGACGACCGACGAACATCCGCTCGAACGGAGTGCCGCTGACAGAGAGGGCGCGCGAGAAGGCGAGCAGGTCGCCGAGCTCCGTATCGGTCAGGCGGTATCCCCCCGGGCGCTGACGGCCGGCACCGGTAGAGATCCGGCGCCAACGGTCGCCGCCGGAGCGGGTCCAGGCGTAGGGGCCGAGGCCGACGCCGCCGGCCTTGAAGAGGCGCAGGGTCGTGACCAGTCGGCGGAAGGAGCTGACCGCGGCAGGGCCCGGCTCGAGGAGCTCGCCGTCCGCGTCGCGGGCATCCTCATCGACGAGCACCGCTGCAAGGAACGCCGGCTCCCACGGTGAGCCGCCGAGGCCGTCGCCGTTGCGGGCGTCGGTCGGAACGTCCACGGTGTCGGCGCGGACGATCGAGACGTTGTCGAGGTCGAGGCGAGCGATCGGCATCTGCAGTCCGCGCAGCGGCACGATCACTTCGATCTGACCGACTCCTGCGTCGGCGCCGATCTCGAGCTCACCGATTGCCGCTTCAAGGCGCTCACGCTCGAGCGAGAAGTCGATGCTGTTCATCCAGATCCGGCAGAGGAAGGCAATCCCGGCGAGCTCGGCGCGCTTACGCGGGTCGCTCGGCACCGTCACCCCCATCCGTTCCAGATAGGGCCCGGCCAGACCGGCGGTCTCCAGCGCGGCGCAGGCGGCACCGAAGGAGTCGAGGTCGCGAAGGTCGGCGGCGTGGGCGTGAACGAAGAGCTCGGTCTGCGGCTCGTAGCGACAGAGCGGCGAGCCGTCACCGGGCTCGTGCACCTCGTAAGGGATCTCGTTGCCCGCGTCGAGGAGTTCGTGCAGTCGATCTGCAGCCTCCGCGGCCATCGCCGTCATCGCCTCTCTCACCACCAGGTCACGCATGGCTGGGAGCTTCGCCCGCCCACGGGACCCTCCTTTAGTGCAAGCGAGCTTGCACGCAGATCACGGCGGCAGGCGTTAGGCCGCTGTGAGCCAGCGGCGACCGTAGGAGCGCATCTCCTCGATCACCGGTACGAGCGCTCGACCCTTTTCGGTGAGCGCGTACTCGACGCGCGGCGGCACCTCTGGGTAGGTGTTGCGCGCGACGATGTCGCATTCCTCGAGCGCACGGAGGCGAAGCGAGAGGGTTCGCGGGCTGATGCCCTGCAGCGAACGCTCGAGCTCGCAAAAGCGTCGATTTGATTCAGCCAGGTCGCGGATCACGAGCAAGGTCCACTTGCCGGAGATGATCTCTGCGCAACAGCCGACGGGACAAGGTGTGTCGCTCATAACAAGTCGGTTGGCGGGACGTCGCGTTTACCAATTGCCCCGCTCTAAGCCAGTATAGCCCCCAAGGCTTCAGTTACTGAAGCGCCTGCCTCGGTCGCAACTACATCCCGTAGTAGCTGCCGGCGCCGGCCTCGGCGGTCTCCGGCTGCGCAGGCGGCGGAGGCTCGGGCTCGGCGTGGGCCCCCACCTGCTCGAGGCCGCTGGCGCGCTGGCCCTTGGCGTCGAGCATGAGCTTGAAGTCGTGCGGGCTCGAGGCGACGTCGTAGGCGGTCTCGAACTCGATCCGCCCCTCCATGACGTGGTGCATGAGCGCCTGGTCGAAGGTCTGCATGCCGTAGTACTCGCCCTCCGCGATGACCTCCGTGAGCCGGCCGGTCTCCTGCGGATTGAGGATCAGGTCCTGGACGCGACCGGTAGCCACGAGGATCTCGCAGACGGCGACACGGCTCTTCTCATCAACGCTGCGTACGAGCCGCTGACCAACGACGCCGCGCAGCGTGGAGGCGAGCATGACGCGGGCCTGCTGCTGGTGATGCGGCGGGAAGAAGTCGATGATCCGGTTGACCGTCTCGGTCGCGTCAAGGGTGTGGAGGGTCGAGAGCACGAGGTGGCCGGTCTCTGCCGCCGACAGCGCCGTGCGCACCGTCTCCTCGTCGCGCATCTCGCCGATCAGGATCACGTCGGGGTCCTGGCGCAGGATGCGGCGCATCGCGCGGCCGAAGCTCTCGGTGTCCTGGCCGACCTCGCGCTGGCTGATGATCGACTGCTTGTCCTTGTGCAGGTACTCGATCGGGTCCTCGAGAGTGATGATGTTGCGCGAGCGGGTCGAGTTGATGTGGTCGACCATCGCCGCGAGCGTCGTCGACTTGCCCGAGCCGGTGGTCCCGGTGAGCAGGACGATGCCGCGCTGCTCGTCGGCGAGGTCGCTGATCACCGGCGGCAGGCCGAGGTCCTCGACCGTGCGGACCTGGAAGGGAATCGCGCGGAGGGCGAGGGCCGTGCTTCCGCGCTGGCGAAACGCGTTGACGCGGAATCGCGACACGCCCGTTACCGAGTAGGAGAAGTCGGCCTCGCCGTGGCGCTCGAACTCGTCGAGGAGGCCTGGATCCTTGACGATCTGCTTGAACGTGCTCGACGTGTCCTCGGATGTCAGCGGCTGCGAGTTCTCGATCGCGCGCAGCTCGCCGTTAACACGAATCGTCGGGCACGCTGCTGTCTTGAGGTGCAGGTCAGAACCGCCAATCTCCACGAGATGGCGTAGGGCTGCATCGATGTCGAACATCACAAGTCCTATCGGGTCGTTCCAATTAGGCCTTGAATGCGGTTTTGTGGCCCGGGAACGGCCCTTGCAGGCCTATCGGCGGGGCTGTGGTGCGCGCGACGGCTCAGGCAGCGCCGCGACCGCGATGCAGTCGGGACCTACGCACCCCTCGAGCTGAGCCGTCAATGCCGCCAGTTTCGCCTTGATCGTGCGGTATCGCGGGGTCGAGGCGAGATTTTCGAGCTCGTACGGGTCGGACTGCAGGTCGTAGAGCTCATGCTCGGTGGTTCGGCCAGCTCCGAGCTGCGCCCGGATGCCTGCCCCACGCGTGGGAAAACTCGCCCGGCGGTATTCGACGTAGGCGTAGCGGGCGGTTCGCACGCCCACGTATGAGCGGACTTTGTAGCCGTGGTGCGAGCGGCTGACCCGCTCACGGCCCTCGAGGGGGACCACCCGTCCGGGGGAACCACCAAGCCCCGCAAGCTCACCGGCCAGCGACGACCCGTCCAGCGGGCGGGCGAGGCTCTCCGGGATCGACGCCCCTGCAAGGTTGAGAAGCGTCGGCGCGATGTCGGCGTTGGAGACCGGCGCCTCGATCGTCCGGCCCGAAAGGATCTGCGGCCCGGACATCATCAGCGGGATCCGAATCGCCTCCTCGTACGGACGATTCTTGCCGCGCTTGATCCGGTGCTCACCGTTCATCACCCCCTGGTCGGAGAGGAAAACGAGGACCGTGTTGTCGCGTTCCCCGACCGCGTCGAGCGTCGCGACGATGTCCTTGACCCCATCGTCGAGGGCCGACAGGGCAGCTAGCCCGCAGCGGTAGTCGCGGCGGATGAGTTCGAGGTCCGAGCGCGAGAGCGGCGGCCGGCGGCGGACGAGCTTTGGCTTGTCCGAGACGTCGGGCTCGTTGAACGAAGGCGGCTTTGGCACCTGGGCGCCGCTGAACGCATGCGCGTAGCGCGGCGGCGGGATGGCGCTCTGGCGGCCGCTGCGATCGTCAGGGGCGCCTGCCGAGCAGCGGCGGCCGGCGCGATCGGCGCGGCCAACACCGAAGTGCGGCGGGTGGTAGGCGAGCCAGAGAAAGTACGGGCCAGGTACGGCAGCCTGAGCCTGGATGAACGGCAGCGCGTAGTCGCGCGTGATCACATCGGTCTGGTAGTCGGTGGCCGCGTCTCCGTACTCCCGGGGCGTCCCGTCGGGCTCAAAGACGTCGTAGTCGTAGTACGACGACAACCCGTCGCCCCCCTCGCCGACGAGAGCCGACCACGAGTCCCACCCGGGTGGCACCCGGCGCGGCGTACGGACGCCGTTGAGGTACTTGCCGGCGAATGCGGTGACGTAGCCGTCGGCCTGCAGCCACGACGCCAGCGTGCGGCGTTTGTCGATCAGCGCCTGATAGCCGCCGCCGCTCGGCCGGTTGTTGCCGAGCACGCCGTGGTTGTGTGCGTGCTGGCCCGTCAGCAGCGTCGCTCGAGCCGGACAGCACAGCGGATAGCTGGCGAAGGCATTGGCAAAGGTCGCGCCGCGGCGACCGACCTCCCTCTCGACCGTCGGCAGCGCCCGCATCATCTGCGGCGCCTGATCGTCGCTCATGATCACGACGATGTTGGGGCCGTCGGCGTAGGGATCCTGGGCAGGCGCGCTCGCAGCGAAGCCGATCGCTGTCGCAGCGATTGCAACGGCCAGCGCCGCCAGTCCTCTCCGAGTCCCCGCCAAGCTCGGGAACGTTAGAAGCTCGCTCAGCGGGCCCGGATCTTCAGGGGCGCGTCAAGCCGTTCAGCCACGGCCTCGGCATCCCGAGCCGTTGCGCCAGGCGCCGCCACAACGTCCGTCGTCATCGACTGCAAGGTCCCCGCGGTCCCGAGTCGCGGGTCGGTGTTTGGCGGCGGATAGGTGGAGCGGTAGCCCGCCTGGCCGAACGCGTCGTTATCACCCCAGCAGTGGGTCATCACGCTCGCGGGCGTATCCGCGTGGTCGAGATACCAGTTGCTCGCCTGGGCGTTCAGCTCGGCCGCGAAGCTTGATTCCAGGCGGTCCGTGGAAACAAGCGAGCCCTGCCCGCCGGTCCACAGCCGCCAGCCAGGAGGCGCTGAGGAAAGAGAGTCCGGCACCCCGTCGACCGTGACACCGGCCGGGTTGCTCGAATCGAGATAGGTCATCCCGACGGCCTCGGCGCTGAGGTCGTGGTACGTCATCGGCCCGGGGATTCCGGAGTGGACACGCAGGTCGGTGATGATCTCGTGGCGGTCGGGCCAGAAGACATCCGTGCGCTCCGTCAGCGGGCCGCTGTTGGCCCCCACGTAGGCGCGGATCGCTCTCACCGGCCCGTCGATGTTGGCGACGAACGCCCCCTCGGCGTCGTTGAATGTCTCCTCGCTGCGCCCACAGGTGGTGGGCCCGAACTGAAACTTGAAGCCGTCGAGAATGTCGACGGCCGTCGCGTCGCCGAGCTTGATCGCGAGCGCATCGTCGAACCAGCGGTCGGAGAATCCGATCCGATAGGCGCGCGTTGTGATCGTCGAGGCCTCCGGGTTCGGCCCGTCGGCGCGCTTGTAGGTCGTGCGGTAATCGCCGCTCGTGAGGACGAAGTCGTAGTCGACGTAGTCGCGGCCGGCGGTCGGGTCGAGTCCTCCCTTGGAGCGATACAGGTAGACGTACGCCGTCGGTCCCCCGAGCGGGTCGGAGACCTTCACCGTCGCCGGCGAACCGCGAGTGCCCTTCGGCGAATCGGCCCTGCGTCCGGCCTTCTCGCCGGCGTCGGCCGCGATCAGCGCGACCTCATCGTCCGAATCGAGGCCCGCATCGGTATCGGCGCCGACGAAGGTGTCGGGATCGGCGTACTGGAGCACCGCCTGACCAATCGGCGCGGTGCCGTAGACCGTGCCCTCGGCACCCGCAGCGGCGTTGGAGGGTGGCTCCGAGCCGAAGTCGACCAGCTTGCGCTCGTCGAGCTGGACCGGGATCTGCTTCCAGCGCCCGTCGCGATGACGAAAGGCAACGAGCTTGCCGGCGGTGACCCCATCGAGCTTGTCCAAGGACGCGCCCGAGACGACGACCGGATCGCCTCGGCGCTGCTCGCGCGCGCCAGCCCCCGGAACAATCAGGAGCGCAGCGCAAAGCGCCGCAAGCCCCCAGATGCTCCGCTTACGCAACCTCGCGAAGCTTCTGAGCTTCAGCCAGCGACTGCAGCTTCTTGAGGCTCTGGTTCTCGATCTGCCGGATGCGCTCGCGCGTGACGTTGAACGTGCGACCGACCTCGTCGAGGGTGCGGGGATGCTCGCCGCCGAGCCCGTAACGGAGCTCGAGCACGCGGCGCTCGCGATACGAGAGGTTCTCGAGGGCCTCGCGCAGGGCCTCCTTGGTGAGGAGGTCGGCGGCGCGCTCGAACGGCGACTCGGCCTTCTCGTCGGCGATGAACTGGCCGAACTCAGACTCCTCCTCGTCGCCGACCGGCTTCTCCAGCGAGACCGGAGCCTGCGCTGAGCGCTTGATCTGGTCGACCTCTTCGGGGTCGATACCGGTCACCTCGGCGATCTCGTCCGGGGTCGGCTCACGGCCGAGCTCCGTCACGAGCTTGCGCTCGGCGCGACCAATCTTGTTGAGCTTCTCGACGACGTGGACCGGGATGCGGATGGTCCGCGCCTTGTCGGCGAGCGCGCGAGCGATCGCCTGGCGGATCCACCAGGTCGCGTAGGTCGAGAACTTGAAGCCCTTGCGGTAGTCGAACTTCTCGGCGGCGCGGACGAGACCGAGCGTGCCCTCCTGGATCAGGTCGAGGAAGGGCAGGCCCTGGTTGCGGTAATTCTTGGCGATCGAGACGACAAGACGGAGGTTGGACTCGACCATCTTCTGCTTCGCGTCGAGGTCACCGCGCTCGATCCGCTTCGCGAGGTCGACCTCTTCCTGCGCGGTCAGCAGTCGCACCTTGCCGATGTCCTTCAAAAAGAGCTGAAGCGAATCTGTCGTCATGTCCGGCTTCAGGTCGAGCGCTGCCTTGCTGCGGCGCTTGCGGCCCTTCGGCTCCGGACGCTCGGCCTCACTCGCGGTGGCCTGTGCGGGATCGACGTCGTCGACCATCTCCACGCCCTGGCTCTCGATGTAGCCGTAGAGCTCTTCGATATCGCCCTCGTCGACCTCGACCTCGGCGAGCGCCTGTGCAACCTCGCCGTAGGCGATGACGCCCTCGGCCTGGCCCTTGGTGACGAGGTTCTTAACCTCTTCGAGCTCCTGAAGCTCAGTGATCAGCATCGCTTGGCTTCGTTTCCTTCCTGATCTCTCGGTGCGAATTCAGCGTGTCTCAAGATTCTTAATCGGACGCTCTCGCCCTTAGCGCGAGTCGTTTTGACCCCCAACCCTCGCCCTACTCGAGAGGTCACGCCGTCCGCGTCCCGATTCGGTTGCGAATTGTATCGGCGCGAATTTTCAAGTCAAAGAGCGCAATGCGGATCGCAAGTGCGAAATCCCGCTGCGGAGCGGGTAGAGCTTCAACACCGCTCCCCGGGGCCGGTTACGCCGAATCCGGCCGCGAAGCGCGAGAATACGTCCTGATGACTGAGAAGCCCGAACCGAGCAAGGCCGAGTCGGCCGCCCAGAGCGGCGTCTTCGGCAACCTGCCCGACGCCCGGCCGGGCACGCGCAGCCCGCGACGCACGAGCGCCGCCAAGGCCAAGACCCAGGCCAAGCCCGCAGCCAAGGCCGCGACCAAGGCGAAGCCGAAGCCGAAGCGACCGACGCCGACGGAGACGCCGAAAGCGAAGGCGTCGCCCGCGGGCTCAGCTCCGCCGCCACCGCGGGCAGCGGAGCCGCAGTCGGGTGGCCAGCCGCAGCCGGGTGGGCTCGCGGACGTCGCGTGGGCGGGCATCGCCGTTGCAGCCGAGGCGGCAACAATTGGCGTCCGGCTGGCAAGCCGCGCGATCGAAGCGGTTCGGGGCACCCCGGAGCGCGATTGATCCCCTCCGCGGCTCGAACCGCCGCGGTCTCGCGCAGCTCGAAGCGTTATCTGCGCGCCTTCTGGGAGCGCGCGTATCGCGAGAACATCACCGGCCTGGCGGCGATGGTCGCCTACAACCTCGCGCTGGCGCTATTTCCATTCGCGCTGCTCGTCCTGTTCATCTTCGGCAAGGTGATCCAGAACCCCGACGTCGAGGCGAGCGTCCTGCGCGACCTCCAGAGCCTTTTCCCCGCCGCGGAGCAGTCCTCGCTGTCGAGCGTGATCGACCGGATCCGCGACAGCTCCACGACGATCGGGATCGTCGCCGCGGTCGGCGCGATCTGGATCGGGTCGTCGTTCTGGGGCGCGATGGACACCGCCTTCTGCCGGATCTACCACGTGGAGTGCCGAGGGTGGGTCGAGCAGAAGCGGTTCTCACTGCTGATGCTGCTCGTCGTCATCCTCTTCCTCGCGGCGAGCGTCATCGTCCCCGTCGCCGAGGGCCTTCTCACCTCCGGCGCCGAGAACCTGCCCTTCGGCCTCGACCAGTTCGCCGGACTGCGCTCAGCGCTGGTGCTGGGAGCTGCGTTGAGCATGACCTTCGCGATCGTCGCCTTCATCTACTACCTGGTCCCCAAGGGCCACATCCCGTGGCGGGGTGTGTGGCCGGGGGCGCTGTTCGTGACCCTGACCACCGCGATAGCCAACGCTGTCTTTCCCGTCTACCTAACCCAGTCGAACGTCGACGAGCTCGGCGGCGCGCTCGGGCTGATCCTCATCGCCCTCGTCTGGTTCTACCTGATCAGCCTCGGGCTGATGGCGGGCGCCGTGATCAACGCGCTGCGTTACGAGATCCATGAGACCGGGACAGTCGAGGAAGAACGCGCCAGGGCCTTCGCCGACCCCGAGCTGTAGCGCTACTCCGTCTTGCTGACCGCTTGGCGCATTGCGTCGTCGAGCGCGGTGCGCTCGATGTCGAACAACGCCATGCCCGACTCGTCGCGGACGACCGTCTCCGTGGCCAGACCCTCGACCAGGGGCCGGGCGACGCCGACGTCGACCGGGGTGACGAGGCCGATCCACAGCGATGAGAGCCCCGGCGTCAGCAGCGGCACGGGGATCTGAATCGGCGCGCGGCGGTCAAGCGCCACGGCCATGCGCTCCATCATCCCGCCATACGTGGTCACTTCAGGGCCGCCGATCTCAATCTCGCGGGCCGCGCCCTCCATGTCGCGCGCGGCCTTCAGGTAAGCGACCACGTCGTCGACGGCGATGGGCTGGGTCTTGGTCGTCACCCAGCTCGGGGTGACCATCACGGGCAGTCGGCGCACGAGGTAGTAGACGACCCGAAAGGACTCGCTGCCCGCACCGATCACGGCCGCCGCCCTGAGGTACGTGAGCGGCAGCTTCGCGCCGAGGATCTCGGCGGTGTGGTGGCGGCTCTGCAGATGCTCCGAACCGGGATCGCCGAGTCCGCCGAGGTAGATGATCCGCTCGACCCCGGCCTTCTCGGCCGCAGTGGCGAAGTTGTCCGCGGCCTTCGCATCCCGCTTGGCGAAATCGCTGTCGCCTCCCCGGCCCATCGAATGGACGAGGTAGTAGGCGATCCGGATCCCCTCCAGGGCCGGTGGGAGCGAGTCGGCCTTGAGCACGTCGCCCTCGACGATCTCGCAGCCAATCTTCTCCAGGTCGCCGGCACGCGAGCGGTCGCGGGCCAGCGCGCGGACAGCAACGCCATCTGTACGCAGCGATTCCGCGAGCAGGCCGCCGATGTAGCCGGTCGCTCCGGCGATCAGGACGTCGGTTTGGTCGGCGCTCATACCGACCGACTACCCGTAAAGACCGCCCGTGACCTCGCGGAGCTTCGCCTGATCGTGGCGCGCGCTCACGGTACGCACCGTGCCCGAGCGCGAACGCATCACCAACGACTCGGTCGTCGCCTTCCCGCGGCTTAGGCGGACGCCCTGGAGCAACTCGCCGTCGGTCACGCCGGTGGCAGCGAAGAAGACGTCGTTGCCGGAGACGAGCCGGTCGACGTCCAGGGTCTCATCGAGGTTGTAGCCCGCCGCGATCGCCGCCTCGCGCTCGGCCTCGTCGCGCGGCCAGAGTTTGCCGAGAAGCTGGCCGCCGATGCATTTGATCGCGGCCGCTGAGATCACGCCCTCAGGCGTGCCCCCGATGCCCCAGAGCAGGTCGACCCCGGCGTCGGCGGACACCGCGAACAGCGCCGCCGAGACATCGCCGTCGGAGATGAAGCGAATTCGCGCACCGAGCTCGCGGATCTCGGCGACCTTCTCCTCGTGGCGCGGGCGGTCGAGCATGATCACGGTGATGTCGCCGACGTCCTTTTCCTTGCGCTCGGCGACCTTCCCGATGACCTCCGTCAGCGGCTCGTCGAGGCTGAGGACGTCCGCGATCTCCGAGTTGCCGGCGATCTTCTCCATGTACACGCAAGGCCCCGGGTCGAACATCGTTCCCCGTTCTGCAAGTGCGATCACCGACAGCGCCGACGGCATGCCGCGCGCGGTCAGCGTGGTTCCCTCGAGCGGGTCGACGGCGATGTCGACCTCCGGCGGGCTGCCGTCGCCGATGCGCTCGCCGTTGTAAAGCATCGGTGCCTCGTCCTTTTCGCCCTCGCCGATGACGACCAGGCCGTCCATCGGGACCGTGTCGAGGAGCAGGCGCATCGCATCTACCGCGGCGCCGTCCGCCTCCTCCTTCTCGCCACGCCCGACCCAGCGTGCCGCGGCAAGCGCAGCCGACTCAGTCACACGGACGAGCTCGAGGGCGAGGTTGCGATCGGGTTTTTCCCCGGACCGCTGGTCCTGAGAGATGACGGACACGTGGCTGAGGCTAGACGGTGCCCGGGGCCTTGCGCACCTTGCGCCCGCCGCTCTCGACCGATCGCGTGAAGCCCACGATCGAGATCATCAGCGCGGCGAGGAGTGCGACCCAATAGCCGTAGTCGAGACTGACCCCGATCTCCCCCGGCCCCTTGCCCGGCTTGTCGAGAATCCCGTTGTAGAAGATCAGGACCGTCGCGGCGAAGCCGGCGATCATCGTCATCTCCCCGGGCGGGTACGAGAGCTTGTGTCCGCGGACGAGGATGTAGGCGAGGATCAGGGGGGCGGCGGCCGCGGCGAGCAGCAGCCACCTCAGGATCGGGAAGGTCTCGAAGCCGGTGCAGCTGAAGTCACCGACGCCGCAGACCCAGGTGTCGGCGTCCGACGCGACCCGCTGCGGGTTCTCCTCGAGCGAGTACCAGGGCAGGAACAGGATCGCAACGATCAGCAGTGCCGACCCGATAGCACCGAGGAGCACGCGGTTCGTATTCAGCCGCGAGAAGTCCATCCCGCCGTGACCCTATCCCAGACAGATAGGGTCACGCGCTGATGACTCGTTGGGGATTGACGCTTCCGCTCGCCATGCGCTCGCTCGCGGAGCACGAGGAGCTCGTCAAGCGGGCCGAGGCAGCGGGCTACACGGACCTCTGGAGCGGCGAGACCTCGGGCCCCGACGGCTTCACCCCGCTCGCCCTGGCGGCGGCATGGACCAGCGAGATTCGCCTTGGCACCGGCGTGGTGGGCGTCTTTCAGCGTGGCCCGGCTCTACTCGCCCAGCAGGCGGCCGCTCTCGCCGACGCGAGCGGTGGGAGATTCGTGCTGGGGATCGGAGCCTCCTCGGACCGGATCGTCGAGGGCTGGAACGGGATCCCGTTCAACAAGCCACTGTCCAAGGTCGACGAATCCGTGGACTTCCTTCGCACCGCCTTCGCCCACGAGCGCACGGCGACCGGGTTCAAACTCGAAGCCGCGCCGCCGCCGATCCCCATCGTGCTTGCAGCGCTGCGCGGGAAGATGCTGCGACTCGCCGTCGAGAAGGGCGACGGCGCCTTCACGAACTTCCTGCCGATCTCCGGACTCGAACGAGTCGTGGGCGAGCTCGGCGACGCACCGGAGGGCTTCGAGCTGCTCTGCCGCTTCTTCTGCCTACCGGGCGAGCGCGAACAGATCGAGCCGCTCGCGCGCTTCATGTTCTCGTCGTACGTGACCGTCCCGGTCTACGCCGCCTTCTACGAGTGGCTCGGGCATGGCGAGGCGATCGCCGAGATGCGCGAGCTGTGGGCGGCCAAGGACCGCCAGGGCGCTGCGGCGGCCGCGCCCTGGGAGCTGATCGAGGAGATGTTCATCCTCGGAACGCCGGAGCAGATGCGAGCGCGCCTCGAGGAGTTCGTCGCGGGCGGGATCACGCTGCCGGTGTTGACGCCGATCTGCCCGCCGGAGGCTCAGGGCGACCTGATCGAAGCGCTGGCTCCCGCCTGAGTCATGTCGCAGTTCGGCGGCAGCACCACGGCTGAGATCGAAACCGCCCGCCAGCGCTGTTACGAGGTCGCGGCGGACGTCGAGCGGTATCCGGAGTGGCATCCGGTGATCGAGTCGCTCGAGGTACTGGACCGCGACTCGGACGGTCGCGCATCGCGCGCCAGCCTCGTGGTCGACGCCAGCGTCTCCACGGTCACCGTCGAGGTGGAGTTCTCCTACGACGGCACAGCAGCGGTCGAATGCCGGCGTCGCTCAGGCGACCTGAAGGAGATGTGGACGCGTTTCGAGTTCGCCGAGCTTGATCCGGAGCGCACGCGGCTCGACTACTCGACCGGCCTCGACCCCGGGCGGATGCTCTCGATGATGGCCCGCGGACCGGTGCTGGAGAAGGTCCGCAACAAGCTCGTCGATGATGCGGTCGCAGCGTTCAAGCAGCTCGCCGAGTCCGGCTGAGTCAGCCGGCGCGCAGCTCGGCCATGCCCTCGGCTCTGGTCCGCACCGGCTCGTAGCCGAGATCGGCATGCGCCTTGGAGATATCGATCGTGCACTCCTGGGATGAGAGCCAGAGCGCGAGGCGTGTCAGCGGTGGCTCGCTGTCGAGGCGCAGAAGCTTCCAAACCGTCTCCGAGCCAGCCGCCATCGCCGATGCGATCGGCACGGGTACCGAGCGCGTCGGAGGCTCGACGCCCTGGGTTTCGAGCAGCTCGGAGACGAACTCGCGAAATACCGACGGCTCGCCGTCGGTGATGAAATATGCCTCTCCCCCCCGGCCCTTGTTGGCGGTCAGGATGAGTCCCTCGACGACGTTGTCGACGTGGGTGGTCGCGGTGAGATGGTCGCCCCCGCCGATCCAGGCGAACTTTCCCGCCTTGACCGCGCCGACGATCTCCGGGAGCAGCGTGGTGTCGCCCGCGCCCCAGACAAGCCGCGGCCGCATGACCATGGCGTCGAAGACGTCCGTGCTGGCAGCGCGCACTCGCTGCTCGGCCATCGCCTTGGTGGCCGGATAGAGAGCCTTTGAATCGGGCCTCAGCGGAGCCGTCTCGTCGACGTTGACCAGCGGCTCGCCCGCGAGCAGAGCGGCCTCGGTGCCGCAATGCACGAAACGGCTGACGCCAGCCTCCCTACACGCCGCGAGCGCGTTCTCGGTGCCTGTGACGTTCCCGGCGATGAACTCATCTCGCTTGCCCCACTGACCGAGGTGGGCAGCGAGGTGAAACGCCTGATCGCATCCTTCGGCGCCGGCGCGCATCGACGCGACGTCGGCGAGATCGCCGCGGACCGCCTCGGCGCCAAGCGCCTCGACCGCCGCGGCTGAAGCATCCGAACGCGCCAGCGCCCGGATAGTGCCGCCGTCAGCGACGAGTCGCTCGATCAGGCGGCCGCCGATGAACCCGGAGCCGCCGGTGACAAACGCGGCGGCCATCAGCCGATGCGCCGCGCGAGGCTCAGCGCGTAGAGGTCTTCCGGATCCGTCCACCACTCGACCAGCTCGAGGCCCGCGTCGGCGTAGCTCGCCTCGAGCCGCTCGCGGGTGAACTTGGTCGAGATCTCGGTCCGCATCTCCTCGCTGCGGGCGAAGTGCGTGCGCATGTCGAGTGCGCGCAGGTCGATGAACTGCTCGGCCAGCGATCGCAGGCGGATGTCGATCCACTCGTTGTCAGCGTCGAAGAACGCGACGTGCTCGAAGAGATCGGGGTCGAAGTCGGCGTCGAGCTCGCGATTGAGAACGTGGAGGACGTTCTTGTTGAACTCGGCGGTGACTCCGGCCGAGTCGTTGTACGCGGCCTCCAGCACGGCGGTGTCCTTGACCAGGTCGGTCCCGAGCAGGAAGCGATCCTCGGGGTACATCAGCGTCGCGATGCGGGCCAGGAAGGAACGCCGGGGTCCCGGCCGGAAGTTGCCGATAGTGCCGCCCAGGAAGGCGATCAACGCGCCCTGCTCACGGGGGACGCGCTCGAGGTGGGTCTCGTAGTCGGAAACGATCCCGTGGACGCGCAGTCCTTCGTACTCGCCGACGAGCTCGTCCGCAACGCGCCGTGTGATCTCCTCAGAAATGTCGACGGGCACATAGGTCTCCAGGCGGCCCGTCGCGGCGATCGCGTCGAGCAGGACCCGAGTCTTGGCTGCGGCGCCGGAGCCGAGTTCGATCAGCGTTGTGGGCGAAGCAGCGTCGACGATCTCCTCCGAGTGCTCGTCCAGGATCGCGCGCTCAGTGCGCGTCGGGTAGTACTCGGGCAGCTCGGTGATCCGCTCGAACAGCTCCGACCCGCGTTCGTCGTAGAAGTACTTAGGCGGCAGCTCCTTGAACGGAGACGACAGCCCCTCACGCACGTCCTCGGCCATCCCGGCCCAGCTCCCGCCCTCCGGGAGGTGGACCTCAATCTCGATTTGATCGGTCGACGCTGCCATCACACATCCCCTACACAGCGCAGGCCGGAGAAGATCTGTGAGCGCTCCGGCAGGTCCCAATTACGAAAGCTGGTTCGGATCACGTCACGGCGGGTCGCCCAGGCGCCACCGCGCAGGACCTTGTAGTCGTCGCCGAAGAACACCTCGGAATACTCGGGGTACGGAAAGGCCCTGAAGCCGGGGTACGCGCGAAAGTCGGAGCTCGTCCACTCCCAGACGTCGCCGAGCATCTGCACCGCGCCGGCGTCGGACGCACCGTCGGTGTAGGCGCCCGCCGGCGCGCACCCGAAGCCGAGGTGGTCGAGATTCGCCCGCTCGCGGTCGGCGCCGGTCGCCGCGGCCTCCCACTCGGACTCGGTCGGCAGTCTCTTACCGGCCCAGCGCGCGAAGGCCTCCGCCTGATTGAAGCTCACGTGCACCACCGGCTTTGCCGGATCGAGCGGTTCGCGACGACCGAACGTCGTGACGATCCAGTCGTCGCCATCGCGCTCCCAGTACATCGGCGGCTCGGCGCCCGTGTCGGCGACGAACTCAGCGAACGCCCCGTTGGTGACAGGCGCGCGATCGATCTCGAAGGCGTCGAGCTCGACCTCGTGGCGCGGGCGCTCGTTGTCGTAGGCGAACCCGGTCTCCGAGGCGCCGATCGCGTAGCTGCCGGCGGGCACCGTGACGGTCTCGGGGCCCTCAACGACGGGCTCGGCGCTCACCGACTCGTCGACGACGGGCAGCTCATAGCCGTCGACCATCTGCAGCAGCTGAAGCATGGTCTCGTTGTGCTGGTGCTCGTGCGCGAGCAGCATCTCGTAGATGAAGCCGCCGTCGACCAGCGGGTCGGGATGACCGTCGAGATCGGCCGACTCGAGCACCTCGAGGGTCCGCGCCCGAACCTCCTCCATGTAGGAGCGCAGATCGTCGCCGCGCAGGATCGGAAGCTCGTTGCGGACCTTGCGCGGGTTCTCGATCGCGTCGTAGAGGGCGCCGAGCTGACCGCCACCGACGGATATGGGCTCACGGTCGCCGACGCGCTGAACCAGCCAGAGCTCCTCGAAGTTGGCGATGTGGCCGAGGTCCCAGGCGAGGGGGCTGAGGATCGGCGAGTAGACCGTGTTGAGCTGCTCATCGGCAAGCGGCTCCACCAGAAGCAGGGTGCGGTCGCGAGCCTCGGCGAGGCGGTCGGCGATGCTCTGGTTGATGTTCACCGAAGCGGTCGGCGCGATGGCCTGAGCCTACCCGGGTAGTGTGGCCGCCATGGATATCGATGGTGTCAACGCGCTCGTGGTCGGTGGTGCTTCGGGGCTGGGCGAGGCGACGGTCCGCCGCCTGCACGCTGACGGCGCGTCGGTGACGCTCGCCGATCTCAACGCCGACAAGGGCAACGCCCTCGCCGAGGAGCTCGGCGCCCGGGCGAAGTTCGTTGAGGCGAACGTGCTCGAGGAAGACCAGATCGAGGCCGCGGTGACCGCCGCAACCGAGGGCGGCTCCCTGCGTATCTCGGTCTGCTGCGCCGGGATCGGCTGGGCGCAGAGGACCGTTTCCAAGCAGGGCCCTCACGACCTCGAGATCTTCTCCAACGTGATCAAGGTCAACCTGATCGGCACCTTCAACGCCCTGCGGCTTGCCGCCGCAGCGATGGTCGACAACGAGCCAAACGCAGATGGCGAGCGCGGAGTCTGCGTCAACACCGCCTCGATCGCCGCCTATGACGGCCAGATCGGTCAGGTCGCCTACGCCGCGTCGAAAGGAGGGATCGTCGGGCTCACGCTCCCGGCCGCCCGCGACCTCGCCGGCCGCGGCGTTCGCGTCAACACGATCGCCCCGGGCCTTTTCGACACGCCTCTGCTCGCCGCGCTGCCCGAGGAGGCGCGCGCCGCGCTCGGGGCGGGCATCCCCTTCCCCTCGCGTCTTGGTCAGCCCTCCGAATACGCCGACATGGTCGCGGCGATCGTCGCCAACCCGATGCTCAACGGCGAGACGATTCGTCTCGACGGGGCGCTGCGGATGCCGCCGAAGTAGCCATGGACGTCGGCTTTCTCATCCTCACCGATCACAGCGAGGTCCTCAACGGGAAGGTCTACGCGATGGGCGGCGGCTGGAACATGCTGCGCTTCGGCGGCCTGCCCATCGAGCATCGCTTCGGGATCGCCTTCGGCATCGACGTCGCCTGGGACGAGACCAATCAGCGCCACCAGCTCACCCTCGAGATCCAGGGCCCCGACGGCGAACGCCTAGGCGAGCAACTCGCCTTCGAGATCGAGACGGGCCGCCCGCCCGGCTCGGTCCCCGGACAGGACCAGCGCGTCGTCATCTCCTTTGACGCCAACGCGAACTTCGCCACGGCCGGCCCCCACGCGGTCGTGATCAGCGCCGCCGAGCAGGAAATCGGTCGCAGCCGCTTCTACGTCGCAGAGGTCACGCCCGACATGCGGGCTCCCGGCGCGTAAGCCTCCGCGGCGGGCGGCCCACGACCTGCGTTTAACGTCTTCAGGGAGGACGCAAGCCACATCTCGCGGCGAATGTGGCCTTGCAACGTGGGGCGATGACACGGCGGGTTTGACGCCCTCAGTCCGTTCCCCCGTACTCCGGGTCGCTCCATACGCGCTTCAACCACGGCGGCGTGACCGCGAAGTCGACGTCAGGGTCGGTGGCGGCGATCGGCTCCAGCGGTACGAGGCTCACCGCGTCGGCCGAGGTCCAGCGGTAGGGCTCGCCGTCGTCGGCGGCGTGGCCCGCATGGCTGCCACTGGAGATGAAGTAGGAGCCCTCGCTCGCGCCCCAGACACCCGTGCGGTCAGTCACGCCAGCATCGGAGAGCCAGTTGCCAGGGCCGCCGGTGTAGTTGTAGCCGTGGTGTGAGCTCGCACGAGCCTGCGCGCCCTCAGCGTCGACGCGAACCTGGAAAGACTCCCAATCGTCGTCGTGGCGACCGGCGTCGCCGAAGGGCGCAGTGCTGCTGCCGGGGTAGTAGGCCCAGTACTGCACGTAGAGGGACCGTCCTCGTTCAAATGCGTGGGTGAACAGCGTCACCGGCTCACCGGTGGTCGAGCTCCGCACCTCGCCCTGCTCGGCGCCCATCGAACACGGATCCTCCCGGCAGCTGCGGTAGTCGACCGGTAGCGCGCGCATTCCCTCCTCATAGACGAGCCGCGGCGCATGTTCGATGACCTCGGCTGCAAGCTCGGCGCCGTACGTGGCAACGAGCGGCGGTTCCGCGGAACCGCAGTCGTCGGAGAGCGCGACCGCGCAGGCGAGCTTCGACTTGATGGTGGCGGCAAGGGCGATCGCGGACCCGGCGAGGCCCGCGAGGCTGACGAGCAGCGCCAGCACCGACGCAACGACGAACACGAGTCCCACCCACTCGACCGTGCTCTGACCCCGTTCGCTGGACACGGACCGACGCTAAGCGGGGGCGCGTGCCCGGTTGTGCGCAATCGGTACCGGTGTTGATACGCGAGCGAATCGATACAGTCGCGCCCATGTCGACGCCGGAGCGCAACTGGGAAGGGATGCCGAAGAAGGAGGGCCGCGGGTGGCGCGTCTACGTGCTCGCCGTCGCCGCGCTGCTGCTCCTGATCCTCATCGCACAGAACGCGCAGAAGGTCACGGTCGACTTCCTCTTCGTTGAGACGCAGACGCCACTGATCGTGGCTCTCGTGATCGCCGGTGCGCTTGGCGCGCTTATCGGCTGGGCCCTCCCCCACGTGCGCCGCAGCCGCAAGGCGGAGCGCGGCGCACACCTTGTCGTCGACGGCGACAAGAAGTAGCCGCGTCGAGCGCTAGTGGCTCTGGAGGTGCGTCGCGGTGGCGAAGTCCGCGCGACTGCGCGGGATCGACGTCTCGCAGCTCTTGCCGGCGACGTCGCGTCGGCGGTTGATTACCGCGACGTCGTCACCGGGGCCGCAGTTGATGCGATCGCGGCCGCCGCGGGCGGCGTGGACGATGTCGTTGCCAGTGCCGGCCCGCACGCGGTCGACGCCACGGCCGGGATTGATCTCGTCATTGTCGGCTCCCCCATCGATCTTGTCGGCACCGGCTCCGCCCCGCAGGCAGTCAGCGCCTGCCCGGCCATCGATCCGATCGGCACCTCCCTTGCCCGAGATTCGATCTGAGTCAGCTGTGCCGTCGAGCGAGTTGTCGCGCTTATTGCCGATCAATTCGTTTGCGCAGTCGCGAGTCGGCTCGACTGTCGGTGGCGTCGTCGGCAGGGTCGTCGACCCTGACAGCGTCCTGAGGCGTCTGACCGCAGTCGTTGCCGTTGTCGGAGGCGTCGAGGATCAGGCACTCCTGCGTCTGCGGATTGAAGTGGTCGAGCACGCGGGCGCCCGCGGCTAGTTGCGCGGGCCTGCCGGTGAGGCCGAACACATCAACGCCACGAGCGATGTCGTTGGCGAAGATGTTGCCGTTGTACCAGTAGCTCGACCAGGTATCGGCATCCGGATTCGCGGCGCCTGCGCCCGGGTTGGTGTCAACGCCGTCGGCGTCGTAATAGGCGATCTCCTCGATAGCTGCGAGGTCCGTGAAGTCGAGCAGCGCCGTGCCCGCCTCGTAGTAGGCCGAGGCCAGCAGGTAGCGGTCGGACACCGGGACAACGTTGTAGTTGTGAGCCGTGCAGATCAATCCCGCGCTGGTCAGCTGCTCGCGATCCTGGATGAACCTGCCTGACTCCTGCCCGAGGTAGGGGTTCGAGCCGAGATCGTCGCGCTCGTAGAACCACGTGCCGCCCGTGCCGATCGGCTGGGCGGGTGCGTTGAGGCAGCCATGCGTGATCGCGGCACCGCCCTCCTCGTCGCCGAAGATCACGTTCTCTGCGTCCCAGGTGAACGTCGCCGAGTGGAAGTAGTTGATGTTCTCGTTGAAGATCCGCTGCGCACCCTGGAGATCAGGATTCGCAGGATCGGAGATGTCCCAGATCTGGCCCTCGCCCTGACAGGCGGCCGCGGCCAGCTCGATCTCCAGGTAGACGCCGATGTCGTGGCAGCCGCGCGAGTCCTGGGCCGGGAATCCCAGCGTCAGGGGATGCAGGGGCAACTCCTTCAGAACGTCGGCGGTCTCCGGTGCATCGAACGGCACTTCGACGATCGAGATCTTGTTGTGACTCGGGTCGTTCAGCGGCACCGGATCGCTCAGGTCCGGGCAGCGCGCCTCGCCCACAGCCGCGAGCGCGTACGAGGAGACGTAGATGAAAACCCGATCCGGGTTGTCCTGATTGATCGAGTAGGTGCCGTCGGCCGCCTTGCGCACGGGCAGCACGGTGTTCGTGTGCGAGCCGCAGTCTGTGAACACCGCCCGCAGGTACCGCGGCGCGGTCGGGTTGGTGACGTCGAACACGCGGATGCCCTCGAAGCCGTTTGCGTTCTCCGAGTTCGGATTCAGCGGCGGGACGCTCCCGCCCGTGCCGTCCTCACAGTTCTCGGTCGGCTCGGCGAGGTCGACCGAGACGAAGAGCAGGCGCCGGTCGCCGGTGTCCCAGACGCTGACGTCATTTTGGAGGCCGATGCACTTGTAGTCGAGCACCTGGTCCGGGGCGGTGCGATCTGTGACATCGAGGATCCGGAAGCCCTCGTAGTTGCCCGCGTAGACGAGGTCACCCCAGAAGGCGAGGTCGGAGTTGGTGTCGGTCGTGGTCGGCGGCGAGTTGCTGAGGTGCGTGATGTCCTCGAACTGCCCGGCCGCCTCACCCTGTCCGTGACCGGCGAGAGCGCTCGGCGCAAACACGAGCAGCGCCAGCGCGACGATGAACCCATAACCCCGATACCGCACCTGAACCTCCATTGAACGAGACGAGAACACGCTAAGTCCTCGGAGGTCGGGATGCGCCAGTTGCCTGCGACGCTTTCGTGACATTCGGCCGCGGCGCGCGTCAGATGGTGTGACGGAACCGTCGCGACGGCCCCAGCTCGGCCCCTAACCCAGCCAGACCCGGCTCCGCACGTCGAACTGCGGCTAACGTCCTCACACAGGACGCTAGCCACACCTCGCGCTAGGAGATGCTGAGCTCGAACTGCTCAGCCCCGCGCAGCTTTGCGACGCGCTCGCACTCGCTCTCTAGCTCGTCGCGGTCCAGGGGCGCGAGGCGGTCGACGGTGATCTCTAGCGCGCCCTTGCGGCCCGGCCTTGCCTTTCCACATGCCGGCCAATGCGCCATCGCGCAGCACAGCACCGGGTGACGCGACGGCGCGAAACAGGCGCTTGCGCACCGCGGCGTCCGGGACCAGCGTCTCGCGGTCGGCCTGTTGCAGGTAGGGGTCGCGCGCCGGTATGAGTCTCGTCCCCTTTGCTGCCCGTGGCGATCCAAGGGCGCGTACGTCTTCAGTGAGCAGCCACGCCTTGCCGCCCTCCCACTCCACGGGCTCCAGCTCCTCTTCGAGCTCCGCCCATATCCGTCGCGCCTGCGCCGGCGCCAGTCGCGCCCAATCGGCGAAGCCCTTCGCCTCGGCCGGACCGTAGAAGCGCAGATACGCCCGCGCGAGGTCAGCGGGCTTGCGCTTGCGCCCCGGACGGCCCGAGCGGTAACGCCGCTCGGAGTTCATCCGCATCCCAATCACGACGCCGGCATAGCGCCACAGCATCGGCGAAACGTGGTTGCTCTTGCAGCCGTTGCACCACGGCAACAGCTCGTCCCGTACGCGCTCTCGCAGGCCCTCGTGGAGGCCCACACGGTCGACCGCGCGACCGCCGCTGAGCACCTCGCGGGTCGCCTCAGCGACCTCAGCCAGCGCGTCGGTCGGCGCAACCTTTGCCTTCTTCAACCCCTTCATCGCCCCGTCCCCCAGCTGGCGCCCGAGCTCCTCGTCGTCATCGGAGACCGCAGTGCGCCCGTATAAGGACACGTCGTCCGACGCCACGGCGTGCAGCGCCGCCCGCAGGTTGAAGCCGAGAACAAGGTCACCGGAGTCGATCGCCTCGGCGAAGCCGTCGCGCGAAGCGCTCTGCGCCCGTGCGGCGAGCGCAAGCAGCGCCGAGTCGCGCTGGAAGTCCGAAGCCGGGCACACAGCAGCCTCGGCCAGGGAGACCCGCCTGCGGCGGTCGAGACCGTGGCGAGCTACGCGGTGGGCAAGAACCTGCTCGCGGTCCATCCGCTGAGCAGTACCCGACCTACAGATTCTCGATCTCGGCGGCGATGTCCGCCGCGGCCTTCTTGGCGTCGTCGAAGAGCATCGACGTGTTCTCGAGATAGAAGAGGTCGTTGTCGATACCGGCGAAGCCCGGCGAGAGCGAGCGCTTGATCACGATCACCTGGCGGGCGTCGGCGACCTCGATGATCGGCATCCCGGCGATCGGAGAATTCGGATCGTTCTTGGCGGCCGGGTTGGTGACGTCGTTGGCGCCGATGACGACGGCGACATCCGTGCGCGGCATCTCCGGGTTGATGTCGTCCATCTCCCGCAGCTTCTCGTAGGGCACGTCGGCCTCGGCGAGGAGGACGTTCATGTGCCCCGGCATGCGTCCCGCCACCGGATGGATCGCGTAGTTGACGTCGATCCCGCGCTTCTCGAGTTCGTCTGCCATCTCCTTGACCGCGTGCTGGGCCTGCGCGACGGCGAGGCCGTAGCCGGGGACGATCACGACCGAGTCGGCGTAGGCGAGCTTGATCGCCGCGTCCTGGGCGCCGATCGAGATGTGCGGTCGTTCCTCACCGTCGCCCGCCGCTCCACCCGCGGGTGCGCCACCGAATCCGGAGAAGAGGATGTTCGCCACCGAGCGGTTCATGGCCGTGGCCATCTCCAGCGTCAGCAATGTTCCCGACGAGCCGACGAGCGTGCCGGCCACGATCAGCGCAACGTTGTCGAGCGAGAACCCTGCGGCGGCGGCCGAGAGGCCGGTGAAGGCGTTCAGCAGCGAGATCACGACCGGCATGTCGGCGCCGCCGATTGGCAGGACGACGAGGTTCCCGAGGATCGCCGCGCCGACCAGGACCGCGATGAACAGGCCCTCCGAGGGATCATCGGCCGATGCCAGCAGGACGCAGGCGACGACGAGCCCGACGAGCAGAAGCGCGTTGATCACCTGCTGACCCGGGACCGCGATCGGCTTCGTCGGGATCAGGTCCTGAAGCTTGGCGAAGGCGACGTTCGATCCCCAGAAGGAGACCGAGCCGATCACCGCGGCAAAGAGCACCGGGATGAACTCGTCCAGCGGCGGATCGAACCCGGCGTGACGGAACTCAGACCAGGCGATCAGTGCGACCGCACCACCGCCGACGCCGTTGTAGAGCGCCACCATCTGCGGCATCTCGGTCATCTGCACGCGCAGCGACGCGACCACGCCCACGGCCGAGCCCACCAGCAGGCCGCCGATGATCACGCCCCAGTTGCCCATTCCGTCGAGCAGCAGCGTCGTGATGACCGCGATCGCCATGCCGCCGGCGGCGATCAGGTTGCCGTTCTTGGCGGTGGTCGGATGCGTGCCCTGCATCAGGCCGTAGATGAAGAGCGAGAAGGAGAGCGTGTAGAGAATGACCGAGACGTCGCCGCCGGACTCGATCACCGCAAGCGGCGTCACGGTTTCGGCGCTCCTTCGGCCGGTGCGTCCTTCTTCGGCTTGCGCACGAACATGCCGAGCATGCGGTCGGTGACCATGAAGCCACCGACGATGTTGATCGCGCCGAAGGCGATCGCGATGAAGCCGATCGTCAGCTCAAGGGCGCCGTCGGCGACGCCGGCCACGATCAGCCCGCCCAACATGACGATCCCGTGGATCGCGTTGGTCTGGCTCATCAGCGGCGTGTGAAGGGTCGTCGGCACCTTCGAGATCACCGCGAAGCCGACGAAGGCGGAGAGGACGAAGATCACCAGCTCGGTCGTCAGCTCCATCAGCCCTCATCCCTCCCGGCCGCGCGCTCGTTTCGGATCGAGCCCTCGTGGGTGATGCAGGCGCCCGCGACGACCTCGTCGTCGAAGTTCAGGGTGAGGTTGCCCTCCTCGTCGACCAACAGGCCGAGGAGGTTCTCGATGTTCTTCGCGTAGAGCTGCGAAGCGTGGGCGGCCATGTCGGAGGGCAGGTTGACCGGCGAGATCACCTTCACGCCATTGTCGGTGACGATCGTCTCTCCGGCCTGGGTCAGCTCGCAGTTGCCGCCGGAGTCGCCGGCGAGGTCGATGATCACCGAGCCTGGCTGCATGTTCTCGACGGCCTGGCGGGTGAGGAGGATCGGCGCCTTGCGACCGGGGATCTGGGCCGTCGTGATGATCACGTCCTGCTTGCCGGCGTTCTCGGCCAGGGCCTCGCGGACCTGTTCGTTCTCCTCGTCGGTCAGCGGCCTCGCGTACCCACCCTCGTCCTCGGCGTCGGGGATGAAGTCGAGCTCGAGCGGCCGGCCACCGAGCGACTTGATCTGCTCCCACGCGGCGCGGCGGATGTCGAAGCCCGAAACGACCGCGCCCAGCCGGCGAGCCGTGGCGATCGCCTGAAGTCCGGCGACGCCCGCACCGAGAACCAGCACACGGGCCGGCTTCACCGTGCCGGCGGCGGTGGTCATCATCGGAAAGAAGCGGCCAGCCTCGCGGGCGGCAAGCAGCGTTGCGGCGTAACCGGCGACGTTGGCCTGAGAGGAGAGCGCATCCATCGCCTGAGCGCGTGTGATTCGCGGGATCGCCTCCATCGCAAACGACGTGACGCCGGCGGCGGCAAGCGCCTTGTTGGTCTCAGCCGAGGTCAGTGGCGCGAGATGGCCGATCAGCACCTGACCCTGCTTGAGCTTGCCGATCTCATCGCTTGTCGGAATCGCGACGTGGACGACGATCTCAGCTCCCCAGGGGTCGCCGAGCTCGGCGCCCGCCTCGGTGTACTCCTCGTCGGGATGCCCCGAGCCAACGCCCGCTCCAGCCTCTACGACCGCGCCGAGCTTCTTCTCTTTGAGCGACGCGACGACGTCAGGAATCAACGCCACGCGGCGCTCGGCCTGAGCGGTTTCTTTGGGGACCCCGACGTTCATCCAGGAGAAGAGCGGACGGCAGCCTAACAAGCCAGGGGCGAACAACCCCCGGGAGCCGCCAAACGTCCGCGCGGCTACTTACGTGAGCCCCGCACCTTGACCCGCTCGCATCCGCGGGTCTTGTCGCGAGCATCGACGATGGCCTTGTCCTTGCCCTTTCCGCACGTGACGCGGTCGCGGCCACCTCTTGCGGTGCGCAGAACATCGGCGTCCGGCCCGCCATTCAGGCGGTCGCGTCCGCGGCCGCCAACCAGCTTGTCGGCGCCTGCCGAGCCCTTCAGGCGATCGGCGCCCCCGCCGCCGTTGACGCAATCGTCGCCATCTCGGCCGTCGATGGTGTCATCGCCGCCGCGCCCCTTGATGCGATCGCCGGCGATGCTGCCCAGAAGGTCATCAGCCGCCTTGGTGCCACCCAGGGCCTGCGCGCACGCGCCGCCTGCGGCTCCGCCACCGCCGCCACCGCCACCGCCACCGCCGGGTCCCGCGGCTTGCGGTGCGGGCGGCAGCGTGACCTTGTAGACGTCGATCGAGTTGCGGCCGGCCTCGCCGAGGGCAAAGTCGCCCGAGGCGCCGTAGTAGGTCTCAGAGCCGTCCGGGTTCGTTTCGGTCTTAAAGATCGCCGATGACCACTGATTCGCGTTCTCGGGCGTGAACCATCCGGCCTGCTTGAAGTCGACCGTGCCGTCGGGGTTCTCGACGAAATCGATCACCTGCGTGCCCTGCGAGTACCAGGCCATGAAGATCCTGTTTTCGCCCGGGATCTGGTGGAACACATGCGCCGTGCAGACCGTGGCGCGGGCCTGGGTTCGGATCGGCGCGCGGAAGATCGCCTTCTCGCCCTCGGAGGTGAGTGCGTAGGCCTGCTGTTCCTCCGCGGCCGTGCCGGGACCACCCGCGACGAGCGCATCGGCGCGATAGAAGTGCACGCCGCCGTTGCCGTCGGTGTTGTCGACGCCGGGAGCACAGCTGGCGCCAGGCGGCAGAACGCCGCCGCCGCGCTCATCGGTCGCGATCAGCGACTTCCCGGATGCGCTGAGTTCGGCCTCATGGTTGAACGCGAGGTCCTGGGTCGAATCGAAGGGCGGGATGTTGTTGCCGCCGCCGGGGCCGCCGCCCTGATGGTGAATCGAGCCGACGTACTCGACGCCCTCGAGCGACGGCGCGCCTGAGGCAATCCAGGATGGGACCGTGAGGTTGTCGAGGCCGTCGCCCGCACCGTCGACGCAGTCGGTGACCTGAGCGCCGGTGCCGAACGGCCCGACGGTCGAGCTCTCGCGCTCGCGGCACGGAAGCGGGGTACCGCGCGGCCGGTCGTCTGAGAAGTCCGTGGGAGTGCCCATGTCATCGAAGGCTCCGCTCATGTCGAGCTCGATCAGCGCGTTTCCTGAACCACAGGTGAGTTTGTCGTCGGGATAGACCTCGAGCTCATGGCAGCCGAAGACCGCCGAGCCGCCGGTCTTGACCGTGTGACCGAGAGCCGCCGCTGAGGACGGGAAGCGGTAGCGGAATACCTGCGGCCGGCACCCTTCGCGCTTCTGCTCGACGGTCGTGCCGGCGGGGAAGTTCATGCACGAGGAGAAGTCGACGACCTCGAAGCCATCGAGGTCGTACGCGTCGGACGAGTCAGCAACCTCGTTCTGGCGCTCGCCGTCGGCGTTGACGTTGATCGAGTCGGACGTCGACGCGTACGCGATGTGCGGGCGTTTCGGGTCGACGTTGACCGTGTGCGCCTCGCCGATGTGGCTCGTGAGCCCAATCTCGACCGGGTTGGCGATATCGGTGACATCGACGAACTCGAGCCCGCCCTGCGGCGCCTGCTGAAGACCCAGCACGCCCTGGTCGTGGCAGCGGCCCCCGGCGTCTGTGGCGTCGATAATGAGCTGGGTGTCCGTCCGTACCGCGTACGGATTCTCCGCGTTGAGGAGAGCGTTGCCCTTCGGTGCCGCCTCAGCGTCGTGCTGGAGGCCAAGGGCGGCCTCGGGGTTGGAGACGCAGCTCGCGGATGGGTGCATCGACAGCAAGCTCGGTGCGACCTCTCCGTTCTCCGTTAGGCGCACGATGGTCTGGCCACCGCCGTTGCCGCTGATCGCCAGGGTCCCGACGGACGCGTAGGTGTCGGCGCCCTGGGTGAAGAAGTCGAGGTCGGTGTGGGGGCTTCCGGTGGTGACCGTGTCGATCAGCTCCCACTCGGCGCCCTCCCCGCCCGAGTTGAAGGTCGTGGCCGGGATGGCCGGCGGCGTCGCGGGCACGGAAGGATGGTCGAGCAGCCAGTGCCCGGCGTTCGCGTTCGCGGGCACCGCCAAAACCACGATCAGAGCGAACAAGCCCGACAGCTTGAGACCGAACGATTTACGCATGTAAAGCCTCCCGTCCCCCGACGTACAACGACACCTCGAGGACCGTATCCGTAGCCGCTCGCAGATGCGCCGGTTCGTGGGGCTCAGCGAATCTCGACGCCCCGAATAGATTTCGCCATATGGAAGCTGCCGATTCCGGACCGCGGGCGCGCACGGCCGCCGAGCTCAAGGCCCAGATCGAGGCCGAGCGTCTCGGCCGCCCGTTCCTCGTCCACCGCGACGAAACGGGCGACCAGGTGCTCCTGGAGATCGGCGCTGAGGTCGAGTCGATGTGGATCGGGCGCAGCGACTCAGCCGACGTCAGTCTTGGCTGGGATCCCGAGGTATCGAGCCTGCACGCGCAGCTCGAGCTGGTCGGCTCGGAGTGCACGCTTGTCGACGACGGGCTCTCGCGCAACGGCTCCTTCGTCAACGGTGAGCGGGTCAGCGGCCGGCGGCGACTGCGCGACGCCGACACGCTGCGAGTCGGCCGCACGCAGATCATCTATCGCGCCCCCGCGGGCGGCGGCTCGACCGAGACCGTCATGTCCGGCGATGCCCTCACCGCGGCCGGGGTGTCGCCCGCGCAGCGGCGCGTTCTGGTCGCCCTGTGCCGGCCCTACAAGGACGGCGCCTCGTTCGCGACCCCAGCAACCAATGCCCACATCGCCGAGGAGCTCGTCCTCAGCGTTGACGCCGTCAAGACGCATTTGCGCGCGCTGTTCGAGAAGTTCGGCGTCGAGGACCTGCCGCAAAACCAGAAGCGAACCGCGCTTGTCGAACGAGCCCTGCAGAGCGGGCTGATCTCCGAGCGCGAGCTCTAGCGGCGCCTACCGCTGCCTAGGCGGCACGAACGTCGGCGACTCCGAGCTCGCGATCGTCTCCGGCGGCACAGTGACGGTCTCCTCCAGGTATGTCTCCAACTGGGTTCCTGGATCGCCGGCGATCGTCTGCGTGCGGGTGAACCGCAGGAACGGCAGCGTCACGGCGCCGCTCTCGATAGCGACCTCGCTGAACGTCGGCGTGTGCACCCACCAGTCTGAGTTCGCATCGGTTACCCGAACCGCGATGCGGTGACCTGCCGGGACCTTCCAGTCGGCCGACCAGAGGTCGAGTGAGAGCTCGCCGCTCGTGCGGATCATGTGACCCTGACGGGTGATCAGCGGGCCGGTGCCGTTCGCATCGAGGTCGTACACGTCGACGACGAGGTTGGCCCTCGGCATGGTTGACGCGACGTCGATATTCACCTGCCCGGATCCGGCAAGGTGCACGCCGCGCGTCAGCGGCGGCGAGATCGTCCAGACGCCGTCGGCGTCCGTGACGGACCCGTTGGCGTCATCGAGATAGCTGCCGGGTCGGAGCTCGGTGGTGTAGTCGGCTGCGTCCAAGGGCGGCCATTGGCTCTCGCCTCTCCACTTGCCGTCATTGGTCTGCACCGCGATCTTCGGATCCCTGGACCTCGGCTTGCGACCCTGCGTGAGGAACCGGTCGTAGAAGCGCATGACCTCGTCGAACCAACCGGCGCGGCCCATCAGCAGGCGGCCCTCCTCGTCGGTCTCGTTGCCGCGCACGTGATCCCAGGGACCCAGCCAGGCGCGCTCGTAGCCGGAATGGTTGTCCAGGTATTGGGCCGTGCCATCGGCGACGGTGTTGTTCTCGGTGAGCCCCTGGGTGAGGAACAGAGGAACGTCGGAGCCCCTCGCCCCGGGGATGATGTTGCGCTTACGCCAGTAGCGCGAATAGTGATCGTCGTTGGCGGCCTGGTCGATCAGGTTGGCGACCTTGCAGCCGGGCCGCTCGGTGTCGTTGGCACCGTCCACCGTGTACGACGGGTCATCGAGGAGCGGCCCCGGAGTCACGTCGATGGCTCCATAAAGCGCGGGCGTGAGCACCGAGTTAGTGCGCCGCATGCCGTCGCCGTAGAGGTAGCGATACATGTCGTAGACGGGCTCCTGCGAGACGACCGCCGCGAGCCCCTCGGGCTCGAGGTTCGCGCCGACCAGCCCGGTAACGCCGTCGTAGGACTTGCCGTACATCCCGACCTTGCCGGTCGACCATGAGCGACTCGCCGCCCACTCGACCGCGGAGACGACATCGGCCTGCTCACCGGGTCCGACCCAGTCGAGACAGCCGGTCGAGCCCCCGTAGCCGCGCAGATCGACCATCACGAACGTGTAGCCGCGCTCCATGAGCTTGCCGCCCTCGACGAGGTCGAGGAAGCGGTCCGACGGACCGGTCGAGGGACCGACGGGGTCGAAGGAGGTGCCCTGGGCAGGGCCGACCGCTCCGGTCTGCCCGGCGTGGCCGAAGTACGGGCCAATCGAGAGGATCACCGGCGTTTCAGTGTCCTTCGGAAGGTCGGATGGCCGCAGAATGTCGGCGTGAAGCTTTACTCCGCCGGTCGATTCGATGGTCGCCTCCGTCCAAGTGGCGCCCGGTGGCACATCGGCGGCAGAGACGGCGGCAGGCACCGTGCAGATCGCACCAAGGACCGTGGTCAACGCAACGACAACCCGCCGACGGCGGCGACGCAAAGACATTCAGTTCCCCATTCCCCGTGACTTACAAAACCCGTCCGGGGTGATACCTAACCGCCAAACCAAATGCGCTAGTTCGGCCTCTTGATCTTGAAGCGAGCGGTGGCGGGCGCGCTCGCGTTGCCGGCAAGGTCGGCGGCGACGACGGTGACCTTGTGCTTGCCAAGTGCGAGTCGCCGATAGGTGGTCGGCGAGGAACAGGCCGCGGGGGCGCCACCGTCGAGAGCGCAGGTGAAGGTGAGGGCCTCGACCGAGGTCCGATCGTCGATCGCCGCGAACGTCACCCTGGCCTTGCGCTGACCCGGCCTCGGCCTTGGCTTGTCCACGGTCAAAGTGGGCTTCCCCGCGTCGCCCACCGTGAACGTCCGGATCGCGCCCGTGCGATCGACGTTGCCGGCCGCATCGGTTGCGCGCAGCTGAAATGTGTGCTGGCCGTCGGCGAGCCCCGCGTACTCCTGAGGTGATGTGCAGGAGGCGAACGGGGTCGAGTCGAGCTTGCACTCGAACGTCGCCGTCTCGCTCGCGGAGAACGCAAAGCTCGCGGTGGGTCCGGCGATCGTTCCGGATGGGCCGGAGTCGATCGCCGTATCGGGTGCGACCGTGTCGACCGTGAACGTGGTTGTGGCTGGCGTCGGGTCGACGTTCGCGGTGGGATCGGTCGCGCGGACGGCGACCGTGTGCGGACCCTCGCTGAGCGAGCTGTAGGACTTCGGCGAGGTGCAGGGCGAAAACGCCGCCGAGTCGAGGCTGCACTCGAAGGTCGCGAACTCATTGGCCGAGAACGAGATGCTGGCGGTTGAGCTCGCGGTCGTCGCGCTCGGAGCGGCAACGATCGTCGTGTCGGGAGCGTCGTTATCGGGGAACGTCGTCTGGAGCTCCAGCGACCACCCTCCCGCGATTGAGCCCGCATCGCCCGCCTGGAAGTCCCCGACCCAGAGCTTCCATGTGCCGGTGGGGTTCGTCCCTGTGAACGTGCTGCTCAGCGTGGCCGAGCCGCCAGCCGCGGGCCCGGGGTGGTTGTAGGAGGTGCCCGGACCCGGGGCCGGGAAGTTGTCGGCGGCGTAACGACCCGTGGGCTTGTACATGCCGCTCGGCCACGCCGTCAGGTTGGGAAGCTGCGCAGGCGCCGAATCGTCGAAGGTGGTGGTGACGTCGACGAGGTCGGGGGCCTCCCCGGCGCCGCTCTGGAGCAGGAGCGCCTGCCCGCTTGGCCCGACGACCACGATGGCGAGATCGTCGGGACGCGTGTGACTCGCGTTGCGGACCACCACGTTGACGTCGGTGATCAGCCCGGAGAGCCCACTGACCACGATCGCCGAGGGGTAGGGGCTCGCGATGCCGTTCGAGGGGATGGTGATCGGCTGCGGATTCGAGAAGTTCGCGATCGGGGCGGCCGAGGCGCTCGCGGTGAAAGCGAGCGTTGCGGCCGCGATCGAGACCACCGCGAGTCGAAGTCGCCCACCGGACATGTCTCAACCCTAAGCGCGACGTCGGCCACCTAGCCACCCGATGATTCGCAAGACCGGGCTCGCACTCCGGATACGTTGCGCGACGGGGCCCTGCGGGGCCTCGTCGTCGTTCTAGGGATCGATCCGCGTCAAATCGTTGTCGATCCCGTTGGCTACCCAGATGCTCTTCGGTCCAGCCGCGATCCCCTCCGGGCTGTTGCCGACTCCGATCTCCTGGAGGATCTCGCCGGTGGCCGGATCGATCCTCACGACCTTGTCGGCGCTCGCAACTGTGACCCAGATGTCACCGAATGCGGCAACTACGCCGCGCGGCTCCTGACCAACCTCGATCTTCTCCTCAACGCCACCCTCGACCCTCGAGACGGTGTTGTCGTCCGCGTTCGCCACCCACTCGGCCTGACCGGTGACCGCGATGGCCTTCGGGTTGGCGCCAACGCTGATCGGATCCTCGACGTGCCCGTTGCCCGGGTTCACCCGGACGATCGCGTCGTCCCCGCGATTCGAGACCCAGATCCCGCCATTTCCGGCAGCAACCCCATATGGGTTTTCCCCGACGGGGATTTGCCGCTCGATCGTGTTCGTGTCGATGTCCACCTTCAGCAGCGTGTCGCCGCCGTTGTTGGCGACCCAGATCGCGCCCTTGGCGAACTCGACCTCGCCGCCGACGCCGCCGATCGAAATTCGTGCCAGCTCGTCGCCGTCGGGAGAGAGGCGAAGCAACTCGCCGGCGCCGAGGGTCGAGACCCAGATCGATCCGTCGCCGATCGCGATCCCCTCCGGCTTTGCGTCGAGGGGGATCTCGTTCGTCTCCTTCGCAGGATCGCCATCCACCTCTGATAGGGACATGCCGTCTCGGTTGGTGACCCACAGCGCCTCCTGGCCGTGGGCGATATTGATGGGCAGGCGCCCCACCGACACCGGATCTCCGTCGACGGTTGCCTCCGGCTCGGGGTCAGCTGCTGTTGAGGTCGTCGCCGAGGATCCGTCTCCCCCACCGCTGACGATGACCACAACCGCAACGATCACGCCAGCCACCCCAGCGATCGCTGCGAAGAGTGGAGCGCGCGACTTGCGACCCGGCTCGCTCCGGACCGGTGGCGGCGCGGCTACGGTCGACTCCTCGATCTGGCGGTTAGCCGTGGTCGTCGCCTCGGGTGGCCCAGGCGCCGCGGCCCCGACCCCAACGCTGCGCTCGGCCTCGATCGTCGCCTCGCCCTCGACGGCCGCGTCAACGGCACGAGCGAAGTCGCCAGCCGATGGAAATCGCTCGGCTGGGTCCTTCGCGAGCGCGCGCTTCATCGCCAGGTCGAGCCCGCCGGCAAGGTCGGGGCGCAGCATCCGCAGGCTGGGCGCCTCCTCTTCGAGATGCGCGTACATCTTCGCGACCTTGTCGTCGCGCGCAGCGAACGGCGGGTTGCCTGTGAGCAGCTCGAAGAGAACGCAGCCGAGCGCGTAAACGTCCGCCCGCGCATCCACGCGTTCGCCGCGGATCTGCTCCGGGGCGACGTAGTCGAGCGTGCCGACGAAGGCTCCGGTGGCAGTGACGCCGGTGTTCGCGTCTACCTGGCGTGCCAGCCCGAAATCAGTGAGGAACACGCGCTCGTGCTCGCCGCTGCCCTCGATCAGGATGTTTCCCGGCTTGATGTCTCGGTGAACGAGGCCGCGCGAATGGGCGGCATCCAGCGCCGCGGCGACCTCACCGACGATTCGCGCCGCCCGCGCGGGCTCGAGCGTTCCCTCGCGATTGATGAGGTGGCGAAGGTCGGTGCCCTCGATCAGATCCATCGTCACGAACAGCTGCCCGTCCACTTCGCCGGCGTTGTGGATCGGGACGACGTTCGGGTGGCGAATCGACACGGCGATGCGCGATTCGTCGGCGAAGCGGCGCCGGAAGCGCTCGTCGGAGGCGAGCTCGGGCGAGATCACCTTCAGCGCGACGAGATGGTCGAGCGCGAGGTGGGTCGCCCGGTAGACGATCCCCATGCCCCCCTTGCCCGCGATGCCCTCGATCCGGTGGCCCGCAAAGACGGTTCCTGTCGCCAGCTCCGCCACGAGGCGGATCTTAGGCTGAGATCAGGCCGGTGCCGAGATGCCGACGATCGCCGCGAGGCGCTCAACGGTGTGCAGGCGCTGCGCCGGGTCCATGTGAACGGCCGAGCAGATCAGCCTGTCAATGCCCGCCTTCTCGAACTTGGCGATGCGCTCGGCGACCTCTTCCTCCGAACCGACGAGCGAAGTGGCGTCCACGAGCTCGTCGGGGATCGCCTTGTAGGCCTCGTCGCGCTTGCCGTCCAGGAACAACCCCTGGACCTCGTCGGCGACCTCGCCGAACCCGAAGCGATGAGTGAGGTCGACGTAGAAGTTGGTCTCGCGGGAACCCATGCCACCGAGGTACAGCAGCAGGCCTGCCTTGACCACCGCGCGGGCGGTGTCGAGGTCGCCATCGATCGCAACCTGAACCGACGGCGAGATCTCGAGGTCGGCACGAGTGCGGCCTCCCTTGGCGAAGCCCGCCTCGAGGTGCTCGCCCCAGGTCTCCTCGAACGCATCGGCGGAGAAGAAGATTGGGATCCAGCCGTCGCAGATCTCGGCAGCCATCTCGACCGACTTACGCCCGATCGCGCCAACGAAGACGGGGATCTCGTTGCGCAGCGGGTGGAAGTTGAGCTTGAGCGCCTTGCCCTGGCCGGTCCCACCCTCGATCGGCAGCGTGTAGTGCTTGCCCTTGTGCTCGAGCGGGCCCTGGCGGGCCATGATCTCGCGGACGATCTCGATGTACTCGCGGGTGCGGCCCCAGGGCTTGGCGTACTCCACGCCGTACCAGCCCTCGGAAACCTGCGGGCCGGACGGGCCGAAGCCGAAGATGAAGCGGCCGCCGGAGAGCTCATCGATCGTCGCACCGGCCATCGCGGCCGCGGCCGGCGGACGCGCCGGCACCTGCATGATTGCGGCGCCGAGCTTGATCGTCTCCGTCTGCGGCGCGAGCCAGGAGAGCACAGAGACCACATCCGAGCCGTACGACTCGGCGACCCAGACGGAGTCGTATCCGTGGGACTCGCAAGCGCGCACCAGCTCAAGAGCCTCGTCGCCCTTCGGGCCGATCCCCCAGTAGCCGAGATTTATGCCGAGCTTTGGCGCCATCCGGCGCCGGACGCTACCCGATGACGGCTCGATAGGACCAGGGCGCGCCCGCTACCGCAGCGGCGTCGAGTCGAGCTGTTCGCGCAGATCGACCAGTGACTCGAAGACCTCGATCGCTCCCGCGTCGCGGAGCTCGGCCTCACTGAAGCCGCCGGTGAGCACGGCGAGCGTTTCGAGGCCCGCTCGCTTGGCCGCCTCGATGTCCCACGTGGAGTCGCCGATCATCACCGCGGAATCCGCATTGACCTTTTCCATCGCCGCGACGACGAGGTCGGGCTCGGGCTTGGTTGCTTCGACGTCGGCGGACGTGGTGTACGCGGCGAGAAGCTCGCCGGCATCGAGCAGGTCGATGTAGTGCTCGGCGTCCTCCTCGTGTGCAGAGGAGGCGAGGACGAGGTCATGGCCGCGTTCGTGGAGGGCGACTATCAGCTCGCTGGCGCCCTCGAACGCCACGACCTCGTCGATCAGCTCGCCGTAGAGGCGCCCCTCCGCGTCACGGATCGAGTCGCCGTGCTGCTCCTCGACCTCATCCCCAGCGACGGCGGCGACGAGTTGGTCGCCGCCCATGCCGATGTGACGATGAATTCGCCAGATGGCCGGCGTCACGTCGTGCTCGCGAAAAGCGCGGTACCACGCGATCGCGTGCTGGTAGTTGGAGTCGACGAGCGTTCCGTCGACGTCAAGTAGTGCCGCGCTGCCCACGGGGCTCTCTCTACCCCGTGGGCTCACAGCTATCCGCCGAGATCCTCCGCTTCGCGTCCGGTCTCGGCGGGCCTGGGTTACTCGATGTAGCCGAACTCCTCCAGGTACTGACGTGCGGCCTCGTCGGGCTTCTCCTTGTCGATGTCAACGCGCGCGTTGAGCTCCTGCATCACCTCGAGCGAGAGGTTCCCCTGGACCTTCTCGATCGTTTCGCCGAAGTCAGGACCAGCCTCGTCGGCGGCCTCTTGGGTGGCGATGAAGGTGACGTTGCCCGCCGGGAGCACGCCTTGGTCGTCTTCGAGCAGCACGTAGTCGCTCGAGGTCGAGAGCTGAGCGTCCGTCGTGAACAGGATCGACAGGTCCGCGTCGCCCTTGTCGAGAACCTCGTAACGCAGGCCGATGTCGACCGGCGTGAAGTTCTCACGCAGGCCGTCGAGGCCGTAGTACTCCTCGAGCCCCGCGAGGCAGTCGATCCGCTGACGGCACTCGGGCGAGCCATAGAGGGTCAGGTCTTGATGGTCCTCGAGATCGGAGATCGAGGTGATCCCGAGCTCCTCGGCCTTCGAGGCGAGCATCCCGACCGCGTTCGCGGACGAGAACGGCGTCGCCGGATAAGCGACCAGGCCGCGCTTCTCGAGCTCCGGCTGGGCCGCATCGAGGGCCTCTGCTGGATCCCCGGGCACATCCTCAGGCGCGAATCCGAAGAGGGAGGTCAGTGCGGTCGAGGTGTACTCGGGATAGCCGCTGATCTCGCCCTGCTCGAGCGCCTTAAGCGCCACGATCTCGGAGCCGAGGTTGAGGTCGGTGGATACGTCATAGCCCGCGGCCTCCAGGGCCTGGGCATAGATCTCGCCGAGCACGATCTGCTCGGTGAAGTTCTTCGAACCGACGGTGAGGCTGATTGATCCGTTGTCCGGATTGGACTGGATCAGGTCACCGCTCGCCGTCGTCTCCTCGCCGCTGTCGGCGCTGGTGCTGGTCTCGTCGTCGTCGCCGCACGCCGCGAAAGCGAAGACGATCGTGAGGGCGGCGAACAACGCGAACAGCGCTCGCAGCCGGGGATGGGTACTCATTTCTGCTGACACTCCCTCTCGTGTGGAATCCGCCATTCGCGGACGCCGCAGGATCCTAGGTGGTTGGGTACACGGACTCCCGCCCGCTTGTCCCAATGGGTGCGTCAGACTGTCACCCGCGCGGCCTCGCGCTCGAGCTTCAGGCCGCGCGGGGTGAGCAGGCGCTGGATGCCGGCGAGTACGAACTCGAACGCGAGCGCAAGCAGGGCGACCAGGATCGCACCCGCGAGCACACCGTCGTCGCCGTAGACGTTGAAGTTGATGATGTAGTCGCCGAGCGTGACGACGCCGACCAGCGGCGCAATCGTCGCGGTGGCGACGATGTTGACCGCGGCCGTACGCACCCCGGTCATGATCGTCGGTATCGCGAGCGGGAGCTCGACCTTGCGAACGACCTCGAGCTCGGTCATCCCGACCCCCCGCGCCGCCTCCACCGCGCCGGGGTCGACCTGGCGCATGGCGACGAACGCGTTGGTGAGGATCGGGGGGATCCCGAGCACCATCAGCGCCACGGTCAGCGGGACCACGCCAAAGCCGACGAACGCCGCCATGAACGCGATCAGCGCCAGCTCGGGGACGGCCCGGCCGGCGTTGGCAAGTGCGACGGCCGCCAGCTCGCCGGTACCGCGATGACCGAGATAGAGACCGAGCGGGAGCGCAATCGCGATCGCGATCCCGAGCGCCAGCAGCGAGATCCAGGTCTGCGTCCACATGAAGCCGAGCACCTCTTCGAGCCCGCCCACGGGCTTGCCACTGACGCCCTCGGGTGCGCGCTGGCTGAAGATGAAGTCGAAGGCGCCGCTGAACGAGTCGAACAAGCCCGCGAGAGGGAGCAGGTTCATATAAGGCGCCTCAACAGCGGCGCGACTCGGCTTCGCCTCCGCCTCATACCGGCCTAACCGTTCGCCAAGGCGTCAGCAGCCGCTGCGCGCCGACCAGGAGGCCGTCGAGCGCGAGCGCGAGCACGATCGCCAGCCCGCCGCAGACGACGATGCCCGTCTTGAACGCGATGTCGCTGTAGAGCTCGGCGCCGAGGCCGCCCGCGCCCGCGAAAACAGCGAGGGTTGCGATCGCGACCGTCGAGACCGTGGCGATTCGCAGGCCCGCGATGATCTCCGGGGTCGCCAGTGGCAGTTCGATCCGCCAGAACAGCTGGCGATCGGTCATCCCCATCCCGCGCCCCGCATCGCGCACGGAAGCCGGGACGTTCGCCAGCCCGACGACCATGTTGCGATAGATGATCTGCAGCGTGTAGAGCGTCAGCGCGATGATCGCTGTGACCGTGCCTCGACCGGTAATCGGCAGCAGCAACGTGAACAGAGCGATGCTCGGCAGCGTGTAGAGAATCCCGGTGGCGCCGGTAACCGCCGGGATCAACCAGCGCCGCCTGTGCGAGACCAGCGCCAGCGCGAAGGCGATGAAGAAGCCGATCACCACCGAGATCGACACCAACACGATGTGCTCCAGCAGCGGGGTGACGTAGCGGTCGAAGTTGTCGATCGCCCAGCCGATGCAGACCGTGTCGTTCTTGGCCACGCATTCGGCCGCCTCGCCGCTGCGGTCCTGGATGAAGCCGTCGCCGTTCTGCGCGATCGGCAACAGCGCCGCGGCGACGGTCGCGATCACGGGGCGACCAGTGGTCGCTCGGCAGCCGCGTGCTCGTCAGTGAGCGCGTCAGGTGAGTTGAGGAACTCGGAGATGATCTCGATCGAGAGCACGCCGACCACGGCGCCGCGGGCGTCGACCACCGGCGCGTACTGGCTCTCGGCCTGGAGCACGTCCGCGAGCGCATCGCGCATCACCGTCTCCAGCTCGAGGATCGGGTCCGGAGAACTATCGGCGCGGGCGGGAACGGTCTCGCGGGCGAGATCCGAATCCGAGAGCCATCCGAGCGGCCGGCCGTCCGCGTCGACGAGCAGCGCGTGCGGCACGTCTGCCTCGGCGACCTCGGCGCGCACGGCGGCGGTCGGGTCGCCCGCCCGGGCGTGTGGGGCCTTCCAGAGGTCGATGTCGGCAACGCGAAGCAGCGCCAGCCGCTTCAGCGCGCGGTCCGCGCCGACGAAGTCCTCGACGAAGTCGTCCGCGGGCGCCATCAACAGCTCGGACGGGGTCGCGTACTGCGCCAGGTGGCCGCCCTCCTTGAGCACCGCGATCCGGTCGCCCATCTTGATCGCCTCGTCGATGTCATGGGTGACGAAGAGGATCGTCTTGCGCAGCTCCGCCTGGAGGCGCAGGAACTCGTTCTGCAGACGCTCGCGGTTGATCGGATCGACCGCACCGAACGGCTCGTCCATCAGCATCACCCCGGGGTTGACCGCGAGGGCGCGGGCGACGCCGACACGCTGCTGCTGACCACCGGAGAGCTGCGCGGGGAAGCGGTCGCCGATCTCCGGATCGAGGCCGATCAGTGCCAGGAGCTCAGCTGCTCTGGCCTCGGACCGATCGTGATCCCACCCCAGCAGTCGTGGAACGGTCGTGATGTTCTCGGAGATCGTGCGGTGCGGAAACAGACCGATCTGCTGGATCACATAGCCGATCTCGCGCCGCAGCTCGGCAGGAGCGCGGTCGCGAACCGAGCGCCCGCCGATGACGATGTCGCCGTCTGAGATCTCGACCATCCGATTGGCCATTCGCATCGCGGTCGTCTTCCCGCATCCCGACGGTCCGACGAGTACGCAGATCTCGCCAGCCGGGACCTCGAGCGTGAGTTTGTCGACCGCAGGGCGTTCCGCGCCGGCGTAGCGCTTGGTCGCCTCGCGGAATTCGACCGAGAGGGCCTCCCCCGAGGTTGTGGGGCTCGCAGCCGCCTGCACTCGGCCGATCGTATCGTTGCGGTCATCAAGTCGGCATCGGTCGAACAACGGCGGCGGCTCGCGATCCTGGTGGCAGGGGTGATGGCAACGCTCGCCTTCGTGATCGGGCTGATCAGCGGGAGCGGCTCAAGCGAGCCTGTCGACGAGGCGCAGAGCGCAGCCGATGAGCTCCCGCAGCTGCCGCGCGGTGGCCGCACGCTCCTGCCCGACTATCGCCTGGTCGCGTACTACGGCGCTCCCGGCAGCGAAGAGCTGGGCGCGCTCGGCATCGGTACTCCGGACGAGGCGGTTTCCGAGCTGGAGGCTCAGGCGAAGCCGTACGCGACCGACGAGCGGCCGGTGATGCCGGTGCTGGAGCTGCTCGCCACGATCGCCGCCGCCGATCCCGGGGAGGACGGGCTCTACCGCAATCAGACTCCGGACTCGGTCATCCGCCGCTATCTGAGCGCGGCCCGTAAGCACGACGCGCTGCTGCTCCTCGACATTCAGCCGGGCCGTTCGAGCTTTGCCGCGGAGGTGGCACGGCTGGATCGCTACCTGCGCGAGCCGGACGTCGGCCTCGCGCTCGACCCCGAGTGGCACGTCGGCCCGGAGGAGGTTCCCGGCCAGGTGATCGGCTCGGTCGACGCGGCGACGGTGAACCGGATCTCAGCGAACCTCGCAGCGATCACCGAGTCCGAGCAACTCCCGCAGAAGCTCTTCGTGGTTCACCAGTTCACCGGCGGAATGATCGCCAACCGGGCGCAGATGGTCGCCCGGCCGCCGCTCGCCACGGTCGTGAACGTCGACGGCTTCGGCTCATCCGCCGACAAGATCGCCAAGTACCAGGACCTCCGCCCCAACGCCGGAAGCGCGCTGTTCAGCGGTTTCAAGCTCTTCTACAGCGAGGACTTCGATCTCATGGGCCCTGCTCAGGTACTGGATCTCCGTCCGGACCCAGACCTGATCGTCTATGAATGAGGCGGTGAGCGAGGCTGCAGCAGATCAACGACTAGGCGGCCTTTCGAGCGAGGAAGCCGAGCGCCGATTGGCCCGGCTGGGTCCTCCTGAGCCGCCGAACAGCCGCTCGGTCGCGAGCATCGTCCGCGGCAACGTCTTCACGCTCTTCAACGCGATCATCGGCGGCTTCTTCATCCTGATGCTCTCGCTCGGGCTGTTCGCCGACGCGATCTTCGGCGTGATCGCGATCGCCAACTCAGCGATCGGGATCCGCCAGGAGCTGAAGGCCAAGGAGACCCTCGACCAGCTCGCGCTGCTGGTCGCACCGCGGGCGAAGGTGATCCGCGACGGTCGCGTGGTCGAGCTGCTCGCCAACGAGGTCGTACCCGGCGACGTCGTTCGGGTCGAGCCCGGTGATCAGCTGGTCGCCGATGGCCCCGTGGTCGACACGCGCAGCCTCTCCGTGGACGAGTCGCTGCTCACCGGCGAGTCAGACGGCATCCGCAAGCGGGTTGGTGACCGCATGCTCTCGGGCGCGTTCGCGCTCTCGGGCTCGGGTCATTACGAGGTTGACGCCGTTCGCGAGGAGAGCTATGCCGAGAAGATCGCCGGCGAGGCGCGCGAGTTTCGCCACGAGCTCTCGCCGCTGCAGATCGAGGTCAACCAGGTCCTGCGGGCGACGACAATCGCTCTGGTCCCGATCGCGATCATCGTTCTCGTCGGGTTCAACCTTCACGACAAGGAGTTCCGCGACGCAGCGCAGGAGGCCACCGCCGGCCTCGTCACCCTGATTCCCGAGGGTCTCGTCCTGCTGATGAGCGTCACCCTCGCCGTCGCCGCGGTCCGGCTCGCGCGCCAGAACACGCTGGTTCAGCAGATGGCCGCGACCGAGTCGCTGGCCGCGGTCGACACCATTTGCGTCGACAAGACCGGCACGCTCACGGACGGCTCGCTGAAGCTGATCAAGGTCGAGAGCGCCGATCCCGCCGGGCCCGGGGACGCCGAGCGCGCCCTCGGCACCTTCGCCGCGTCCGCGGGCGAGCGCAACCGGACCCTCGAGACGATCGCGACGGCGTTCCCCGCTACGCCCGAACGCCCGAGCTCGGAGGTCCCCTTCTCCTCGCAGTGGAAGTGGAGCGGGCTCACCCTTAACGGATCGAGCTGGGTGATCGGCGCGCCCGACGTCCTCAAGAGCGCCGGCGCCCTCGACCTGCCCGAGGGCCTCCAGCGCGTCCTCGCCGAGCACACCTCCGCCGGGCGCCGGGTCGTCGCCTTCGGCGAGGCCCGCGGCGGGCTGCCGAGCGATCCCGCAACCGAACCGCCGCCCCGCCTTGAACCGCGTGCGCTGATCGTGCTCGAGGAGACGCTGCGCGCCGACGCGGCGGAGACGATCGCGTTCATGCGCGATCAGGAGGTTGATCTGAAGCTGATCTCCGGCGACGCGCGCGAGACCGTCACCGCGGTGGCACGAGCGGTCGGGGTTCCGGAGGGCGTCGGCGTCATCGACGGCCCGCAGCTGCCGACAGACCACGGCGGGCTCGCCGAGGCCGCCGAGCGCAACACGGTCTTCTGCCGGATCACCCCCGAGCAGAAGAAGCTCTTGGTTGGCGCGCTCGGCAAGAGCGGCCGCTACACGGCGATGATCGGCGACGGCGTCAACGACGTCCCCGCGCTCAAGCAGGCCAACCTCGCGGTCGCGATGGGTTCCGGCAGTCAGATCACCAAGGGCGTTGCCGACATCGTCCTGCTGCGCGACCAGTTCTCGATGCTGCCGCGTGCCGTTGGCGAGGGCCGGCGGATCGCGCGCAACATCCATCGCCTCGGCCGCCTGTACCTCACCAAGTCCGTCTACGCCGGGTTCCTGATCCTCCTCGCGGCGATCTTCGACTTCACCTTCCCGTTCCTGCCGCGGCAGCTCACTGTCGCGGCGCTTCTGACGATCGGGATCCCTTCATTCGTCCTCGCGCTGGCACCGAGCGAGGGCCCGCTCTATCGCGGGCGACTGTTGAAGGCGCTGGCCGCATTCGCCTTCCCTGCGGGCATATCGATGGGGATCGCCTCGTTGCTCTCGTTCTTCTTCGTCGACACCGTTTTCGGTGGGACCATCGAGGAAGGACGGACTGCAGCGACGACGACGCTCATCGTGCTCGGCCTCTGCTTCATCGTCTTACTCGAACGCGGGCCCGGGCGCGAGCACATCACGGTCCAGAGCTACATGCTGGCATTGATCGCGGGTCTAGGAGCGATCTTTGCGGGCATCCTCGCCATTGAGCCTGTGCGCACATTCTTCGAGCTCGAGCTGATCTCCGGTGGTGAGTGGTTCGTCGCCCTCCTCTGTGTCGCCATCGGCCTCGGCCTCGCCGGAGCGGCCTGGCGCCTGCCATACGTGCAGCGCCTCGAGCTCGAGCCCGGGCAGGATCTCGAGCCCGACGACGGACCGGAGCCGACCCATACGCGCAGACCGACGACCGAGTTCCCCGCGGTTCCACCACCATCGGCTGAACCGGCCGATGGGCCCGACCCGTCCGAGGCCCCCACCACGATCGCGCCCAAGCAGTGAGCTCCCACAGACGCACCAAGATCGTTGCGACGATCGGGCCGGCAACCCGAACGGTCGAGGGCATGGCCGAGCTGATCCAGGCCGGCGCCGACGTCTTCCGCCTCAACTTCTCCCACGGGACCACCGAGGACCACGCCGAGAACATCAGCCGCGCCCGCGAGGCGGCCGAGCTGACGGGCAAGGAGGTCGGCATCCTCGGCGACCTGCCGGGGCCGAAGCTGCGGATCGGCGACGTCACCGATGGGATCGTCGGCCTGCGCCCGGATAGCGAGGTCGTCCTCTCGACCGAGGACGGCGAGCTCGGCACCGACGAGCGCCTGCCGATCTCCTATGAGGGACTGCCTGAAGCCGTTGATGTTGACGGCCTCATCTACCTCGCCGACGGCCGGATCCGCCTGCGGGTTCTCGACACCACCGCGACCGAGATCCGGTGTCAGGTCGAGGTCGGCGGGCGCGTCTCGTCCCACCAGGGTCTCAACCTGCCGGGCGCCGAGGTCGGGCTGCCCGCCGCCGGACGCGAGGATCTCGCCTGGGTCGATTTCGCCGTCGCGAACGGGGTCGACCTGATTGCGGTCTCCTTCGTGCGCCGCGCCGAGGACCTCGAGCCGGTCAAGCGACGGATCCGGACCGGCGGGTCCGACATCCCTGTGATCGCGAAGATCGAGAAGCCTCAGGCCGCTGAGAACGCCGAGGAGATCGTCAAGGCGGTCACCGCCGGGGTGATGATCGCCCGCGGCGATCTCGGGATCGAACTCCCGATCGAGAAGGTGCCGACGGTGCAGCGAAAGCTGCTGGCGCTTGCCGGCAGGTATTCGCGCGCCTCGATCACGGCAACACAGATGCTCGCCTCGATGGTCGCCTCGCCGCGACCGACCAGGGCCGAGGTCTCCGACGTCGCCAGCGCGATCTACCAGGGCACCGACGCCGTGATGCTCTCCGAGGAGACCGCGGTCGGTCAGTACCCGGCCGAGGCGGTGCGGGTGATGGACCGGGTCGCACGAGAGGCCGAGCCGGGCCTTCCCTACGACCGCTGGGTCTTCAACCGAGTCGACGACGACCCGGCCGACGTCGCAAGCTCGGTGGCCCGGGCAGCTGTCGGATCGACCTACACCCTGGGCCTCGCGGCGATCGTCGTGCCGACCCGCAGCGGGCGCACGGCCCGGCTGGTCTCCGCCCATCGCCCGAGGACACCGGTACTGGCGATCTCGCCGCGAATCGAGACGGTTCGCCGCCTCAACCTGCTGTTCGGGATCCAGTGCCACATCCAGCCCGAGTGGACCGGGCTGACCGCCCTTCTCGACGACTGCGCCCGCCTTGCGCGCGAAACCGGCGTCGCCAAGTCCGGTCGAGCTGATCGCGATCACGGCGGGGTTGCCGAAGCAGGACCTCGGCACGAACCTGTTCGAGGTGCACCGCGTTCCGTAGGTCGATAGGCTTCGCCGCGATGAAGGTCGACGCGGGCACCTATCAGCCGACGGTTGACGCCGCCGGAGCTGCGGCAATTCAGGCGCAGGCCGATGGCTACGACGGGTGGTGGGCCTTCGAGACCCAGATCGACCCGTTCCTCGCGTGCGCCATCGCCGCCGAGCGGACCGAGACCATCGGCATCGGCACCTCGATCGTCGTGGCCTTCGCGCGCAACCCGATGACGGTCGCGCTCCAGGCAAACGACTGTCAGTCGCTGTCGGAGGGCCGCTTCACGCTCGGGCTCGGCTCGCAGATCAAGCCGCACATCACCCGTCGCTACTCGATGCCGTGGTCGAAGCCTGCCGCGCGCATGCGCGAGTTCGTGCTCGCCATTCGCGCGATCTGGGACACCTGGTCCACGGACGCCCCGCTCGAGTTCGAGGGCGAGTTCTACTCGCACACCCTGATGGCACCGTTCTTCAACCCAGGGCCGAACCCGCACGGCAACCCGAAGATCATGCTCGCGGCTGTCGGGCCGCTGATGACCGAGACCGCGGGCGAGGTCGCCGACGGCGTCCTCGTGCATGCCTTCTCGACCGAGCGCTACCTGCGCGAGGCGACGCTGCCGGCGCTCGAGCGCGGCTTCGAGAAAGCGGGTCGCAGTCGCGAGGGCTTCGAGATCACCGCGCCCGCGTTCGTCGTCGCCGCCGACACCGAGTCCGAACGCGCCGAGGGGATCGCGACGATCAAGCAGCAGATCGCCTTCTACGGCTCGACCCCGGCCTATCGGCCGGTGCTCGAGCTCCACGGCTGGGGCGATCTCCAGGACGAGCTCAAGGCGATGACCAAGCGCGGCGAGTGGGATCAGATGTCGGAGCTGATCGACGACGAGATGGTCGACGCCTTTGCGGTCGTCGGCAACCCGGAGGAGGCAGTGGCCGAGATCAAGCGGCGTTACGGAGACGTCGCCACCCGAATCACCCTGCAGCTACCGGCCGAGCACGACGCCGAGCGCTGGGCCGGACTGTTCGACGAGCTCCGTTCGTAGTGCCCCGTACCGCGGTCCGAGCGCTCGCGCCACTCGCGTTGATGGCGCTGATCTTCCACTTCTCCGCGCAGCAGAGCGTGGGTCCCGAACTGCCGGCCTTCACCCGCGTGATCGCCCACTTCAGCGAGTACTTCATCCTCGCCGCGCTGTGGATCTGGGCGCTCTTACCAGCGCTGGGGCGAAGTGCCCTCATCGTCGGCGCGCTCATCACCTTCGGCTACGCGATCAGCGACGAGTTCCATCAGAGCTTCGTGCCCGGCCGTGACTCGGACCCGGTCGACGTGCTCGTCGACACGATTGGGATCGCGACCGCTACGTGGCTGATGTCAAGGACGCGAGCAGCTTCGCGTCGGCGTCCGACATCCCGCTGATCGGCTGGCCGTCCCAGCTCATGTCGCCGCCCATGGCGACCTGGAGCTTCTCGTGCTCGCGCAGGCTCACGCCCGCGAAGTGGGTGACGGCGAACGCCGAGTAGAGCGTCGGCAGCGGATCGTGCCAGCCGTCGCCTGCGTCCTTGACGCGAGCCAGATCCTTGATCGTCTCGGGCAGGCGCTTCAGATGATCGGAGAAGCCGTCGCCGACCAGCAGCAGGTCGAGCTGCTTCTCCTCGCCCGGTGCGAGCACGAAGGTCTCAGCGGGCGCCGGGCCGAGTAGGCCGGTCGCGATCTCCTCGGGGGAGAGCAGTAGCGCGCCGTCGGTCGCGCGCGGATTGCACTCGACGAAGCTCAGGCCGTCATCGGTGACGAGAAAGTCGAAGGACATCTGCCCGGTGTAGTCGAGCTCGGCTGCGATCGGCTCGACCAGGCGCAGCGACTCGGTCGCGTCGATCGACTCGAACTGAATTCCGGTGGAGTGATGCCATTGGCGCGGGATCCGGTACATGAGGTGTGAACTCACCTTGCCGTCGTGGACCGTCGAGTACGTGCAGACGGTCTCCCCCTCGACGAACGGCTGAATCACCCAGGGCTCTGCGGGCGTCGGGTGTACCTCGGAAGGCGACAGTGCCCCGGCGAGCACGCCGGTGTTGGTGAGCAGGTCGACACCGCCGCGCGAGAAGACGGCCCGGCCGAAGTACTTCGGGAATTTCTCGATCGCCGCCGCCAGCTCCTCGCCGGAGGTCGCGACGACCGTCTCTGGCACCGGCAGGCCGAGGTCGGCGACGAGCTTCTGGAAGGCAGACTTGTCATGCAGTCGCGCGAGGGCGTGAAACGGAGCGGCGTGGATCGTTGCCGACTTGCTCAGCCGGTCGAGCTGGGTCGAGAGGTAGAAGGCCTCCTCGAATGCCGGGACGAGGACGTCGATCGAGTTGTCCGTGAGGATCTTCTCGATGTCGTCGATGAACGCCTCGGTCTCGTCGCGGGGTGACGGATAAACGAAGCGGCCGCTCAGATACTTCGAGTGGTTGCCAAGGGCCTGCCCGTAGTCGTCAGCCGCGTAGACCTCATGCCCGGCGGCGGCGAGCTGGCGGACCATGCCGAGCGCGAACGGCATCCGCGAGCTGGTGATGAGGACCTTCACGCCGACGTTCGTCCCGGGAGGCCGAAGTCGCCGAACGGCTCGTCGCGCTCGCGGACCGCCTCCTTGAAGCCGGTCTCCATCGCGCGCCGGGCGAAGTCGTAGCCCTCAGGCGTGTGGCGGGCGATCCCGTCGAAATAGGTCGACAGCGCCTGTGTTGAGAGCAGTCCCTGCGCGAGGATCGTCTGGTTGACCTGCAGCTTGTGCATCACCAGCTGGTTTATCGGCAGCCTCGCCACTCGCTCAACGAGGTCGTCAAAGACCTTGTCGACGTCAGCCGCAGGAGCCCAGTCGGTCGCCAGCCCCCAGTCCACGGCCTCGCGCCCGGAGATCGAGTCGCCGGTCAGCAGCAGTCGCTTCGCCCGGGTCGGGCCGAGCTTGTGCGCCCACAGGGCCGTGGTCGGCACGCCCCACACCCGCGCCGGCGGGTAGCCGATCTTCACGTCCTCGGAGACGACCAGCAGGTCCGAGCACAGCGCCATGTCTGTACCGCCGGCGACGCAAAACCCATGGAGCTTGGTGATCACGGGCTTGTCTGACCAGAACAGGCTCATGAATCCGCGAACGTTGCGCGACATCATCTGGTAGTCGAGGACCGGATCCCAGTTCTCGTCGGGGTTGTGGTTCGGGATCTCGGTGTTCGCGTAGGCGGACAGGTCGTAGCCGCCGCAAAAGCCGCTGCCGTTGCCGGCCAGCGCGATCACGTGCGCCTCGGGGTCGAGGTTGGCCCGCTCAACGCAGTCGGCGAGCTCGCGCGGCATCTCTAGCGTGATCGCGTTGCCGCGCTCGGGGCGGTTGAGCGTGATTCGTGCGACGCGTCCCTCGCGCTCGTAGGTGAGGGTCTTGAGGCTCACGGCTCGGACGCTATACGTCCGCCCTCCCGCGTTGTACTCCGGGGCAGGTGGAGATGGGTGGGGGCGGCAAACATCTATCGAGTGACGTCTGGGCCACCGTATCGGTGGTTCAGACGCAAGTCGGCAGCTGAAACGCGAGCTGAACCTCGCCCCTCCCCAGCCCCGTGCGTCGACGGCGCGTGAGCCGTCAATCCTCGAGCTCGGAATCGTCGATGTCGTCCGTGTCGAAGGTCGCCGAGCTGAACTCGTCGTCCCAGCCAACAGCGACGTCTCGGGCCGCGCCGGCGGCCATGGCAAGCTGCTCGCCACGCGGCCCGATGGCCTCCATGATCAGCACTGCCACGTGCCGACCCTATATAAGCCGCGGCGATGGCGAAAGAAGCGATCACGATCGAGGCGGCCGGACGCGAGGTGCGCCTCTCGAGTCCGAGCAAGGTCTACTTCCCCGGTCCAGGGCTGACCAAGCGCGACGTCGCCGAGTACTACGTCGCTGTCGCGGACGCCGCGTGCCTGCACCTGCGCGAGCGCCCGACGACGATGAAGCGCTTCGTCGAGGGCGTCGAGGGCGAGTTCTTCTTCCAGAAGCGCGTCCCGAACACTGCGCCCGATTGGATCGAAACCGCGACGGTGAAGTTCCCCAGCGGCCGCAGTGCCACCGAGCTGTGCGCCAACGATGCCGCCCATCTCGTCTGGGCGGTCAACCTGGGCGTGATCGACTTCAACCCGTGGCCGGCCCGCCGCGTCGACCTCGACCATCCCGACGAGCTGCGGGTCGACCTCGACCCGACGCCTGAGTCGAACTTCGACGAGGTCCGTCAGGTCGCCCTGTGCGTCCAGGAGGTGCTCGAGGACCATGGCTTGCGCGGCTATCCGAAGACCTCCGGCTCGCGCGGAATCCATGTGAACGTTCGCATCGAGCCGAAGTGGGACTTCACCGAGGTCCGCCGGGCGGCGCTCGCGCTTGCACGCGAGGTCGAGCGGCGCTCCAAGCTTGCGACGTCCAAGTGGTGGAAGGAGGAGCGCCACGGCGTCTTCGTCGACTACAACCAGAACGCGCGCGACCGAACCGTCGCGAGCGCGTGGTCGGTGCGCCCGGTCGCCGACGCGCGGGTCTCGACCCCGATCGAGTGGGACGAGGTCGCCGACGTCGACCCCGCCGAGCTGCGCCTGGACACCGTGCCCGCGCGGTTGAAGGAACGCGGCGACCCGTCGGCAACGATCGACGACGTCGTCCACTCGCTCGACTCGCTGCACGAGCTGGCCGCCCGCGATGAGGCGGAAGGGCTCGGCGATGCACCCTGGCCACCCCACTTCCGCAAGCAGAAGGGCGAGCCGAAGCGCGTTCAGCCGAGCAAGGCGAAGAAGAAGGACTGATGGCGGTCGAGGTTCGCGAGGCGGTCGACGACGATTGGGAATCGATCCTGCCGTTCTTTCGCGAGATCGTGGACGCCGGCGAGACATACGCATACGAGCCAGAGATGACCGACTCCGAGGCGCGTGAGCTGTGGATGGTCGGGGCGCCCGGCGCGACCTTCGTCGCTGTTGACGACGCCCGCGTCGTCGGTAGCGCCAACGCCTATGCGAACCGCCCGGGGCCGGGCTCTCACGTCGCGAGCGCCAGCTTCATGGTCGACCCAGCGTTCTCAGGTCGCGGGGTCGGCCGTTCGCTCGGCGAGCGGGTGCTCGAATGGGCCACCCAACAGGGCTTCATGGCTATGCAGTTCAACGCGGTGGTCGAGTCGAACCTCGCCGCGGTGGAGCTTTGGCGCAAGCTCGGATTCGACATCGTCGGACACCGTGCCGCGGGCGTTCCGGCTTCCCGACGGCACCCACGTCGGGCTCTACGTGATGTACCGCAGGCTCGGCTGAGCGCTGCTACTGATCGAGCTGCTCGAGCAGGCACTCTTCGGGCGGCTTGTCCTCGCGCCAGCGCAGGATCTTCGCGCCGTGGCGGATGCGCCCGGCGCTGGTGTGATCGAAGCTCACCTCGATCACTAGCTCCGGCCGCAGCGCAACCCACTCGAGATCGCGATCGGCCGACCAGCGGCTCGGGTCGGCCGAACCGCGCTCGCCGGTCTCGTACGGCGCAAGCGTCTTGACCAGCTCGCGCTTCTGCGTGGCCTTGAGACCCGAGGTGTGACCGACCACGTGGAGCTCACCCTTGGGGTCGTAGAGGCCGAGCATCAGCGATCCGACCGTGTTCTCCTCCTTGCCGGGGCGCCAGCCGGCGACGACCGCGTCGATCGTCCGTAGGCGCTTGATCTTGACCATGGCCTTGCGTTCGCCGCGCAGGTATGGCGAGTCGGCCTTCTTCGCGATAACCCCCTCCCCGCTCTGCGAGCCAGCCCTCGGCCTCGGCGGCCGTCTCGACCAGCGGTGTCAGCTCGATCGAGCCCGGGTCATTGAAGCTCTCGATCAGTTTCTCGAGCGCGGCCCGCCGCTCGGTGAACGGATCGTCCAGCGCGCTGTGATCACCGATCGCGATCAGGTCGAATGCCCGAAAGAGCGCCGGCGTCTTCTCGGAGAGCATCTTCACGCGCGACTCGGCCGGGTGCAGGCGATTCTGAAGCGCGTCGAATACCTCGTGGCCGTCCTCATCGAGGATCAGCAGCTCGCCGTCGATCACGTAGCTGCCCTTGGGGAAGACGAGCTCGGGGAAGTAGCGCGCGAGCGGCCGACCGCTTCGCGATTGCAGGAAGAGCTCGTCGCCGTCAACGAAGGCGATCGAGCGAAAGCCGTCGTACTTGGGCTCGTAGACCCAGCCGTCGTCGTCGGGGATCTGCTTGCGCGAGAGCGCCAGCTGCGGTTCGATCGGGGGCTTCAGCGGAAGCGCCACGGGCACGATGCTATTGAGGCTCGGCGCCCAGTTCGTCGAGGAGTCGCTCACCGAGCCAGAGGTCGTAGAGCCAGCCTTCGGCGATCTCACCGTGGCGCCGAATCGTCACTCCCGCGCGAGCTCGGCGACGAGCGGGAAAACGAACCGCGCCGCAATAGCGGCAAAGATGATTCTCCCGTACATGTCCTCGCCCCCAGTCTCCCAGCCCCCCAGCGAGTGCGACGTCGTCGTCGTCGGCGCCGGCATCGTCGGCCTTGCCGTCGCACGCGAGCTGGGCCGGCGCCACGACGGCGCGCGGATCGCCGTGATCGAGCGCGAGAGCGCCATCGCCGCGCACCAGACGAGCCACTCGAGCGGGGTGATCCATGCCGGCGTCTATTACGAGCCCGGCTCGCTGAAGGCCCGGCTTTGCGTCGCTGGCGCGCGCCGAGCTGTACGAGTACTGCGACAGCCGAGGGGATCGACGCGCGGCGTGACCGGCAAGCTGATCGTCGCCACGGCCGACGACGAGCTCGGTCGCCTCGACGAGCTCGAGCGGCGCGCAACCGCGCAACGGCGTCCCTGGCCTGCGCCGCGTCGATGCCGCCGAGCATTCGCGAGATCGAGCCGCACGCCACCGGCCTCGCGGGACTGCACTCCCCCGCCACCGGGGTCGTCGACTTCGCCGCCGTCGCCGCCGCCTTTGCGCGCGAGGTCGAGGCGGCCGGCGGCAGCGTCGCGACCGCATGCGCGGTCGACCTCGGTCGAGGCCGACGGCGAGGTGGCAGTCGTCGCTCATGCCGGGGGCGCAACCCGCGCACGCGCGGTCGTCGCCTGCGCCGGCGCGTGGGCGGATCGGCTCGCCGTCGAGCGGCCGGCGCTCCCGCCGACCCGCGCATCGTTCCGTTTCGCGGCGGCTACCTGCGGCTGCGCCCCGAGCGCGATGCGCTCGTGCGGGCGAGCATCTATCCCGTACCCGATCCGGAGCTCCCCTTCCTCGGCGCCCACCTCACGCGCGGCCCCGACGGCAGCGTCCTGCTCGGGCCGACAGCGCTGATTGTCGGCGCCCGCGACGCCTACCGGCCGTGGAGACGTGCGCAGGCGCCGACCTGCGCGAGACGCTGGCCTGGCCGGGAACCCGTCGGCTGGTCGCTCGCCACTGGCGCGCCGGCGCACGCGAGCTCCTCCACGCGGCCTCGAAGCGCGCTCCTACGTTCGCGCTGCGCGCCGGCTCGTGCCCGAGCTGCGCGCGGCCGACTTCGTCGCCGGCCCTGCCGGAATTCGCGCCCAGGCGGTCGCGGCCGACGGCACGCTCGTCGACGATTTCGTCGTCTCACGCGTCGGCGCGGCGGTGTTCGTCCGCAACGCGCCGTCCCCTGCGGCGACATCGGCGCTGCCGCTCGCCCGGCTCATCGCCGACGAGGCAGAGACCCTGCTCGGCTGAGCAGCGGATCGCCGATAATCCCGGGCGTGTCGGAGACCGCGATTCGATCCGTGCGCAATTTCGCGCTCGAGCCGCGACGGCGTCGCCCTCGCCGGCCTCGACTTCGCCGGTCGACGGCACACCGGTGCTCTTCCTCCACGGCCTCGCCGGCTATGCGGGCGAGTGGCGGACGACCGCCGAGTGGCTCGCCGGCGACCACCGCGTCGTCGCACTCGACGGTCGCGGGCACGGTCGCAGCGAGCGCCGCCCCGACGATGTGTCGATCGAGGCCCACGCCGCCGACGCCGCCTATGCGGTCGAGCAGCTCGAACTCGACCGCGTGATCGTCGTCGGCCAGTCGCTCGGCGGGCTGACCGCGATCGCGCTCGCTGCGGCGCGACCCGGAGCTCGTCAGGGCGGTCGTGGTCGTCGACGCCGACCCGGCCGCCGGCGAGGATCACACCGTCGACGAAGTCGAAGCGTCGCTGCGCCGCTGGCCCGTGCCGTTCGCGTCGGTGCTCGAGGCCGCGCGGTACTTCGGCGGCTCGCCCGGAAGCGCCGCCGCGTGGGCCAACGGGCTGGAACGTCGCGAGGATGGCTGGTGGCCGCGCTTCGACTTCGACGTGATGAAACGAACCCTGGGCGAGGCGCTAGCGCGCTCGTACTGGGAGCGAGTGGGAGCGGATCGACTCGCCCGTGCTGATCGTTCGCGCCGGCGACGGCGACGTCCCGCCTGCGACCGCGCGAGAGATGACCCAGCGGCTTGCGAGCTCACGGCTGATCGAGGTCCCCGGTGCGGGCCACGACCTCCACCTCGACCGCCCGGAGGAGTGGCGTGCCGTCCTCACCGGGTTTCTGGAAGCCGTCGACCGCGCCTGAGGCGCGGCCCGCGCGCTCTCAAGCAGCGAGCAGGCGGCCTCGGAAGCGCACGCGCTCGACGCCCTCGGCTACCGCGTCGCGAGCGTCCGTCGCGCCGCGGCGGATCACCTCAGCGCCCCCGGACCCGCCGTGTCGGACGGCCCCCGCGATCAGCTGACCAACGCGCCTGGTCGTCATCACCTCGCGCGGCGTCCGTGTCCGCGCCATCACGTCGAGAAACGACCGGGCCAGCTCAGGGTCCGCGCTGCCCTGCCGGTAGAGCTCGGCCTCGACCGGGCTCATCTCCTCCGCGCGCCCAAGCCGGTTCGTCCACTGATACATCTCGATGCATTCGTCGTCGCGATTTCGCTCCCATTCGCTGAGCGCGCCGTCGAGCAGCCTCGGGTCGTCCAACGCCGGGGCGGCCGCCTCGCCCAGTAGACGGCCGAACCGCAGGGCGTCGCGGATCCCCTGCGCGGTTACCGGGTCCTTGAAATGGCCGGCATCGCCGGGCAGGGCCCAGCCCGGCCCCTGCGAGCGGCGGAAGTAGGAAGCCGTGGAGTTCGTGTGGCGGACCTTGCTCACCTTCTCCGCGCCGTCGAGGCGCGCGGCCAGGCCGGGCACCGAATAGGCGGTTCGCAGGTACTCGGCGTCGAGCTCGTCCTTGAAGTCGCCGAGCGCGATCAACCGGAGGCATCAACAGCACGAGCATGAGACCGTCGTCGCACGGAAAGGCGGTGACGAGCTCGCGACCCTGGCGCCACTGGGCGGCGCGCGAGCGCTGTTCGGGCTGGCCGTCACGCCAGTAGGCGAAGTAGCAGCCGCGACCGTTGGCGTTGTGAAGACGCGGCGCATCCGCGACGCCCGCCTCGCGGGCGACGAGCGAGCGCCGCCCGTCGGCTCCGATCACCAGCGGGGCGCGGATCTCATGCTCGATCCCGGCGGCATCGCGATAGCGGACACCGGCCATGCGACCCGCGTCCCAGACGCAATCGAGTGCCTGGCATCCCTCACGGATCTCCGCTCCGCTTGCGCGGGCGGTCGCCGCGAGCGCGGCATCGAGTCCGGGCCGCCGGACGCACAGCGCGAAGTCCACGCCGTCGACGGGCGTGTAGCCCGCGCGGATCTCATATGGCCCCCACCCCATCGAAGCTTCATCGAGGCGCGGCGGGCCGAGCGCGAGCACACGGTCCAGCGCGCCGAGGCGGTCTAGCTCGAGCACGCCGCCGAGGAACAGAAGGTGAGTCGAGAGCGTGTCCGCCGGAAACGTGGCGCGCTCGATGCAGACGACCGAACGGCCGGCACGCGCGAGCGCGGTTGCCGTAGCCGAGCCCGCGCAGCGAGCGCCGACGATGACCGCGTCGACGCGCTCGGTCGCCGCGGCCTCGGTCACGCCTCCACGTCGAGCGCGTTCGGCAGGCCCTGCCGGTAGAGCTCGCGGTCGGCCGCCTTCTCGCCCTCCATCTCAGGTGGGTCGTAGAGCTTGTACATCTGCGGCGGCGCTGCGCTCGAGCCAGAGGCCTCGAGCAGCGCGGCGACCGCTGCTCGCCCAGTCTCGTTGGCACCCTCCATCGTCGCGAGGTCGATGTCGTTGCGGACGTAATCGCCGCACAGGAACAGGTTGCGAATCTGCGTCTTCGGCTCGGGTCGCTTATCCCACGAGCCGACGGTGTTGACGAGCAGCGGCGTCGCGTTGGAGTTCCGCCCGCGGCTCGGATGCCACTTGATTCCGGGGTCCAGGAACGCCGAGTGCACAAGGTCGGCGTCGAGAATCTCGGGATCGGTGTCGCGCAGATGCTCGGCGATCTGATGCCAGACCTCCCGCTTGATCTCAGCGCGCGTGCTCCGCTTCGCGGTCTTGCCGGTGAGCAGCCCGGGCGAGTCCCAGTCGGAGACGTCGACCGAAAGGCAGTCGACCACGTCGCCGTCGCCGTAATCGTCCGGGAAGTCGCGCTCCGCCCAGAACTGGGCCTGCGTCAAGGAGGTGAGCGCCCATTTGGAGTCCACGTAGGTCACGTGGCCCGGGGTGATGTCGATCCGCTTTCGCAGGAAGTATTGAACGCCGGACATCCAGTCCGTGTACAGCTCGTTGATTCCCTCGAGCCGCTCGTCGGCTCGCAGCAGCTTCGACGAGAGCAATTTCTGGATGCGCTCTGCCGGCATCGCGGAGACAAACCAGTCGGCGTCGATCTGCCGAGCTCGCCCATTCGCGCCGGTCACGGTCGCAGTCGCAATCGAGCCATCGCCATCGGGGTCGAGCGAGGTGACGCGCTGGCCCATGTGAAATTGCACGCCAAGCTTCTTCAGCAGGCGAACCCACGGCTTGATCCACGCCTCGTTCGTCGGTCGGTCGAGGACGCGGTCGATTGCTCCGTCGTTTCCCCGGCCCATGATGTTCATGACGAACGCCTCGGCCATGTTGCCGATCGTCCGCGTCGAGGCGACGGTCTCCTTGGCCGCAACGAGCGACCGCGTGAGCCCGCGCGCGACGATCTTCTGATACTCGGCGGAGCGACTTGCAGCGCCGATGAAGTCCCACCACGCCACGTACTCCCACTGTCCGAAGCGACGCTCGTCACACGAGGTCAGAAACACCAGCGCGCGCTCAGCGAAATACGCGGCCTCGTGCGGCGGGACCATCTGCTGCTTGGCGATCTCCTCGATCAGCAGGGACCGCATGCCCTCGACGGACGTGGCCGCAACCGGGTCGGGAACGATGCCGAAGAGCTGCGCGTCGGCGCGCCCGTCGGCGCGTACCGAGCGCCCGCCGGTCGTGTCGATCAGGTTGTTGTAGACCCCTTCCGGGTTCGCTCCGTCGGGGATCCGCCGCATCGTGTCGGGGATGTGGTGATAGAAGCCAGGAAAGAAGCGAAAGCCGTGCTCGCCCGGGAGCTCCTTGCGGCCGCCGGCGGCGGTGTTGGGAACGCCGATCGAGCGAGCCTTGCCCCCGAGCGCCACCGGCTCGTACACGTGCACCTCGAAGCCGCGCTCCGCGAGCTCGTGAGCAGCCGTGAGCCCGGCCATCCCGCCACCGAGAACCGCCACGCGCTTGCCCGGCCCCCCACCGGCGATCGCCCGTGCGACCAGCGGATTGGAGGCAGCTCCCAACGCCAGCGCCCCCGCGCCCGCGTTGCGTACGAAGGTCCTTCGCGTCAGCTCCACTTCGCTCCTCCTCCAGGCTCCCCTAAGAACGTGGACGACCCTAACCAACAGATGTGTTGGTTGTCAACCCCTAACCGCCGCGGCGTCTAGGCTCCGCGGCGTGAGCAGCGCAACGGATCGGCAGATCAAGCGCCGGATGCCGGCGCCGGCGCGTCGGGAGCGGATCGTCTCGGCCGCGCTGGAGGAGTTTGCGGCCGGCGGCTACGCCGGCACGTCGATGGGTGCGATCGCCGAACGCGCCGGGATCACGCGCGCCGTCCTCTACGACCACTTTGCCTCCAAGCAGGCCCTGTACCTGGCGCTGCTCGAGGAGCGCAACACCGCCTTCCTCAGCCACGTCGGCGCCAGGATCACCGGCAGCGGCGATGCCCGCGAGCGCATGCGCGAGACGATCGAGACCGTCTTCGCCTTCGCCGAACAGGAGCCCGCGAGTTGGCGGCTGCTCTTCGCCGGCGACGTGCCTGGCGACGGCAAGCCGGCTCGAGCGCGCCGGCAGGTGCACGCTCAGCTCGTCGGCGCCGTCGCCGCATTGCTCGCAGAAGATGCGCAAGCGGCAGGCATCGAGCCGGCCGCCCGCGAGGCAATGGTCGAGATGCTGATCGCCGCGCTGTGCGGTGCCGTGGAGTGGCGCGCCCGCAAACCGGACGTCGAGCGCGAGCTTCTCGTCGACGCGGCGATGGAGCTCCTGTGGAAGGGCCTCGGCCGCCGGCGATAGAGGGGCGGGAAGGGCTGGGGTAACGGCGGGCCTGGCCGTCGAAAGACGTTTCAACCACCGTATGGGTGGTTCAGCCGTAACTCGGCTGCCGAAACCGGCGTCACGCCCTCAACGCCCCTGCCTGCCCAGTCCCTCTACGGCGCCTCGCACAACGCCGTGATCGCGTCGACCACCACGTCCGGGGCCTCGACCTGCGGTGTGTGGCCGACGCCCGGCAGCATCGTCACCGTCGCGTGCGGGAGTAACTCACCAAGCGTGGCTGCACCGGCCGGAACGCAGAGGCGGTCGGACTCGCCCCAGATCACGGTCACCGGGACCTTGATCGAGTCGGCGTCGAACGGGTCCTTCAGCTCCTCACGGAGGCGCTTGGCGTAGTCGATGCGGTCGCGGATCACGCTGCGCTCGACGTGAAAGCGGGTGAAGCGATCGACGACGGCCTGGTCGACTCCGGCGGGGTCGGCGAAGGCGAGGCGGCGGTAGAGGCTGCCGGCGACAGAGCGAACAACCTGCGGCGGCAGCGGCGCCGGCAGTCCGATGATCCGCGACACGGCGGGGACGCGGTCGAGCGTGAAGAACGCCGGCGCCATCTGAATCCCGGCGGGGCCGATCGGGACGACACCGGCAATGGGTAGGTCGCCACGCTCGGCCAGCCGCAGCGCGGTCCAGCCCCCGAGCGAGTTGCCGGCGACAACAACCTTTGTCCCCGCCCGCTCCGCCGCCTCCTCGACGGCATCGGCGGCGAACTCGACCAGTTGGTCGAGGACCGAACCCGGGCCCAGCGGCGGCGCGGTACCGAACCCGGGCAGGTCGTAGGCGATCGCCGGGCGGCCCGCGACCGCGAGGCGATCCAGCACCGCGAGCCAGGTGTCGGCGTTGTCGAGCCACCCGTGCAGCAGGACGGTCGGCGGCCCTTCACCCCGTGCCGAGATCGCGCGCGTCGGGGTCTCGCCGATCGTCACCCGGCGGCTTCGCAGGCGCGCGGTAGCGCCGGGACCCTCCCCGTCAGACCACGGCTCCTGCTCGCCCCCCAGGCGGATCGTCGGCATCCTTGCCCTCTACCCAGTGTTTACAGGCCGTAGGTCTTCGAGACAATCTCGCGCTGGATCTCGTTGGTGCCGCCGTAGATGGACATGACGAGCGTCGTGCGGACGTGGCGCTCCATGTCGTACTCGGTCGCGTAGCCGTAGCCGCCCATCATCTGCATGCCCTCGAGCGCCGTCTTCTTGGCGACCTCGGTTGCCTTCAGCTTCGCCATCGAAGCCTCGCGCGGCAACAGCTGGTTCGGGTCGGAGTCAACCTTGCGAGCGACGTCGTAGACCAGCAGGCGGGTGCACTCGATCTCGGTGGCGAGATCGGCGATGCGGTGCTTGAGCGCCTGGAACGAGCCGATCGGCCGTCCGAACTGCTTGCGCTCCTTGACGTAGGCGAGGAGGTCATCGAACGCCCTCTGCGCGATGCCAAGCGCGCTCGCGGCGAGGATCAGGCGCTCGACGTTGAGCCCGGCCATCAGTTGCATCCACGCGCCGTCGACCTGGCCGAGCACGCGCTCCTCCGGCACGTAGCAATCGGTGAGGAAGACGTCGTTGACTTCCTTGCCGCCCATCGTCTGAATCCCGTTGATCTCGACCCCCTCGGAGTCGGTCGGCACCGAGAACATCGTCAGGCCCTCGTGCTTGGAACCCGAGTTGTCGGAGCGGGCGATGACGAGGATGTGATCGGCGATGTGCGCGGCCGAGATCCAGGTCTTCTGGCCGTTGAGGACGAAGCCGCCGTTCTGGCGCTCGGCCTTGCAGGAGAGGTTGCCGACGTCGGAGCCCGCCTCGGGCTCGGACATCGCGATCGCCTCGACCCGCCCGCGGGTGATCCCGCCGAGGATCTCTTCCTTCTGCTCCTCGGTGCCGAAGCGCTCGTATGCGCCGGCGACGATCAGGCTGACGCCGTAGCCGGCGATCGGGACGAGCCCGCGCATCGTCGTCTCGAGGAAGATGCAGGCGTCGACGAGGCCGCCGCCGGCGCCGCCATAGGTCTCGTCGATCGAAACTCCGAGCCAGCCGAGCTCGGCGAGCTTCTCGTAGATCGGCTGGCTGTGGAGCTCGGTGTAGCCCTCGGTGATCCGCTCGCGCTGCTCCTTGGTGCCGAGCTCGCGCTGGCAGAAGTCGGCGATCGCGGCCTGGAAGTCGCGCTGCTCGTCGGTCAGGCCGGAAATCGTGGCCAGTGTCGTGCTCATTTGTTAGCTCAGCTCCTTGTTGTGAGGCGTGAATTCAATTGGAAGCGATGTGAGGCCGTTGGCCCAGTTGGAAGCGAGTCGCTGCGGCTCCCCTGCGAGCTTGATGTCGTCGAGGCGCCCGAGGATCTCCTCGAACGCAACGCGCAGCTCGAGCCGGGCAAGCCCGGCCCCGAGGCAGAAGTGGCGCCCGCCGCCACCGAACGCCATGTGCGACGGCTCCGCGCGGGTGACGTCGAAGCGCTCGGGATCGGCGTTGGCCTTGGGATCGCGCGATCCGGCCGGGTACCAGAGCATCACTTTGTCGCCCTCGGCAATTGCCTGTCCCGCGAGCTCGGTGTCGGTGGTCGCTGTGCGGCAGAAGTAGTTCACAACTGAGGTCCAGCGCAGGATCTCCTCGACCGCGGACTCGATCCGCTGCGGCTCGGCGCGTAGGAGCTCGAGCTGGTCCGGATGTTCGAGCAGAGCGAGCATCCCGCCCGCCATCGTGTTGCGGGTGGTGTCGTTTCCCGCGAAGACCAGCAGCGCGAAGAAGACAAGGATCTCGGCGTCGGTGAGGCTCTCGCCGTCGACCTCGGCGTCGGCGAGCGTGGTCACGAGGCTCTCGCCGCCAGCCTCCTTCTGTGCGGCGATCTGCTCGCCGAGATAGCCGGCCATCTCACCGAGCACGGGCAGCGCCGCCGCCGGCTCCGCGGACATCGTGGCCGCCTCGGTTCGCGCGGTCCAATCCTCGAGCTTCGCCAGATCAGCCTCGGGCAGGCCCATCAGGTCGATGAGCACCCGCAGCGGGATCGGGACGGCGATGTCGGTCACGAAATCGCACGCTCCGCTCTCGACGACCGCATCGAGCACGTCCGCGACGATCTCGCGCACCCGCACCTCGATCGCAGCGACCGATCGAGGCACGAAGGCTGTCTGCAGGATCTTGCGGTACTTCGTGTGGTCCGGCGGGTCCTTGAACAGCAGCAGCTGGCGGTTGACGTCCAGCGGGTTGACCTGGTCGGGGTGCGGAAAGATCCCGCCCTCAAACGACGAAAACGTCTCGGTGTCGCGACTCGCGGCGGCGATGTCCGCGTGGGCGCACACCGACCACAGCCGGGTACCGGTCGGCCCGATGCCGGAGTCCGCAGGCGGACCGCCCCTCAGTTCGTCAAAGAGAGCGTGGGGGGGCCGTCGGCGAATGTCTTCGGATCGGTGAGATCCGTCGCGGGCATTGCGGCGTTAGGCAGCCGCCGGCTTGTACACCGACACGACGGCTGCTCCGCCGAGCCCGATGTTGTGCTGAAGGGCGACCCTGGCGCCGTCGACCTGACGAGCGTCGGCCGTCCCGCGCAGCTGCCAGGTGAGCTCCGAGCACTGGGCGAGTCCTGTCGCACCGAGCGGATGTCCCTTGGAGATCAGTCCGCCGGAGGGGTTGACGACCGGACCAGCGCCGCCGTAGGTCGTCGCCTCCGCCTCAACGAGCTTGTGGCCCTCGCCCTCCGCGGCGAAGCCGAGCGCCTCGTAGGTGATCAGCTCGTTGGCCGAAAAGCAGTCGTGCAGCTCGCAGACGTCGATCTCGCTCGGATCGACCCCGGCCTCGGCGTACGCCTGGGCAGCGGCCTCCTTCGACATGTCGTAGCCGACGATCTTGATGCAGTCGGTGTCGTCAGCGAACGTGCTCGACAGGTCGGTAACCATCGCCTGGCCGGCGATCTCAACCGCCTGATCCCACAGGTCGTGCGAGTCGACGTAGCTCTCCGACGCGACGATCGCGCAGGCCGAGCCGTCGGAGGTCGGCGAGCACTGCAGCTTCGTCAGCGGCGAGTGGATCATCCGGGCATCCTTGATCTCGTCCAGCGAGTACTCGGTCTGAAACTGCGCGTAGGGGTTGTTGACCGAGTGCTTGTGGTTCTTCCAGCCGATCCACGCGTAGTGATCGGGGGTCGGAGCCGTACTTGTCCATGTGGTCGCGACCGGCGTTGCCGAACATCTGCGGCGCTCCCGGTGACTCCTCCGGATCGCGCAGCGCGAACATCGCCATCGCGTGCTTGTCGAGCGCGTTCGTGCGGTCGGTGTATTTGACCCCGAGCGAGCCTGGCTCCATCTTCTCGAAGCCGATCGCGAGCGCGCAATCGACGAGGCCGCCGCGGACGGCCTGGCGGGCGAGGAACAGAGCCGAGCTGCCGGTCGAGCAGTTGTTGTTGACGTTGACGACGGGGATTCCGGTGAGACCGAGCTGGTAGAGCGCGCGCTGGCCGTAGGTGGAGTCGCCGTAGCAATAGCCCGCGTAGGCCTGCTCGACGTCCGTGTAGGGAATGCCGGCATCGGCGAGGGCCTTCTCCCCTGCCTCCTTGGCCCAGTCGGGATAGTCGCCCTCCTTGGTGCCGGGCTTGTCGAACTTCGTCATCCCGACGCCGATCACGAACGTGCGTTTGCTCATCTGGTCCTTTCGTTCCTCCGGAAGTGCGGGCGCAAAGATACAGAACAGCGTGTCCGGTTTGTTAGGTTGCGCGACATGAGCGATACCCAGACAGCCCCCACCTTCAAGGCCGACGCGATCGGCACCACCGGCGATCCCGTTGAGTTCGAGGTCACCCAGGAGCGTCTCGCCGCCTACGCGGCCGCGACAAACGACGCGATTCCGGCCCACGCGTCCGGCGAACTCGCACCGCCCGTGTTCGCGATCGTCCCCGCCTTCCAGGCCGCCGGGATGGCGACGATGCAGGTCGTCCCGGGCGAGCTGCTCGGCGCGATCCTTCACGGTGAGCAGGACTTCCACTACCACCGGCCGATCGAGCCCGGGAACGACGCTGAGCACGACGGCGACGCCGATCGGCATGCGCCAGCGCTCCTCCGGCGTCACGGTCATCACCCGCGCCGAGACGCGCGACCAGGGAGGCGAGCTCTGCGTCGAGCAGTACATGACCACCTTCGTCCGCGGCGCGCAGGGCGTCGAGGACATCGGCGACGAGGCCCCGTCCCACGGTTTCGATGCATCGCTGCGCGATCGCGAGCCCGACGCGGAGGTCGCTCAGACCTATGACGCCGACCAGACCTTCCGTTACGCGGAGGCCTCCGGCGACCCGATGCAGATCCATCTCGACGAGAAGTTCGCGAAGTCGGTCGGCCTGCCCGGGATCATCATCCACGGGCTCTGCACGATGGCCTTTACCTCCGTTGCGGCGATCGAGCACGCCTGCCCCGACGACCCGACGCGCCTGAAGCGCCTCGCGGTGCGCTTCGCCGCCATCGCGCTGCCCGAGCAGACGATCACCACGCGCATCTGGGACACCGGCGACGGCGCGTATTCCTACGAGACGACGTCCGATGCCGGCGCGGTCGTGATCAAGGACGGGCTTGCCGAAGTCAAGTAGCGCCGCGGCACCCGCACCGCCGCGCCGCAGTCAATCCGAGCGTCGCGCCGAGACGCGCGGGCGGCTGCTCGACGCGACGATCGAGAGCCTGATCGAGGTCGGATACGCGGGGACGACGATCCGCCGGGTGACCGAGATGGCGGGCGTGTCCCAGGGAGCGCAGAGCCACCACTTCCCGCACCGTGTGGATCTGGTCGCGAGCGCCTTCGAGCAACTCGCCGAGCGTCGCGAAGCGCGCTACACCGAGCGTGCCCGTGAGCTGCCCGACGATTCGTCCGAGCGCATCCGAGCCCTGCTCGACCTCCTCTGGGAGGACTTCTCGAGCGGGCTGTTCACCGTCGCGCTGAAGCTATGGATCGCCGCTGCCGAGGACGACGAGCTGCGTGAGCGCCTCGTTCCTGTCGAGCGGCGAATCCACCGGGGCCTCGTCGCGCACAGCCACGAGATCGTCGGGGACCTCGCCTCGCATCCCGACTTCGATCGCCGGCTCGCGGTAGCAACCAACACGGTGGCCGGCCTGGCCCTCGTCCGCGAGTTCGACCCGTCGGGCCGCGCGCGTGCCGGCAACCAATGGGCCTATCACCGCGAGGCGCTCGAAGGCGTCATGCTCGGCCGGTGACCTCCCTCCCACTCCCCGCCGACGAGGACCTCCCGCCCGAGACGCGCGAGGTGCTGGACAACCTTCCGCCCCTGAACGTCTTCCGCGCCGTAGCCGGCGTCCCGGCCAGCTTCCGCCCCTTCATGCAGCTCGGCGGCTCGATCCTGTCGGGACCTGAGATCGACCCGCGCAACCGCGAGATCGCGATCCTCGCCGTCGCAAGGGCGACCAACGCCGCCTACGAGCGCGCCCAGCACGAGCAGCTCGGCCGCAACGTCGGTATCTCCGACGACGAGATCGCCGCGATTCGCGACGGAGACGCCGAGGCAGTACTCGACGAGGACGGCGCGCTCGCGTTCAGGGCGGCTACCGAGATCAGTAACGACGTCCGGCTCTCCGATGCGACGCTCGAACGGCTGATCGAGCGCTGGGGCAACGCCGGCGCCGCCGAGCTGATCCTCTGCTGCGGCTACTACAACATGGTCAGCCGCTTTTTGGAATCGGCGCGAGTGCCGCTCGAGGACGAGGAGCTGCTCGGAGACCGCACCCCGGATAACCTGCGCTGAGTGGAAGCGGCGACTCAGGCGCAGATCGAGGACAAGCCCGAGAGCGCGGTCTCGTCCTTTACCAAGTCCCTGTTCCTCGGAGAGATTCACGAGGAGATGGTCTTTCCGTGGCCCGCTCCCGATCCCGACGAGCAGGAGCGGATCCGCAAGCTCAACGCCGCGGCGCGCGAGATCGGCTCGCGGATGGATCACGCAAAGATCGAGGAGAACCGCTGGATCGGCGACGACGTCATCCGCGACCTCGGGGAGGCGGGTCTCTGCGGCCTCTACGTCGACGAGAAGTACGGCGGCCAGGGCCTCTCGCAGACGGGCTACGCGCGCGTCTTCGAGACGTTCGCCCAGATCGACGCGACGCTCTCGATCGTCCTCGGCGTCCACCAGTCCATCGGCTTCAAGGGCATCCACATGTTCGGGACCGACGAGCAGAAGGAGCGCTTCCTCCCGGACCTCGCAGCCGGACGCAAGCTCGCCGGCTTCGCTCTGACCGAGCCCGAGGCCGGCTCGGACGCGTACGAGATCAAGTCGCGGGCGGTCGCCCAGCCCGACGGTTCATGGGTGCTCAACGGCGAGAAGCGCTACATCGGCAACGGCTCCAAGGGCGAGGTCTTCACCGCCTTCGCCCGTTGCGAGGTCGACGGCAAGGACCGCCACATCGCGTTGATCCTCGAGAAGGGGATGAAGGGCTTCGAGGTCGGCGAGCGCTTCGACACGATGGGCCTGCGCGGCAACGACCTGCGCCGCCTCTACTTCAACGACGTCAAGGTCCCGGCCGAGAACGTCCTCGGCGAGCCCGGCGACGGCTTCAAGATCGCGATGTCGATCCTCAACAACGGGCGCATCGGCCTCGGCACCGGCTCGGTCGGCGCCACCAAGCACCTGATCGACCTGACGATCGAACACGTCAAGGAGCGCCGCCAGTTCGGTCGCCCCCTGGCGGACTTCGAGCTCGTCCAGGACAAGATCGCCTGGATGGTCTCCTACCTCTTCGGGCTGGAGTCGATGTGTTACCTGACCTGCGGCCTGGTCGATCGCGGCGTCGAGGACTACTCGCTCGAGTCGGCGATCTGCAAGGTCGCGGGGACCGAGTTCCTCTGGTACGCCGCCAACCGGGCGATGCAGCTCAAGGGCGGCGCCGGCTACATGCGCGACGAGCCCTACGAGAAGATCCTGCGCGACATCCGCATCTTCCCGATCTTCGAAGGCGCCAACGACGTCATGCGCGCGTTCGTCGCGCTCTCCGGGATGAAGCCGGTCGGCGAGAAGCTCTCGGGCCTTGGTGAGATCGGCCTCGGTGATCCGATCGGTTCGATCGGCCTGCTCGCCGATTACGTGGGCGGTCGGATCAAGTCAGAGATCCGTCCCGACCGAATCAATCAGGCACACCCCGAGCTCAAGCAGCACGCCGACGCCGTCTCCGACCAGGTCAAGGAACTCCACGGGATCAGCGAGTCGCTGCTGCGCGAGCACAAGAAGGGGATCGTCGAGGCCCAGTTCCAGCAGAAGCGGGTCTCGGATGCGATCTCCGACATCTACGCGCAGGTCGCGGTGCTCTCGCGGGTGAGCGCCGATCTTCGCCGACCAGGGCGTCGAGCCCTCGGGCCAGGAGCGCTACATCGCCGACACCTTCTGCACCCGCGCCGCCGGTCGTGTCCGCTCGAACTTCCGCAAGATCGAGTCAAACGACGACGAGCGGCAGAGCGCGATCGCCAAGCTCGCCTACAAGCGCGGCGAGTACGGGTACGCGCTCTTCGAGGACTAGTCGGTTGGCGGAGCAGGTCGTCGGGATCGTCGGCGCCGGACCGGCGGGCCTCGCTGCCGCGGAGGCTTTGGATCGCGCCGGGATCGCGTTCGAGGTGCTCGAGCGCCACGACTCCATCGGGGGCATCTGGGACATCGACAACCCCGGCACTCCGATGTATGAGTCGGCGCACTTCATCTCGTCGCGAACGCTGTCGGGCTTCGAGGGCTACCCGTTCGGCGAAGACCTGCCGGACTATCCGACGCGCCTGCAGGTGCTCGACTACCTGCAGGCATTCGCGCGCGATCGCGGCCTCACCGACCGGATCACACTCGGGAGCGAGGTCGTCGGCGCAGAGCGCTCAGACGACGGGTGGCAGATCGAGCTGGCTGACGGCGGGACGCGAACCTACGCCCACCTGGTGGCGGCAAGCGGGCACCAATGGGAACCGCGGATGCCGAGCTACCCCGGCGAGTTCGCCGGCGAGCAGATCCACTCTCGCGACTACCGCTCCGCCGACCTCTTCCGCGACCGGCGCGTGCTGATTGTCGGCGCTGGCAACTCGGGCTGCGACATCGCCGCCGACGCCGCGACCAGCGCGACGAGTGCCGCGATCAGCGTCCGTCGCGGCTACTGGTTTTTCCCCAAGCACCTGTTCGGCAAGCCGTCAGACGTCTTCGCGCATGGCGGTCCGCGCCTGCCCCTTCGGCTCGAGCAGGCGGTGCTCGGCGTGCTGATCAAGCTTCTGGTCGGGGACCTCACCCGCTACGGCCTCCCCGCGCCCGACCACCGCGTGCTCGAGAGCCACCCGATCATGAACACGCAGGTCCTGCACCACATGGGGCATGGAGATCTCGTCGCGCGCGCGGACGTGGCCGAGCTGCGGGGGGACACCGTCCTCTTCACCGATGGTGTCGAGGAGCCGTTCGACCTCATCGTCTGGGCGACGGGCTACGAGGTGAGCATGCCGTTCCTCGATCGCGACGTGTTCGACTGGCGCGGGACCCGCCCCGACCTCTATCTCCACCAGTTTCATCGCTCGATGGGCGACCTGTCGGTCGCCGGCCTCTTCGAGGTCGACGGCGGCGCCTACCCAATCGTCAGCCTCCAGGGACGGCTGCTTGCCGCGGCGGTAAGCGCGCAATTTGCGGGTGGAGCGGCGGCTTCGCGCTGGCGCAGCCTGCGTTCGACGCGGCCCGACCTCTCAGGAGGGACGCGCCACGTGAATTCGCCGCGTCACGACATCTCGATCCAGGATGCCGCTTATCAGAGCCATGTTCGGCGCCTGCTGGCCGAGCTGGAGGCCTAGAAATCGAGGTTTTCACTCGGATCAGGGTTTTCCCTGATGCCGTGACGGTGGCGATCGGCGAACGTAGTCGCGTCAAGACCGTGGCAATAGCCGCGGGGGGCATCGAAAAAGGAGATTCAGATGCGGAACGGTAAGTGGCTGGTCCTGATGGCGGCTGTGCTCGCCTGTGGCCTGATCGCCGCCGGTTGCGGCGACGATGACGACTCGAGCTCGACGGTCGCAACGCCGACCGAGGAGTCGACGACTGAGGAGTCGACGACCGCGGACGAGACGACGACCGAGGAGAGCGACGACAGCGGCGACTCGACCGCGTCGACCCCCGACGACATCTACAACGCATGCATGGACGTGATCGAGGGCACGCCGGCAGAGGCCGCTGGTGAGACCGCGTGTGCGCAGGCCCGCGACGCATTCGAGCAGTGCGCGCAGCAGGCGGACGCGATTGACGACGACGCCGGACGCGAGACGGCCGTCCAGGCTTGCCAGGACGCAGCCGACCAGGCGGTCAGCGCGCTCGAAGCCGCGGGTTAAGCAGCGGACCGAAAAGGGCGGGCGCTGGCGCCCGCCCTTTTCTCAAATTCGCGCCACGTCCTCGGCTTCGCCTCCGGGCGTGCGCGTCTTAGCCGAGGGAAGGGCGGGTGACACTACGCCGCCCGCCCTTTTCGATTAGTTCAGCCTTTCGACGATCATCGCCTCGCCCTGACCGCCGGCGACGCACATCGTCTCGAGGCCGACCGAGTGATCGTCGGTCTCCATCACGTTCAGCAGCGTGGTCATGATCCGCGCGCCGGTCATCCCGAAGGGGTGACCGAGAGCGATCGCACCACCGTGCGTGTTCATCTTCTCCAGCGGGATGTTGCACTCCGCCATGATCGGAATCACCTGGGCGGCGAACGCCTCGTTGAGCTCGACGACGTCGATGTCTTCGATGGTCATCCCGGTGCGCTTCAGGACCTTGTCGATCGCGCCAATCGGAGCGACGCCCATGTACTCGGGCTCGTTGCCCCAGGTCGCCGCGCTGACGAGGCGGGCCTTCGGAGTCAGTCCGAGCTCCTTCGCCTTGGTGTCCGACATCACGAGGACGGCAGCGGCGCCGTCGTTGAGCGGGCACGAGTTACCGGCGGTGACGCCACCGTCGCCGAACGCCTCGGGCAGCTCGGAGAGCTTCTCGAGAGTCGACGAGGCGCGCGGGCCGTCGTCCTTGGCGACCTCGTTGCCGTCGTGGTCTGACACGGGCACGATCTCGCGGTCGAAGAAGCCGTCCTCCTGAGACTGCACGGCAAGCTCCTGCGAGCGCTGCGCGTACTTGTCCATGTCGGACCGGCTGACCTCGTAGTGCTTGGCGACGTTGACCGCGGTGAGGCCCATGTCGATGTAGGCGTTGGGCTGACCGTTCTCGCCGATCAGGTTCTCGTTGCGATCGGCGGCGCCGGCCGGCTCGGTGCGCTCGTTGAAGCGGCTGACGAACTCGACGCCGGCGGCGACGTAGGCATCGCCCTCTCCGGCCTTGATCGCGTTTGCAGCGTGGCGAATCGCGTCGAGCGACGAGGCGCAGTAGCGCGAGATCGTCGTCCCGGTGACGGTCTGCGGCAGTTGCTCCGACAGCAGCGAGATGATCCGAGCGACGTTGAAGGCCTGCAGGCCCTGCGGCATGCCGCAGCCGCAGTAAACGTCCTCGATGATCTCGGGCGAGACGTCGGGATTGCGCTCGAGCAGCTTGTCGACGATGAAAGCGGCTGTCTCCTCGGGGCGAAGCTGGGCGAGGGAACCCTTGAACGCGCGCCCAATCGGGCTACGGGCGGCGTCGACAATCACGGCTTCGGGCATCTTCTGTTGCGCTCCTTCGGTTTGTTTGGGAGCGATGATGGTATTGATGTCGGGGTGAACGCCGAGCCTGTAACCGGCCTTGCCCTGCCGCCCGAGCGGGTTGCCGAGCTGCTCGAGCAGGGCGTCGCGGTGATCGATGTCCGCCGAACCTACGAGTTCGAGGCCGGCCATATTCCCGGGGCCCGCAACATCGAGATGAACGAGCTGACCGCGCGCGCCGACGAGATCTCGCGCGAGGAGCCGGTCCTCTTCTACTGCCGCGCGGGGGGCCGCTCGTCAATGGCGGTCGACGCCTTCCGCGAGGCGGGCTACGACGCTCACAACCTTGCCGGCGGAATCGAGGCATGGGTCGACAAGGGCCGCCCGCTCGACCCTGCCGACGGCCAGGTCCGCGCACCGCTGCCGCCATCCTGAGCGCGGCATAAGCTTCACTCGCGATGCCACTACGCCGCGGCAAGAAGCCGACCCCTGAACAGCCGCCGTCCGCGGAATCCGAGCCCGCGACGGGGGCCGGACCAGCGTCCGGTGCACAGCCCGCGACCGGGTCGCAACCGGCTGCGACGCCGCCGACGACCGGGCTCGCATTCTGTGGTTCAGACTCCGGCCGAGCAGATTGCCGGGCTGCGGGCATGGCTCGCCCAGCTCGACCGCAAACTCGGGATCCGCACGTGGGCCCTCGGCGCCGCGGTCGTGCTCGCGCTTGCGGCCGGCATCGTCGGCGTCGTGCTCGCCGTCGGCGCCAAGGAAGACAGCGCGACCAAGTCCGAGGTCAGCGCACTGCGCGACCAGGTCACGAGCGTCGGCCAGGAGGCATCGCAGGCCGCCGAGGACGATGTCGCTTCGCTCAGCGAGCGGATCGACGAGCTCGAGAGCCGGGTCTCGACGATCGCTTCGATCTCAGCGCACATCGGACAGCGAGATCAAGGTCGCCCAGGACGACATCGAGGACGTCCGTACCCAGATCTCGGATCTCCAGGACGAGGTCGAGGCGGCCACCCAGGCCGCGGCCGACGCCGCCAGCGCAGCGGAAAGCAACTCCGACAACAACTGACCCGTCGGCCATCCGCCCGGCGGGTCAGCCGCGCATCCGGCCGCCCTTTGTCGGGCGGCGTCTGACCGACTTCGCCGGCCCGGGCAGGTCGCCCCCGCCCTCGGCAAGCTGCGTCTCGAGGCGGTCGAGCGCCTCGCGGATGTCCTGAATCCGCTCGGCGACGGTCTCCCCCTCACCCTCGACGATGTCCTTGCGGTGCGCCGACTGCTCGGCGTCGTGCACCTCCTCCATCGAGTTGATGATGATCGCGATCAGGATGTTGATCACCAGGAACGAAGCGATCAGGACGTACGAGACGAAGAAGATCCAGGACTGCGGATGAACAGCCTGGCCGGCGTCCAGGTAGGCCGGCCAGTTCTCCAGAGTCAGGATCTGGAAGAGGCTCAGCATCGACTGGCCGATATTGCCCCAGTCGTCTGGCTGGGACTCGTGGAAGAGAATCCAGCCGACCATCCCGTAGACGTACATCAGCAGCAGCGTGAGGACGACCAGGCTCGCGATCGGCGGGATCGAGCGCGCCATCGCCCGGACGAGAATGCGCAGGTCGGGCATGACGCTGACCAGGCGGACAACACGCAGCAGCCGCACGAGCCGCAGCAGCGTGGCGTTGTCGCGCAGGCCTGGGAGGAAGGCAGCGCCGATGACGACGAAGTCGAAGACGTTCCAGCCGTCCTTGAAGAAGTCCTGGGGACGGCGTCCAAAGGCGGCGATCCGGATCACGAGCTCGATCACGAAGATGCCGAGGAAGGTGTCGTCGGCGACCGTGATCGCCTCGTTGACGGTCTCGTTCCAGTCGTACGTGCCGAGCCCCAACGTGATCGCGTTGAGGACGATGACGACGTAGATGAAGTTCTGGAACCGCTGGGAATCAGCGATCCGCTTACACACCGAAGCCATGGGACGCGCCATATTTCCAGGACCGAGCGGTTGTAACAATCCTCACGAGCGTGCCTGGCCTGCGTCCGACGGCTGGTCTACGGTCGCGCGAACTGCCCCGAAAGGAGAGGCTCGATGCCCGAGGGTTACTGCGTCAAGGAGCGTAAGAAGGTCGAGATCAAGGACCCCCAGCAGGTCACGATGAAGAACGGCCGTCCCGCAATCCAGGGAACATGCCCGGACTGCGGTACCAAGATCTTCAAGATCGGCAAGCTCGAGGCGTAGTCGGCTGAGCTCGGGCTCCGCAGCGAGCGGTGCCCGGGCTCGATGACCTCCGTACTACCTGGACTAACTCGCCCGGGCGAGGATGATCAGGTTGTTTTCGTAGTGGCCGCTGGCCTCGTCGAAGCGTCCTGAGCACGTGATCAGCGCCAGCGTGGGCTTGCGGCTCGGTGCGTAAACGTCCTGCGCCGGGAAGTCCGACTTTGAGACGTCGGCGACGCCGATGGTCTCGAAACTGTGCGAGACGCCGTCATCGCCGGCGACCTCGATCGTCATTCCGCGGCGAATCTGCGGCAGGGCCGCGAACACGGCCGGGCCGTCGACCGTGTCGAGATGACCGACGATCACCGCCCTGCCGGGCTCGCCCGGCCGGGGACCGTCTGCGTACCAACCCGCCTGGTCGGGCGGGGGGATCCGCAGCGCGCCGTCGATCTGCGGCGTCGGCTCGACCGGCGCGTCGACGCCGAGCGCGGGAATGCTGAGCTCGATCGGGGGCGCGGGCCGTTGCTCCAGCGGGCGCACGCGAAGCGTGCGGTCCGGGGAGCGCGTCGCGGTCAGCTCGGGCACCCGGACGATCGGCCTGCTGCCGGTGCCCTGGCGATCGGTGACGCGGGCGAACCCGGCCGGGGAGAGGCTGGCCTCGGCCGGCACGACGTTCTGGTCGGCGACTGCCAGAAGAGCACGACCGCGGCGGCAATCAGCGCGGGCACGGCGACCGCGAGCAGCGGTACGACCCGCACCCGCACGATCTAGGTTGAGAGCCCGGAGCCTCCGCGGGCGCTGAGCGCCCGGCGCGTGAGACCACCGAGCGTTCCCGCGAGCAGCGCGGCGAGCGCGGCGAGGCCCCAGGGCGGCCCCTCGCCGTCGATCAGGCCGCCGAAGCCCGACTGCGGCGCGGCGGTGGGAGCCGAGACGAGATCGCTCAGCAGCACCGTGCGCGCCTTCTCACCGCCGCCGCCGACGACCACGCCGGTCCAGCTCGTGCCGGCCGAGAGCGCTGCGTGCTGCGGGTCCATGACGTCGTCGCCGGTCTCCGGGTTCTGGATCTCGAGCTCGTAGGTGCCCGGCGCGACCGTCCAGTAGGGCGTCGCCTCGCCGAACTCGAGCATGCTCGGCGACGGTCTTGCCGTTGAGCTTCGCATCGGGCATTCCGAGCTCGGCTGACGCGTGAATGATCCGCAGTCGGGCCTTGCCGGCGGTCGGGGCTGCCGTCGGCGAACAGCTTCAGCTCGGCTGACTTGCCCTTCGGCATCGCGACGATCGTGTAGGCCGACCGCGTCCTCGAGGCGGACATCCGAGGTCAGCTTCGCCGACGCCCGGCACCGCAAGGCTCGCCTCCTGCCCTCCGGCCGGCACGGTGGCGAAGTCGGTCGACTCGCCGAAGCCGGCGCTGCCGACGGTGGTGTCGCCGACCGATAGCTCGGCGGTGCCGACGCCCGGAACCGCGTGGACGAAGCGAACCTGCGCCTGCCCCGACGCTGCTGACGCTGATCCGGTCATTAGCATCAGCGCCGGCGAGCACGCAGACGACCGCGCCGAGAGCACGACTAAGCGTTCGCGGTCCTGACATCGGAATTCAGCCCAAACGTTCCTCATGATCACCCTAAGAGCACCCCAGCAAGAAGATGGCAGATAACGGCCTCGAGCACGCACTGAAAGCGATCGACCCGGTCGCAAGGGCAATGCTCGACCTCTCCATACGCCGCCGGTTGCCGGATTCCTCCATTGCTGATCTAGCTCAGATGCCGCCCGACGAGTTGGTTCGTTGGCGCGGCGAAGTGCTGGACCAGCTTGGCACGCCAGATCGGACTGACTGGGCCCGACGCCCGCGACCAGGTTCGCACCCGGCTCGAGGCGATCGATCCGTCCGCCTGGGGCGGCACCGGACAGGCGGCTGCGCCCGCCCCTGCCCCCGCGCCCCCGAAGGCGGCGAAACCGGCAAAGGCGCCCACGCCGCCCAAGCAGCCGAAGCCTAAGGTCGAACGCCAGCGCCCCTCCCGCCGCCTACTTGGCCTGCTGGCTTTGCTGGTCGTCCTCGTGATCATCGTCGCGGCAATCTCGCTCTCCGGCGACGACGAGCCTGAGCCCGCGGCGCCCCTTCCAACGACTACCACGCAACCGACGAGCACGGAGTCGACGACGACCGACAAGCCGCCGTCGACCACCACGACAACGACCACGCCGCCCACGACGCCTCCGGTGGCGATGGACCCGCTGCCTGGGATGCCCGATCGCGGCACGGCGACCGTCAGCATCGCCGGGGAGGGCGACGCGCGGAACATTCAGGTCGAGCTCAAGGGAATGCCTGCCCCCGGCGGCGGCAGGGGCGTCTACGCAGTCTGGCTCTACAACACGTTGATCGGCGCTGAACTGCTCGGGACGATCGATCGCGGGGATGGGTCGATCTCCACTCCACTGCCGGATAACGCCGCGGACTTCCGCTATCTGGACATCTCGCGCGAGAGCGGACCCGATGACAGCGTCCACAGCGGCGTCAGCATCCGCCGCGCCGAGCTTGCACCGCTGCTCGCAGCCGACCCAACTGACTAGTACGGCGGCGCAAGCTCGGCTTCGCTCCGCTCCGCCTCGAGTAGCAATCCGCCCAATCGGTGGAAGAATGCGCGGGAATCGATGTCCGCGCCCCGACCGCAAAAGCCGCTCGAGCTGATCCTCGCGCGCAACCTCCTGACCAGCCTCTCGACCCCCGCGTTCCTGCTCGATTCCGATGCGGCGGTGGTCTTCTACAACGAGGCGGCGGCGGCGCTGCTCGGCCGTTCGTTCGAGGACGCCGGGCGGATGGAGGCCGATCAGTGGACGCGCGCGTTCGGCCCGTTCGAACAGGACGGGAGTCCGGTCGAGGTCGACACGCTTGCGACCACCGACGCGATTCGCGCCGGCCGCCCAGCGCACGCACGCTTCGTAATCCGCACGGCAGACGGCGAAACCCAGCCGATCGAGGCGAGCGCCTTTCCGATCATGGCTAACGACCAGAACTCCTCCGGCGCGATGATCCTCTTCTGGCCGCTGAGCGAGAACGGAGCGTCGTGAAGCTCAAGGTCTGGGGAGCGCGCGGATCCGTTCCCTCCCCAGGGCCACATATGAACCGCTACGGCGGCAACACGTCGTGCGTGCAGCTGACCCTTGCGAGCGGGGACGTCCTCATCCTCGACGCCGGCACCGGCATCCGCACGCTCGGTCTCGACCTCGCGCCCGGCAAGCGGATCCACATCCTGCTCACCCACCTGCACCTGGACCACATCCAGGGCCTGATGTTCTTCCCGCCCTGCTTTCGCGCCGACTCGGAGATCACGATCTGGGGCCCGTCGTCGCCTGAGGCGTCGCTGGAGAGCCGGATCGCCCGCTACATCTCGGCGCCGCTCTCGCCGGTCGAGGTTCGCGAGCTGCCGTGCTCGGTGGCGTTCCGCGACGCACCCGCGAGCGAGTGGGAGCTGAGCGGGGCGACGATCCGCGCCGAGGCGATCACCCATCGCGGGCCGACGCTCGGCTACCGGATCACCGACGGCGATACGACGATTGCGTACCTGCCCGACCACGAGCCGGCGCTCGGCTCACCGCTGGCGGGGCTCGATCCGGCCTGGATCTCGGGCTTCGACCTTGCCCACGGACGCCGACCTGCTGATCCACGACTGCCAGTACACCGACGCCGAGTACCCCGCTCACGTCGGCTGGGGCCACTCGGCGATGACCGACACGCTGACGTTCGCCGAGCGGGTCGAGGCGAAGCGGCTGATGCTCTTTCACCACGATCCGCTGCACGCCGACGAGGCCCTCGACGACCTCTGGGCGGCGGCGCGCACCGGCTGGACCGGCCTCGGCGGCGACGCGACGCAGGTCGAAATGGCGATGGAGGGCGGGGAGCTCGAAGTCGGACGCCACGTTGTCCAACCGGTCCACGCCTGACAAAAAGGCGCCTCAACAGCGTCGCGGCTCCGCTTCGCTTCGCTCCGCGATCGCAGGCACATTCGACCGCCGGTACAAGGAATCGGCGGGCAAGTTTCGACACGCGGATAACGACCGCCCCTCCCCCCGCGCCTAGCTTGGGTCGCGATTGCTGGAAATGCGACCGTCGAGCCAATGATCGGCTGCGGCAAGGAGGAATTGCGAATGACGAAGAGGATGGGCTTGGGCGGACTTGGGGCGCTAGTTGCGCTTCTTGTGTTGCCGGGCGCAGCCATGGCTCAGGGCGGTGGCAGCGGTGTCGACACCGTCAAGGGCGAGCTGGACATCACCTGGGTGATGGTCGCCTGCGTGCTGGTGCTGTTCATGCAGGCCGGATTCTTGCTGTTGGAGATCGGTTTCTCGCGACAGAAGAACGTGGGTGCCGGCGTGGCCAAGGTGTTGGTCAACCTGGCGGTTGTAACGCTCGCTTGGTGGGCTGTCGGGTTCGGGATCTCATCCCTGACCGGGAACAAGATCTTCGGAACCGAAGGCTTCTTCTTCCACAACGGGCAAGACATCGCCGGAGTACCCGTCGGGCGGCGCCGAGACAGCTCTGATGCTGTTCGGGATGCTCTTCTGCGCGGTCTCGCTGGCGATCGTCTGGGGCACGACGCTCGAGCGGATCAAGTTCGGCGCGTACGTGATCTATGCCGCGGTCTTCGGCGCGATCATCTACCCGCTGGTCGCACACGGCGTCTACGGCGGCGGCCTGCTCGCCGACGTTGGCGGCAAGCCGGTGATGGACTTCGCCGGTTCGACCGTCGTTCACCTCACAGGCGCGGTCGGAGCGCTCGCCGCTCTGCTGCTGCTTGGCCCGCGCATCGGCAAGTTCGGTGCTGACGGCAAGTCCCGGGCGATCCCCGGGCACTCGATGCCGCTGGTCGGCCTCGGCGTGGCGATCCTGTGGGTCGGTTGGTACGGGTTCAACGCCGGCTCGACATTCGGCACGACGCGACAACTTCATGGCCGAGGTGGCCCTGAACACGCAGCTGGCTGCCGCGGCCGGCGTTGTCGGAGCGTGCCGGTCGTGCTACATGAAGACGAAGTCGGTCGATGTCGGCATGGCCGGCAACGGCGCGATCGCCGGTCTCGTCGGAGATCACGGCCCCGTCCGGGTACGTCGAGTTCTGGGCGGCGCCGATCATCGGCCTGGTCGCCGGCATGATCGTCGTCTACGGCGTCTACGCGATCGACAAGTACCTGGACGACCCCGTCGGCGCGCTTTCGGCGCACGGTCTCGCCGGTATCTGGGGCACACTCGCGATCGGGCTGTTCGGCTCGGCGCGGCTGATTCTCGACGGTGCAGCGCCTGGTCTCTGGTACGCGATCATTCGGCGATGCCGCTCTCGGCGCGAGCCTCGGTCAGCTCGGAGTCCAGGCGGTGGGCGTCGCTGCGACGTTCGCCCTGGTATTCGTCCTCTCATACGTGACCTTCTTTGCGATCAAGAAGACGATCGGTCTGAGGGTTTCCGAGGACGAGGAACAGGCTGGGCTCGACATCTCATCGCATGGCATGTACGGCCTACCTGAGGCATTCATTCCGCCGGAGGAGTACCCGGGCTCGGATCACCGTGTTCCGACACCCGCGTCCTCGCCGCCGGTGGGTGCTACAGCGATGACGGCAGACCGCCCGAGCCAGGCATAGGAAGGCATATATGAAGAAGATCGAAGCGTTCATTCGCCACGAGGCGTTCGAGCCGATCCGGACCGAGCTGCTCGACAAGGGATTTCCCTCCCTGTCGATCAGCGAGGTCAAGGGGTCCGGGCGCCAGAAGGGAATCGTCGAGACCTACCGCGGCTCGAGCTTGACCGTCAACGTGCGGCCCAAGCTCAAGATCGAGGTGGTCATCGAGGACAAGGACAAGTCCCTTGTCGTCGAAACGATTCTCAAGCACGCGCGAACCGGTGACGTCGGCGACGGGAAGATCTTTGTGATCCCCGTCGAGGAGGCGATCCGGATTCGCACCGGCGAGGAGGGCGAGGACGTCCTCCAAGCACACGTCGAGGAGGTCGCCGCCTCCAGCTAGTTGGAGGCGGTGGCCGAGCGGGACGCGAGGCCGGCACTAGTTCGATGCCGGCCTCGCCCCGCACTGACTGAGCCGACTCGATGCGCGATCTTCACTCGCGAATGCTCTCGGCGCTTCTGGCGGGCGAGGGACTGCGGGGGATTGCGGAGCTGGCTGCCGAGGAGGCAGGTGAGCCGATCGCGGTCGTGCTCCCGGCGAGGGGACTGTCGGGGGCGTCCTCCGACGAGATCCAACTCAGCGAGCTCGGGACCGCGGTCGCCGCCGGACTGCGTGGCGACAGCGAGGGGCTTCGGGCGGTTGGGGTTGAGATCGCCGCCGAGGTCGAGGCCTCCGGCGAGGTGATCGGAATGGCGCTGGCGCTCGGGATCGTGGCCAACGGTACGCCGCGCCCACGGGTGGACGTCGAGGAGATCCTGCGGACGGCGGCGCTCGCCGCGGTCGCCGAGGTCGCGGTCATCAATGCGCGCGACGAGCTCGCCGCGGACGTTCGCGGAAGTCTGCTCGAAGACCTTCGTGGCGGGCCGTGCGGAGCCGGCCGAGACCATCAGCCGCGCCGCCCGCCTCGGCTGCGACCTCTCGCGCGGCGCCGTCGCGCTCGTCGCGTCGGTCCGGTCAACGCGGCCGCGCCACGCGGCGGCCGTCATCACCGGCGAGCATCCGGGCGCGATCGCCGAGGTCCTCGCAACGGAACCCGAGCCTGACGAGGACTCTGCCGAGACCGTGCGCATCTACGCCGTCCTGCCGGCCCGCGGCGGTGACGACGCGCCGGAGCGGACCGCGGCTGCGGCGAAGGCGATCGCCGACCGCCTACGCCCTCACGGGCCCGCGGCCTTCTCCTCGTTCTGCTCCGACCCGGCCGAGCTCGGGCGCGCAATCTCGGAGGCCGAGCTGATGCTCGATGTGATCTCCCGCGACGACCGCGTCGCGGATCAGCTCGGCGCCGAGATCGGCAACGGCGTCTACCGGCTGCTCTTCCGTGCGATGGCCACGGATCCCGACGAGGTGCGGCGTTTCTACGCGGAGACGGTCGAACCGCTGGTCACGCACGACGGCCAGTACCACACCGATTTGCTCGGAACGCTCGAGACCTACCTCGCCAACGACTGCAACATGAACGCGACCGCCCGCGCCGTGTTCGCTCACCGCCACACGGTCGCCCACCGTCTGACCCGCATCCGCGAGCTGACGGGCCTGGACCCCGCGCTGGGCGACGACCGCGAGCGCTTGGGCCTGGGCCTGAAGGCCTACCGGATCGTCGCCCCGACCTTGCCGAGGTAGCGGCGCGCAGGACGAACGAGCAATAAGGGGGTGGATTCAGGCGATTCGCGGCCGCTCTGCTGCCGAGATACGTCTGAACCACCCATACGGTGGTTGAGACGTCTTTCGACGGTTGATCGCCACCCCTACCCAGCCCTGAAGTACGCGGCGCTTACGTGACTAGCGGGAGAGCGCTTCGCGCCGAGCCTTCTCGGCTGCCGCCGCGGCGGCCTCGGCCGCCTCGCTCTCGAGCTCCGCGGCCTGTTCGGCGAGGAGGCGTTCAGCGGCTTCAGCGGCCTCGCGCTCGGCGGCGCGTAGCTGGCGCTGCTTCTCGCGCTGGAGCTTCGCCTCGACCTCCTTGAGCTTGCGCTCCGTCTCGGCCTCCGTGCGGCGCTTCGCTTCTTCGCGGACCCGTGCCGTCTCTGCCTCGAGCTTTTCCTCGAGTTCCTTGCGCGCAAGTTCGTCAGCCTGGTCGCGGGCGCGCTTGGCCTCGGCCTCGGCGCGCTCGTCGAGGGCGCGCTTCTGATCGGCGACGCGAGCGTCGGCCTCCTGGCGGGCGACGCGCTCGGCCTCGCGGGCAAGTCGCTCGACGAGCCCGTCGAGCTGGCGCTTGGTCGTCTCCAGCTCGCGCTCGGTCTTCGCCCGTGCCTCGGCCTCGATGCGAATCTTGCGGTCGGCCTGCTCGGCAGCGAGCTCGACGCTGCTCTGCGCCTGCGCGACCTTGCGCTCGGCCGCTTCGAGCTCGATGGCAAGCTCGCCACGGACTTGCTCGCGAGCCGTTTCGAGCGCCTCGGCTCGCGCCTTCTCGACACCTGCACGGGTGCGCTCCTCGGCGCGCGACTCGATCCGCTCGGCGGCAAGCTGCAGCTTCTCCTGGGCGGTGGCGCGCAGCTTCTCGCGCGCGTCGCTCACCTGACGCTCGGCGGCAGCGCGAACGCGCTCAACCTCGGCGCGCGCGTCGCTTCGAGCCTTGTCGGCAAGCGACCGCGCGGTGGCGATCGCTCGCTTGGCCTCGTCCCGCGCCTCGGCGATCGCCCGCTCCGCCTCCTCTCGCGCACGCTCGGCACGCGCATCGGCGTCAGCACGCGCGGCTGCGGCCTCGGCCTCGGCCTGCTCGGCGGCGGCGTCGATGGCCGCCGCCGTCTGCGACGTCGCATGGGCTGCGCGCAGTTCGGCGCGGCGCAGGTCCTGCTCGCGGCGGCCGGCATGGAGCTCTGCGTCGACGCGCGCTGCGTCGGCCTCGCCTGCGCGGCGGCGCGCCTCGTCGGCCGCGTCGCGGGCGGCCTCGAGCTCGGCGCGCAGGTCGCGGATCTGAGCGCTCAGTTCGCTCACCGTTTCGCGGCGGGTCAGCACCGCCTCGGCGCCGAGCTCGGCGAGCGCCGACCGAGCAGCGGCAACCGCGTCCGCGGCGTTCGGCTCGGTTGGTCGAGATCCTGTTTGGGCGGCCGAAGCTCCGATCGAGCGAGCCTATAGGAGGCGCCGCGGCAGCGGCCGCGGCGCGCTCAGAGCGGGTCCGGGACCTCAAAGCCGCGGCTGCGCATCCCGTCCTCGATCCGCGCGATCACCGTCTCGATCACCGCGACTCGGGCGTAGTGCTTGGAGTCGCCGGGGATCACCTCCCACGGCGCCTCCGGGCGGTCGGTCTCGGCGAGCATCTGCTCGACCGCCTCCTCGTAGGCGGGGCGCTTCTCGCGGTTTCGCCAGTCCTCGTCGGTCAGCTTCCACGACTTCAGCGGATGGTCGCTGCGCTTCTCGAATCGCTGCAGTTGCTCTTCCGGCGAGACGTGCATCCAGAACTTGATGATGATCGTTCCCTCGTCCGCGAGCGAGCGCTCGAACTCGCGGATCTCCTCGTAGGCGCGCTCCCACTCCTCGCTGCTGGCGAAGCCCTCGACCCGCTCGACGAGCACGCGCCCGTACCAGCTGCGATCGAAGACGGCCATGCCTCCCCAGCCCGGGCACGCTGCCGGCCAGAAGCGCCAGAGGAAGTGGTGGCGCTTTTCGTCGGAGCTCGGCGCCGCGAACTCGCGAACCCGAACGTGGCGCGAGTCGAGCTCGGCAACAAGGCGCTTGATCGCCCCGCCCTTGCCTGATGCGTCCCAGCCCTCGAAGACCACGAGCACCGGCGGGCCCGAGGTCCGAGTCGCCGATCTGGGCGCCGAGCGTCAGGCGCAGCTGGGTGAGCCGACGCTGGACGCGCTTGAGCTCCTTCTTCCCTCCTTCTTCGAGAGGGAAAGGCTCAGGTCGACATCGTCGAGGCGTCCCATCGTAGCTCCCCGGAATCCCCGGAGCGCCGGAGCCGCTGCCGCCCCCCGAGTGCTCGATGATGAAGGCGCCTACGGCGAGCAGGATCAGGACCATGCCGAGGACGACGGCGATGGGCGATCGCGCCGCCTGGCCCCAGGCGCCGACCAAAAAGCCGAGCGCGAGAACCGCGATATACGGCGCAAGCTCGGACGCGTTCGCGCGATCGCCGAGCAGCGCGGCCACCTCGTGCATCCAGGCATTGTCCCTATCCTTCGCATCGAATGGCACCAACGGCGAATCCGGCATCGGTGGAGGAGGTCAAGGACGGACTCGAGAAGGCCGGCTATCTGGCCGACGAACCCGCCGCGCTCGTCTCCTATCTCGCCCAGCTTCTCGGCAAGCCGGTGCTCGTCGAGGGACCGGCCGGCGTCGGCAAGACCGAACTCGCCAAGGCGCTCTCGCGCGCGAGCGGGCGCAAGCTGATCCGCCTCCAGTGCTACGAGGGACTCGACGAGGCCAAGGCCCTCTACGAGTGGAACTACCGCAAGCAGCTGCTGAAGATTCAGGCCACCGAGCAGGGTGACCACCAGTTCGACGACATCTTCGGCGAGGAGTTCCTGCTCACACGACCGCTGCTCGAGGCGATCGCCTCGGTCGAGCCCGTCGTGCTGCTGATCGACGAGATCGACAAGACCGACCAGGAGTTCGAGGCGATGCTGCTCGAGGTCCTCTCGGACTTTCAGATCTCGATCCCCGAGCTCGGCGTGATCGAGGCGCGCAGCCATCCGATCGTCGTCCTCACCTCGAACAACTCGCGCGAGCTGACCGAGGCGTTGAAGCGTCGCTGCCTGTACCTCTGGCTCGATTATCCCGAGATCGAACGCGAGATGGAGATCGTCCGCCTGCACGCTCCCGAGCTGGACGACCAGCTCGCGCGCCGGCTGATCGAGGTGATCCACATGGTCCGCGCCCTCGATCTGAAGAAGCCGCCGTCGATCGCCGAGTCGATCGACTGGGCGCGGGCGCTGCTGCTTCTCGGCGCAGACGACATCGACCGCTCGCTGTTCGAGCGGACGATGAACATCATCGTCAAGCACCGAACCGACATCGATCTGGTTGCCGAGCGCGTCGGCGTCCAGCTCGCCCAGCCGCAACTACCCAAGGAAGCGACGGGTTGACTGAACCCGCAGGCCTCGCGCCGCGGATCATCGGCTTCTGCGAGGAGCTGCGCAGCGAGGGGGTGAGCGTCGGGACGGCCGAGATCCTCGACGCGTTCGAGGCGCTCGGCGCGGTGCCGTGGACCGAGCCCGCCGACTTCCGCGAGGCGCTCGCGGCGACGATCGCCAAGTCGCAAGAGGACCGGCGCGTCTTCGAGCTGCTGTTCGAGCGCTACTTCTTCCGAGCCGCCGAGGAGGAGGCACTGGATCGCGAGATCCGCGAGGACCGCCGCTACGAGGGCGGCGAGCGGCTCGACCTCGACGAGCTGCGCGACGCCATTCGCCAAGCCATCGCCGACGGATCCGATGGCGAGATGCGCGACGCCGCGCGACTTGGCAATTGCCGCGTTCGGACGCCAGGGCGAGGGCTCGGGCGTTGTCGGGGTGGACGTGCAGCGAATTCGCCGCACGCTCGGCCTGCAGGTCGGAGGTCCCGACCCGGAGGGCGATCAGCCGCGCCTCGATCGCCAGCAGATCCAGGCCTTCGAGCGTCACCTGCGCCGCGAGCTCGAGCGCGCGCTGATCGAGCGGACCGAGAAGATGCCGCCCGCGCGTCCGCTGGCCGAACTCGACCGAGCGCTGCCGACAAGCCCGACCCAGGACCTCGCGTCGGTGCATCGCGCCGTCGCTCAGCTGAAGCGACGGCTGGCAACGCTCGGCAACGAGCAGCGCGGGCGCAAGCGCGCCTCGGCGGTGGACGTCCGCAGGACGATGCGCACATCGCTCGAAACCGGCGGGGTTCCGATGCGCCTCAAGTACCGGCCAAAGCGCCCCCGTCGGCCCGAGATCTACGTCCTCTGCGACGTCTCGACCTCGGTCACCTCGGCGAGCGTCTTCTTTCTGTCGGTGCTCCACGCGCTCCACGACTCGTTTCGCAAGCTGCGCAGCTTCGTCTTCATCGAGCGGATCTCCGAGGTGACCGAGGTCTTCGAGCGCGAGCGCGACTTCCGCGCGATCGCTCAGAAGATCAGCCAGGAGGGCGGCGTCGCCGACGTCTCGGGCTACACCGACTACGGCCGCGTCTGGCTGGAATTCATCGAGGAGATCTCCGAGGATCTCGATCCTCGCTCGACCGTGATCGTCCTTGGGGACGCGCGAACCAACGGCCGCGAGCCTCACGCCGACGTCTTCGCGCTTATCTCCGAGCGGGCCGGCCGGACCTTCTGGCTGAACCCCGAGCCGCGGCTGTATTGGAACTACGGCGATTCGGTGATGGCCGCCTACGAACGCCATTGCGACGGAGCCTTCGAATGCTGGACGACCAAGCACCTCGAGAACTTCGTCGATGTGATCGCCGGCGCGACGCCGGTTCCCGACTAGCCCGGCGCGCACCGCCGCTCAGCGGCTGATCGTGAAGACGAAGGCGAGACCCCCCTTGGTCGATGTTTGGTTGATCCGGCTTCACCGCTGCCTGTATCGGCGTGTCGGCGATTTCTTTAGTCAGGGCATCCTTAGTCAATGCCCGCAGCCGCTTCGTAGAGCCCTCGGGCCCGCTCAGCCGGGCTCGTGCGTAGACTGACGCCAAGGACGCCACCAGGGGGGCTCGCGGGCAAGCGGGCTGAGATAGCGCCCTTCGGCAAACGACCTGGCGCTGACCCTTCGAACCTGTGCGGTAATGCGCGCGGAGGGAGCATGACCACGTCACCGAAGGCTCAGATCTCAGAGCCACCCACCGAGCCGAAGCCCGGCTTCGGCAGCGACCCCGGCCGGCGCGCCGGTGGAGCTGCGCGCGGTCGATCCACCGCTTTGCCGCCCTGGAGGTGATCGCCGGCGTGGGCCTCACGGTCGAGGCGGGCGAGGTTCTCGGCCTCGTCGGGCCCTCGGGTTGCGGGAAGTCGACCCTCCTGGAGCTGATCGGCGGGATGCGCGAACCGAGCGGCGGCGAGATCGCCGTCGGGGGTGAAAGCGCAGGCGCGGAGCGGCTGTCGCGCTGCGCGCACATGCCCCAGCGTGACCTGCTGCTTCCCTGGCTGACGGCGATCGACAACGCGGCCCTGGCGCCGCGCAATCGTGGGGTATCCAAGCGCGAGGCGCGCGAGCTCGCCCGGCCGCTGTTCGAGCGCTTCGGGCTTGCCGGCTTCGAGTCGACGAGGCCGGCTGAGCTGTCCGGCGGAATGCGCCAGCGGGTCGCGTTCCTGCGGACACTGCTCGCCGACAAGCCGGTGCTGCTGCTCGACGAGCCGTTCGCCGCGCTCGACGCGATCACCCGCGCCGAGATGCAGGAGTGGCTTGCGCAGGCGCTCGCGACCGAACCCGCCACGGCGATCGTCGTCACCCACGACGTCGAGGAGGCGCTCTACCTCTGCGACCGCGTCGCGGTGATGTCGGCCCGGCCCGGCCGCGTCCTCGGCACCGTCCGCTCGCCGTCGCCGCGGCGGCGACCGCGGATGGAGACCGTCACCTCGCCCGAGTTCTGCACCGTGCGCGAGCGCGCGCTCGAGCTGCTCGACCGGAGGAGGCTCGTGAAGAACTGGCTGCCGCCCCTAATCCTCGTCGTCGCGCTGCTCGGCCTCTGGGAGCTCGCGGCGCGCTGGGACCTGATCGCCGACGCACTGCAGATCAAGCCCTTTCTGATTCCGGCGCCGACCGACGTCGCCCAGTCGCTCGTCGAGGACCGCGAACTACTGGCCGCGGACGCCTGGGTGACCGCCCAGGAGGTCTGCTTGGCTTTGCGATCGCCGCGATCCTCGGCTTCGGCTTTGCCGTCGCGATGCACGTGTCCGACCTCCTGCGCCGGGCGTTCTACCCGCTGCTGGTCGCCTCGCAGACCGTCCCGGTGGTCGCGATCGCGCCGATCCTCGTCGTCTGGCTCGGCTTCGGCATCGGGCCGAAGCTCGTGATCGTCGCCCTCGTCTGCTTCTTCCCGATCACCGTCAACACCCTCGACGGCCTGCGGTCGGTTGACCCCGAGATGACCCGCATGATGCGATCCCTCGACGCTGGCCGCGGGCAGACGCTGCGCCGGGTCGAGATCCCCTCGGCGCTGCCGTTCCTGCTCAGCGGGGCGAAGATCGCCACCGTCGTCGCGGTGATCGGCGCCGTCTTCGGCGAGTGGTCGGGGTCCGACGACGGCCTCGGGCACTTGATCCTCGTCGCCCAGGGCCAACTGCAGACGGCGCGAGTGTTTGCCGCCGTGGTGGTCCTCTCGGCGCTGGCGCTGACTCTTTTCGGCGCGCTCGCGCTCCTCGAGCGCCGCCTCGCCTGGTGGGGCCGGACCCCGGCCGGAGCGTCAGCATGACGGGCGCCAGGCGGCTGGCACTCGCGCTTGTACTTCTCTGCGCCGTGGTGGTCGCAGGGTGCGGCGAGAAGTCCGAGCGGGCTCGCGGCGACGCCGAGCCGCTGACGCTCGCGCTCGACTTCTACGTCAACCCCGACCACGCCGGGATCTACACGGCCCTCGATCGCGGCTTCTTCGACGAGGCGGGACTCGAGGTTGACCCGGTCGTCCCCTCTGACCCCTCCGCACCGATTCGCCAGGTGGCGGCCGGGCGAGCGGACCTCGCGATCTCCTACGAGCCTGAGGTCCTCCTCGCCCAGAACGAGGGCCTGCCGGTCGTTGCGGTCGCCGCGCTCGTGGATCGGCCGCTGACCTCGCTCATCTCGCTCCCGGAGGCCGGAATCACCGATGTCCGCGATCTCCAGGGCAAGACGGTCGCAACCGCTGGAATCCCCTACCAAGCCGACTATCTCGAGGCGATCCTCGACGACGTCGGCCTCTCCCCCAGCGACGTCTCCCAGGTGGACGTCGGCCTCAATCTCCTGCCGGCGCTTCTCTCCGGCCGCGCCGACGCGATCCTCGGCGGCTTTCTCAACATCGAGGGTGTCGACCTCACCGAGCGTGGTCGCAACCCGCGAATCCTCCCGGTCGACGAGCTCGGGATCCCGACCTATGACGAGCTCGTGCTCGTTGCCAACTCCGAGGATCTCGCCGACGACCCCGAGCCCACCCGGCTGTTCATCGCCGCGCTCGAGCGCGGCACACGCCTCGCCGTGCGCGATCCCGCGCTGGCGACCGCAGCGGTCCTCGACGCCGACGACGGCCTCGACCCCAAGCTGACCCGCGCCGAGATCGATCGCACCCTGCCGCTGCTGCTCCCGGACAACGGCTCACGCCCGTTCGGCTACATGGACGGACCGCGAGTGGGAGAAGTTCGCGGGCTTCTTCGCCGACCGCGGCCTGATCTCAACCCGCCCGACGGCGGGCGACATGCTCACGAACGAGCACCTGCCGGGACAGATCCCGGAGTGAGGGCGAGAGCCGATTACGCCGCGAGCTTCAGCGGCGGGCCTGAGGCGACCGCTCCGTGCCAGCGGAGCAACGCGAAGGCCCCTGCGAGGCCCCTGAACGGCTCGTACGGGGCGAAGTACTCCTCGACCTCGTCCACGGTCGCGCGGCGGCCGAGGCCCGCGAGGGCGCCCACCAGCTTGATGTAGGCCAGGTCGCCCGCGGGCAGCGCGTCGGGGTCCCCCCGTCCGTGAAAGCCAAGGATCTGCAGCGTCCAGGGGCCGATGTTCGAGATCTTCAGCAGCCGCCGATCTCCAGCGGGGTCGCCCGGGTCGACCCGGCCGGCAGCGACCTCCCGGGCGCAATGGATCATCGCGATCGCGCGCTTGGCGGCGAGGTCGCACGACTCGAGCTCGGCCGGTGCGATGCCAGCGACGACCGCCGCCGATGGAACGTCGCGCAGCGGCCCGGGCCCGAGCCAGGCTGCGGTCGCCGCATCGGAGCGCTCAGCCGGCGCGAGCTTGCCGCCCCAGCGCTTGACGATCCTGCGCTGGATCTCGGCGGCGCGGCTGGCCTCGATCAACTGCTCGGTGACCGCCCATGCGAGCGCTTCCCATGCCCACGGCCGGCGTTTGGGCCGGTGCCAGGGGCGGTGGTGGATCGCTTCGCCGATCAGCGGATCACCGCGGAAGGTTCGGGCGAACTCGCTCAGGTCGTCGTCGACCGCAAGCGCGAAGCGCATCCGCTCAATCCCGATCTCGAGCGCTGCCTTGGTCGCCGGGGTCTCATCGCCCGCACAAGCTGCCCGCAAACAGACACGTTCGCTCTCCGGTTGCCAGGCGTGCACGACCACGCGGCCCTCGGGGGTCGACAGCAGCCTGGTCACGACAGCCCCACGCCGGCGCGCGGTCCAGTCCGCGCCGAGCCGGCCGCGTAGCCGGTACGGCCACGCCGGCCGCACCTCGACGTCGAGCGGTCCGACCCCTTCGCCGACAGGCACTAGCGGTCGATCAGGTGGACGTCGACGATGAAGGAGCGACTGCCGAGGACCTTGACCGAACGGTCCTTCGACCGCCCCCTGCGCGCGGACTTCTTCGGAGATCCGCCACGGGCGGCACGTGCGATGGCGACGGTGGCGGCTCCGGCTACCAACCCACCGGCCGCGGCGATCGCGGCGGTTCGCGCCTCGCCCTTCCAGGCCGAAACTTCGGCGCCATCGACCGTCGCCGGGAGCGGACGTACCTGCGCCTCATCCCCCTGCTCATCGGTCGGCGCCGTCACCTCGATCGCCTCACTCTCGAGCAGTTCTTCCACCCTGTTCACCTTACGTCACCGCGAGGCGTAGCCGAGTCGCGCCGCTGTTGAGGCGCCTGTCTGTCAAGCGCGAGCTCGTAGATGCGGTAGCGCTGCACCACGGTGCCGCCCATCCCCTCCATCGCCCGGTTCATCGGGTCGTTGGTCTCGAGGATCCAGCCCATGTGCCCGCCGCGTGGCCCGACGGTGGCCGCCATCTGCACGTGGCGCTCGTAGAGGGCCGCCGCGACACCGAGGTGCTGGTACTCGTCCTTGACGCCGAGCGCGAAGACCCGCAGGCGGTCGATGTAGCGCTTGCGGCGCAGGAAGTGGATCCACTTGAACGGCAGCAGGCGGCCGTCCATCTTCGCCAGGGCCTGCTCGACATCGGGCAGGGTTAGTGCCGCGCCGACGACCTCGCCGTCCTTCTCGGCGATCATCGCCCAGTTCTCGTCGAGGACCGGCTTGAGGTTCTTGGCCTGGAAGCGCACCTCGGCCTCGGTGATCGGCACGAAGCCCCAGTTGTGCCCCCACGCCTCGTTGTAGACGTCCATGAACCGCGTCACCTCCGCCTCCATGTCGCGGCGTCGCATGTTGCGGAGCACGACCCCCTCCTCGCGCGATTTGGCGGCCGCAGCGTGGATCAGGGGGTGCATCTCGGTGCCCTCCTTGAGCTTGCCGAACCACAGCTCCCACATCTGGAGATCGATCGCCTTGCCGAGCCCCGCCTGTTCGAGGCGCTGCGCGTAATACGGCGGGTGCCACGGCTCGAGGATCATCGACGCCTCGTCGTAGCCCTCGATCAGGATCCCGCACTCGTCGTTCATCGTGAAGTCCATCGGACCGAGCATCCGCTCGCGGCCGCGCTCGCGAAGCCAGCCCGTGGCGGCATCAATCAGGGCGCCAACGACCTCAGGGTCGTCCTCGGCGTCGAAGAAGCCGAACATCCCGTCGCTGCCGCCCTGGTATGAGTCCCAGCGGTGGTCGATGTGCGCGGTGATCCGGCCGACGACCTCGCCGTCGCGCTCGGCTAGCAGCATCTCGCACTCGGCGTGCTCGAACCAAGGGTTCTTGTTGCGATCGAGAAACTGGCGGCGCTCGAATCGCAGAGGCGGCACCCACTGAGGGTCGTCGCGCCGGAGGCGGTAAGGAACCTCGATGAAGGCCTTGAGGTCGCGCTTGCTCACGACCGGCCGGATGGACACGTCCGCCACGGGGCTGAACCTACACTTCTGCCGATGAGTGAGACCGCCAGAGCAGCCGTAGACGTCTTCGAGAAGGCGCGCAATCACGACCGCGTTGAGTTGCTCGCGCTGGCCCGGGAGGGCGACCTTCTCCCGTACTTCCGCGTGATGACCTCGGAGGCCGGCCCGGTGGTCGAGATGGAGGGGCGCGAGACGATCATGCTCGGCTCCAACAACTACCTCGGCCTGACCGCGGACCCGCGCGTCAAGCAGGCGGCGCGCGAGGCGCTCGAGACCTACGGCACCGGGCTCACCGGCTCGCGCCTGCTCAACGGCACCACGCCGCTACACCTCGACCTCGAGCGCGAGCTCGCCGAGTGGATGCAGACCGAGGAGGCGATCGTCTTCACCACCGGTCACCAGGCCAACGCCGGCTGCATCGGCACGATCCTCGGCCCCGAGGACACGGTGATCTGCGATTCGGCGGACCACGCCTCGATCCTCGACGGCTGCAAGCTCTCCGGGGCGAAGCTGCGCCCCTTCCGCCACAACCAGATGCCGAAGCTCGAGCGGATGCTCGACCGCGCCACCGGCGACGGTGGCGGTGTCCTCGTCGTGGTCGACGGCGTCTTCTCGATGGAGGGCGACCTCTGCAACCTGCCGGCGATCGTCGAGCTCTGCCGCGCGTACGGCGCTCGACTGATGGTCGACGAGGCCCACGCCGTCGGAGTCCTCGGCGAGCGCGGCGCCGGAGCCTGCGAGCTCTACGGGCTCGAAGACAGCGTCGACCTGCGCATGGGGACCTTCTCCAAGAGCCTGGCGTCGTGCGGTGGCTTCATCGCTGGCCCGGCGGACGTGATCGACTTTTTGCGCTTCAGCTCGCGGCCGTTCGTCTTCACCGCGTCGGCGGTGCCGGCAGCCGTCGGCGCAGCGCTCGCTGCGCTGCGCGTGATCCGCACCGACGGGCGCGAGCTCATGGACCGCCTGCTCGACAACGCGCGCTACCTGCGCCAGGGCTTCCGCGACCTCGGCCTCGTCGTGATCGAGCCCGGCACCCTCCCGGATGGGTCCGAGGCCACGACACCGGTCGTCCCGGTCGTCGTCGGCGAGGACTACCAGGCCGCCCTGCTGTGGAAGGCGCTGTTCGACGCCGGCGTCTACACCAACGTCGCAATCCACCCAGCGGTGGCACCCGGCGCAGCGCTGCTGCGGACGTCGCTGATGGCGACCCACGAGCGCGAGCACCTCGACCGCGCCCTGGCGATCATCGAGCGCACGATCGCCGATTTCCCCGATCTGCCGAGAGCGGCCTGATCCACTCCCCCCAATGGGGGTGTTTCGCCTTGTCCAGTTCTGAACAAGGCGAAGTTGTGAACAAAAAGGGTGCTAGGAGCGACAGAACTGTTACGCGATTCGTTGGTTGGCTGTTGACGCGCGCCCGTCCTGAACTTTAGTTTCCCCCTCGCGCCGTACGTGACCCGGGGCGGGGAGCGGAAGGGACGGGAAGGAGAGATCCGCGTCCCATATGCACCCTCGGAGTGGGCTCTCGAGCCCACTGGGTCTGCGACGCCCAGATACCTCAAACCCTCAACCCAGCACTCAGAGGAGGAGTGATGACGGAAGCTGCCTCGACCCTTGCCCCTGCAACGATGAAACCGCAGCACATGCAGGCACTCGCACACGCCAACCGCGTCCGGCTGGCCCGAGCCTCGCTCAAGCGGTCAGTCGCGGCGGGCGACGTCGGAGCGGCGGAGATCGTCAGGACATGTCCATGGGAGGCCGAGTCGATGTCGGTAGGCGAGCTGCTTCGCAGCCAGCGCCGGTGGGGCCGAACTCGCGCTCGCAAGTTCCTTTTTTCGATGGCGCTGAATGAAAACCGTGAGCTAGGACGACTCACGGCGCGCCAACGAGACGAGCTCGCGGAGCTCTTGGATACGAAGCGGCCGGTCAGCGCGCGCTAAGCGCGTGACCCGGCTCTGAGAAGAACGGTCGCAAACGGGGTGGGCGCTTTTGGGCGCTCACCCCACCGCCTCTGCTGCGATCGCGGAGCCCGAAGGGCGAAGCGGAGCCGCGCGCCGTTGAGGCGCCTTGTTTGCGGAGCCCGAAGGGCGCTCAGCGCAGCTTGATGGTCACGCCGGCCCGCGCTCGGAAGGCGCGCGCCAGGACGAAGCCGAGCGCCAGGGCAACCCCCAGCGCCACGACCACCCGAGCGGCCGGCGCCAGCACGTCGGGGAAGACGTAGAACAGCAGGGCGAGTACCGCCACGCCGGCCGAACCCGCCAGCAGCATCGTGTGCGATCGGTAGCCGGCGAAGTGCTCGCGGATCGAGAGCTCCAGGCCTGCAAGCGAGCCAAGCGCGAGCCCGGTACCGAGCAGGATCGGGCCGCGACTACCGCTGCTGAAGAAGCCCGCCACCAGCATCACGAGCGCGACGAGCACCACGATCTCGACCAGCGGAAAGCTCCCCCACGGCGCCGGCGGGCGCTCGTCGTCGATCGGCCGCCGCGACGCCTTCGGTTTGACCGCCTCCGCGGGCTTCACCGCCGGCCGGGTTGCGGCAGGCGGACGCCGCGGCCTCGGCTTACGTCTCTTCTTTGCCATCAGGCGGGGGCACCAGCCCCTCGGCTAACGGACAACCCGACGAGAGCCGGATTCGCCACCACCCGAAGAGCATCCCGAGAATGCCCCAGCGCGGCCGCGAGTGCCAGTGCAGGCAGCCGGGCTCGCCAACGTCCTCGTTGGAGATGCGCAGCCAGCGGTGATCCTCCGGCGCGGCGATCATCGTCTCGAGCAGGCCGCGGTTCGCCTCCTCGACCTCCGCGCGGCGGGCGAGCTCGGCGCGTGCGTCGCCGAGACGTGCGGCTAGAGCGTCGCGGATCCGCTCGAGGTCGCCGAGGCTGAGGACGCGAGGGCCGCCGACGGCGCCGACACCCCACTCCAGTCGGCGGCGCGGGAAGTTCTCGGCGAACACCTCCCCGAGCTCGCGCTCGAGCCGAGCGATCTGCGCGCGCAGGTCGCTGCGAGCACCGTGCCGACGGCGGCGCGATTAGAGGGCCAGGCGGTACAGCCGCCGGACCGCTCCGCGGAGCTATGCGCGTGGGTTGCTCGAGCAGATCGGGCAAGAAAATGGTCCTCTCCCCATCGCCGACGGGTGGCAGGGAGTCTAGCCCTGGATCCCCTCGGCCGCCAGCCACAACGCCTCCTCGATCGCAATCTCGGGCACGCCCGCGACCCCGATCGCCAACAGCAAGGTTCGCTGCGTCTTCGGTCCGACGCCGCGACCCGACGCCGTCGCTCCGAACAGAAGCGAGAGCGGGCGCCGCTCGTCGACGATTACAAGCGTGCCCGCCGGTAGCTCCCCGGGCCGTCCCTCGAGCGCCTCGCCGGGCCCGCTCGCCCGGATCCCGAGGCCACCCTCAACTCGGTCAGCGTCGAGCGCGAGGACGGCCACGCCGGATTCGATGATCGCAATCGTGAGTGCGTCGTCCAGCCGACTGCGGCTGGCGAAGCCACCGGCCTTCATCCGCTCCAGCGCGAGTGCCTCGACCGGTGTTCGCTGTACGTCCGGGTCGAGGCCGATGTGACGAAAGAAAACTCGGTAGGCCCAGGGGATCGGCTGGTTTCGCATGTTGATCGCCTGCGATCCGTAGAAGCGGTCCGATAACACCCGCAGTCGCTCCTTGAGCACGCGAGTGCTCCGGCCGGAGCCGCGCTCGACGGTGAGATAGCGCAGCGACAGCGCCGGGAACTCCTCCCGTAGCTCCGCGGACACCCAGCCCGCCTCCGGCGGAGCCTCTGAACGGTCGTCGGAGCCGGAGCGCGGGTCGCTCACCGGTAGGTCTCCGCGCGCTCACGCGACTCGCGTAGAAGATCGCCGACATCGGCGGTGAGCGAGGCCTCGGTGAGCTGATCGGCGCCGATGCTGGCGTCGGCGAAAATCCCGCCGGGGTAGGCGAAGGCGACCGTCGGGCATCCGCCGACTCGATAGAGGTTTGAGACCGCGCCATCGGCGTCGTAGCCGACCGGGATCGTCCAGCCGCGCTCTTGGACGATCTTGCGAGCCTCGTCGCGCTCGTCGCGGACGTCTACCGAGAGGAAGTTGACCTCGCCGTCAAAGCGCTGTGCGACTTGGTCGACGATGTCCTGAGTTGGAAGGCAGTTGGCCCGCTCGGTGAACCAGAACGAGATGACGAGGGGCTTGTCGAAGAGATCGCAGACCCTGATCACCTCAGGGAGATCAACCTGACATGCGGGGGTGTGGGGTTTGTCGCACGGGTTCGATGCGGAGTCGCAATCGTCCTGGAAGATGTTCGCGTCTCCGGTCTGCGAACCGAGCAGCTCAGGCAAAGCGAACTGCGGAAGCGGCCCGCCGTTCTCGACATCGCCGGTGCCGAGGATGCCGTCGTCGCGCGTGCCAAGCGTGTTCACCGTCGCAACAACGATCAGCGCCAGGAACGCGGCTCCGACGAACAGCGAGTACCGAGACGTCTTAGGCCGTTGCTGGCTTGTGCTCTGCTGGTCGTTCGTCACGAGATAGCTCGGGGCCGGTGTTGCGCACGAACTTCGTCTCAGCCCACACGAGCGCCGCCGGCAACACCAGGAGGACGCCGATGAGGGCCACGCCGAGGTCGACCACGGTCACGATGCCGAAGTCGCGCAGCATTCGTATGTCGGTTGCGGTGAGCGCCGCGAAACCAGCGATCGCGGTGATGCCCGACGCGAGCACCGCCATGCCGGTGCGCGAGTACGCGCGTCGCAGGGCTTCGCCGACGGGAATCCCAGGCCGCCGCTCCTCCTCATAGCGAGCCGCCAGCAGCACGCTGAACTCCGTCGCGATCGCGATCACGAGCGCGCCGAGCGTCGCCGACATCGGGTTCAGGGGCACACCGGCAATCGCCAGGCCGAGCGCAGCCCAGCCGGTGGCCAGCACGATCGGAATCAATGGCACCAGCGCGCGTCGCAGCGAGCGGTAGACCGCAAGGAGCGCCAGGGCGACGGCGAGCAGCCCGGCGATCGCCAGCAGGTAGCGATTCGAGGAGAGCGCGGAGTTGGCGTCGGCCGCGAGCACGGGGAGCCCGACGACGTCCGCCGTGACCCCGGCAGGCGGGTCGGACTCGGTCCCGGCCGGGTCGATCTCTGCGCGGATCGCGTCGATCAGCCGCTTCTGCTCGTCGAACGGCATCACCTTGATCCCGAACGGGATCACGGCAGTTCCCCCTGCCGAGTCGGCCCCGTCGCGGTTGACGAAGGCGGCCAGGAAGTACGCCGGCAGCAGGTCGAGCGTTGCCTGGACCTGCTCAGGGGTCTCCGGTGGCGTGTCGCCGAAGAGGTCGGGCAGAGAGATGAACGGGCAGAGGCGGGCGTCCTGATCGACGCAGAGGCTGTCCGTGTCGGCATAGCCCGCGCTCTCGAGGACGCGCGCCTTGAAGTCGCTCATCCAGTTCACGACCGCCGGATCGGTGAGGTCGTCGGCATGAACGGAGACCTCCACCTCGCCGGAGACACCGGTCGCGGCCTGCAGCTCGTCGACGTTCTGAAGCTCGGGCAGGTTGCTCGGGACGAGCTCGCGAATGTCGGAGATCACCTCGGCCCGGGTGCCGAGACCCCAGCCGATGACCGCAATCACGGTGCCCACCACCAGCACCCGACCGGGCGCGGCGACGGAGACCGCGAGCGCGCGGCGTCCCATTCCGCGCACCCGAGCGGCGACCGCGTCCCGCGCGGCGCCGATCTGCTCGATCGCGTCCGAGCCTCCAACTCGGGTGGCGGCCGCCCTTCCCCGGCCACCGCCCCCGGAGCTCGTTCGCTTCGGCTTGACCAGCGAGAGCGCCGCGAGACCCGCCGTCAAAGAGAGGGCGAATGCAATGGCGATTCCGGCCACGAGCAGCAGGCCGAAGCCGCGCACCATCGGAATCGGCGAGAGCAGCAGGACAAGAAAGCCTGCGGCGGTGGCGAGGGCTGCCGCGCCGATCACCGGCGCGCCCTTGATCGCAGCCTCGACCGCCGCGGCCGGCGGCGAGCGGCCTGAGTCACGGGCCTCGTTGAAGCGCGCTTGAAACTGGATCGCGTAATCGACCGCGAGTCCGATCAGGATCGGTAGCACGGCAAGCGAAGCCATCGTCAGCGAACCGCCGAGCAGCGCAAGCAGGCCAAAGGTCAACGCAGCGGCAACGAGGGCGATCGCCAGGGGCAGCAGCCTCAACGGCGGCCCGAAGATCAGCGCCAGGGTGATCGTCATCACGATCAGCGCGGCCGCGAGCAGGATGAAGATCTCGCCCGAGAGCTCGTCCGAAAGACCCTCGACGACCACGGGCACGCCGCTGACGACGTAGTCGGCGTCGCGGATCGCAAACGCCGGGTCCTCGGTCGCCGCTCGGATCGCGTCGATCGCATCGCGGCGCTCCTCCTCGGTGAGGCCCGGCTTGAGGCGGATCAGGATCTGTGCCGCGTCGGCGCTCGGCCAGAAGATCGAGAATCGCGGCTTGGGCTCGCCCGGTTTGGTCGAGTTGAAGACCACGGCGCTGACGTAGGTGGGGTCGTCCAGCCGGGGGACTCCCGAGAGTCCGTATTCGATTCCGAGCTGAATGATCCGCTGGCGAAACGCGGTCTCGATCTCCGCCGCTGCGGCCTGCGCCGCTGCCGCCTGAGCGTCGTCGTCCAGGCCCTGCCGCTCGGCGCGCTGCGCCGCAGCGAGCCCCGCCTCCTGGGCCTGCGCCTCCATCGCCGCCGTTTCCTGCTCGAAGATCTTCCCGGCCTGGACCGCAGACTGGTTGAGGAAGGTCGCGCCGCCGAGCAGCGCGTGGACCGGTCCGTCCTCGGCGATCGCGGCGCAGGGCGCAGGCGCGGGCTCGTCGGTGAAAACCTTGCCGCCGGGCACGTTGCCCGACAGGCAGCCCTCGAGGGACAGCAGGGTGCCCAGGTCGGAGGTGAGCACGAGCTTTTGCAGGTCGCCCTTGACCAGGACGACAACCGCGTCGTCGCCGAACTTCCCCTTGAAGTCCTCGGTGGCCCGGTAGGCGTCCGAATCGCTGTCGACCAGCTGGTCGGTCCCGGCGTCGGGGGCCAACCGCAGAGCGCCGATCGCGGCGATCAGGGCGAGGGCAGCGACCGCGACGAGCACCGGGATCGGCCGCTCGACGCACCAGCCCGCGATCCGTGCGAAGCGCTCCCTCACCAATTGGATGCTACGGACGCCACCCCGTGGGGGCGGCACCTTGTCCGCGGCTTAATCCATTGCCAACGGGCCGTGCGTCTCCGCGTTCAGGAATTGGCTGACGAACTCGTTGTCGGAGTTGAACAGCTCCTCTGACGGACCGGACTCGACGATCTTGCCCTTCCAGAGGACGGCGATGAAGTCGGCGATCCGCCGCGCGGTGCCGAGATCGTGGCTGATGACCATGTAGCAGCCGCCGTTCTCCTCGTGGATCTCGCGGATCAGCTCGCACAGGAGCGCCGTGCGCACCGGATCGAGACCCGAGTCGGGCTCGTCGAACATGACGATCGCCGGGTCGAGAACAAGCGCGCGGGCGAAGCCGGCTCGCTTGCGCATCCCGCCAGAGAGCTCGTTCGGCATCTTCTCGAACGCCTCCGAGAGACCGACTTCCGCCAGGCGGCGATTGACGATCTCGCCAATCTCGTCCTCCGCTTTGTCCGTGTGCTGGCGTAGCGGGAAGGCGACGTTGTCGAAGATGTTCATCGAGCCGAAGAGCGCGCCGTCCTGGAACAGCAGGCCGAACTTCTTGCGCATCTCGAAGAGCTCGTCGTCCGTCATCCCCGGGACTGACTCGCCGTGGACGAGCACGTCGCCGGAGTCCGGATAGAGGAGGCCGACGATGTGCTTGATCAGCACGCTCTTGCCGGTACCGGACGGGCCGAGCACCATCGAGATCTGGTCGTCGGGAAGGCCGAGATTGAGGCCGTTGAGGATGCGCGTGCGGCCGAACTGCTTGACGACGTCGATGATCTCGATCGCGTCCTCGCCGCCGTGGTCGCGCTTCTCGCCCGTGTGCCACTTGTAAGGATTCGCCTCCTTCGAGTCGACGCCCGGGATCGTGTAGTCCTTATGGAGGTTGCCAAGCTCGGGGGCCGGCTCGACGTAGTCGTCGTCGCTCTCACCCTGGTCGACGGAACCGGCAAAGCGCTCGTGCTCGCTCTGGACCTGCTGGTCCTCTGGCTGCTCCTCGGCAACCGTCTCGTCCCCTGCGGGGTCCTCGTTCGTGCGCTGTTCGTCGGTCATAGACCCCTCCCTTTCAAATTAGGCGCCTCAACGGCGGCGCGGCTCGGCTTCGCTTCGCTCCGCCTCACTGCTAGCCGCCGATTGGCGCCCGCGGATTGGCTCCCCAGAAGACAAGTGTTCCCATCATGCCGATGATGTGAACCAAGACGATGTTGAGCACCATCGACTTCGCAGTCGCGGTGCCGACGCCCACCGGTCCGCCGGACGCCGTGTAGCCGTAGTAGCAGCCGACGACGACGATGGCGGTGGCCATCACCATCCCCTTTATGAGGCTGAATATGAGGTCGGGTGGGTTCTGGAACATCCAGAAAATCAGGAAGTACCCGCCGGATGAGACCTCGCCCACCTGTTCGACCACCGCGATATAGGAGGCGAAGAAGCCAACTCCGATCGAGGCGAGGTAGATGAACGGAAGCGTGATCCACGCGCCCAGCAGCCGGGTCGCGCAGAGGAAGATCATCGGGTTGACGCCCATGACCTCGAGCGCGTCGATCTCGTCGGAGATCCGCATCGCGCCAAGCTCGGCGACGATGCCGGTTCCGACCTTGGCCGAGAGCATGTAGCCGAAGGCGTAGGGGATGACCTCGCGCAGGTCGCACCAGGCGGCGAAGACGCCGGCGTAAGCGGGCGCCCCGACCGAACGGTTGAAGTAGGCGCCCTCGATCCCGCAGGTGAGACCGAGGATGAAGACGCTTCCCCAGATCACCATCGCCGACCCGAGGATCAGGATCCCGGCCTGGCGCAGCGACTCGCCGAAGAAGCTCATGACCCGGCCCGAGTAGACGAGCCCCATGACCTTGCCCGAGAATCGGGCGATGTCGCCTAAGGAGGCGAGCCAGTCCCTTGGTACAGCCAGCCAGCCCACTATTTAATGACCGAGATCTCGGGGTGGGTTGCCAGGAGCGTCTGCGTGAAGACGTAGTTGAACGAGAACACGCCCAGGAAGGCGATCACGACCGCCTCGTTCACCGCCCGGCCGACGCCCTCGGCGCCTCCGGACGCATTCATCCCTTTGTAACAACAGACGATTGCGATGATCGCGCCGAACAGCGTGCACTTGAGGATCGATCCCCAGAGGTCGGTGACGGACGCGTTGTTGAAGAGGGTTGCGAAGAAACCACCCAGCGGCTGGCCGTAGGCGATCTCAGCAAAGAGGCCGCCGGCGATTCCGAACAGCAGCGCGTAGATGTCCATGAGCCCGGTGATGAGCATCAGGGCCAGGAAGCGCGGGACGACGAGATTCTTGATCGGGTCGACGCCGAGCACCTGGAGCGCATCGAGCTCCTCGCGGATCTTGCGAGCGCCGAGGTCGGCGGTGATCGCCGTGCCGGCAACGCCGGCGACGATGACGGCGGTCACGAACGGTGCGAACTCGCGAACCGACGCGAGGATGAAGAAGCCACCGAGGCGGTCGAGTGCACCGAAGAGGCTGAGGAAGTTTGCGGCCTGTAGACCCGGCGCGCCGAAGCCGAACGCGATCGTCGAGATCATCAGCGGGAACCAGCAGAGCTGGAGCGCGAAGAGGAACTGACCAACGAACTCGCCGCCGTATGGATACGGCGGGCGGACGATCGCAGTGATCGTCTTCCCCGTCAGGATCATCATGTTTCCGACCTGCTCAAAGAGACCCTTGGCAGGCAGGAAGGCTCTGTCAGCGACTGATCTGACCATTTCTCCTCCGGGGCACAACGGACCGTTCCGCTGCCCCAGAGTGCGAAATGTATTCCATGCCGTAGGCGTTCGCCACCTACAACCGTCTCATTGGATCGCCAGGCGGTGGTATGTTGCCCGCGCTTTGGGGGAGGAGACCGCCATAAGCGCCACGTCACGTCGGCAGCCCCGACGCGGCAGCCTCGGCGCGGCCCTCGCCGCGGTCGTCGTGCTGTCCGCATCGCTCGCGGCATGCGGCGGCGACAAGGAGCGCCAAGACGCCAACGAGCCCGAGGGCAAGTTTCCGGTTGCCGTGACGACGGCGAAGTTCCCAACCGAGCAGCGCCTCGCGCAGACTTCGAACCTTGAGCTGGAGATCGAGAACACCGGCTCCGAGCAGGTGCCCGACCTCGCGGTGACGATCTACACGGGCGACATCAAAGCTGGCGCGCCGTTCTCGACGCGCTCCGACCAGCCCGGACTCGCCGATCCCAATCGCCCGGTCTGGATCCTGGAGAACGGCTTCCCCAAGGTGCTCGACGTGAGCGAGGATGAGAGTGACCTCGCCGATGCTCCGACCGCAGGTGCCTCGGCCGCGCAGACCGACACCTACGCCTTCGGCCCGCTTGCGGCCGGGGAGACGAAACGCATCTTCTGGCAAGTCACCCCGGTCGAGCCCGGCACCTACACGATCCATTACGAGCTCGCGGCTGGTCTCAGCGGCAACGCCCAGGCGGTCACCGATGACGGTGGCCCGGTCGAGGGCGAGTTCGTCGTGACGATCACCGACAAGCCGCCGCAGGCGCGCGTCGACGGCGCCGGCAACGTCGAGATCAACTAGCTACCTGCGGTAGCTTCCTCGGCGGTGGTTGGGGCGCGGAGGTTCATGGCATCGGTCTCGGTGATGGCGGTTCTCGCCATGCCGATCGCAGGCTGCGGCGATGACGAGCCCGAGACGACGGCGTCATCGACAACCAGCTCCTCGACGCAGGCGCAGACCACCACGTCGACCGGATCCGCCCGGCCACCCGTGGGCAACGGTGACGGAGGTGTTGAGCTCGAACAGATCGGCGAGTTCGCGAGCCCCGTCTACATCACGCAGCCGCCCTCGGGCGATGACGGCCTCTACGTGGTCGAGCAGGAGGGGACGATCCAGCGGATCGAGCAGGACGGCGGCGACCCCTCGCTCTTCCTCGACATCGTCGATCTCGTGACTGCAGGTGGCGAGCAGGGGCTGCTGTCGGTCGCGTTCGCACCGGACTACGAGAAGTCCGGTCTGTTCTATGTCGCCTACACGGGCACCGACGACAACCAGCACGTCGCCGAGTACTCGCGCTCGGAATCCGACCCCCTGGTCGCGGATCCGGAGAGCGCGCGTGAGCTCGTGAACATCGAAGACTTCGCCGCCAACCACAACGGCGGCCTCGTCCTCTTCGGCCCGGACGGCGAGCTCTACTACGGCATGGGCGACGGGGGCGGAGGCGGCGACCCCGAGCGCACGGCCCAGAACCTTGACAGCCCGCTGGGCAAGCTGCTGCGCGCTCGACCGCGATGAAGGCGGCTACGAGGTTGCCGCGTTCGGCCTGAGAAACCCCTGGCGCTTCTCGTTCGACCGCGAGACCGGTGACCTCTGGATCGGCGACGTCGGACAGGACTCGCTCGAGGAGATCGACGCGGTCAGCGCCGACGACTTCGCGTCGGCCGATGGCGACCTCAACTTCGGCTGGTCGGCCTTCGAGGGGACTGAGGAGTTCAACTCGGACCAGGAGGCGCCTGACGCGATCGACCCGGTCTTCGAATACAGCCACGAGAGCGGCGGCTGCTCGGTGACGGGGGGTTACGTCGTGCGCGATCCAGAGCTCACCACGCTCTACGGCCGCTATCTCTACGGCGACTTCTGCGAGGGCCAACTGCGCAGCTTCACCGCTGACCCGTCGAGCCAGGCTGGCGACGACCGCGAGCTCGGCGTCGAGATCCCCACCCTCAGCTCGTTCGGAGAGGATCGCGACGGTCACGTCTACGCGATCTCCGGTGCGGGCCCTGTCTTCCGGCTCGTTGCCGGCGGCTCCTGACCGCGCGTATCGCAGCGGCGACGTTCGCGGCGGCGACTCTCGCCATCGCCGTGGTCGCGAGCGCGGGCGCAGTGGGACCGGGCGGCCACGGGCCGTCGCCAACAGGCCTCGTGCTTCACCAGATCGGCCAATTCGAGCAGCCGAGCTACGCGACCCAGGCCCCGGGCGAGCCGCGAATCGTCTACGTCGTCGATCAGAAGGGCTACGTCGTCGCGACACGCGGCGGCGAGGTCATCAGCGAGCGTTTCCTCGACATTCGCGATCGCGTCCACTTCGGGTTTAACGAGACGCCGTCGGTCGAGGCCGGGCTGTACTCGATCGCATTCGACCCGGGGTATGCCAAGAACGGATGGTTCTACGTCTTCTACACCGGCCCCGGCGGCGCCAACTACATCGACCGCTACAAGCGCGCGAGGGGTCGTGACGTGCTTGCCGATCCCGATTCGCGGCGTTCGATCTTGAAGATCAGCCACCCGTACGCCGACTCGCACAACGGCGGGCAGCTGCAGTTCGGACCCGACGGGATGCTCTGGGCGACGAGCGGCGACGGCGGCTGTTGCGGCGATCCCGAGGACCAATCGCGGAGCCTCGGGTCGATGCTCGGCAAGCTGCTGCGGCTCAATCCGGCGGCCCCGAAGAGCGAGCGGCTCGACGTTCCTGGCAACCCGCTGCTCGGCAGGCCGGGTCCGAACGCGGTCTACGCGTGGGGATTGCGAAACACGTGGCGGTTCTCATTCGACCGTCTCACCGGCAACCTCGCTCTGGCCGACGTCGGCGACAACTACGGACCGGCCCGCGAGGAGGTCAGCTTCATCAACCCGGGCGCGGCCGCCGGCGCGAACTTCGGCTGGCCCGAATATCAGGGCTATCACCTCAACGATCCAGAACGCCCGGGCCCGAATCCGCCAACGATGCCGGTGTTCTCCTACAAGCACAGCAAAGGCCGCTGCGCGATCACCGGCGGCTACGTGGTACGCGATCCGCGCCTGCCGCAGCTCTACGGCCGCTACCTCTGGACCGATTACTGCGGCGGGCGAATCCACAGCTTTACCCCGCCCGAGCTCGTCGACGGGGTTCCGCCTCCCTACGCCCGCGCGCAGGACGACCGTGACGAGGGCCTCTACGTGCAGGCTCCCACCAGCTTCGGCGAGGGCCTCGGCGGTCAGATCTACGTCGTCTCGCAAGCGGGCCCGGTCTACCGGCTCGACCCCGCCCGTTAATCTCGACCCATGAGTCGGCGCTTTGGCAGGGCGACGTTCACGTCGGCAGCAGCCGCCGTGATCGCGCTCGTCGCGATCCTGGCAACCGGCGCCTCAGCGCAGGGCGGTCTGCAGCTGAAGCAGATCGGCAGCTTCGACAACCCCGTCTATGTCACCGCCGCCCCCGGCAGCCCGAAGCTGCTGTTCGTCGTTGAGCAGACGGGCACGATCGCGGTGTTGCGAGACGGCAAGCAGCTCAGCCGACCATTTCTCAACATCGCCGACAAGGTCCAGTACGGCGGTGAGGAGGGTCTGTTGTCGATGGCCTTCGATCCGGGCTACGCGCGCAACAAGCGCTTCTACGTCTACTTCACCAACGACGCCGGGAACATCGAAGTCGATGTCTTCAAGGCGAAGAACGCCACCAGGGCCAGCGCACGCTCGGGAGACAAGGTGATCGAGGTCCCGCACCCCTCCTTCTCAAACCACAACGGCGGCCAACTCCAGTTCGGCCCCGACGGGCTGCTTTACATCGGAACCGGCGACGGCGGCAGCGCCAACGACCCCGACGGCAACGCCCAGAACAAGTCGATCCTCCTCGGCAAGCTGCTACGCATCGACCCGCGCAAGGGCGGTGGCTACAAGTCCCCGAAGTCGAACCCGTTCAAGAAGGGCAACGGCAAGGACGAGATCTACGCGACGGGCCTGCGCAATCCCTACCGCTTCTCGTTCGACTCACAGGGCGGCGACATCTGGATCGGCGACGTCGGTCAGAACGAGTACGAGGAGATCGACCACGTGGGCGCCGCCAAGCTCAACGGTGCGAACTTCGGCTGGGACCTGTTCGAGGGCGACCACGTCTTCGAGGGCGACGGCTCGACGCCGGCGAACTACGAGCCACCGGTCCTGGAGTTCTCCCACGACGGCGGCAACTGCTCAGTGACCGGGGGCTATGTCGCTCACGACAACTCGGTGCCGGCGCTCGACGGCCGCTACGTGTACGCCGACTTCTGCGGGGGTGCCCTGCGCTCCTTCGCTCCATCGAACCCCGCCGGCAGCGACAGCAGCGCCGGCGTCGACATCGACCAGCCGAGCTCGTTCGGCGTCGACTCTCGCGGCCACCTCTACGTCGCCTCGCTCGCGGGCCCCGTGTACCGCATCGCGCAGAACTAACTCACCTAGGCCCGTCCAAGTCGTCGCGGAGTAGAGTCGTCCCGGCAACTTCGCCGCTCGCGACGACCTAGGAGGACAAAGGCACGATGGAGTCCGCGACGCAGACTGAAACGGCTGAGCCGACCGCGCCCGACGCTGAGACCGAAGCCTCGAACGGCGCCGCGTCCGGGACCCCCGAGAGCTTCGACGTCCACCGCCCGGTCGACGGCTCCGTGATCCGGAGCGTCCCGATCGACTCGCCGGAGAGCGTCGCCGCCACCGTTGCCCGCGTCCGCGCCAACCAGCCCGCCTGGGACGCGATCGGCTTCTCGGGCCGCAAGCGGTGGCTCGAAAGCCTGCGCGACTGGATCCTCGCCAACCAGGACGACATCGACGCGCTGATGCAGGAGGAGACCGGCAAGGTCCGCGCCGACGCAACGCTCGAGGCCTTCTACTGCCTCGAGGCAATCAACTTCTGGTCCGATCAGGGCGCCGGCTTCCTCGCCGACGAGATCGTCTCTCCGCACAACCCGCTGATGAAGGCGAAGCGAGCGAAGATCGTCTACCGCCCCTACGGCGTGGTCGGGAATGATCAGCCCCTGGAACTTCCCCGTGATCCTCTCGCTCGGCGACGCGATCCCGGCTCTGCTGGCCGGCAACGCCGTCGTGATCAAGCCGTCGGAGATCACCCCGCTGACACTGATGAAGATGGTCGATGCCTGGCGCGAGGAGGTCGGAGCGCCCGACGTGCTCGCCGCCGTCAACGGCATGGGTGACACCGGTGGTGCGCTGGTCGACGAGGTCGACTACATGCAGTTCACCGGCTCGGAGAAGACCGGCAAGATCGTGATGAAGCGGGCGGCCGAGACGCTGACACCAGTCAGCCTCGAGCTCGGCGGCAAGGATCCGATGATCGTCACCCGCGACGCCGACATCGAGCGCGCGGTCAACGCGACCGCCTGGGGCGGCCTGCTCAACACCGGCCAGATCTGCATCTCGATCGAGCGCGTCTACGTCGAGGAGCCGATCTACGACGAGTTCGTCGAGAAGCTGCGCGCCAAGGTCGAGACTCTGCGGCAGGGCGCCGACGGCGACACCTACTCGGCCGAGGTCGGCGCGATGACCTCCCCCGCGCAGATCGAGATCGTCTCCGACCAGGTCGAGGACGCACGTGAGGCGGGCGCTCGGATCCTCACCGGCGGCAAGCGGATCGAGCAGGCCGGCGACTGGTACGAGCCGACGGTGATCGCCGACGTCGATCACTCGATGAAGGTGATGACCGAGGAAACCTTCGGTCCCGTAATCCCGGTGATGAAGGTCCGCGATGTCGACGAGGCGGTAAAGCTCGCCAACGACACGCAGTACGGCCTTGGCTCGTCCGTGTTCGCGGGCGACGCCGACGAGGGCGAGCGGATCGCCCGCCGGATCGAGGCGGGCCACGCGAACGTCAACGACGTCCTCATCAACTACAACATCCTCGGCCTGCCGATGGGCGGGTGGAAGAACTCCGGCATCGGCGTGCGCCACGGCTCGCAGGGAATCCGTCGCTTCTGCCACACGCAGGCCGTGACCATTCCGCGCCTGCCCACGGCGAAGTCCGAGCCGGTGTGGTTCCCGTACAGCGCGCGCAAGCGCGGCGTCGTGCGTCGCCTCTACACGTTCATCAACGCTCGCGGCCTGCGCAACCGGCTCGGGTTCAAGCGCCGCTGACACCCCCCGACGAGCGAATACGGCGGGATCGACGGGCTCACCCGCTGGCTCGGCCTGCGCTGGGAATCGCCGACGCGCGTCCGCGTGACCATCCGGCCTGAGCTGATCAACCCCGCCGGATTGCTGTCGGGTCCCGTCGCCTACGCGATGATCGACTACTGCATGGGCTCGGCGCTCTGGGTCCAGCGCGAGCAGGGCGAGCGGATCGCGACGATCGGGATCTCGATCAACTACCTGCGCACCGCGCGCGAGGGCGACGTCCTCTGCGACTCGATTCTCGACCGCCGCAACGACCGCGTCGCGGTGCTGCGCTCTGAGGTGACCGACGAGAGCGGGCGCCTGCTCGCCACCGCTATCGGCAGCTTCTCGATCTTCCCGAAGGACCGCCTCGGCAGCCACGACCACGGCCCCGCGGCACCAGAGGAGATCGCGGATGTGGATTCAGCGCCAGATCACGCTTAGACCCAGGCCGCGAGGCGTCCACCTCGTCGACGAAGAGGTCCTTTCGGAACTGCCAGAGATCGCCAACGTCCAAGCCGGCCTCCTCCACCTCCACCTGCTCCACACCTCGGCCGGCCTGACGATCACTGAGAACGCGAGCCCGGACGTCCGCACCGACCTCAACACATGGCTCGATCAAGTCATCCCTGAGGGCGCGGAGCACTGGCGCCACAACCTCGAGGGCGACGACGACATGCCCGCTCACGTCAAGTCGATGCTCACGGGCGTCTCGCTGACGGTCCCGATCACCCACGGCGCTCTGGCGCTCGGCACGTGGCAGGGCATCTGCCTGTGCGAGTTCCGCGACCGCGCGAGCTCGCGACGAATCGTCGCGACCGTTCAGGGCGACTAGCTCACGATCCTTCTGTCGGACGCGGCCCAAAAAGTGGCACTTCGCAGGGAATGCGCAACCCGGGCTCCCGGCCCGTTGGCGGTGAGAAGCTTCCTCAGCCAGATTTGGCGGTGTAGTTGAGCGCACGGCTGCAGGCCATGCCGCCCTCCGGGTCCGTGCTGGTGAAGGCGAGCGCTCCCGCGAACTTCCGGGCGTTTCTGCTCAGCCGTCCGTCGATGTCCACCTGCCATGCGTCAATGCCACCCGAGCCCGAGTAGGAAAACAGGCCGTCGCTTAGCTTGGTGTCAAGTTGCAGCGGATGAGCCGGGCCGATGGGCTGGGACTCGATGGCCACAGTGCCATCCTCATACAGACAGCGCGACTTGATGATGAAATCGAGCGTCTTGATCTTGACGACCTTGCCGGCGCGGGTTTTCGCCTCGAGGATGACTCGCCAGTCATAACCCGCTGACTCCCCCTCGAAGGTGACGTTGCCGGCCCAGGCGGGGCAGGCGAACGCAAAGACCAGCGCTGATGCGCAAGCAGCGGAAAGGCAAAGGCGCTTCACGGCACCGGGACCTTACCCCGCGCGCGCCTGGCGACGTTCCGCATGTGGACGATAATCAGCGGCGTGGCGCCATAGAAAGACGCCTTGCTTTACGGCGCGCCGAAGCGAGCGCGGTACCGCGGACACCTCCCCGATTTCAGGTAGAGAAGGTCACGGATCACACGTCACTTCTCGTCCAAGCGCAACTCTGCGACCGACCACCGAACGTCGCTGAAGGCCGCCTATAGGACTAAGTCCGCGACGTTCGGCGCAGTTCGCCCGGGACGCGCCCTCCATGCAGAGCGAGACTCCTGATCGACGTTCGGCGGCGCCGGAGCGGCGACTAGGCCGTCGCCGAGTCCATCGCAGGCTCGTCGGACTCGGCCTCGATCGTGCCGTCGCCCTCGGGGTCGACCTCGGGCGGTAGCTCGCCGCCGCGGTCGGTGCCGGCGATCAGCTCGTCGGGCTTCGGAGACCTCGGGGACGAAGCCGGACTTCATGCCGAAGTAGACCGCCTGCGGGTGGTGGGCGATGATCGCCACGGTCGACTGCTCGGGATCGACGGCGAAGCCGTCCGAGAGCCCCATCCCGATCTCCTCGAGCTCCATCAGCTTCCACAGCTTGGTGTGCTCGGACTGATCGGGGCAGGCCGGATAGCCCCACGAGTAGCGGCGGCCCTGGCCGGCGTCGATGCCGAGGTCGCTGCGGACCTGAGCGTGGGTGAACTCGGCGAGCCCCTCAGCGGCCTGTACGCCGAGGCCGTGGACAAAGAGCTGCTCGGCGAACTCGCCATCGCTTCTCCAGCTGCTCGATTCGCTTGGTCACCTCGGCGCCGACCGTCACGCCCTGGAGCGCGACCACGTCGCGGATGCCGGAATCATCGAGGGGCTTATAGAAATCGGCCAGGCAGATCCGGTCGTGCTTGGGCTGGCGCGGGAAGACGAAGCGCTCGACCTCGCGGTCGTGATCCTCAGGGTCGAAGATCACGAGCTCGTTGCCCTCTGAGTTGCACGGGAAGTAGCCCAGGCGCACGCGCGGGTTGAGGTAGTCCTGCTCGGCCCACATGCGCGCCAGCTTCGGTGCGAAGCCCTCGTCGTCGCCGTCGCCCTCGACGATCTTGCGCCAAGCCTCGCCCTTGTTCCCGCGCCCGCCCCAGTGGAGCTTGAAGAGCACGTGGCGGTCGAGATAGGGATAGACCTCCTCGAGGTCGATGTCGATCTCGCGCACCCCCCAGTACGGCGGCTCGGGGATCTCGGCGTCGGTGGCGGCGGTCGAGCGGACCGAATCGTCGGTCGTCGGCGGTGAGTTGTCGACGACCTCGGGCTTCTCGCGAAACTCGCGGGCCTCATCGCGGATCTTCGTGACCAGCGCCTCGCGCGCGTCCGAATCGATCAGTGCGTCGACCGTGTCGAGCCCGGCAAAGGCGTCCTTGCAGTAGAAGACGCCCGGCTCGTAGACCTCGTCGGACTCCTTGCCGTTGCGGGTAGAGCACCCGGCGCCCGAAGTCGCGGTTGATCGCGGCACCGCCGATCAGCACCGGGAACTCAAGCCCGCGCTGATGGAGCTCCTGGATACATGCAGGCATCTGCTTCGACGTCGAAACGAGCAGTGCCGAGAGCCCGATCGCGTCGGCCTTGTTCTCGACAGCTGCCTCGATGATCGTCTCGATCGGGACCTGCTTGCCGAGGTCGACGACCGTGTAGCCGTTGTTGGTGAGGATGGTGTTGACGAGCGACTTACCGATGTCGTGCACGTCGCCGAAGACGGTCGCGATCACGACCTTGCCCTTGGTGTGCCCATCGATCCGGTCGAGATAGTTCTCGAGCTGGGCGACCGCCCGCTTCATGACCTCGGCCGACTGCAGCACGAAGGGCAGGATCAGCTCGCCCGCGCCGAACTTGTCGCCGACCTCCTTCATCGCAGGCAACAGCACCTTGTTGAGCGTCGGGACCGCGCCGATCTTCTCCACCGAAAGGTCAATCCACTCCTCGACCCCATCCTTCTTGCGGCGAAGAATGTGCCAGTGAAGGGCCTCCTCCGGCTCCATGCCCTCCGTCGGGTTCTCGGCCTCGGCAGCCTCCGCGGGGCCCTTGGACTCGAAGTGCTCGATGAACCGCTCCAGCGCGTCCTCGCGACGGTTGTAGACGAGGTCGTCGGCGAGCTCGCGCTCCTCCTCGTTGATCTCCCCGTACGGCGTGATGTGATTGGGGTTGACCATCGCGAGGTCGAGACCGGCGTCGACGCAGTGGTGCAGGAAGACCGAGTTGAGGACCGCGCGAGCGGGCTGGCCAACGCCGAAGGAGACGTTCGAGACGCCGAGCGAGGTCTTCACGCCCGGGATCTCCGCCTTGATCCGGCGAATGCCCTCGATGGTCTCGACGGCCGACGGCTTCCACTCGTCGTCGCCGGTCGTGAGGGTGAAGGTGAGCGCGTCGAAGATCAGCACCTCGGGGTCGATGCCGTGCTCGTCGCAGGCGAGCTCCTTAATCCGCTGCGCGATCTCGACCTTGCGGTCGGCGGTCTTGGCCATGCCGACCTCGTCGATCGTCAGCGCGATCAGCGCGGCGCCGTGCGCCTTCGCCAGCGGCGCGACCTTGTCGAGCTTGTCGCGGCCCGCCTCGAGGTTGACCGAGTTCACGATCGCCCGGCCCGGCGTGCGCTCCAAGCGCGGCCTGAATGACTTCCGGCTCGGTCGAGTCGATCTGAATCGGCGCGGGCTGGGTCAGCGAGACGCGCTTGGCGACCTCAGCCATCTGCTCGTCCTCATCCGCGCGCTCGGTCAGCGCGACGCAGAGGTCGAGCACGTGCGCGCCGCCGGAGACCTGGTCCTCGGCGACCTGGATGATCCCGTCGTAGTCGTCGGCGAGCAGAAGCTCCTTCGCCTTGCGCGAGCCCTGCGAGTTGACGCGCTCGCCGACCAGCGTCGGGCGCGGCTCCTGCACCAGCGGCGTGGAGGTCATCATGCTCGAGACCTCAGGCGCGCCCGGCTCGGGGCGTGCCGGAGGAGTCTTTCCGCCGACGCGCTCGACGAGCGCGGCGATGTGCTCGGGAGTCGTGCCGCAGCAGCCGCCGACGATCGAAACGCCGTTTCGCTCGACGAACTCGCCGAGGACCTTCGAGATCTGCTCCGGCGTTTCCGGGAAGATCGTCTCGCCATCGGGGCCCTGAAGCGGAAGGCCCGCGTTGGGGATGCAGTGCACCGGCAGCGGCGAGTTCTCGCCGAGGTAACGGATCGCATCGCGCATGTCCTCGGGACCGGTCGAGCAGTTGAGCCCGATCACGTCGACGTCGAGCGCGACGAGGGTTGTCAGCACCGCCTGGATGTCCGTGCCGAGAAGCATCTTGCCGCCCTGCGGCAGCAGCGAGACCGAGGTTTGGATCGGCAGTGAGCGACCCGGTCTGCTTGAAGGCCTCGCGCGCGCCGAAGATCGCCGCCTTGACCTCGAGGATGTCCTGGGCCGTCTCGATGATGATCAGGTCCGCGCCACCCTGCACCAGGCCCGTGGCCTGCTGGGTGAAGACCTCGACGAGCTCGGCGAAGGTGATCCCACCGAGGGTCGGGTCGTCGGAGGCGGGCAGGAAGCCGGTCGGGCCGATCGAGCCGGCGACAAAGCGCTCCTCGCCCGCGGCCTTGCGTGCGATCTCGGCGGCCTTCGTATTGATCTCCAGCGTGTGCTCGCCAAGCCCCCACTCGTCGAGCTTCAGCTTCGATGCCTGGAAGGTGTCGGTCTCGAGGACCTCGGCGCCAGCATCGAGCATCGACGTGTGAACCGCCTCGATCACGTCGGGGCGATTGAGCACGAGCGCCTCGTGGCACTTACCCGCCAGCCCGCCGTAGTCCTCGCTCGTGAGCTCGAACTGCTCGAGGGTCGCCCCCATGCCACCGTCGAACACGACGACGTGGTCGCGTACTGCGGCTAGGAAATCTCGATCTTATTCGATGTGCTCGACACTCGTACTTACCTCCATCGGTCCCGGCTGTCGCACCCTGCCTAACTCCTGGGAGTTCGGCGGGTTGCGGCGGCATCGAAGGGCCGGGTCCCTCAGCCGCTCTGGATGGTCAAACCAGGTTAGCGGGCGTTCTCGGTTGCATTCGCCGGTCGCAGGCGCGCCGGGGCGGCTGAGAGCGCGCGCAGGCGCATGTCCTGCCAGGTGACGCCCTCACGCACGAGCGCCGGCAGCCCGAGCGCCACCGCGGTCGCGATCTCAACCGCCTGCAGGATGACGCCGTAGCCGATCGCGTCGGCCTGGCTGATTCCGAAGCCGGTTGTGAGCACGGACAGAGTGGCGAGCTGGAAGATGCCGATGTTCGACGGTGTCGCCGGGATCGCGGCCGTGACGTTGACGGCGAACAGGACAGCGGCGGCGGCACCGATGCCGATCGCCGGATCGTGGTCGAGACCGAGCGCGGTGAACAGCGCGAAGCACGCCAGCAGCTGCAGCCCCCAGGCCGACAGCTGGAGCAGGGTCGCCAACGGCCCGCGGCGCGGGTCGCGGAAGACGATCAGGCCACGGCGCACTCTTGACGAGGGCGTCGCGTGCCGGCGCGATGACGCGGGCGATCCGCCCGGAGCCGTTGTTGCGCTTGACGAGCGTTGGCGCGAGAACGATCGCGAGCAGCAGCAGCAAAGGCGCCAGGCTGAACAGGAACAGGCGCTCCGTATTGGAGTGAAAGAGCTCCGTCGACGTGACGATGATCACGCCGAGCAGGACCAGCGCGAAGATGTTGATGACCGTCTGGCTGACGAGCGTTCCCAGCAGGACCGGAAACGTCTCGCGCACGCGGCCGGTGCGGCGGGAGAGCACCATCGCGCGAGCCGGCTCACCGAGGCGCGCCGGCAACGTCGCAGACATCAACACCCCGATCATCGTCGCCGACGTGACGTCGCGCCGCCGAAGGGGAGTGTTCGGAAGCGCCGAGCGGGCGATGTAGTACCAGGAGCCGGCGCGAAACAGCAGCGATATGCACATTAGGGCGGTCGCCACCAGCACCCAGGTGACGTCCGAGTTGACGATGCTCGCGACGACGTTGTCCACGCCTATCCGCTGTGCTGCCAGCAGGGTCAGGCCCACCCCGAGGATGCCGGCGACGCCGATCGCGATGCGCCTCGCGATCCGGTAGCGACCGCCACCCGGCACGGCTGGTTCGGGCTCGAGCGAGGGAAGCCGCTCAGCCGGCACCGGCGGGCGACCGTTCGTAGGGACGAGTCCCATCCGCCGCGCAGCGCGCTCGGTCGCGGACGCCGCGTCCGGCACCTCGATCGCGGTCTCATAGACGCCCTCGATCCGCTCGGCGACACGCGGCCACGCATAGCGCTCCGCCGAGGCACGAGCCTCGGTCCCCATCTCGGTGAGCCTCTCACGACGAAGGCTTAGCTGGTGAAGCGTTTCGGCAAGCGCCTGGGGGTCAGCAGGCGGTACCAGGATGCCGTCGGCCCCGTTGGTGACGACGTCGGCATATCCCGCGATGTTCGACGCGACCACCGGAGTGCCGGCGGCAAAGGCCTCGGTCAAGACCATTCCGAAACTCTCGCCGAGCAGGGAGGGCGCGCAGAGAAGATCGGCCTCGCCGAGACGGCGCCAGAGCTCGTCGTCGCTGACGCGCCCGAGAGCCTGAATCCGCTCCGCAGCGACCGGGTCTGACACGTAGCGGAGGACCGCGGAGCGCTCTGAGCCGAGAACGATCAGTTCGGCGTCGACGTGCTCGACGAGCGCGGCGAACGCGGACAGCAGGACCGGCAGCCCCTTGCGTTCCTCAGGGCGTCCGACGAACAGCAGCCGCAGCCGGTCCGACGCGGGCTTAGGGCCCTGCGGAGCGGAGCGCAGGTCGACGCCGTTCGGGATCACCGTGTACTCGCCTCCGAACCAGCGCCTGCCGGTCCAGGCCGCAGCCTGCGAGACGGCGATCCGGGCAGCGGTCTGGTTGAGCTTGCGACGCATCCCAGCAAAGGTCGCGACGTGGTTGAGCAACGGCTTCGTCGAGTAGGCGTGGAAGGTCGCGACAGTCGGTGCGTCGGGATACGAGAGCGCATCCCAGCTGATCGGACCAGCGGGCGGCTCGTGGACGTGAACCACATCGGGCTTGAACGCGTGCAGCTCGCGTCGCAGCGCGGTCAGGTTGTCGGGGAAGATCCCCATGTTCGAAACCGAGCCGTTGGCCCCGAAAGCCTTTGTGCGGCCGAGCGGCGCCAGGTACTCCGGACGCTTGCGAACCTCCGCCGGCCCACGGTGAAGCGTCCGGGTTAAGCGGCCCGGTGGATCCCAGGGGGCAAGCACACGAAGATCGTGACCGCGGGCGACCAACTCATCCGCGAGCTCCTCGACGTGCCTGTTCACGCCCCCCGGATAGGTCCAGGAATAGGGCGAGACTACGGCGACGCGCACGTCGCGATGGTAGCCGCTCAGCCCGCCGTCGTGTCGACTTCCCGCTTGCCTGTGCGGTCCGTTGCGCCCAGCGACCAGTAGAACCCGGCGATGACCGCGAGGTAGATCGTGCCGAGGACGAGCAGCACCGAGCCGGAGTCGTTGGCGACCGTCCCCACCAACACCCCCGCCAGGGCGCCGAGGAAGCCGATGCGCGCCCACTCGCGGTCGCCAAACCACGCGAGGACGCGATCACGCTTGATCGCGCCGGCGACAAGGAGGCCCGTGACCACCACGAGAAGCTCGGGGTAGACCGGGTGCACGAAGGTTCGGGCGGTGAGGCGCAGGCGGCGCTCGAACACATTCATCACGTCTGTCGAGTCGCCGGCGCCCAGGACCGACCGGGTCAGATGGGCCCCGCCCGACAGCAGATCGACGGTTACGAGCGCCGCGAGTCCGAGGACGCCGCCGCCGATCACTGCGGCTATCGCCTTGCCACGGCTCAGACCAAGCGCGAGCACCGCAGCGGTTGCAGCGCCCACGCCGAGGACGATCGAGGCGCCGACATCCGCGCCGAAGCGGCCCGGTGCGAAGGCGCCTGCCGCAAGTACGCCGGCGACGATGAACACGATCGCCGCGGTGCGCCGCTCGAGCGCACCCCGGTCGAATCAGGCGCCTCAACAGCGGCGCCCCTCCGCCTCGCCCTGCGGGCTTCGCGATCGGATAGCCAAGCGCCGGTACCGATCAGCGTCAGCGTCGTCAGGATCGCCTCGAGCTCGTTGCCGATGCCGTAAAAGCGCACGCCACCCCCCGGGTTGGGCCCGAGGATCGACAGCGAGGTCAGCGGCGAGCCGACGATCACGTCGATCGCGTAGGCGACGACGGTCGCCGCGCACGCCAGCGCGAGGCCCGCCATCGGCGTCAGCATGCGAACGGTCAGGGCCGCCAGCGCCGGCGCGCCTGCGCCGACGGCCAGCCCGGCGGCAAGCGGCCCGGCGTCGAGGAACGCCAACGGCAGCAGGAGCAAAGGCGCCCACACGCAGCGAGAGGCCAAGCAGGCGCAACGCCGGGCGCGCGCCGCGGCCGCGCCAGATCAGGCTGGCGAGCGCGGTCAGCGCGAGCCAGATGCTGAGCGGTATCAACACCGACTCGTTGCGATTCGGCCGGTGGTCCAGACGCTCCTGGAGATCGACGACCGCTGCCGGATCGCGATCTCCCTCTGAGACGATCCGGCTGCCGTTCATCGCGTCGGGCACTTCGAGGCCAAGATGCTCGAGAACCGTCGCCGTGATGTCAGTCGAGAGGACGACGCCGTCGGTGCGGGTCGAAGCGGAGGTGACGTTGCCCTCGAAACCCTCTCCGGCGATCCCGAGCGGCAACAGCTCCTGCTGGGTTCCGGCCCCTGCTGCGACCACGATCAGCAGGTCGTCGTCTCCCACCCGATCGGCCAGACTCGGCAGGCTTTCGACGTCGGTCCGCACCAGGCTCAATCCCGGCCCGCAGCCGCCGGTGCAGTCGGATGTCGCGACCCGCCCGTCGCGGTCAACCGCGATGAGCGTGGCGAGCCCGGTGTCCGCCTCGGCATCGACAGGCATCCCCGCTTCCTTGACGGTCGCGGCGAGCAGGCCCGGCTCGATCTTCGCCGGCGGACTCGCGGCGCGGTCGAGGATCTGCTTCCAGATCTCCTCGGGCACGGCGCCATCGCGCAGATAGATGCCCGGGAGGCGCCCGTCGTAGAGGTTCTCACTGACCCGGTTGCCCTGGCTGATGTCGAGAAACGTCTGCGTGATCGGCACCGATCCGAGGCCGGCGCTGACCAGGCCGGGCGCCAGCTCGGGCACGGCCGCGATCTCGTCGACCGTCGTCCCGAAGGGGACGACCACGATGACAGCACTCTCAACTGAGCCCGTTTGAGCAGCGGCCGGAGACGCCCAGGACGCGAGGGCGCCGAGCGCTAGCATCGCCGCGATGGCGGATCGCACGTTTGCCAAGTTCACGTTCTTCAAGCTCGACCCTGCCTGGCAGCGTCGCGATCCGGATGCGAGGGCAGCTGACAAGCGCGAGTTCCTCGCCGCATGCGAGGACTACGCCCTCGACCGCAGCCTACGCGCCTACTCACTTGTCGGCACTCGCGGTGATGCAGATTTGATGCTGCTCTCCCAGAGCCCGAACCTCGATGACATCCACACATTTCACGTCGTTCTCGCCCAGAGCGGCCTCGCGAAGTGGGCGACGATCCCCCACTCCTATTTGGCGATGACCAAACGCTCCCCCTACTCGGACTCGGATGTTCGGCCCGAGATCTGCGTCTCCGATCGCAAGTACTGCATCGTCTACCCGCTCGACAAGAAGCGCGAGTGGTACCAGCTGCCCCTTGACGAGCGCCGGCGGATCATGGCCTCGCATATCGAGGTCGGCCGTCGCTACCCCGAGATCACGATCAACACCGCCTACTCCTTCGGCCTCGACGATCAGGAGTTCGTCGTCTCGTTCGAGTGCGACGACCCCGGTGAGTTCCTCGACCTCGTACAGGAGCTGCGCGGCACCGAGTCGAGCGCCTACACGCTGCGCGACATCCCCATCTTCACCTGCGTCGCGATGTCCGTCGGTCGCGCGCTGGACGCGCTCGACGGCGCCGCAACCTCGCGCACAGCGCTCGCCTAGCGGCCTTCCGCCGAGGTGCGCCCGCTCTCGCTGATCCTCATCGTCGCGGCGATAGCGACCGGCTGCGGAAACGATGGGTCCGAGAGGGATCAGCCTCCCGTCGGCCCGCTCGCCGAAACCCTGGCGGAGATTGGCGCCGGTGGTACAAACGCCTCGCTTGGCGTCAGCTGGGTCGAGCCTGAGGCTGTTGTCGACGTCGGCGGCCGCGAGCTCTTGGAGACCGTGCTCGCTCCCAACGCCGACACCGTCGTGGCCGGCGCGGAGGTGCTCAAACGCCGTTTCGGATTCGATCCGCTGGCGGCCGAACGGCTGGTCTCCGTGGGCGGCTCGTACGCGTTCGGGTTGCGCCTCGACGGGGTCGACGGCCGCGGGCTTGCAAGAGCGCTGATCGCGGCCGGCGGTCGCTCGCGAACGGCCGGGGGGCTCGAGCTGATCGAGATCGGCGACTACGCGGTCGTCCCCCAAGCGCTGCTGGACGCCGACGTCAACGGTCTCGGCGCCTTCGACGCACTGGGCCGCGACCTCTCGGTCCTCGCGATCTCCGACCGCGCGCGTGCATCGCTGTTGGGCGAGGGCGAGCGGATGATCGATCAGCCGGCCTACCCCGCTGCGGCGGCATGCCTCGGCGACGATGTCCTCGCGGCGAGGATGGTGCCCGACAAGCAACTGCTCGCAAACGAGCAGGGCATCGACCTGGTCGCTGTTGGAGTCTCGGCGAAGGCGGACGTGCTCTGCACTATCGGCGGCACAAGTGATCGTGCCGCCGAGATCGAGACCGCCCTGCGCAACGGCCTGGCACCGACCGTGCGCGACCCGGTCACCGGCGAGCTCTACGGCAGGTCGATCGCCAGTGTTGAGGTGACGACTCAGCCGTTCGGCGACGTCGAGACGGTGCGCGCCGAGGTCGCACTCACCCCGGAGGCTGATCCTGGCTTCCTGCTCTCGACTATCGCGACTGGGAGCCTGGTCTCACTCATCAACGGAGAGGCCGAGAGCGCGCTGCCGTGAGCTCGCTCAGAACAGCCGGACCGTCTGGCGCGAAAGGAAGAACCCGTGGCCGGAGTTGCGGTTCGCGCAACGCATGCCGCTCGTCTTGCTGGTGCAGGTGAACCGGTTCTTGGTGATCTTCTCGCCGTACTCCAGAACCGGGGCGCTCGGCGAGAAGACCGTGTCGCCCGCGCAGGTGTACTCGCCGGGATGCCCGCCGAGAACGATGACGCCGTTTCCGTAGTCCACGGAACAGCCCTCCGGCTTCGGCGGCGTCGGCCAGGTGTGCTCGAGAATGTCGCAGCGGGCGAGGCCGCCGCCGATCACGCAGGCGATGTTGCCCGACGGTGCTTGGAAGAACTTGACCTTGGCTGAGGCGCTGGGGGCCAGCACCGCCATTGCCGCCGCGACGAGTAGGCCGATCAGAAGCGCGCGTCGCATCAGAACAGCCTCACCACGTCGCGCGAGAGGAAGAACCCGTGCTTGGTGTCGAGATTGACGCACCGCATGCCCTTCGTCTTGCTCGCGCAGCGGACCGCGCCCTTGCTGATGCGATCGCCGTAGCCGAGGACGTCGGATGACGAGTCGAGGGCGGTATCGCCTGCGCAGATGTAGCTGCCGGCGCCGTCGCGTCCAACCTCCACGCCACCGCCGTAATCGACGTCGCACGATGGCGGTCTTGGCGGAGTGGGCCAGGTGTGCTCGCGGATGTCGCAGCGGGCACCGTCCTTGACGATCACGCAGCCGATGTTTCCGCTCGGTGACTGGAAGAGCTTGAAGCTGGCGCCCTGAGCCGGGCCCGTGGCGGCGGCGAAAGCGAGGGTGGCGAGAAGCAGCGTGAAGACGAGGCGGCGAGTCATGGTTGCCACCCTATCCTTTCCCGCCGTGAGCGCAATCGGATCGCCAGACAACCCGCTGCGCGTGGCAATCGTCGGCTCAGGGCCGGCCGGTTTCTACGCAGCTGAGCACCTGCTCAAGCGCGAGGACGTCGCCGTAGAAGTAGACATGTTCGACCGCCTCCCCACCCCCTTCGGCCTCGTGCGCGCTGGCGTCGCCCCCGACCATCCGAAGATCAAGTCGGTGATCCGCATGTACGAGAAGACCGCGGCTCGCGAGGGCTTTCAGTTCTTCGGCAACGTCGAGATCGGGCGCGACGTCACGGTCTCCGAGTTGGAGGAGCGCTACCACGCGATCGTCTCGGCCTACGGAACAGCGACCGATCGCCGTCTCGGAATCCCCGGCGAGGACCTCCCCGGCTCGCATCCGGCGACCGAATTCGTCGCCTGGTACAACGCCCACCCCGATTTCGCCGAACGCGACTTCGACCTGTCGACCAAGCGCGCGGTCGTGATCGGCAACGGCAACGTCGCCGCCGACGTTGCGCGGATGCTGGCGCTGCCCCGGGCCGAGCTCGACGTCACCGACACCGCAGATCACGCGATCGACCGGCTTGCCGAGTCAGGCATCGAGGAGATCGTCGTCCTCGGCCGCCGCGGGCCCGCCCAAGCCGCCTTCACCAACCCCGAAGTTCGCGAGCTCGGCGAGCTCACCGACGCCGACATCGTCATCGACCCCGCCGACATGGAGCTCGACGCGGCGAGCGCCGCCTACATCGCCTCCGAGGATTGCGACCCCACCAACCGGCGCAACGTCGAGATCTTCACCGAGTTCTCCAGCCGCGAACCCGAGGGCAAGCCCAAGCGGGTGGTGCTGCGCTTCGGCTGCTCGCCGGTCGAGATCAAGGGCGACGGCAGGGTCGAGTCGATCGTGATCGGCCGCAACGAGCTGGTCGCCGACGAGTCCGGGCGGATCTCCGCACGCGACACGGGCGAGCGCGAGGAGCTCGAGTGTGGCCTCGTCCTGCGCTCGATCGGCTACCTCGGTACGGGTCTCGAGGGAATTCCATTCGACGCATCTCGGGGGCTGATCCCGAACGAGTCAGGACGAGTCGTGGATCCCGACTCCGGCGAGCAGATCCCCGGCCACTACGCCGTCGGCTGGATCAAGCGCGGCCCGTCCGGCGTCATCGGCACCAACAAGAAGGACGCCGCCGAGACCGTCGTGACGATGTTCGAAGACCTGGAGGAGGGCCGGATTCCGGACAGGGTCGAGGCGCCTCAGCCGATCGCTGAGCTCTTGGATGAGCGCGGAGGTGACCACGTGACGTATATGGGCTGGCAGGCGATCGACGCTGCGGAGGTCGGCGCGGGCGAACCCCATGGCCGGCCACGGGTCAAGTTCTGCCGCGTCCACGAGATGGTCGAAGCCGCGAAGGCGGGCCGCCTGATGGCCGCCGACCTCGCGGAGCTGAAGGTGATGATCGAGGCCGCGCTGCCGGGGGCCACGGTGGAGATGCTCGACGAGGGCGGTGGCGACCACCTGCGGGCGATCGTGGCGGCGCCGCAGTTCGAGGGCCTCTCCCGAATCGACCAGCACCGCCTCGTCCGCGCAGCGGTCAAGCCGCGCTTCGATGACGGCTCGATCCACGCGCTGTCGGTCCAGACATCGACCTCCGGCTACCCTGGGTTCATGGCAGCTGATCCAGGTCTCAAAGAGCAGGTCCAAAAGGCGGTCGCCGACAACGACGTCCTCCTCTTCATGAAGGGCGTCCCCGAGGCGCCGCGCTGCGGCTTCTCGATGCGCGTCGTCGGCGTCCTCGAGGAACTCGGTGTCGACTACGGCGCGATCGACGTGCTGCCGGCGCTTCAGCCGCTGCGCGAGGTCACCACGGAGCTCTACGACTGGCAGACCTTCCCCCAGCTCTACGTCAAGGGCGAGCTCGTCGGCGGTTGCGACATCGTCGAGGAGATGCTCGAGTCGGGCGAACTCGGCGAGCTGCTCGGCATCGAGCAGCCAGACGACCTCGAGGTTCCCGAGCCTCAGCGGATCCTGCCGGGCGGCTCGCAGACGAGCCCGCCAATGCAGCTCGGCTGAGCTCCTACTCCCGGAGAATCTTCCCCTTATCGCTCGGTCCGCGAGGCGCGCCGCGCGCCGATCGACAATCGTTGCGCTTTGGATGGGGTGCGTGCCTTACGGGAGACTGGGGCGACTTAGTGGCGGTATGCGCGAACAACCCGCCCCACGCGGAATGGCGCTTCGGAAGCGCGTCTATTTCGGGCACACCTCGTACCTGAAATCGGGGAGGTTCCGCGGTACCGCAGCTCACGGTGAAAGCTGCGCTCCAAGGTTGTCGCCGCCCGCACGACCGGTCAGCCTCGACAAAAGGTGCGTAGGCCCGGTCCCCCTCTCCACCTCCAATTTATCGCTTCACGGGGCCTTGTTTCAAGCCCCCGTCGTGCCGCATACTCCGCCACCGAAATTGGGGCCAGACGGAAACGGGAGGGTGGGAATGACTACGGAGCACGCGGTGTTGGTCGCCGGCGGAGGTCCGACCGGGCTGATGTTGGCGGGGGAGTTGAAGCTGGCCGGAGCGGACGTGGCCATCGTGGAGCGACGCGCCGGTCAGGACCTGATTGGCTCGCGCGCAGGCGGTCTGCTCTCGCGCACCATCGAGATCCTCGATCAGCGCGGAATCGCGGATCGCTTTGTCTCGGAGGGACAGGTGGTCCAAGTGGGGCAGTTCGCCGGGGTCCCGTTAGACATCAGCGACTTTCCGACCCGGCGTCCCTACGGGCTTGGGCTCTGGCAAAAGGACATCGAGCGCATCCTCGCCGGCTGGGTCGGCGAGTTGGAGGTGCCGATCTATTCCGGCATCGAGGTCACCGGCATCGCGCAGGACGATGCGGGCGTCGACGTCGCACTGTCGGGTGGCGACTCGCTGCGGGCCGAGTACCTGGTCGGCTGTGACGGCGGGCGCAGCCTGGTGCGCAAGGCGGCAGGTATCGAGTTCGCGGGGTGGGATCCGACCACCAGCGCCCTGATCGCCGAGGTCGAGATGTCCGATGAGCCCGAGTTGGGCATCCGCCAAAACGCCGCCGGCATCTATGGCATCGGCAGAGTGGAGTACGAGGTTCGCGACGGCGAAGTGGTGTACGCCGACGAGGGGCCGGTGCGGGTGATGCTCACGGAAGCGGACGTCGGTGCCACGACCGAGCCCACGTTGCGGGATGTGAGCGAGGGGCTCACCGCCCTCTATGGGACCGATTTCGGCGTTCACAGTCCCACCTCGATCTCGAGGTTCACGGACATGACCCGTCAGGCCACGGACTACCGCATGGGAAGGGTCCTGCTGGCCGGTGACGCCGCGCACGTGCACGCCCCGGATGGTGGACAGGGCCTGAACACCGGCGTTCAGGATTCGGTGAACCTCGGGTGGAAGCTCGCCCAGGTCGTGAGTGAGACGTCGCCCGAGAGCCTCCTGGACACCTACCAGGCCGAGCGCCACCCAGTTGGGGCACGCGTGCTGCGCACCACGATGGCCTACGTCGCGCTTCGGCGCCCGGACGAGCGCACCAAGGCCCTCGGCGAGACCATCGCCGGGATCCTCGAGCTGGACGAGGCCCGCGACCGCTTCGCGGCGAGGATGTCCGGGCTCGACATTCACTACGACCTCGGCGAGGGACACCCGCTGCTCGGGCGGCGCATGCCTGATCTCGACCTGGTCACGGCCGATGGCCCGGAGCAGCTCTACGCCCTGCTGCACGACGCCCGGCCCGTGTTGCTCAACCTCAGCGAGCCCGGCAGCGTCGACATCGCGCCATGGACGGATCGTGTTCAGCTCGTCGACGCCGAGTACGACGGTGCGTGGGAGCTTCCGGCCCTCGGGCAGGTCGCCGCTCCGAGCGCTGTGTTGGTTCGCCCCGACGGATACGTGGCCTGGGTGGCCGAGGGAACCGAGGAGGGGCTCACCGACGCGCTCACCGCCTGGTTCGGAGCGCCCGCCTAGCCCTCGACCTTCTCCGCCGCCGCCTCCCAGCGTGCGATCAGCTCATCGAGCTTTGCGCGCGCCTTTTCGTGACGCGCGCTCGCCTTCGCGGACTGCTCGGGGCTCGACCAGTGCGACGGATCGGCGAGCTCGTCCTCGAGTCGCTTGAAGTCCTGCTCGGCCGCCTCGACCTCGCGCTCCAGTCGCGCCAGGTCGGCCTTGCGATTCTTGCTTGGCCCAGTGGCTTTGCGCGGCATCTTCTTCTGTTTCGCGCCCGGCGCCGCCGCCGCGCTCTCAGCGTCAACGCTTGATCGGTACTCGGCCCAGCCGCCGTGGTGGCTGGTCAGCTTCGCGTTCTCGATCACCACCGTGCGGCTGCCAACCGCCTCGAGCAGCGCCCGGTCGTGCGAGATAAGCAACAGCGTTCCGCCGAAACCGGTGAGCGCGTCTTCGAGCGCTTCGCGGCTCTCGACGTCGAGATGGTTGGTCGGCTCGTCGAGGATCAGAAGATTGGAGTCCGAGTTCGTCAGCAGCGCCAGCGCCATGCGCTGAGCCTCGCCGCCCGAGATGTCGGCCAACCGCTTCTGAACGTCATCACCCGAGAAAAGGAAGCGCCCGAGCAGCGCCCGAGTCTTCGCCTCCGAGAGCCCGGTCGCATTCTGAGCGTGCGAGAGCAGCGTCCGATCCCCGGCGCCGCCGATGTCGGTGTGCTGCGAGAGGTAGCCGAGCTTGACGTTGTGGCCGCGGCGCAGCCGTCCGTCGGCAAGCTCGCGGTTGCCGGTGAGCGTCTCGACCAGCGTGCTCTTGCCCGAGCCGTTCGCGCCCACGAGGCAGACGTGCTCGCCGCGCTCGAGCCACATCTCAGCGTTAGCGATCAGCGTGCGATCTCCGGCGGTCAGCGTCGCCGCCTCGAGCTCGAGGACGGTCCGCCCCGAGCGCTCGGCGTCGCCAAACGAGAACGCGAGCCTGCGCTCGTCGCGGGGGTCGATCTCGGCCATGTCTCGCTTGACCCGGTCGATCGCCTTTAGCTTCGATTGCGCCTGGCGGGCCTTGGTCGCCTTGTAGCGGAAGCGCTCGACGAAGCGCTCCATCCGCTCGATCTCCGCCTCACGGCGCGCGATGTCGCGCCCGGCAGCAAGCTCGCGGGCTGCCTGCTCGGCACGCCAGGCGTGCCACGGACCCTTGAAGTGCCTCGCGCGACCTGCCTCCAGCTCGAGCACCGAGGTGCCCACGGCCTCGAGGAACCAGCGGTCGTGAGCGACGAGAATCACGGCAGCGTCGAGACCGATCAAATAGGACTCGAGCCACTCGAGCGACTCGATGTCGAGGTGGTTCGTCGGCTCGTCAAGTAGCAGCAGGTCCGGCCGCGAGGCGAGTACCCGTGCCAGCGACGCCCGCGTCAGTTCCCCTCCCGAAAAGCCGCCGAGCGGCCGATCGAGCTCAGCATCGCCAAAGCCCAGGCCGTGCAGGGTCGTCTCGACGCTGTCGCGCCAGCGGTAGCCGCCCGCAGCCTCCAGTCGCGCCTGGGCGTTGGCGTATGAGTTCAGCGTCGCTTCGTCCGCCCCCTCGGCCATCCGCGCCTCCAGGCGCGAGAGGTCCGCCTCGATGGCGGCGATCCAGTCGAGCCCGCCCGTGACGTACTCGCGGAGAGTGGCTCCGGCGCGCGGCGGGCGCTGGTCGTGCAACGCGATGCGCACGCCCTTGCCGGTTGCGAGGGTGCCAGCGTCGATCCCCGCCTCTCCGGAGAGCATTCGCAGGAGCGTCGTTTTGCCGCTGCCGTTGCGCCCGGACAGGGTCATCCGCTCGCCACGGTCGAGCTTGAACGAGAGGTCGGCGAACAGAGTCCGCCCACCGATGTGTTTTACCAGCCCGGAGGCTGTGATCACGGGCACTGCGGTGTCGCGTTCGAGCGCTGGTTAGACGGTCGCCGCGGCCTGCTCGGCCGCGTCTTCCTTGACCTGGAAGGACGAGCCGCAGCCGCAAGCGGCGACGACGTTCGGGTTGTTGACCGTGAACCCGGCGCCCTGAAGGCCGTCGACGTAGTCGACCTGCGAACCGAACACGAACTGCATGCTGACCTTGTCAACGACCACGGAAACTCCGTTGTGCTCGAAGACGTTGTCGTCGGCCTTGACGGCATCCAGCGCAAGCGCGTACTGAAAGCCGGAACAGCCTCCGCCACGAACCGCAATCCGGAGAGCCTGATCGACCGCACCCGCCTCGACCAGCCCGCGGATCTTCTCCGCGGCCACATCCGAGATCGTTACTGCTGCGTCTGGCGTATCCATGACTTCAAAGAGTAAAGCAAGTCCTAACGCGTCTTTGCGGTCTTTTTCGTCTTTTCGGGCTCAGACCCGTACTTCCAGTCGAGGTATTGCAGGATTCGCTTCGAGTCGGAGACGACCTCGTCGCCATCAACGAGAACCGGCACGCGGCGCTGATTCGTGAGCTCCTCGATCTCCGGCCGCTTGCCCTTGCCGTACGGCACCCGCTCAGTCCGGTGCTCGAGCTTGAGCTTGCGCAGCCGACGCTCGACGGCACCGCACGGGCAAAGCACATTGGTCCGCGTCGGACAGCGATACAGAACGATGCGAGGCGTAGCCGAGTCGCGCCGCTGTTGAGGCGCCTTATTCACCGGGCCAACCCCTTTGCGACGCGCCCCAGTGCCCGGAACGCGCTCCCCGCCGGGCCGCCGTGACGCCCGCCGAGCTCGCCGAGCTGCCATTCCACCGCGTCCTCGAGGGTCTGCTCGTGCGGGCGCGGAGCGAACCCGAGCTCGCGCTTGGCTTTTGTGTTGCGGTAGGTCCACCACAGCGAGGCCGAGAGCACCTCCTCGGGCGAGCCCGCGAGCCGCAGCCCAACCCGCGAGACGGCGTCGACGCCGGCGAGCGCCACCCGCGTCGGCAGCTTCACCGCCGGCGGGTCGACGCCGCTGATTCGGGCCAGGTCGGCGAATAGGCGGTCGAGGGTGAAGTTGCGCCCGGAAAGGATGTAGCGCTCGGCCTTGACGCCCTTCTCGGCGGCGAGCAGATGGCCGGTCGCCACATCGCGAACGTCCACGACATTGAGGGCGCCGGCGACGTAGACCGGAATCTGGCCGAGGCAGAAGCGCCGGACCAGCCCCATCGACGTCCGCGTCGGGTCGTCGGGCCCGAGCACGAAAGATGGGTTGACGATGACGATGTCGAGACCCTTCGCGGCCGCGCGCATTGCCTCGAGCTCGGCCTCGTGCTTTGAGTTGACGTAGGTGATGCCGAGGTGCCCGATCTCGAACGGAGTCGTCTCGTCGGCCGTTCCCTTCGGCTTCGCAACGCCGATCGCGCCGGCCGAGGAGGTGTGCACGACGCGCTCCACGCCAGCCTCCAGCGCAGCCTCGAAGACGATCCGCGAGCCGCGGACGTTGGTATCGAAGACGGCCTCGCGGTCGGCCGCTCGCAGCGACGTGCGCCCCGCCACGTGAAAGACACGTGCGACGCCTTCCATCGCGTTGCGAACTGCGCGACGGTCGGTGACGCTCCCGATAGCCCGCTCGTACTCGAGCCCGTCGAGCGCCGAGTGGTCGGAGCTGCGACGGGTCAGGACCCGCAGGCTGTCGCCTCGTTCGGCAAGCGCCCGGGCCAGATGGGAACCGATGAACCCGGTCGCGCCCGTGATCAGCGTCGTCGACATTGCGGCGTGATCGTAGATGCCGACGCCCGCGCGGATGCGAACGCTGCTAAGACTGGGGGCGGTGAGCACCGCCGTCGTCACCGACACCACGGCCTATCTCCCGGAGGAGCTGATCGCTGAGAACGGCATCCACCGGGCGAGCCTGTACGTGACCCTCGACGGCGAGCAGCAGCGCGAGAGCGACATCAGCTCCGCCGAATACGACGACTTCTACGAGCGTCTACGCCGCAGCGAGGCCGGCGCGACCACCTCCCAGCCCTCCGTTGGCGACTTCGTCGAGATCTACGAGCCGCTGCTCGCCGATAGCGGCGAGATCGTCTCGATCCACATCTCGTCCGGGATCTCCGGGACCTACGGCTCGGCGCTTCAGGCACGCCAGCAGCTCATCGACTCCGGCGCCGGAGGTGAGCGCATTCGCGTCTGGGATAGCCGCTCAGGCTGTGGAGGCCAGGCGCTGATGGCGCTGATCGCCGCGAAGGCAGCGGCCGGCGGCGCCGACGCGGAGGCCGCGATGGAGCAGGTCGAGCGCGCGCGCGAGTCGCTGAAGATGTGGTTCGCCATCGACACGCTCGAGTACCTGCGCAAGGGTGGCCGGATCGGCGCCGCCCAGGCCTTCCTCGGCTCGGCGCTTCAGATCAAGCCGATCCTCACGCTCGAGGAGGAGATCACCCCGATCGAGCGGGTCCGCACCCGCCGCCGCGCGTTCGAACGGATGGTTGAGTTCGCTCACGAGCGCAAGGACGCCGGCGCGACGACCTGGGTCGTCCAGCACATTCACGACGCCGACACCGCCCGCAAGCTCGTCGACGAATGCCGCCAGATCTTCGGCAACGACCCCGTCTTCGTCTCTGAGGTGGGCCCAGTCATCGGCGCCCACATCGGTCCCGGCCTGCTCGGCTTCGGCGGGATCAGCCCCGAGTTCCTGAGCTAGCGAAGCGCGACGGCGCTCAGCCGAGAAACCCGCCGATCGTCAGCAGCAGGACGATGCAGGTGATGGCGCAGGCTTAGGGGCAGGCGGCTGAACTAGCCGCGGCGGCGCAGCGCCAAGCGGGCGCCGAATGCGAAGCCGACGACCGCGGCGCCGATGATGAGCTCGCGGCGGTGATCGCGCACCTGGCGGCGCCAGTCGGTGAGCTCGGTCACCTTGCCGCGAAGCGCCACGACCGAATGCGAGAGCTCGTCACGCTGGCGCTCGATGTCATCGCGAATCTGCGCCGAGGTGCGGCCGGGCGCACCAGTTGAAAGCTTCGCCACGGGCTCGCCGGCGCCAGTGCGGACGATCTCGTCGCTCACGAAACCGGCTCCTTGGCTGCGGGGGTCGTGCCGGACTCGAGTGTCTGGCGAATCCGCTTGCCCTCTTCGATGGCCATCTCCGGTACCGGGGGCGATCCCTTCTTAAACGCCTTGTAGGCGAGGAAGCCCGCCAGGCCGGCGATCAGGAAGAAGATCACAGCCTCGATCAGGAAGCCCGCCCAGACGGCGTCCTCGAAGAAGAGGTCGACCAGCAGCCAGGCGATGGCGTGCATGAAGAGGATCAGCCCGAGAAAGGCAAAGATTCCGGCTGCGACGCCAACCGCGCCACCGCGTGCGAGCGATGAAACCTTCTCGGAGACCTCCGCCTTGGCGAGCGCGACCTCCTCACGAATGAGCGTCGAGACGCGCTCGGAGACGTCGAAGACGAGTTCGGTTACCGAACGGTCCTCGGGGGGAGGCTGCGGGGCGCCCGTGCCGCTCACTCTGGTGGGTCCTCGCCGAACACCCGCATCCAGATGGCCGCGGAAGCCTTCATCGCGACGACGCTCGCAAGCGCGCCGGTGGCGGCGACAAGGCCGGTCCACATCAGTCGTTTGACGATCTCGTTGTCCACGGCTACGAGCCTACCCCGCTCGGTGCTGCCGAAGCATTCTCGAGTCCACGACAGATTGTCTCCACGACCATCACGCGCGCCCGGTCGAAGTCGCCCTCGCCATCGGGAATGATTTCGAAGACCCAGCCGGTCAGCAGCTGCTCGATCGCCCCGTAGAACCACATCGACGCGAACTCAGGATCGACGTCCTCGCGGAAGTCGCCCGACGCTTGGGCGTCTCTGACGATCTTCGCGATCAGGGCGTAGGCCTGGCGGATCACGGGCAGGTGCGTGCGAGTGAACGAGTTGGCCGCCCGGGTGACCTCGATGATGATCACCTTCATCAACTCCGGGTCGTGGCGGTAGGAGTCGATGATGAAGCCGGCGACCGCGTCGAGCTTCTCGCGCGGCGGGATCGTGCGCGCATCGACCTCCTCGATCGCAGCCAGCAGCAGCGACCACCGCTCGACGAAGAGCTCGTTGAGGACCTGATCCTTGGAGTCGAAGTAGTGGTAGACGAGGCCGTACGCGACCTCTGCCTCGCGGGCGATGTCGGAAACCCGGCAGTCGTTGAAGCCCTCGCGTGCGAAGACGCGAATCGCCGCGTCGAGGATCTGGCGGCGTCGGTCCACCGGCGGAGCCTTTGCCATCAGCCTGCCTCCACCGGATCGACCCAGCGGTAGGTCTCGGGTCGGCGATTGGCGAGGGCAGGCAGCGATTCACGCACGCGATCCTGCGCCTCGAAATCGAGATCGGCGCTGATGAAGCATTCCTCGTCGGGCGCCTGCGCGAGGATCACTCCCCACGGATCGACGATCGCCGAGCGGCCGTACGAGCTGTAGTGCGGGGGTGTCTCGCCGTACTGGTTGGGGGCCACCACGAACGCCGCGTTCTCGATCGCGCGGGCGCGCAGCAGAACGTCCCAGTGATCACGCCCGGTGGCCAGGGTGAACGCCGAGGGAACCGAGAAGATCCTGGCGCCAGCGACGGCGAGGATCCGGTACAGCTCACAGAAGCGCAGGTCGTAACAGATCGTTAGCCCTAGCTCGACGCCGTCGACCCCGGCGCTCACGATCTCCTCGCCAGGCTGCTCGCGAGCCGATTCCTCGTAGCGCACCCCACCAACCTCGACGTCGAACATGTGGATCTTGCGGTAGACGGCAACGATCTCGCCGGAACGGTCAATCAGGCACGAGGTGTTGAAGATCCGTTCCTCGCCCTCCGCGAGCTCGCCGATGCTCCCGGCGAGCACGTTGATGCCGTGGCTGCGGGCCCACTCGCGCGCGGCGCCGACCGATTCCCCGTCCTCGAGATGCTCAGCCCCGGCGGCGAGCTCGTCGCCGGTCGCGAGGAGGTTCCACTTCTCCGGGAGCGCGACCAAGTCAGCGCCGGCTCCGGCCGCGTCGGCTACAAGAACCGAGGCACGCTCCAGGTTCGAAGCCTTGTCGCTCCCCGAGTTGAGCTGGATCGCCGCTGCGCGCATTGACTGACCAGTCAATCTAGCGGTTTTTATGGGGTCAGTTCGACAACATCCACACGACCAGGGTGGCGAGCACCAGGACCGCCTCGACCACCGCGACGATGCCGATTGCGCCAAACAACGAGCCGGAGTCAAAGCCCGACGGCAGGCCGCAGATCAGGCCGACGCCGAGCACGCCGAGCGCCACCGCCCCCCAGATGAGCAGCGCGCGCTCCCAGCGCGCATCGCCCTCGAGTTGGTCGGAAAGGCGAGCGTGCAATGCAAACGGCGTGGCAAACAGGGCCGCGAAGAGCCCGATCGCCAGAGTCACGATCCATGGGCTCAATGAGTCCAGCGAGAGGTACGGCGGACCGGCGGCTGCGGCAAGAAGGACCGAGACGACGGCTGTCCCAGCGCCGACGGCGATGAACAGCGCCGGCCGACGATCAGAGGTAATGGCGGGCTCCAATATGTGACGAGGATCTCAGAATCGAGCGTTTGAGACCTCGCGGTTCGGACATCTGCCCCGGGATGTTCAAACGACGCAAACTACGTGCAAATCGTGGCAATCCTCTGTTCGAGAGTCGCACGCAGGTCTGGCGCCAGGTCGGCCTGGGCGAGGAGATCGACCGCGGCGACGCCCAGAAGGCGCGCGGCGGCGCGGTCGTTCTGACGCTGCTGATCGCCGCGGTCCTCGTCGCCTTCGATCGGCGGCGCGAGATCTTCGGCACGGGCGGAACGCCCGTGCGCGTCGCAACGGTTGCCGCACTCGTCGTCTTGGGCTGGGCGCTCGCGCGTAATCTGGGCCGCGGGCTTGCCCCCGCCCTGTACCGGCGCATGGACCCCGGCACCGCCGGAGTTGTGGGCTTCCTCGTGCGCCTGCTGACGATCGCCGTCATGGTTCTGGTGGCTCTGCACGTAGCCGGGCTGGATGCCGGGGCGCTCGCGGTCGGTGGTGCGTTCACCGCAGTCGTCCTAGGTCTCGCCGCGCAGCAGACGCTCGGCAACCTCTTTGCGGGCCTCGTCCTGCTCAGCACCCGTCCGTTTCGCGTCGGCGAGCGAGTCGAGCTGCGCGGCGGCGCGCTGGCCGGAAAGGTGGACGGCGTCGCCGGCTCCCTCGGGCTCTTCTATACGACGCTGATCTCCGGAGCCGACCGGATCATGGTTCCCAACAGCGTCATCCTCCAGCTCGCGGTGATCCCGCTGCGCGAGCCGGATCGCGTCGAAATGCGTGCGCGCTTCGACTCGAAAACCACCCCGTCCGAGGTCGAGCGCCAGATCGTCGAGGCGATCTCAGTGCCAACCCGGCGCGCCCCCGACATCACGCTCGAGGAGCTCGACGGCGACGATCTGATCCTGAACATCAGCGCGACGCCGCTGAACCCCGACGACGGCGCTCAGCTCGCGGCCGAGGTGCTCGACGTCGCCCGTCGTCGCGGGGAGGAGCCCGTCGCCGCCTGAGGCTCGCGCCGCGCCGTGCGGCGAACCGCGATCACGGCGGCGTCGTCCTCCCGGGCGCGGGCGCCAAACGCCACAAGGCCCTCACGGACGCGCTCGACCGCGAGCTCGGGGGTCTCGGCGCCCGCGAGGCGCTCCTGCAGACGGTCGGTGCCGAACCGGTCGCCCTCGCGCCGCCGCGCCTCGATCACACCGTCGGTGTAGAGCACGACCTGGTCCCCCTGGGCAAGAGAGACAGCCACGGCATCCCAGCCGGGATCGTCGGCGACGCCCAGCAGCGGACCCGGTTGACCGATCATCTCGGCACGGCCGTCGCGGAGGTGCATCGGGTGCGGATGGCCGGCGAGGTAGACGAGGATCTCGGCGTCGTCGGCCGGCACATCGGGAAGGAACAGCATCGCGACAGAGCAGAGGGCGACGTCCTCGCGCAGCCGCAGGTTGCGATTGAGGACCTCGAGCCCGGCCACCGGCTCCGCCGCGAGCGCGCCGGCGGTGCGGATCGTGTGGCGTGCCTCGGCGGTCAGCGCCGCCGCCGCAGCGCCGTGGCCGGCGACGTCGCCCAGGACCAGCGCCCACCCGCCCTGCACCGCGAAGACCTCGTAGAAATCGCCGCCCACCTGGTTGACCTCGCCGGCGGGCTCGTACATGGTCGCGACCTCCCACCCGGGCGTCGGCGGCAGATTTGGCGGCAGCAGCTCGCGCTGCAGCGCCTCCGCCACACGAGCACGCTCCGCGGCAAGGCGGGCGTTCTCGATTGCCATGGCTGCGCGCCTCGCCGTCTCGACCGCGATCGCGAGATCGGCGTCGCCGAAGAGCCGCGATCCGCGATGATTGACGAAGACGAGGACGCCGAGAATCGGGCCGCCGACGCTCATCGGGGCGAAGATCATCGATCCGAGCTCGAGCCCGCGCAGCCCCTCGAGATGCTCGTCGTCGGTGGCCAGTTCCTCAAGGCGCTCGGCCGTCATCTCATAGAGCGCTGGCTCCCCGGTCTCGAGCGCCTCCGCGACCCCCGCTGCAGCGAACTGGCCAGGGAACCGGCGCCGCAGATCGCGGATCATTCGCAACCGCTCCGGGTCGCGGTGCGCGATCGCCACGCGCTCGACGCCGCCATCCTCACGCGGGATCTCGATCGAGCACCAGTCGGCGAACTCAGGTACGAGCAGTCGTGGCACCTGCTCCAGGGTCGCGAGGTAGTCGCTTGAGTGCGACAGCAGTTCGCCCGTTCTGGCAAGCAGCTTGTTCGAGAACTCCGCGCGCTTGACCTCGGTGACGTCCTCGATCGCAGACACGGAGTAGAGGACCTCCCCGGCCGCGCCCTTGATCGCCTGCGCCTTCGTGCGGGTCCAGCGCTCGCGGCCGTTGCTCCGGTCGGTCACGCGCAGCGTTTGCGGACCCGGCTCCTCACCGACCAGCGCTCGGCGCCCGGCCAGCTCATCGACGCTGACCGCGCGCCCATCCTCGTCGCGGATCTCGAAACGATCGCGGAGTTGGTCAGCGCGCGCGAGAAACGCTTCCTCGGTGCTCTCGAAACCCATCATTCGCGCCGCCGCGGGATTCGCAAAGACAAGCTCGCCATCAGCGCCGTGGATGACGATCGCCTCGTCGAGGATCGACATGACCGTGTCCATGCGCCGCTCGATGCTCTCGAGGTCGGAGAACAAACCGGCGTTGTCGAGTGCGAGGCCGATCCGTCCGGCGAGGATTTGCCCGAAACGCAGATCGTTGGCGCCGTAATGGTCGCCCGACCACGCGGACATCAGGGTCAGCGCGCCGATGTTCCGGTCCCGTGCACGCAGCGGAATCACCATCGATGAGCGCAGATCGAGCGACCGCAGGAACTCGAGATCGTCGGGCGATTGCGCCATCCGGCGCAGCTCCTCGTCGTGCATCACCGGGTACCACTCGGGCAGGTGGCGCCACGACCGCTCGGCGCGCAGCAGCCAGTCGGGCAGGCGCGGCGGCCGGCGACGCAGGCGATCCTCGACCACAGCCGAGTCAGCGCGCCCGCTGACCCTGACGGCCAACCTCGAGGCACGGCCGTCGCGGATCGCGTCGATCAAGCAGATGTCGGCGAAGGCGGGGACGACCGTGTCGGTGACGCGAGCTAGCGTCTCGGGCAGCGGCAGCGAGCCGTCGGCGACGCCGCCGACTGCGCTCAACAATCCAAGTCGCTCCGACCGGCCGACGCTGCGAGCTCGAATCAGCGCTCCGGCCACTGCCAGGAGCGAACCGAGCGCGATCACGACGATTCGAACCGCCTGCTCGGAATCGCCGGTGCCGCTGTTCCAGAGTGGGCTGGCGGCCGCGGTGGCAACCGCGGAGAGGCCAACGAAGCCGGTTCCGAGCGGCCCGGCGAACAGCGCCGCGACGAACGGAGCCGCGACGTAAGTTCCCACCAGTGCGGTGGTGTCATATTCGAGCACCACGTCGATGCCAACGCAGAAGGCGAGCGTCAGGAACCCAAGGGCCAATCCGACATAGTCGCCCGACCCCCCAGGCGTCCACCCCGGCACCCGTTCAAGCAGTCTGCTGATCGGTGCGTTCATCAGAAACCGGTGCAAACCGGCGTGATGAATCTAACGCGTCATCGCACACGGTTTAAGATCGCGCCCCTTGACCAAACCTTTCAAAGCTGAGTCGGACGACGAGCCCGGTCTGCGCACCATCAGCGTGATCGGAGAACTGGACCAGAGCACAGCCCCCGAGCTGCGAGCGGTGCTTGCCCCAAGCCTCGACAATCCCACCGAGCCAGTGCTCGTCGACCTCAGCGATTGCGAGTTCATCGACTCGACCGGGCTGAGCCTTCTCGTCGAGGCCAAGCGCCGGCTGGAGGAGCAGCAGGAGCGCTTCGGCGTCTGCTGCCCCGACGCCGACGTACGACGCCTGCTCGAACTCACAGGGATCGACCAGGCGGTCGGTCTTTACGGCAGCCGCGACGAGGCCGTCGCCGGCCTCGTCAACGGCGTACCGGAATAGCTAGACGCTCGCCGTAGCCTCGCGCTGGCCCTCGTGCACGCCCTCGGCGATCTCTTCGACCGTCTTCGCACAGAAGGCGGGGAGATCGTCGGGATTGCGGCTCGTGACCAGCCCGGAGTCGACATGAACTTCCTCGTCGACCCACTCGCCACCGGCGTTGCGGATGTCGGTCTTCAGGCTCGGCCATGAGGTCAGGGTCCGCCCCTCAACCACGCCGGCCTCGACCAGCGTCCACGGGCCGTGGCAGATCGCCGCTACGGGCTTGCCGGCCTCGAAGAACGCCTTCGTGAACTCGACGGCCTCTGAGACGGTCCGCAGGACGTCGGGGTTCGCGACCCCACCCGGAAGCACGAGGGCGTCGTAATCCCCCGGGTCGGCCTCGCTGACGGTCTTATCGACGTCAAAGGTGTCGGCCTTGTCGAGGTGGTTGAAGGCCTGCGCGGAGCCGGACTCCGGTGCGATCAGCTCGGGCTGGCCGCCGGCCTCCTTCACCGCGTTCCACGGCTCGGTCAGCTCGACCTGCTCAATGCCCTCGTTGGCAACCAGAAATGCCACGCGCTTGCCTTGGATTTGATCACTCATCGGTGAAAATCTCCTTTTTGTTGCGTTCGCTTCTGGGCTACCCGGCCTGCGGGCGTTGACCCGACTTTGGCACGGGTTCTGCGCTCTCCTCGCCGCTGACGGCGGAGAGCAGCTTCCACAGCGCCCGGCGGCTGATTCGCGAGATCTGCATCTGGGAGACGTCGAACTGAGCGGCGATCTCTCGTTGAGTGAGGTCGTCGACGAAGCGCATCCGCAGAATCGCCCACTCGCGCTCGTCGAGGTCGGCGCTGTGCGCGGCGAGCTGTGCCTCGACTCGGTCATAGCCGGTTTCCGTCGACTCGATCGTCTCTACCGCGGAGCTGGCGTCCTCCTCTTCGCTGCGGCGCGGAGCGTCTAGCGAAACGTCCGCCGCGCATGATCGGCCTCGAGGCCCTCAAGTACATCCTCGACGGAGATCTCGAGCTGCTCGGCGAGCTCCTTCGGCGTCGGAAAGCGGCCGAGCTCGTCGGTGAGTGCCGCGGTAGCCGAATCGAGCTTCATCGTCCGCTCCTGCAGCGCGCGTGGCAGGCGGACGTTCCAGACGTGGTCGCGGAAGTGGCGCCGGAGCTCACCGAGAATCGTCGGCACCGCGTAGGCGGCAAACGGCCGCTCGCGGGCGGGGTCGAAACCGTCGACGGCCTTGACGAGGCCGAGGCCGGCAACCTGAACGAGGTCGTCGAGCGACTCGGTCTGGCGGCGGTAGCGCATCGCCAGCGACCGGGCGAGCGGCATGAAGCGGCGGATCAGCTCCTCGCGCACGACCGGCGACCGCGTGGCGGCATAGCGACGCAGAAGCTCCTCTTCGCTCTCGCTGCGAGGAACTGGCTCACGAATCCGCCCGTTTTCGGAATCGTCTGCTGACGCCACCGTTACGCGACCTCCTTGTTGGCTTGGATCCAACGCGGAGACGTGTCTCGTGGAGATTGCCGCTTGAAACGGCCCTCCCGGCGACGAGAAACGCCCTCAGCTGTCGCTAGTGGCCCGGCCTGGATACGAAAGACCGGCCCCCTTGGGCGTTGAGCCAGTTTACTGGCCCGACCAATCGTTACCCGATACGGGGTACTGCGTAAACCTGAAGCCTTAGTCGAAGACCTACGCGTGGTCGCCGAACTTGTGACGAACTGACCCGGCGTCCGTATCTACGCCGATGAAGGGCCTCTTGCTGCTCATCGCGCTTACCACCCTTCTGGCCGGGTGCGGCAGTGACGATGTGAAGGAGGGCAACGACGAGCCCGTCCTCACCAACGGCGCGCTGGTCACGTACACGCGCACCGGTGGCGTCGCCGGCCTAGACGAGCGCTTGCGCGTCGAGCCCGACGGGACGGCCACGCTCTCCTACGGCGAGCCGGTCAACACGGAGCGCTCCTTCGAGCTAACCGCCGCCGAGCTCGACCGGATCACGACGCTTCTCGGAGAGGCCGACTTCGACTCGATGCCGGCCAGCCCCGAGCCCACGGGATGCGCGGACTGCTTCGTCTACACCGTCGAGTACGGGGGCGACACCGTCGCCTACGACGATGCGACCGAGGCATCGCCATCGATCTCCGCGCTGGTCGCCGGCCTCGGCGAGCTGACGGACGCGCATCAGCCGCAAGCGGCCGGCTACATCAAGGGCGGTTAGCGCGGGCGCGCTCGAGCTCCGCCGTCAGGAGCTTTGCGTGCAGGGCGCCGATCAGTGCCGGGAACGGGGCCGCCCCGCCCTCGACGATGTCGCCGGCGCGCTCTGGCCCGAGCGCCGAGAAGCGCTCCATCAGCAGCCTGAGTTCGTCGGTAATCACAGGCTCGAGGCCGTGCATGAGCCGGGCGACGTCGCGAGCACCGAAGCCCGTCGTCTCGTTCCAACCAGCCGCGCGGAAATTCGACACGGCCTCGATGATCCTCACGTCTGTCTGCGAATAGCCCTCCTCGGTCGGGCTCAATACGCCGAGCTCGGCGAGTCGCAGCAGCGCCCGCTCCGGGATGTCGAAGCGCTGCAGAATCTCCGCCTGTGAAGTGCGCTCGGCCTCGGGGCCGAGGGCTCGTTCGACCAGCGCGTCCCCTGTCTCCGCCAATGCACGAAGGCGGTCGTGGTCGCCGTTGGCTGAATCCAGCAGCTCGCGGATGACCTTCAGTGGCATAAAGCGCTGCTCTTGCAGCTGCTTGATCAGCCGAATACGGTCGACGAACTCCGGCGGGTAGTACGCCATGTTGCGCGAGGTCTTCACGGGCTCGGGCAGCAGTCCCTCGCGCAGGTAGTGCCGCACGGTTGCCACCGGGACATCCGAGCGCTCGGCGATTTCGGAGATCTTGAGGAGTTCCTGCGGCGGCGCACTCACGAGAGAAACGGCTCCTGCTCGGAGCTGGAGTTGAGGGCGCCGGCGGCGCCGGACTCGAGAAGCGCTGCGATGAGCTCCGCCGAGAGGCCGGACTCGGCGAGCACCTCCTCCGTGTGCTCGCCGAGCGCTGGCGCCGGCCTCGTGGGATCCGCGGGCGTGCGCGAAAACTTCACCGGGTGGCCGAGCTAGGCGCACGGGCCCGATCTCGGGCTGGTCGAGCTCGACGACCATCTCGCGATCGGCGACCAGCTTCGAGTCCAGGGCCTCGTCGAGGTCGAGCACCGGCTCGATGCAGCAGTCGTGGACATCGTTGAACTCGCCCCACTCGGCCTTAGTTCGCTGCTTGAAGACCTCGGCGATCGCGGCGTGGCCCTCGGAGCCGGGCTTCGCGAACTGGTGCTCGACCAGGTCCGGACGCTCGGCGCCGGCGCAGAACGCCTGCCAGAACTTCGGCTCGAGCGCGCCGCAGCTGACCCAGCCGTCGGCGCACTCGTACGGCAGATAGCAGGCGACACCGCCGTTCAGCATCTCCTCCCCGCGCTTCGGCACCCGGCCGTCCGCGAGGTAGGCGGCGGCGACCATGCCGAGCCACGAAAGGGCGCCGTCGGTCATCGACACGTCGACGAGCTGGCCCTCCCCCGAGTGCTCGCGCTCGGCCAGCGCGGCGAGGATCCCGAACGCCGCCATCAGCCCGCCGCCGCCGAGGTCGGCGATCTGGCCGGCGGCGCTCACCGGCGGGCCGCCAGCGGCACCCGTGAGCCCGAGCAGGCCGTTGAGGGCGAGGTAGTTGGTGTCGTGGCCGGCGCGGGCGACGTTGGGACCGTCGAGGCCGTAGCCCGTGATCGCGCAGTAGATGATCCTCGGGTTGACCTCGCGGAGCGTCTCGTAGCCGACGCCGAGGCGATCGAGCACGCCGGGGCGAAAGCTCTCGAGAACGACGTCGGCACCCTCGACAAGCTTCAGGAACGCCTTGCGCCCGTCGTCGGACTTGAGGTCGATCCGCGCCGAGCGCTTGCCGCGGTTGAGCGAGAGGTAGAGAGCCGAGCGGGTTCCGAGCGACTGCTTTGAATCGTCGCCGTAGTACGGAGGTGCCCAGCGGACGTAGTCGCCCATACCGGTGTCCTCGATCTTGATGACGTCGGCGCCGAGGTCGGCCAGCAGCAGCGAGCAGAACCCTCCCGGCAGCAGGCGGCTGAGATCTAGAACGCGGAGACGACTAAGCGGTAGCGCGGTCACGCTTTGCAACCCCGAGCATCTGGCGCGCCTCGTCGACCGTGGCGACCCGGCGGCCGATGTCCTCGGCCATCTGGCGCGCCTTGCCGATCAGGTCGCCGTTTGACTTCGCCATCTCGCCATTGGGCAGATAGAGGTTGTCCTCGAGCCCGGCGCGGACGTTGCCGCCGAGCGTGAGCGAGGTCGCCAGCAGCGGCCACTGGCCGCGCGAGACGCCGATGACCTGCCAGTTGGCGCCCTCGTCGGGTCCGCCAGGGATCTGCTCGGACATGAACGAGATGTTCCGCGTCGTCGGCCGGATCCCGCCGGTCACACCCATCACCAGCGAGATCTGATGGGGCGCGTCGACCAGGCCCATGTCGATCAGCGGATCGAGGTTGGCGACGTGGCCGGCATCGAAGCACTCGTGCTCGGGCTTGATGCCGAGCTCGCGCATCTCCGTGAGGAACTCGATGATCGTGTCGAACGAGTTCTCGAAGACCGCCTTGAAGACGAAGTCCTTGCGCCGGCGCGAGTACTTCGCGTAGTTCATCGAGCTCATGTTCAGCGCGGCAACGTCGGGCCGCAGCTCGCGCAGGTACTCGAGGCGCTTCTCCATCGGGACGCCGATCGCGCCGGTGGAGTAGTTGATGATCACGTCGCCCACCTCGGCGAGGATCGCGTCGGTGATCGCGCGGAAGTCCTCGATCTCGTAACTCGGCACGCCGTGGGGCGTGCGCGCGTGGATGTGGATCTGGGAAGCGCCCTCGTCGACCGCGCGGCGAGCCTCGGCCGCGTACTCCTCAGGCGTGTACGGAATCGCCGGGCACTGGTCGCGGTTGGCGATCGCGCCCGAGATCGAGCACGAGATGATTACGGGGTCGTCAACGGTGCTCATACCGGCATCACTCCGTGCTTTCTCCAGGGCCTCTCGACCTTCTTGTTCCGCGCCATCCGCAGCGCGCTGATGATCCGCGGGCGCGTCTCGCGCGGGTCGATGACGTCGTCGATCATCGCGTTGCCGGCAGCGATGTAGACGTCGATCTGCTCGCGCACCGCGGCCAGCATCGCCTCGCGCGTCGCCTCCGGGTCATCGGAGGCTTCGATCGCTGAGCGGCCGATGATGTTGACCGCCCCCTCGGCTCCCATCACTGAAATTTCCGCCGATGGCCAGGCATAGATCTGGTCCGGCTCGTATGCGCGGCCGTTCATCACGTAGTAACCGGCGCCGTAGGCCTTGCGGATAACGATCGTCACCTTCGGCACCGTCGCCCGGGAGATCGCGTAAAGCATCTTTGCGCCGTGGCGGATGATCCCGGCGTGCTCGGTCTTCGAGCCGACCATGAAGCCGGGGACGTCCTGGAGGAAGACGAGCGGGATCTCGAAGGCGTCGCAGAGGTTGACGAAGCGCGCCGCCTTGTCGGCCGAGTCATTTTCGAGGATGCCGCCGAGCTGCTTCGGCTGGCTCGCGACGATCCCGACCGGTTGACCGCCGAAGCGGGCGAGGCAGGTGATGATCGTCTTCGCAAACTTGGGCTTGATGTCGAACTACTCGCCGTCGTCGACGATCTCCCGGATCACGTCGTACATGTCGTACGGCTTGCGGTTCGAATCGGGGACGATCTCCAGCAGCTTCTCCGACATCCGGTCGACGGGGTCCTCGGTCTCGCGGATCGGCGGCTTCTCCTCGCAGTTGGACGGGAAAGTAGGAGAGGTACTTCTTGACGACCTCGATGCACTCGGCGTCGTCTTTGACCTCGAGGTCGCCGACGCCCGACTTGCGGCAGTGGACCTTGGCCCCTCCGAGATCCTCCATCGAGATCTCCTCGCCCGTAACGGCCTTGGTCAGGTGCGGACCGGCGAGGGCCATCGCTCCCTGGCCGACGACCATCGGGACGAAATCCGAGAGCCCTGGGATGTAGGCGGTTCCGGCGGCACACGGGCCGAGCATCGCGGCGACCATCGGCACCACGCCCGACATCTCGACCTCCTCGCGAAAAAGATGGCCGGACCCGGCAAACAGCGAGCCCGACGCCTCCTGGATCCGCGCCCCGGCCGAGTCGAGCAGCCAGATCAACGGGATCCGCTTCTGCAGCGCAAGCTCGCGAAGCCTCGTGACCTTGAGCTCGCCGGTCATCCCCATCGAGCCGGCCATCACCGTGAAGTCGTATGCGGCGATTGCGGCCGGGCGGCCGTCGACGTCGCCCCATCCGGTGACCACGCCATCCGCCGCTGCTTCCTTGCCCTCCATCGAGCGCTGGGAGAAGTGCGGACGCCCGTGGATCCCCATCTCGACGAAGGTCCCGGGATCCACGAGCAGGTCGATCCGCTCCCGCGCGGTCAGCTTGCCGGCCGCATGCTGCTTCTCGATCTTCTCGGGTCCGCCGCCGAGCTTTGCCTTCTCGCGGCGAGCGTGGAGGTCGTCGACGAGCGCCTTCAGCGCCCCACCCTCAGGAGCCGGAGCCTCGGGAGCCTCGGCCTCGTGTTCGCTCATCGTCCCTTCCACTCTGGGTCGCGCTTTTCAAAAAAGGCCGTGACGCCCTCGATCGCGTCCTCGGTCGAAAGTTCGATGGTCAGCTGGCTGCGCAGGTAGTCGAGGGCGTCGACGAGGGGCATGTCGAGCTGGCGCCACATCGCGTCCTTGCCGAGGCGCATCACCAGCGGCGACTTCGAGGCGAGCTTCTGCGCCCAGTCGGCGACGGCGGCATCGAACTCGTCGGCCGCGACGACCTTGTTGACGATTCCCGCCTCGCGAGCCTCCTCAGCCGTGAGGCGCTCGCCGAGCAGCAGCATCTCCGTCGTCTTCTTGCGGCCGACGTTGCGATAGATCAGCGCCATGATCATGAACGGGAAGAGGCCGACGTTGATCTCGGGCGTGCCGAAGCCGGCCGTGTCCTTGGCGATGATCAGGTCGCAGGCCATCGCAATCCCGAGCGACCCCGCCAGGACGTGTCCCGACGCGGCGACGATCGACGGCTTGCCGAGCTCGCCGAGCTCGATGAAGACCTGCGGGAAGAGCGCCGCCCCCATGAACTTGTGAGCGGTGGGCACGTCGGCCGCGAACCCACCGAGGTTGCCGCCGGCCGAGAACACCTTCTCGTGCGACGAGGCGAGGACGACCACGCGGACCGCGTCGTCAGCCTTCGCGGCCCGCAGCGCCTCGAGCAACTCGGTCAGCAGCTGGTCGGAGAGCGCGTTGCGCGTCTCCGGGTCATCGAGCGTAATTGTCGCGACGTGATCCGCGACGCCGTAAGTGAGCTTCTCGTAGGTAGCCAAAGTAGGAAGTAATACTTTACACTGTTGACATGAACTCAAGCCTCTTCTACCGTCGTCAAGCCAGAACACGGCAGCTCGCGCAAGCACTTTCTCTTCAGCGACGAGCACCTGGACCTGCGTGAATCGATGAGCGCCTGGGTGAAGAAGGAGATGTATCCCCACCGCAACGAGTGGGAGGACACCTACTGGCCCACCGAGGTAATGAAGCGCGCGGGTGAGCTCGGCTACCTCGGCCTCTGCTTTCCCGAGGAGTACGGCGGGCAGGGCGGCGACTACTTCTATTCGCTGGTGCGCGCCGAATGCATGAGCTACTCGGGCTCGGGCGGAACCAACATGGGCTTCGCGGTTCAGACGGACATGGTCCTCCCCCCGGTCCACCTGCTCGGCACCGAGGAGCAGAAGCAGCGGTACCTCGTTCCAGGGATCAAGGGCGAGAAGGTCGGCAGCCTCGGGATCACCGAGCCCGGAGCTGGCTCCGACGTCGCCGGAATCCGCACGACCGCGATCCGCGACGGCGACGAGTACGTGATCAACGGAGCGAAGACGTTCATCACGAATGCGCCGCGCGCCGACTTCTGCGTGCTGGTGACCAAGACGGACCCCGACAAGCGCCACGACGGGATCACGCTCTTCGTCGTCGACCTTCGCGACGAGGACGGCAACTTGGTTCCCGGCTTCACGATCTCGCGCGAGCTCGAGAAGATGGGCATGCACGCGTCGGACACCGGCGAGCTGGCGTTCGAGGACATGCGCGTCCCGGCCGACGCCGTGCTCGGCGAGATCGGCAAGGGCTTCTACCACATCAGTTGGGAGCTCCAGGGCGAGCGCCTCGTCGCCGCGGCGGGCTGTTACGCGGCCTCCGAGCGGATGTTCGAGAAGACGTTGGCCTACGCCCAGGAGCGCGAGGCCTTCGGTCGCTCGATCGGCAAGTTCCAGGTGATCCGCCACAAGTTCGCCGACATGGCGACCAAGATCGAGGCGGCCAAGCAGATGGTCCATGCCACCGCATGGCGCTTCGCCAACGGCGAGTACCCGGTGCGCGAGATCACGATGGCCAAGCTCTACGCCACGCGCGTCTGCCACGAGGTCGCCGACGAGTGCGTCCAGATCCACGGTGGCTACGGCTACATGAAGGAGTACGAGATCGAGCGCGCGTATCGCGACCAGCGCCTGAACCGGATCGGCGCGGGCACCGACGAGATCATGCTCGACGTCATCGGCCGCTCGTACGGGCTCTAGGAACATGGGAGTTACTGAGACACGCGAGAGCGTCGAGCTGCCGATCGTCCCGACCCATGAGGAGGTCGAGATCCGCGCCGCGGTGCGCGGGATCTGCGAGAGCTTCGGCGGGCCGGAGTACCACCGGCGGATCGTCGCGGCCGATGAATCGCCGACGGAGCTCTGGAACGCGCTCGCCGAGAAGGGCTACCTCGGCGTCAACCTGCCCGAGCGCTACGGCGGCGGCGGGCTCGGCATGCACGCACTTCAGATGGTCGGCGAGGAGATTTCGGCGGCCGGTTGCTCGCTGCTTCTCATCGTCGTTTCACCGGCGATCGTCGGCTCGATCATCTCCCGCCACGGCACCGAGGAGCAGCGTGAACAGTGGCTGCCCGGTATCGCGGCCGGCACCACGAAGGTCGCCTTCGCCATCACCGAGCCCGACGCCGGCACGAACTCCCACAACCTCTCGAGCGCCGCGACTCGCGACGGCGACAAGTACCGCCTGCGCGGCACCAAGACCTACATCTCGGGCGTCGAGGACGCCGACGCGATCCTCGTCATCGCCCGCAAGCGCGAGGACGACGGCACGCTCGGCCTGCCACTGCTGATGCTGGTGGACACCGACTCTCCGGGGCTGGAGAAGCAGCACATTCCGGTTGCGGTGAAAGCGTCAGACAAGCAGTGGACGCTGTTCTTCGACGACGTCGAGGTCCCGGCGGACCGGGTCATTGGCGAGTCAGAGACGGCCGGGCTGAAGGCGGCGTTCGACGGCCTCAACCCAGAGCGGATAATGGGTGCCTCGGTCTCCAACGGAGTCGGCCGGCGAGCGCTCGAGGTCGCGGCCGCCTACGCCAACGAGCGGGTCGTCTGGAAGACGCCGATCGGCGCTCATCAGGGCCTCTCACATCCCCTCGCCCACGCCAAGATCGAGCTCGAGCTCGCCCGGCTGATGACCCAGAAGGCGGCGGCGCTCTACGACGCCGGCGTGCCCGCCGGCGAGCCGGCCAACATGGCGAAGTACGCCGCGGCCGAGGCAGCGATCAAGTGCGTCGACCAGGCGATTCAGGTCCACGGCGGGCAACGGCTTCGCCCTCGAGTACGGCCTCACCGACATGTACTGGGGGGCGCGCCTGGCACGTACCGCGCCGGTCTCGCGCGAGATGATCCTCAACTACGTGGCCGAGCACTCGCTCGGCCTGCCGCGCTCGTACTAGAGCAACGCCTCGTAGTCGGAGTCTGAGAGCTCGAGGTCGAACGCCGCGAGGTTGAGCTTGAGGTGCTCGAGGTCGAGCGTTCCCGGGATCGGGAGCATCGCCTCCGAGCGGCGCAGCAGCCAGGCGATCTTGACCTGCTGGGGCGTCGCGCCCAGGCGCTCGGCGATCTCGTCGACGGCCTTGCCGCCTCCGCGCAGCGGAAAGAACGGAACGAAGACGATTCCCTCGTCAGCGCAGAAGTCGACGAACCTCGTCGTGCTCTCGCTCGTTGAGGCTGTACTCGTTCTGCACAGCCGTGATCGGCACGACGCTGCGCCCGAGCAGGATCTGCTCGACGCTGACCTCCGAGAGCCCGACGTTGCGGATCCGGCCGGCCTCGTGGTATTCGGCGATCGGTGCGAGGGTCTCGGCCAGCGGCACCTTCGGGTCGACCCGGTGCAGGTAGTAGAGGTCGATCGTCTCAACGCCCAGCCGCTCGAAGCTCTGCTCGATCTCGGCTCGGAGCCTGTCGGGATCGCCACTGTTGTAGCCGCCCTTGGTGGCAACGACGGCCTCCGCAGAACGGGCCAGAGGCGCCGATCGTCGTCTCGCTCTGGCCGCTGGTGTAGAGGTGAGCGGTGTCGACCATCTGTACGCCGGCCTCGACCGCCGCCTGCAGGAAGGAGCGGTTCTCCGGGGTGTTGGTGAGGCGGTTGGTGCCGAGCCCGACCCGCTTGAGCTCGCGACCGCCGAGGGCGACTGTCTGCTTGGTCATGCAGACAGTCTGCCCAGGAGGCGTAGCCGACTCGCGCCGCTGTTGAGGCGCCGTATTCGGCGGGTTGATTACTCGAGCGTCGAGCGTGCTCTTCAGCGTCTCGGAGCCGGTGGCGTAGCTGATCTTGGCCTCGACCGCGAGCTTTAGCGCCTTCACGCGCTTGAGGATCGCGGTGGCCGAAGGCCGAAGCGGAGCCGCGCCGCCGTTGAGGCGCCTCTTTATCCGCGCCCGACTCGCCCTCGTCGTCGGCGATCGCCGACGCAGTGAGGTTGCCGCTGGAGCCGATGTCCGCACGGAGCTTGAGGACCTGACCGGGATTGAGGTCCCCCAGCGCCAGGTTCGCCGGGACGACGACTGCGATGTCGCGGCCCGACTCGCGGACGTCGTCCGCGGAAAGGATCAGCGACCCGGACTTGCGACAAACGCCCTGTACGACGCCCTCGAGCGGCGTGGCCTCGGCACTACCGGTGACCGCCAGGCTCGTCTGCTCGAGCGCGAATTTGCGCGGCTTCGGCTTGCGTGGCGGGGTGCCGCAGCCCTCGCGGCCAGGATCCTGCGCCTCGATCGGATCCAGCTTGTCGGCGATCCGAGCGCCCACCTCGACCCGGTCGGCGACCTGAGGCATCCGCGTTCCCGCCGGGACCCGAATCAGGAGCGAGCTCCCGGGAACGGACAGCGTGTAGGCGCCGATGCGCGGGTCGCTGAACGTGACCGTTCCCGTCAGGCTGAACTGCTCGGTGGTCTCCGTACGGTCGCGGTCGCCGTTCTCCGCGCGGGTTCCGTTCGCGAGCGTGCGTGTCTCAACGGCGATCACGTCCCCAACCGCGGGAGGTCTGTCGGCGTGGACCGCGGTAAGCGTCCCATCGCCGCGAGCGACCGTGTAGCTGTTGGCGAACTCGTTGACGTGGACCACGGCACCCTTGACCAGCGTCGGAACCTGCTCCTCGTCGTCATCCGTGTCGTCATCGGTATCGGTGTCCGTCGTGGTGGTCGTCGTCGGCGTGGTCGTCGTCGAGGGCGTGGTCGTCGTCGTGGGCGTGGTCGGGGTCGGGGTCGGGGTGTCGAACGGCCCGTTATCGCTCGGAGGCGCGGTTGCTGGAGGCTCGTCCTCGCCATTGCCGCCGTTCGAACCGCCGTTGTCGTTGCCGCCGTCATCGACCGGGGCGCACCGGTGCCGGTGCCGGTGCCGGGGGCGAAACCACCTGAACCATCGTCTGCATCTGGCTGCCGAGGCTGCCTTCCGTACCGGGGCCGATCGCGACGCCGACGAAGATGCCGAAGGCCAGGGCCATGGCTGAAAGAGGAACGGTCCAGCGACGGTCGATCACCGGCAGAGCGGCCCAGCGCAACGAGGCGAATCGCATCGCCGTCCAGCGGTCGGGCCGGATCGGCGCGCCGATCAGGCGGCGCGGCAGCTTCATAGGCCGGCGGGCTGGCTCGGGGGCGGGGGGACCGACGCCTGCGCCGCGCCGCAGCTACCGCAGAACCGGCGCCCGCCTCAAGCGGGCGGCCGCACACGCGGTGCAGTCTGGACGCAGCGAGGGACTGCGTCGGTGCCGTCGGCGGGGCTGCGGGGGGCGTCGGGACCGGGGCTGGAGTCGGCGCTGGGGCTGGCGCCGCGGGCGAAGGCGGGACGGGCGGCGGCACAGCGGCGGGCGGCTGAACGAGGGCTGCGATCGCGCGCTCGACCTCGGTGAGCTGAGCATCGACGGCCTGCAGCTTGGCGGCCTGGCGGGTGATCACGTCGAGCCGGTAAGCGTCGCGAATCGCCATCTCGTAGACGAGCCCGCCGAGATCGGACTGCAGCTCGGCGTAGTCGCGCTGCGAGCCGCGCGCGTCGCGCTTCGAGTTCAGCCGGGATCGGCCCGCGGGACGTTCGGCGCCGGCGTACCGGGCGCCGCCACGCGCCGGCGACGGCGGCCTGCGTGGCCGAGGCTTCAGCGAAGCCCGCACACGATCGAGCCGCCCTGGGCTCAATTCGCGGCTCCCTCGTCCTCGGCGGGACCGACGGCGCCTCGCCGGTGGCCGCTGCATCCTCCGGCACGGTCTCCGGCGTCGCCGTCTCCTTGGGGGCCGACTGAACCTCGATCACGGTGGCGTCGGGAAAGCCGTCGCCGAGCTTGCCGAGGGCCGCGACCGCGGGCTGGCGCTCGGTGTAGATGCCCGAGTAGATCGACGTAGTTGCCGGGAGTGAGGCTCGGATAGAGGTCGGAGTCCAGGACGCCCGACGTCCTTTGCACCCGTCGAGGTCGCGGTCTGCTTGGCGCGCGTCGACGACTGTCCTGGGTGGCGCCGTCCTTTGGGACGAGGCTGAGCTGGATCGTGAAGCCCTGTGCATCGGTCGGCCAATCGGTGGTCACCGCACCGGTCGCGGGTGGCGGCGTTGCCGGGCGTCGCGTCGTGGCGGTGGTCGTCTGCCCGGGGTCGACCTGGACGATCGGCGCCGGCGTCGGCTTGTCGTCGGATCCGCTGCGGCCGATGAGGACGCCGATCAGCAGCATTCCGCCCAGCAGGGCAATCCCGATCACAGCCGCAAGCGGCGAGACATCGGCGGGTCGCGCGGCCGCCGGCGCGACCTCGACCACGTCGCCCGAGGTCGGTGGGAGCCACTCGCGGAGCGCCACGGCGGGCGCCGCAGTTGAGGCAATAGCGCTGGTCCGGCGACATCGGCGTGCCGCAGTTCGGGCACGGGCCCGGGTGGGTGCGGGCGTCGGCTGGGTCTGGTCCGGGGTGGCCATCATCGAGTATTCAACAGCCTTGGGCCCGCGGTGTCGCGGAAAACCCGCAGCAATCGGGAGCCGTCGTGCGCCTGCGAATCTGCCAGGTAGGCTCAGCCACGATGGAGGCCAACGGCCACCACGAACGGCGGATCAGGCGCGGACGACGCGGTCCGCTTCGACCGGTCGCGCTCGAAGCGGCCCCGGGCCTTGCGCGGATTGCCGCCGGCGCCTGGCTGCGAACGGCCGGCGTGGACGGCCGGCTCCGCGCTTCGAGCCGGACGGCGGGTCGCGGCGGTCGCGGTGGGCCGCGAGTCGGCGATCGATCTCGCTCGCGACGCCCAGACCGAGCTCGTCGAGATCGCGCAGCGGGTGCTCGGCGTGAGCGAGCTCGAGGCAGCGTCTCGGCGGCCTGCTGGTCAAGCCCGAGGACAGGGCGAGAACCCCGACGAAGCACTGCGCCGCCGCGGTTACGAGCTGCTCGAGCGCTCGTCCGAGCTCGCCGAACAGGGCGAGACCCATCCCGCCTACGCCCGGATCCTCGGCGAGCTCTCGCCCGACGAGGCACGCATCCTGCGTCTGCTTGCCGTCGAGGGCCCGCAGCCCGCGGTCGACGTTCGAACCTGGCGCCCGCTCGACGTCGGCTCCTCGGTGGTCGCGCCGGGCCTGACGATGATCGGCGAGCACGCCGGCATGTCGCCACCGCGACCGCCTGCCGGCCTACCTCTCCAACCTCTTTCGGCTCGGCCTGATCTGGTTCTCCCGCGAGCGCCTGGACGACCCGGCGCCCTACCAGGTGCTCGAGGCTCAGCCGGACGTGCTCGATGCGGTGCGCGATGCCGGCCGAGCCGGATCGTCCGCCGCAGCATCCACCTGACGCCGTTCGGCGGGCACTTCTGCAGCCAGGTTCTGCCGCTCGACACCGTCGAGATCGAGGCGCTCGAAGGACCCGGCCCAGCTGATGCCGGGCGAGACCGTATGAGCACGCGTCGTTCGCGACCGCGGCGACCGCGCGCTGCTGCCGCCGTTCACCGACGAGCACGAGCAGCTGCGCGAGACGATCTCGCGCTGGGTCGCGACCGAGATCGCCCCGAACGTCGACGAGTGGGAGGCCGCCCGCGAGTTCCCGCGTGAGCTCTACCGGCGCGCCGGCGAGCTCGGCTTCCTCGGGCTCAAGTACCCGACCGAGCTCGGTGGCCAGGGCGGCGACTACATCCACGACGCCGTCTGGGCCGAGGAGCTCGCCGCTGCCGGTGCGTCCGGAGGCGTTGGCGCCGGGCTCGGCGCGCACACGGGGATCGCGACGCCGCCGATCTTCAAGTTCGGCACCCCCGACCAGCACGAGCGCTTCCTGCGCCCTGCGATCGCGGGCGAGCGGATCGCCGCGCTCGGGATCACGGAGCCCGGCGCTGGCTCCGACGTCGCCTCGATCCGGACGCTTCGCCCGCAAGGTCGACGGCGGCTACGTCGTCAACGGCTCGAAGACCTTCATCACAAACGGCGTCCGCGCCGACTTCCTCGTCTGCGCGGTGAAGACGACCGAGGACGGTGGCCACCAGGGGATCTCATTCCTGATCCTCGAGCGCGACATGCCCGGCTATGAGGTCGTGACCAAGCTCGAGAAGATGGGCTGGCACTCATCCGACACCGGCGAGCTCTCGTTCACCGACGTCGAGGTCCCCGACGCGAACCTGCTCGGCGAGGAGAACCGCGGCTTCTATCTGATCATGGAGAACTTCGCCTGGGAGCGGCTGCTGATGTCGCTCGGAGCCGTCGGCGGGATGCGCCGCCTGCTCGCGACGGCGATCGAGTACAGCCGGCGAGCGCGAGGCTTTCGGGCGGCCGATCGGCAAGTTCCAGGCGATCCGCCACAAGATCGCCGAGATCGGCGTCAAGGCCGAGGTCGGCCGCGCGCTCACCTACCACGCGCTGCGTCGCTACGTGGCCGGCGAGGACGTGATCGCCGACGTGACCAAGGCGAAGCTCTTCACCCAGCGCGCCTGCGTCGAGGTCGCGGACGAGGTCGTCCAGATCCTCGGCGGCTACGGATACATGCGCGAGTACGGAGTCGAGCGGGCGTTGCGCGACGCCCGCCTCGGCCCGATCGGCGGCGGCACCGACGAGATCATGAAGGAGATCCTCGGCCGCCAGATCGGGCTTTGATGAGGCGCCTCAGAAGGGGCGCGCCTACTTCTTCTTGACCTTCTCGCAGTGGCGGGCGCGGTCGCGGCGCTTGTCGATGATCGCCTTGTCCTTGCCCGGGCCGCAATCGATCCGGTCGCGGCCGCCACGGCGGGCGCGGATCGATGTCCTTGCCGGCGTTGCCCCTGATCTTGTCCTTGCCGCGACCGCCCTGGAGCTTGTCGTTGTCGGGGCCGCCCTTGACCTTGTCCTTGCCGGAGCCGCCGTTGATGCAGTCGTTGCCGGCCTTGCCGTTGAGCTTGTCGCGTCCGTTCTTGCCCTTGATCTTGTCCGACTCCTCGGTGCCGTTGAGCTTGTCGCGCACCTTGGTGCCGATGTAGACGTTGTCGCATGCGCTTGCGGCCGCCGCCATCGCCGTCGTCGCCGGTGCCGGGCGCAGCGGTGTTGCTGACCGTGCAATCGAGCAGGTTGCAGACGAGGATGTAGCCGCTGTAGGTCGTCGCGTACGGCTCGAGGCCGAGCGGGTGGTCGAACTCCTCGCTGGGCTGCGGCAGCAGCGCGCCGGCGATGCGGATATGGCCGCTGCCGAGCGGCAGCTCGCCCAGCGTGGTGCGCGTGTAGACCGGAACGGCGTCGCGCTCGCCGGAGTCGGCTGAGGTCGCCGCGGTGCGGCCGCCGGCCGCCTCCCAGGCGGCGCGGTCGACGTCGTACTGGCGCGCGTTCGACTCATCGGCGCCCGTCTCGTCTTGGATCGCGAAGCCGAGCGGCGTCGGCTCGAACGTCTGGCGGCGCCCGCCCGCTGTTGAAGCGTGCGCCCTGCTGATCGACGTCCTTGGCGAGCGGATCGGTGAGCGTCTCGTCGCCGTCGCCGTCGCTGAGGTCGAACGTCATCTGGCCGACGTAGACCGTCTGCGCGCTCGACCGCGTCGTCCGGGATCGGGCGTCGACGGTGTTCTTCGGTCAGGCCGGGCAGCGCGCGCAGCGCGCCGTCGGTGAGCACGAGGTTGCCGCCGCCGCGGACGTACTGCTCGAGCGCCGCGAGCCAGGCGTCCTTCTCGGCGACCGTGTAGGTCGCCGGTGCCGGCGTCGACACCGGCCGCCGCGCCGGTGAAGTCGATCGTGCCGGTGAAGTCCGCTGGAGGCGCAGCGGTGTAGTTGTCGACCACGGCGACGTAGTCGCCGGCGCCCGGATTGGCGAGGGTCGCGGTCTCGGAGTTGCCGGTGCCCCCGACGCTCGCCGAACTCGTGACCTCGGTCCGGTCGCCGTTCTCCTCGACTCTGTAGACGAAGAGGTCGAAGTCGTCGTTCGCGCTGGCCCAGCTGATCGATACGTCGACCTTCGCGTTCTCGTCGTTCGGGCCGATCGTGAACGGGAACTCCTCGAACGTTCCCGGCGCGCGCGAGCCGGCGCCGGGAAGGTTCCGCCGGCCGCGGTTGATCGGCTGCGTCGGCGGTCGGCCCGCCGCTCGGCTGCGCGGTCGCCGCATAGCTGCCCGTGTAGCCCGGCAGCGGATCGTCGGCGAGCACGAGCGAGCGCAGCCCGTTCAGCGACTGCTGGCCGTTGATCACCGCGCGCGGGTCGAGCTTCTGGAACTTCTGCGCCGGGTCGTCGATGTAGCTGTTGAGCTGCGTCGAAGAAGTCGGTGTTGGCGACGTCGTACTTGGACAGCTGCGCCGGGTCGTCGCCGCCGGTGGCGCCGTCGGTCGTCGCGCGGTCACGGCTGAAGTGGACGTCGACGTTGGCGACCGCGGTCGGGCTGAGCGGCAGCCCGACGCCGAGCGCGTTGCCGCTGATCACCGCGCGCCACTCGACCGGCGTGCCGTCGGCCTTGAACGCCTGCGGGCGGTTGACCGCGACGGTGATGCCGGCCTGCGCGTAGAGCGGGGACTGGTTGTAGTCCTCGCTCACGGTCACCCACTCGTCGTCGTCGGTGACGCCCGGGTGCTCGTCGCAGCCGCGGCATTGGATCGCCATGCTGGCCGATGCCGGTGCCGACCCCCTGGACGTTGGCCGCGGTCGCGTCGACGCGCATGCCGCCGTTGAAGATGTTCTTGCTCGCGTCCGGCGAGCCATCGGCCGGCTGCGGGCCACCCTTGACGGTGAACGGGACGACGACGCTGCCGTCCGGGCCAATCGTGCCGGTCTCGCTGATGTCGGTCTGCGCGACCGAGCCCTCGGGCGCTCCCGGCTGGAAGTCCTTGGCATCCCGCGTGAGGCGCGTTATTGGGCACGTACGCCTGGGTTCCGTTCGGGACGAAGCGGTAGATGCGCGGCGCGGCGAGCTGCGCGAGGCGGGCGAAGATCAGCGCCTTGTTGCCGGCGACGTGAAGCTGCTCGGTCTGGGGCTCGAAGATGATGTTCTTGTCGAGGTGCGAGAACGACATCTCGTTGTCGATCCCGTCGGCATTCACGCCGATCGACGAGTCGAAGTAGTCGCCGAGCGCGCCCGTCGTCGTGTAGTTGATCGTGTCGTAGACCGTGCCCCAGGTCTGCCCGTAGATCTGGGCGCAGGCGTCCCCGTCGGCCCGTCGGGTGACGCAGGGGGCGCCGCCGCCCTGCGGCGCGTCGTTGGGCTGGACGATCGGCGACCACAGCAGCGCCTGCTCGGAGGCGTTGTGGATCGCGATCGCGGCTGCGCGGATCCGCTGGTCCTTCGCGAAGTCGTGGCTGCCGTGCGGGAGCAGCGTGTACGACAGCGCGTCGGCCTCGCGGCTGGCCGTGAAGGTCGTCGCCGGCGTCGAACTGACCGGCGTTGCCCTCGACGTCGCCGAAGTACGCCGACAGCGCGCGGCTCTCGGGCTCGGACAGGCCGCTGTAGGGGCGGAACGAGAAGCCGATGTCGGGCCAGTCGCGGTTGACGTCGACTCCGTTGCCGTTGTAGCGCTGGAAGAAGAAGCCGCCCTCGGTGACCGAGCCGCGGCGCCAGCCGTCGGGGTTCGGGATAGGTGAAGTAGACGATCGTCTTCTTCAGGATCTGCTCGAAGCTCGGGCTGTCCTGCGAGCCGGGGACCGCTGGATTCGCGGGCACGACGGGATCGTTCGACCGACCGGTCGTCGCCGCGGTGACGAGATCCTCCATCGCCCGGGTGCCGCCCTCGACGCCCGCGCGCTCGATCCCGTGGATCGACAGCGACAGCGCGTAGCGCTTCTTGCCTGCGTCCGGAACGCTCTCGTCGGTCACACGGACGACGACCAGGTCGGCGCTCTCGCGGCCGAGCGTGCGTGGTCGGCAGCCCGCCGACTTGTACTCGGGCTTCGGGTCGTACTCGAGCGGAAGGTTGTTGCCGGGGAAGACGGAGGCGCCGGGCGAGCCGATGCCGAGGTCGGCGTCCGGGACGCGCCTCGCCGGCGGCGTTGGCGCCGGTCTTGCCGTCGAGGACCTGGACCTCCATGTACTTCGACCAGGCTGGAGTTGGCGTTCATATAGGTGAGCGCGTTGACGAACTCCTGGTACTGGATGAACTGCGCCGCAGGGACGTTGCCCTGGGCGTTCGGGTCGCACGGCGGGCGCGCTCGGGGCGCAGCCGGCGAGCGGGTCGGGGAAGACGCGGCCGAGGCCTGAGTAGCTCGCGTCGTTGGTGGCCACCGGGCGTGGCCGCGGCGGACGACGTGAACACCGTCGCGCCCAGTGACGACGCAGACGATCCCAACAACCCGAAGCTTCATTTCCCACCTATCCCGAGAGACACCGTTGACGCGCTCAACATAGTCCGAGCTACGAGGCTGTGCGCCGGTTCCTCGCGATCTGGGAATGCATAGAGTCCCGACCTTGACATCGAACTGACGTAAAGGAGCGCGAAATTGGGACTGCTTGACGGCAAGGCCGCGATCGTCACCGGATCGGCACGCGGGATCGGAAGGGCGACGGCGGAGCTGTTCGTCCGCGAGGGCGCGAAGGTGCTGATCAACGACATCGACGGCGACATCGCCGAGCAGGCGGCCAGTGAGATCGACGGCGAGACCGCGGTTTACGCCGGCGACCTGACGAAGGAGGGCGTTCCCGACGAGCTCGTGAAGACGGCGATCGACGCGTTCGGTGCGGTCGACATCGTCGTCAACAACGCCGGCTACACCTGGGACGGGGTCATCCACCGCATGACCGACGAGCAGTTCCAGGCGATGCTCGACATCCACACGATCGTCCCGTTCCGCGTCACCCGCGCGATCGCCCCACACTGGCGCGATGCGGCGAAGGCCGAGAAGGCCGAGGGCAAGGAGGTCTTCCGCAAGCTCGTGAACATCTCCTCGATCTCGGGGACGATGGGCAACGCCGGCCAGGTCAACTACTCGGCCGCAAAGGCCGGCGTCGTCGGTATGACGAAGACGCTCGCGAAGGAATGGGGTGCGTTCAAGATCAACTGCAACGCGGTCGCCTTCGGCTTCATCGAGACCCGCCTGACCCAGGCTAAGGAGAAGGGCGAGCAGATCGAGGTCGGCGGTGAGGGCGAGAAGGTCGACCTCGGCATCCCCGAGCAGATGCGCTCGATGGCCTCGATGATCATCCCGTTCGGCCGTCCGGCCCAGCCCGAGGAGGCCGCCGGCCCGGTGCTCTTCCTCTGCTCCGAGCTCGCCAACTACGTCAACGGCCAGACGCTCAACGTCACCGGTGGTCAGTTCGGCGGAATGACGACCTGAGGACGGCGCCGCAGCCGCCCTCGCGTGTGCCTTTGCCTGTTCGGCTGCGGCTCGTCGTCAGAGCCGCAGCCGAGCGATGACGCCACGGTGACGAGGGTCGCCGCGCTCGGCGACTCGATCACGGCGGGCGTCGACGCACGCAGCCAGTACGCGTACTGGGCGGAAGCAGGCCGATACCTCGCTCGAGATCGAGGCCTGCGGCGTCTTCGGCGAGCGCACCGACGAGATCGCAGCGCGACTGGACGCGTGCGCCGATGGCGCCGACGTGCTGATCGTCCAGGGCGGCATCAACGACATCGCCCAGGGCGCCTCGCTCGATGCCGCCGCCGAGAACCTGCGGGGGATGGTCGTGCGCGGCAAGGAGCTCGGCCTCGACGTCTACCTCGCCGACGTGCTGCCCTGGAACAACGGCCACCCGCAGGCCGACCGGCCGATCGCCGAGCTCAACCGGATGATCGACGCGATCGGCCGAGATGAGGACGTCGAGGTGATCGGCTTTCACGACGAGCTCGAACAACCGCCGGGGTCCGGGTTGATGGGCGCCGAGCTGACCGACGACGGCGACCATCCGTCGGATGCCGGCGCGCGCCTGCTCGGCGAGCTGGTCGCGCGGGAGCTGTCGAACTAGACCGGCTGGGTGCAGAAGGCGCAGCGGTTCGCGTTCAGCGGAATCGACGAGAGGCAGTGAGGGCAGTCCTTGTCCGTCGAGCCGTGACCCCTTGCGCTCCTGGTAGGCCTGGTATGGCTTGACGATGAAGAAGTAGACCGCCGCGCCGGTCGAGACGAAGATGATCAGCGCGTTGATGAATGCGCCGTAGAAGAACTCGCTGCCGTTGATCGTGAAGGTCAGGCTCGGCGAAGTCGGCTCGCCGAAGATCGCCCCGATGATCGGCGTGATCAGGCTGTCGATCAGCGCCTTGACGAGCGCGGTGGTCGCCAGCGCCATGACCAGCGCGACCGCCGTCTCGATCAGGTTGCCCTTGGTGATGAAGTCGCGGAAGCCCGTGAGCACGTTGGCCATGGCGGCAACGTACGCCCGGCGGCTACCGAGGAGCTCGGTGTCGTCGTCCGAATAGGGCGGCGAGCAGCAGCCGGGCGGGACGGTGGCTTCGGCCAGAGATTGGTTGCGGCGCCGTCTCGGATCTGGATGAGCTCCCTGACGGTGGAGCCATCCGGGGCAGTGAAGGAAGGTGGTCGAGGTCTCGGCGATCCTAAGTAGCCTGGGGCCGTGAGCGCTGAAGCCGTTTCCGAGGTCGAGCCCGCCTACGCGATCCCGCAGGAGTTCGAGGACTTCCGCGAGACGATTCGCAAGATGGTCGTCGAGAAGGTCGCGCCGCGCGCGGCCGAGATCGACGAGAAGGCCGAGTACCCGCAGGACATCCGCGAGCTGTTCGCCTCGCACGACCTGCTCGGGCTGCCGTTCGAGAGCGAGTACGGCGGCACCGGCACCGGCACGCTGATGCTCAACATGGCGGTCGAGGAGATCGCCAAGGCGTGCGCCTCGTCGGCGCTGATCCTGATGATCCAGGAGCTCGGGACGCTGCCGATCCGCCTCTTCGGCTCCGACGAGCTCAAGCAGCGCTTCCTCCCGAAGTGCGCCTCCGGCGAGTGGAGCCCGGCGTTCGCGCTGTCGGAGCCCGACGCCGGCTCGGACCCGGGCGGCATGCGCACCAAGGCCGTGCGCGATGGCGACGAGTGGGTCATCGACGGCACCAAGAACTGGATCACCAACCTCGGCATCGCCGACTTCTACATCTGCTTCGCGGTCACCAACCCCGACGAGGGCCACTCGCGCGGGATCTCCGCCTTCGTCGTCGAGGCCGACCGCGAGGGCTTCTCCGTCGGCAAGCTCGAGAAGAAGATGGGGATCCGCGGGTCGCCAACCGGCCAGCCGATCTTCGACAACGTCCGCGTCCCGCACGAGAACCTGATCGGCGAGGTCGACCAGGGCTTCAAGGTCGCGATGGGCACCCTCGACCGCTCGCGCCTCGGCGTCGCCGCGCAGGCCGTCGGCATCGCGCAGGGCGCGACCGACTACGCCGCCGCCTACGCCCAGGAGCGCCAGCAGTTCGGCAAGCCGATCGCCGCCTTCCAGGGCATCCAGTTCAAGCTCGCCGACATGGAGTCGAAGACCGCCGCCGCGCGCGAGCTGCTCTACCGCGCCTGCTCGAAGATCGACGCCGGCGACGCCGACATGGGCAAGTACTCGGCGATGGCCAAGCTGATCGCCTCCGACACCGCGATGGCCGTGACCGTCGAAGCGGTCCAGGTCCTCGGCGGCTACGGCTACGTCAACGAGTACCCGGTCGAGCGCATGATGCGCGACGCCAAGATCACCCAGATCTACGAGGGCACGAACGAGATCCAGCGCCTCGTGATCGCCCGCACGCTCTGTCGGCCGCTAGGCGACTTTCACGTTTGTCGGTAATGGGCGGTCAAACGTCGGCCTCGCGCGATTGCGGCCAGGAGCTCGCGAGCGAGTTCGCTCCGATCGCGATGCAGACGCCGCCAGGTGACACGCATCGGCGTGCAAACCGATCGCGATGAGTGCCGCGTCGCGCGCGCGGTCGGCTTCCGCTGCCTCCCAGTCCGCGTGGTGGCTTGCGGCTGTCGAGCTCGACGACCAGGCCGCACGTCGGGCCAAGGCAATCGACGGTCAGCGCCCGCCCGGTGCGACCTCGACACGTTGGCGTTCTTCAACGGCCGCGGGAGGTCCCGATCTCGTCCATGAACTCCGCGAAACGCATCTCGAGCTCCTGCGCTTGCGAGCCCGTCGGCTGAACGCATCGCTGGAGGACGGCTCGCAGACATGCCGACTGCCGCGGCACCCGGGTAGCGCTCGAGCAGGTCGGGCAATGAGGGAGAGTCAGCCAGGTCGTGTGACTCGGCGAGCGCGATCATCTGCCGAAGGCGCGCAGGCGATTCGGTCGCCGCCGCGTCGAAGATTGTGCGCGCGACGGTGGTGATCGGTATCGCCCTCGTGGATTGTGCGCTCGTCAGCCGGAAGCGTTCGCCGATGGAAGACGAGTCCCGGACCGCGAGCGGCGTTGCGGTCGGCACGGCGACATGAATCGGCCCGCCGATCGAGTCCGGAGAGTCCCACATCCGCGGCCGCGGGCCGATCGCACAGCACAGCTCGTGGCCCTCCGGCCAGGACTCCCGCCGTCCAGCGTCCCGCGACGGTCAGCAGGTCGACGGCCAACCGCGAAGGTCACCTCGGTGCACCGGCGATCAGCCGACTGCGGTCGAGCCACTCGTTGACCTGCCGGTCCGAGAAGCCCCGGTCCCGCGTAACTGCCATCGAGCCACCACGCCGTACTGGCGCGCCGCAAGCTCCGCGACCAGCCGCCCCGCTCGCGAGACTCGACGTTTGCCCGCGACTGGCGGGAAAACGTCGGCGTCGGCGGGCATCGGCCGAGTCTGAGGCGCTCGGCCGCGCGGGTGGTGCGCTGAGGGTGCCTAGACCGTTACGAGCGACGCGTCATGCGCGCGGGCCCAGCTTTACCGGCAGCGTGCCGAGCTGGTTGATGAACGGTGAGACGACGTACTCCGGCTCGCCGGCGAGCTCGATCTCCGGGTAGCGCTTCAGCGTCTCCTCGAAGAGGATGTTCAGCTCGAGGCGGGCGAGCGCCGTGCCGAGGCAGAAGTGGCGGCCGCCGGCGCCGAATGCCTGGTGCTCGGGGTTGCGCTCCACGTCGAAGCGGTCGGGATCCTCGTAGCGCGACTCGTCGCGGTTGGACGAGACGTACCACATGACCACCTTGTCGCCCTCGGCGAATCTGCTGGCCGTTGAGCTCGACGTCGCGGGTGGCGGTGCGGCGGAAGTGCGCGAACGCCGGGAACATCCGCAGCGCCTCCTCCACCGTGCTCGAGACGAGCGACGGATCGTCGATGACCTTGCGCATCTCGTCGGGGTTCTCGAGCAGCGCGCGCATGCCACTGCAGTAGGTCGCCTTCGTGCTGTCGTTGCCGGCGGCCATCAGCAGGAAGAAGCCCATGACGATCTCGTGCTCCTCGAGCGTCTCGCCGTCGACCTCGGCGTGGACGAGGACGCTGGTGAGGTCGTCCGTCGGGTTCGCCCGCCGCTCCTCGATCAGCACCCGGCAGCGCTCGAAGATCTCGGGGACGTCCTTCTCCATGATCAGCTGCGCGTCTTCCGGCCCCTCGCGCTCGCCGGCACCAAGGGTGTTGTTCATCAGCCGCGCCCAGACGATGTCGTCCTCGGGCGAGATCCCCATGAAGCTGCCGATCACGCGGGCCACGACGGGCTGGGCGACCTCCTCGACCAGGTCGCACTCCTCGCGGCCATCGAGGCGGTCGAGGACGCTCGCGAGTGATCTCGCGGATCTCGTCCTCGTGCTCGGCGATCCGCTTCGGGGTGAAGCCCGCGCTGAAAGAGCGCCTTGAGCCGGTCGTGCTTGGGCGGGTCCATGCCGATGAACATCGCCTGGATCAGCTCGAGCGGGATGATCGCGTTGGTGAGCGCGGTGATCCCGCCCCGCTCTGACGAGTACGTCTGCCAGTCGCGGCTGACGGCATGAACATCGTCGGCGAGCGTCACCGACCAGAACCCGTCCTCCTCGGGGAACTGCGAGATCTCCGACGACCAGTGGACCGGGCACTTGGAGCGCAGCTCGGCGAAGAGCTCGTTCGGCGGGCCGTCGAGCCACCGCTCGCGGTTGCCCACCAGCACGTCGTCCAGCGGGGTTTCCTCGGGGGACTCGGGCTGTGCGCTCATTTCTTTCTCTCCTCGGCCGGGGGCTCGCCGCTCTCACCGTAGACCCCCGGCGGCCAGGGGCCGAACCAATTATCGCGCGCGCCGTCCATCGTGATCGTCGTGCCCGAAAAGAAGTCGCCTGCCGGCGACGCCAGGTAGGCGATCATCCACGCCCACTCCTCCTCGGTGCCCATCCGCTGCAGCGGCACCGTCTGCGGCACGGCCGCGACCACCTCCTTCGGGTATTTGGTGCGCAGCGTCTCGGTGTCGAACTGGCCCGCGGCGAGCGCGCAGAGGCGAATCCCGAAACGCGCCCACTCGATCGCCAGCGTGCGCATCATGTTCTCGACCGCCGCCCGCGCGGCGCCGGAGTGGACCATCCCGGGCATCCCGTTGTGCGGCGAAAGGGTGACGCTCAGGACCTTGCCCTCCTTCTGGGGGATGAACGCCTTGGTCGCGGCGGCGTGGGTCATCAGCCACGTGCCGACAACGTTGAGCTCGATCACGGTCCGAAAGCCCTTCGGGGTAGATCGCCTCGGCCGGGCTGAGGAACTGGCCGCCCGGCGTTGTTGACGAGAACGTCGACGCGGCCGTGGCGCTCGAGGATCACCGTCGAACAGCTCGTCGACCGCGGCGTCGTCGCGGATGTCCATCGCGACGGCCTCCGCGGTGCCGGCGAGAGCGGCTCGGCCTCGGCGACCATCGACTCGATCGGCTCGGCGCGCCGCCCGCACCCGATCACGGTGGCGCCGAGGCGCACGAGCTCGAGCGCCGACTGGCGGCCAAGCCCGGTACCTGCTCCTGAGACCACGCAGACGCGGCCGTCAAGCAAGCCGGGCGCGAAGATGCGCGAACTCTGCTGCCCCATTGCGGGCGCAGGCTATCTGTCTACGTCCGCGAGCGATGAAGGTGCGGGCCGAGCCCAATCCGCTCACCGGCCCGCTCCCGGGCGGACAGGCCGGAGCGACCGTGGTCGTCGAGCCGATCCTGACCGGGACGATGGCGTCGCCGATGGCGTTCATCGAGTCGGCCGAGCGCCTCGCGACCCTGCGGATGCTCGGCCTCGGCACGCGCCGCTCCGACTACGTCGACCTGCCGATCCCGGCCTACCTGATCCGCCACCCGTGGCCGGCGCCGTTTCTGGTCGACTCGGGACTGCATCCCTCGATCGGCTCGTCGCCGACCGAGAACCTCGGCGCGCATCTACGGCCGCTTCTCGCGCCCGACGGTCGAGCGCGAGCACGAGCTGCCCGGCCAGCTGCGCGACCGCGGAGTCGACCCGAAGTCGATCCGCCTGATCGTCATGACCCACCTGCACTTCGACCACAGCTCCGGGATGTCGCAGTTCCCCGACGCGACCTTCGTGATCACCGAGGACGAGTGGGACGACGCGACCACCGGGAGCAACCCGATCATGCGCGGATACCGCCCGGCCCACTACGACTACGCCTTCGACTACCGAACGATCTCCTACGGCGGCGACACGATCGGTTCCTACGCCACCTTCGGCCGCACCTTCGACCTCTTCGGCGACGGCAGCGTTCGGCTCGCCTCCACCCCGGGACACAGCGCCGGCCACCAGTCGCTGATCTGCCGCCTGCGCGACCGCGACCTCGTGATCGCCGGCGACGCGATCTACACGATCGGCCAGCTCGGCGACGCCCCCGAGCCGCCGCGCCCGTTCGATCGCCACAACTGGCGGCGCTCCAAGCGCGAGCTGGAGCACTTCGCTCGCACGTATCCGCAGGCGGTCATCCTCCCGGGCCACGACCCGGAGCACTGGAAGACGGTCGAGAAACGTTACGAGTGAGCGCGGCCGGTCGGGTCGGTTGAGACGGCCGCGGCGGCCTTCTCCCGCAAGCCCCTTGATCACGCCCGCGCGGCCCTGCTCGTCGAGCGCCGCGTACATCGTCCGCACATGGTCGAAGATCTCGCGCGACGCCTCGAGCTGCTGCTCGCGACTCGGGATCGGCGACCGCGGCGAAGCTGATCGGCTCGCCGTACTGGATCGTCACCTTCGGGAAGACGAGCCGCTTCCACGAGCGCACCGACTTCGAGCCATGGATCGCGACCGGGACGACCGGCACGCCCGACTCGAGCGCGAGCCGGCCCGACGCCCGCCTTCGGCTCGCCGAGCTGCTGCGAGCGCGAGCGCCCGCCCTCGGCGTACATCAGCACGCAGCCGCCGCGATCGAGGATCGAGTGGGCGGTGATGAACGCCTCCTCGTCGTGGTGGCCGCGGCGAACCGGGAAGACGCCGCCGACCCGGTAGATGTAGTCGAGAACGCGATTGCGGAAGAACATCTGCGACTTCGCCATGAAGCGGATCTTCCGGCGCACGTGGACGCCGGCGAAGAAGTGGTCCATGTTCGAGAAGTGGTTCGGCGCGAGGATGAAGGCGCCGCTTGAGGGGACGTTCTGGGTCGAGATCGGCCGCGCGCGGTAGGCGAAGAGCGCGACGTAGGTCATCACCATCCGCGCGAGCTCGTAGGTCCAGCCGGCATCGTGCGTACGCGACCACTCGTGGATCGGCTGGAACAGCTCCGCCGGGCCGGGTCTCCTTGTAGCGCTGGGGCCTCAGTCTCCTCCACGCCGAGTTCCTACCCTCGGCCGCGGAGTGGGGTTACTCGCGCTCGGCCCAGCCGCCGGCGCGCTCGACCGCCTCGGCCCAGCGGCCGAGCAGGCGCTCGCGCTCGTCGGCCTCCATCGCAGGCTCATAGCGCGCGGTCTCGCGCCACATCTCAGCCACCTGCGTCCGCGTCCCAGCGCTCGCTGCCGATGCCCGCCAGGTACGCGGCGCCGAGCGCGGTCGTCTCGGCGATCTCCGGGACGATCACGGGCGCGCCGAGCACGTCGGCCTGAAACTGCATCAGCCAGCGGTTGGCAACGGCGCCGCCGTCGGCGCGAAGCTCGGTCAGCTCGCGTCCGGCGGCGCGCTCCTGCGCGCGAACCGCGTCGACCGTCTGGTAGGCGATCGCCTCGAGCGCCGCTCGCGCGAGGTGCGCACGGGTCGTTCCGCGGGTGAGCCCGACGATCGCGCCGCGCGCATACGGGTCCCAATGCGGCGAGCCAAGGCCGGTGAGTGCCGGTACGAAGTAGACGTCGTCGTTGGACTCGAGCGACGCCGCCATTCCCTCGGTCTCTGCCGCCTCGGCGACGATCCCGATCCCGTCGCGCAGCCACTGCACCGCCGCTCCGGTCACGAAGACCGCCGCCTCGAGCGCGTAGGTGACCCGGTCGCCGAGGCCCCACGCGATCGTCGTCAGCAGCCCGTCCTCGGGCTCCGGGGCCTCATCGCCGGAGTTGAGGAGGATGAAGCTGCCCGTGCCGTAGGTGTTCTTCGCCATCCCCGGCTCCTGACACGCCTGACCGAAGAGCGCCGCCTGCTGGTCGCCGGCGATCCCCGCGACGGGGATCTCGCCACCGAACTCGGTCGTCGTCCCGAAGACTGCCAGCCGACGGCAACGGCTCGGGCAGCCGCTGCGGGTCGATGCCGAGCAGGTCACAGAGCTCCGGGTCCCAGCGCAGCTCACGGATGTCGAACAGCATCGTCCGCGAGGCGTTGGTGAGGTCCGTCGCGTGGCGGCCGGTGAGCTTGAAGACCAGCCACGAGTCGATCGTTCCGAAGACGGCGTCGCGCGCCGCCTCGACGTTCGCGAGCAGCCACTCGATCTTCGTGCCCGAGAAGTAGGGGTCGAGCACGAGCCCGGTGCGCTCGCGGACGAGGTCCTCATGACCCGCCTCGCGCAGCTCGTCGCAGCGCGCCGCCGTGCGCCGGTCCTGCCAGACGAGCGCGTTGTGGACCGGCTCGCCCGGTCTTCGGATCCCAGGCGACGACCGTCTCGCGCTGGTTGGTGATCCCGATCGCGTCAAGCGAGCCGGTGTCGGCCTTGGCGTCGGCGAGGGCGTGACGAGCGACCCGCCGCGTGACCTCCCAGATCTCGTTCGCGTCGTGCTCGACCCAGCCCGGGCGCGGGAAGTGCTGGCCGAACTCGCTGTAGGCGCGGCCGCGGACCCGGCCGTCGCCGTCGAAGACGAGGCAGGTGGTGCCGGTCGTGCCCTGGTCGATCGCGAGGATCAAGTCGCGCGCGAGGCTATATCCGAGCGCGCGGGCTCAGCCGCAGGCGTCGGCGGGAGGCAGCGGCAGCCCGGCCAGGTAGCCGCAGAAGGCGGCCACGCCGGCGGCGGGATCGTCGTAGTCCTCCATGTCGGCGAAGAGCTCGTCGACGTAGTCGGGGAGGTCGTTGAGCTCGGACTCGATCGCTCCAGCGGCATCACGCGTGATCGCGCCGCTCGTTGCCACGCAGCGAGGAACCAAGGTCGCGGATGTCGCACGGCGGACTTGTCGGCGTCGTCGAGCATCCCGGCGAGAACCGGCACGACGGTCTGCTTGACCTCCGGCGTGGCGCCGTAGCCGTCCTCCTCGGCAAGCGTGTCCAACAGCACCTCGGGGTCGCCGTCGGAGAGCAGGTCGGCGATCGTCTTGAGCGACTTGCCGCGGGCGGATTCCGCCTGCTTCGGCGCCGCTGAGATCAGTGCGCCGATCATCGCCGAGCGCACGTCGAGGCTCTTGGTCGAGCGCGTCGACGAAGGTCGGCTGCTCGGGGGCTCGACCCAGCCGATGTCGTCGGCGTACTCGAAGACGTTCTCGTCGGCCTGCTCGGCGACGGCCAGCAGCGCAACCGGGCGGATCTTGCGCGGCTTCAGCTTCGAGGCGAGCTGGCGTGCGGCGGCGGTGTGCTGAAGGTTCGCGGCGACAGCATCGAGGTCGACGGACTCGGAGTCGTCGCAGACGTCGTCGTCGTCGAAGTCGTCGGAGGCGTCACCCACGACATCCTCGAGCTCGTCATCGAAATCGTCGCGAACTCATCGGCGAAGTCGTCGTCCGCGTCGTCGCTCGGAGTCGTCGTCGGCGTAGTCGTCGCCCCAGATCTGGTCGAGGGCGGCGCTCGCCTCCTTAGCTCGGCGCGGACCTGGGCGAGGCCGGCGCTCTGCGAGGCGGGTGAGGCCGCCGCGGGCGCGGCGGCGAAGATCAGGGCCGCGAACGCGGTCGCGGCGAGGGCAATGGCAGTTCTGGCAATCAGGGTCACGGGTCAATGCATCGGCCGCTCCCGCTTTGCTCAAGCCAATTGGACGAATAAGCCGCCTCAACGGCGGCGGGGCTCCGCTTCGGCCTGCGGCCTCCGCGATCGCAATTACCGGCGTGCCAGCCAGGCGCGGGCGAAGTCGCGCAGCTGGGCGCCGCGGTGCACGAACCCGCCCAGGGTCCGGCCGGTCGCGCGGTGCTCGAGGTCGAGCTCGACCTCCTGCGACGCGGTAGCCGGCGCGACGGCGTCGACCGTCATCCCCACCTCCATCCCGTAGCCGGACGCGAACGGCAGGACCGCGCGCAGGACCTCGAGACGCATCGCCCGCTGGCCCGAGATCGGGGCGCCCGCGCTCGTAGCCGCAGCGGCTGCGGATCGCCCAGCGAGCGAAGCGCAGCGCGACGCCGAAGCCGCCACCGACCCGGCGGCGGAACGCGGCGACCGCGAGATCGCAGCGCCGGCCTGCTGAACGGCGTCGACCAGTGCCGCGAGCGCGCCCGCCGACTCGCCGAGGTCGCCGTCGCAGACGAGCGCGATCCCGGCGGCATCGGCCGGCACGCCGTCGAGCGCCGCGGTCGCCGCCGCGGTCATGTTGCCGCCCTTGCCGTGTGGCTTGCCGCGGCTGACTACGCGCGCGCCGGCGGCGAGGGCCGCCTCGGCGGTGCCGTCCGTCGAGCCGTCGTCGGCGACCCAGATCTCGGCTCGGGCAGTGCCGCGGCGAGCGCCGCGACGGTGGCGCCGATCCGGTCGGCCTCGTTGCGGGCGGCGACGATGATGAGCGATCGGTCCATGGGGGCGGATATTGTGCCGCCCTGATGACAGACGTCGAAGCTCACATCACCGGAACCGTCTGGAAGATCGAGGTCGCGGTCGGCGACGAGGTCGCCGACGGCGACACCGTGGTCATCCTCGAGTCGATGAAGATGGAGATGCCGGTCGAGGTCGAGGACGACGGCGTCGTCAAGGAAATTCGCTGCGAGGAAGGCCAGTCCGTCCAGGAGGGCGACGTTCTCGTCGTCCTCGAGTGACGCGAGCTCGCCGATCGGGCAAGCTGCTGCTGGATCGAGCCCGCCGAGGCGGTCGCCCGGCTCACGCTCAACAACCCCGAGAAGCGCAACGCGCTCGACCACGAGGTCCTCGACGCGATCGCCGCGACGCTGCCAACGCTCGCCGACGGGATCGAGACCCGGTGCGTGCGTCATCACCGGTACCGGCCGTGCGTTCTCAGCCGGCTACGACATCGGCGGGATCGACGACTCGAGCTTCGAACAGGACGCCGAGGCGCTCGTCGCCCATCCGTTCACCGCGGCGATGGAGGCGATCAGCGCGCATCCGTATCCGGTCCTCGCCGCGATCAACGGCCACTGCCTCGGCGGCGGCCTCGAGCTCGCCGTCCGCTGCGACCTGCGCCTGTGCGCACCGGCGCCAAGCTCGGGATGCCGCCGGCGAAGCTGGGCCTGATCTACGCGCACACCGGGCTGGAGCGATTCATCGACGTCGTCGGCGTCGCCTACACGCGCGAGCTGTTTCTCACCGGGCGCAATCTCGACGCCGAACGCGCCGAGCGGATCGGGCTCGTCAACTGGCTTGCCGACGACGACGAGGTCGAGGCCGCATCCATCGAGCTCGCCGCCGAGATCGCGGCCAACGCGCCGCTGTCGATGACCGGCAACAAGGCCGCAATCGAGACGCTCGCCCGTTTGACCGGGTTCCTCGGAGCAGGAGCGCGAGCTGATCGAGCTGCGCCGCTCGTGCTTTGCCTCGGAGGACTTCCGCGAGGGGATCCGCGCCTTCGCCGAGAAACGCAAGCCGCGCTGGCAGGGTCGCTAATTTCGGTGGGTGACCCTGCTCGGCATCATCGTCGCCTGCGTCATGTTCGCGCTGTTGGTGCGCGCCTTCGCCCAGTCCTATGGGCAGCACCGCGGCGACGTCCGGTTCGCGGACTGGCCTGACGATCCCCGGCTGATCGGCGTCGACGAGGTGGCCGCCGATCTCGACACCTCTCCCGGCGAGGTCATGACTCTCGTCATCCGCGACGCGATCCCGCACCTCGTGGTGGCCGGAGCCGACCGCTCCACGCCAGAGGCCTATCGCTTCGACCGCGACGAGATCGCCGACTGGGTGATCGGCTAGATCTAGCGGCAGTAGTTGCCGCTGGCGGGCTCGGGGTCGCGGCCCTCGATACCGGCACAGTCGTGCAGCTCCGCCGTCAGCTCGGCAAATCGCTCCTCGAGCGCCGGGTCCCGCGGACCCGTTGCGACCAGGTTGTCAAGCTCGAACGGATCCGTCTCGTGGTCGTAGAGCTCACGCGTCTCGGTTACCTCACACTCGCCGGTCGCGAGGTCGGGCAGCGACGTGTGGCGAACGAACAGGTATCGCTCGTCGCGAACGCCCTCAAACGAACACGGAATCCCCCGGCCGGGTGCAACCGCTTCCTTCCCGAGGTCGAGCTCGGTGCCCAGCGGACGGTTTGCGGGATAGTCGCCCTGGGACGGATCGAAAAGGGGCAGCCATGAACGGCCGTCCATCACGCGGCAGTCGCCGGCCACCGGGCAGGTCTCGGCACCGGCCCATTCGACGAAGCTCGGCGCGAAGTCGATATTCGCGGCCATGGCGTCCACCGTCGCGGGTGTCGCCGTAGCCGCCGGCGAACTTCGGAGGCACCCGGATTGCGAGTGGCAGATGCGCTGCCTCTTCGTAGGCGAGTCCTTTACCGCCGGGGAGTCGATGCTGGCCCTGGAATGTGCCGTTGTCGGAGCTGAAGATCGAGGATGGTTTCGTCGAGCTCGCCGGCCTCTCGGAGAGCTTCGACGATCTCGCCGATGCCGCGGTCAACCGCTGGAAGCGTCTCGAGCCGGCACTGGTAACGGTGGCGGAGGATCTCGCGCTTCTTCGGGCTGATCGGCGGCTGCCCGCTAACGATCGCCGGCTTGTCGGATACATCGGTCTCGAGAACGCCGGGTAGGCGCGGGAGCTCGGCGTCCAGCGAAACGCCCGAGGTCGCGCGGTGGCGGCACCGCCTGGCCCCCGCACGGACCCGCCGCTGTCCGCGTTGATGTTTTCCACATGTGGAGCGCTCTGGGTGACCCAGAGGAAGAACGGCGTCTCGCCCGACAACTCCTCGACGTCCTCGACGGCACGCTGGTTGAGGACGTCGGTGAGGTACTCGCCCTTGTAGCGTCTCCTTACGCTGGCGTCCATTGACGGCGAGCTTGAAGTCGTAGTAGCCGCGACCGTTCCCGACCTCGACCGACCACAGATCCCAGCCCGGGGCGACCTCGTCCTTGTCCTCGACGGCACTCTCGTAGCCGTTGAGGAACTTGCCGACGATCGCCGTTCGATAGCCCGCGCGCTGGAGCCAGACCGGGAGGTTGTTGTCGTTATCAGAGAGGTCGCCATATCCGGGTTTGTTGGCGAGCACGCCGTTGTTGTGTCCGTACTGGCCGGTGAGAAGCCCCGCCCGCGCGGGACAGCAGAGCGGGGTCGTGTCGTAGTAGTTGGTGAATTGCGTTCCGCGGCGGACGATCTCGCGATGGGTGATCGGCATCGTCTGATTCGTGAACGAGGAAGCGTCCTGATCGTCGGTGTAAATGACGACGAAGTTCGGCTGCGCACCGTAGGCGGGGTCGGGTGTGACCGGCGGGGTTCGGCTCGACGTCATCGCCCCCACAGCCCGCGACCGCAGCGGTCGCCGCCGCCACCGCGAACGCGGCGGCAAGCCTTGGCCTACCTAAGAGCACAGGCGAATCTTGGCGGGAAGCGTCAGTCGGCGGCCGTCGGTGTACAGCGTCTCGGCGAGGACCGTTGCGCGCTTGGGCTGCTCGGCGCGAATCGCGGCGTCGGGGATCGGCGCCTCGTAGGGCGCCTCGTTGTCGGTTCCGATCAGCGTTTTGCCCGCTCGGAATGTGACGCCCACGATTGGGCCGTCGTCGGGCCCGGGATTCAGAGATGCGGTGATGGGCGCTATCACGCAGCCATTCTCACCGGTTCCTCCGTTGGCGAACGTCAGCGTCGCCGCCGGGGCACCTCGGCAGTTGTCGCCGGCGCACTCGATCAGCTCGTCGAGCTCATCGCCGAGCTCGGCCACGACGTTGGCGTAGTTGGGGTCCGCGGCGCGGTTATCGAGCTGATACGGGTCCGCGTAGGTGTCGTAGAGCTCCTTCTCCGGAGGCAGGAGCGGGCCGGTCAGGTCCTCGGTCAGACTCCGCCGCCTGCCACTCGGTGTAGAGGTAGCGCGACGTCCGCACCCCGAGCATCGGCGTCCCCGCGTACGCCTCGAGCAGGATCGCGCGACCGCGCTCGAGCTTCGGGCTGGTCAGGCTGGGCATCAGCGACTGGCCGTCTTGGACCACACCCGCGCTGGCGCCGGCCAGCTCGAGGATCGTGGAGGTCAGATCGGCATTCACAACTACGTCGTTGGAGCTCTCGCCCTCCGGGATCCCGGGGCCGACAGCGATGAACGGCACTCGGGCCGACTCCTCGTAGAGGAAGCGCTTGTTGTCGCGGATTCGGTGCTCGCCACGCAGGAAGCCGTTGTCGGACAAGAAGAAGACGTAGGTGTTCTCCTCGATGCCGTCGCGCGCGAGCTCGTCGGTGATCTCGCCGATGCTGCGGTCCACCCCGAGCAGCGACTCCCACGCGCACCGGCGCTTGCGCAGCGTGTCGGAGATCTGACCCGGCGTCAGCGGCTCGCGGCTCGCGACCGCCGCCGGCTTGTCGGAGGTATCGGCCTCGTTGAACGAGGGCGGCAGGATCCCGCGGAACTTGCCCTTCAGCGTGCCGAGGTCCTCAGGCGCTGGCACTGCAGCGCGGTTGCACGAGCGTCCTGGGTCGCCGCCACCGCCGCCGTGCGGGGCCGCGTAGCCGAGCTCGAGGAAGAACGGAGTCTGGGCGCGCGCGTTGGCGCGTATGAAGTTGCGCGCCTTCTTGGTGAAGACCTCGGTGCTGTAGTCCTCGGCCGCCTCCGTGTACTTGCGCAGGCCCCGTTCTGGTTGAGCGTGTAGTTGAAGTACTGCGCTCGCGACGGCGCGAGCACATGCCAGTCGTCCCAGCCGAGCGGGACGTCGGACGGGACCGTGCCGTACTCGTCTGGCTCCGCGTACTCGTTCAGGTACTTGCCGACGTAGGAGGTGCGATAGCCGGCGTCCTGAAGCCACAGCGGCAGGTAGTTCTCGCCGTGGAGTTCGTTGAAGACGCCGTAGCCGCCGTCCGGTGCGGTGTTCGAGAGGACGTGGTGATTGTGGGCGTACTGGCCGGTCAGCAGCGTCGCGCGCGACGGGCAGCACAGCGGGAAGTTGTCGTAGAAGCGCTTCATCGTCACACCGTTTCGCTTCAGCTTCTTCGCGGTGATCTTCATCACCCGCATCGAGCGCGACTCCTGATCGTCTGTGAGCAGAACGATGATGTTCGGCTTCGCGGGCGGCACCACCTGGGCGCCGGCCGGCTCCGTCTCGCCGCCGGGCAGACCCGCTGCGAGCAGCACAGCGAACCCGAGCGCAAGCACGGCAACGAGCAGCTTGGATGAACTGGTTGCGGCCTTCATTGCCCCTCGGCAGCTGACAACACCTCCGCCGCAAGGTAGTCGCGGGCCTAGGGGACCGGTCAGCGCCGGGCGGCAGGTTAGCGACCGTTCCTCACGGATCCTTAAGCCACAGCGTTGACGTAGCGTGGCGAGGATGGACGCTCACCGCGAGCTAGCGGCATCCGATCCGGTCATGGAACGGCTTATAGACAGGCTCGGCGAGCTGTCGCTGGAGACCCGTTACAAGCGCACCCCGGCCGTTGACGCGTTCGGCACGCTGCTGCGCAGCGTCGTGGGACAGCAGGTCTCGGTGAAGGCCGCCGCCGCGATCCATGCGCGGGTGGCCGCCCTTTTCGACGCCGACAAACCGTCGCCCGAGGCGCTGCTCGAGATCGATCCGCAGACGCTTCGCGACGCCGGTCTCTCGTGGCGCAAGGTCGAGTACGTCCGCGACCTCGCAGCTCACGTGGTCGGCGGCGAACTCGAGCTCGAGCGCCTCGGCGAGCTCTCAGACGAGGAGGTGATCGCCGAGATCACCGCGGTTCGCGGCTTCGGCCTCTGGAGCGCGCAGGTGTTTTGCATGTTCTTCCTCCAGCGCCCCGATGTGCTGCCGACCGGCGACTTAGGCATTCGTCGCGCGGTCGAGCTGGAGTACGGCCTGGACATGATCCCGCCGCCAAAGGAGGTCGAGCGGATGGGCGAGCGCTGGAGCCCCCACCGAACGCTTGCGAGCATCTACCTCTGGGAGTCGCTGCATAACGCACCGGTCTGAGCAGCCCGCTCAGCGACGCTTTGGCTTGACCTTCCAAGCGCAGGCTGCCCACGGAGTGCTGTACCGCGTCGGCATTGCGGCCAGCATTGACAGCCGCTTAGCCGTCCGAACCGGTGCCTAGCTTTCGGCTTGATGGCGTCGCTGATCTCGTTCGAGGAGGCCCTGGAGCTCGGGGCGCTCACCGACCACGACGCGATCGGCGACCTGGTCGAGCGTGCGTGGGCGGTTCGCACGGAGCGCTTCGCCGACTCGACCGACCTCTGCTCGCTGGTCAACGCCAAGTCCGGCGGCTGCGCCGAGGACTGTGGCTTCTGCGCCCAGTCGAAATACGCGGAGGCCGACACGCCGATGCACGCGATGATGGAGCCCGACCAGATCCTCGAGCACGCAAAGGCGGCCGAGGCGGCGGGAGCCCACCGCTTCTGCATGGTCACCCAGGGCCAGGGCCTCTCCAAGCGCGACTTCGAGAAGATCGTCGAGGGGGCCAAGCTCGTCGCCGAGCACACCAACCTCAAGCGCTGCGCGTCGGTCGGCCACATCTCACCCGATCGCGCCCGCACGCTTGCCGACGCCGGCATCCAGCGCGTCCACCACAACGTCGAGACCGCCCGCTCCTACTACGAGGAGGTCACGACGACCGTCCGCTACGAGGGCCGGATGCGCACGATTGACGCGGTCAAGGAAGCCGGGATGGAGACCTGCGTCGGGGGCATCCTCAATCTTGGGGAGACCCCGCGTCAGCGCGTCGAGATGGCGTTCGAGCTCGCCGAGGTCAACCCCACATCGGTGCCGATCAACCTGCTCAACCCGCGCTCAGGCACCAAATTCGGCGATCGCGAGCTGATGGACCCCTGGGACGTCGTGAAGTGGATCGCGATCTTTAGGCTGATCCTCCCCGACGCGCTCTTCCGCCTCTGCGGGGGCCGGGTCGAGAACCTCGGCGACCTGCAGCCGCTGGCGGTGCGGGCCGGGCTCAACGGCGTGATGATGGGCAACTTCCTCACGACCCTCGGCGCCGAGCCTGCCGAGGACCGCGAGATGTTCACCGAGCTCGGGCTCAACGTCGCGCGCCAACCGGACAACGGCGCCAACCCGCGGCCCGACAACCGCGATGGCTGGCTCGACGGCGCGACCCCGCGACGCCGATCGACGAGCTGATCGACAGCCAGGCGGACGCGAACTTCTGGGACCCGTCCACCCAGCTACGGGTGATCAAGAAGAAGGGCGCTGTGCCCGGTTATCCCGAGCGTCCCTCCGAACGCGCTGCGTAGTGAGGCGGAGTCCGACAGGACGAAGCCGAGCCGCGCCGCTGTTGAGGCGCCTGGTTCCTTGAGCGAAGCATCAGATCGTCTCGCCCGGATCCGCGCCGCGGGTCTGCACCGGCGTCTGCGGACGATCGAGGGCGCTCAGCAGCCACGGGTCACGGTCGACGGCATCGAGGTCCTCCTCCTGTGCTCGAACAACTACCTCGGGCTCGCCGATCACCCGCGTGTGCGCGCCGCCGCTGCCGAGGCGGCTGAGCGCTACGGCGCAGGGGCCGGCGCCTCGCGGCTGATCTCGGGCTCGATGTCGATACACGCCGAGCTCGAGCGGCGCCTGGCGGCGTTCAAGGGCTCGGAGGCGGCATTGCTGTTCGGCTCCGGCTATCTCGCCAACAGCGGCGTCGTCGCGGCCCTGGCCGGAAGCGGTGGCGTCGTCTTCTCCGATGAGCTCAACCACGCCAGCATCATCGACGGCTGCCGGCTGGCGAACGCGCGGACGTTCGTCTATCGCCACCGCGACGTCGAGCACCTCGAGTGGGGCCTGCGCGAGGCTGGCGCCGACGCACGGCTGATCGTCACCGACAGCGTCTTTTCCATGGACGGCGACGTCGCCCCGCTCTGCGAGCTGGTCGAGCTCGCGCGCGCTCATGACTGCCTCCTGATGGTCGACGAAGCCCACGGAACCGGCGCACTCGGGCCCGGCGGGCGCGGCGCGGTGGCCGCCGCCGGGCTCTCCGGCGAGGTCGACGTCGTCATCGGGACCCTCGGCAAGGCGCTGGGCGGCTACGGGGCCTACGCCTGTGCGTCGGCTGAGCTGGTCGAGCTGCTCGTCAACACCGCCCGGCCGTTCATCTACTCGACCGCGCCTCCGCCGCCGTCGATCGGCGCTGCGCTGGCCGCGCTTGACGTGCTCGAGGCGCGGCCGTACATGGTCGAGCAGCTGCGACGCAACGCCGCGACGCTGCGGGAGTCGCTCGCCGCCGAAGGACTCGACGTCGGCAGCTCACGCACCCAGATCGTCCCACTGATCGTCGGCGAGGCGAAGACGGCCACAGTGCTGTGCGAGCGGACCCTTCGCGACGGCGTCTTCGCTCAGGCGATCCGCCCGCCAACGGTGCCGGAGGGCAGTTCGCGGTTGCGGCTGACGGTGATGGCGAACCACCGGGCCGACGAGCTCCGTGGCGCCGCGCACCTGATCGGCCGCCACGCCCGCTCGCTCGGACTGATCGGCCGCGAGTCGCCGCAGGTGGGCGCCGCGAACGCGGGCCTCGGGCTGCCGCGCGCGGCGTGAGCATCTTCGTAACCGGCACGGGAACCGAGGTCGGCAAGAGCGTCGTTGCCGCGGTAGTCGCGCATACCGCCGCGGCCGCTGGTCGCAGCGTGGCTGTCTTCAAGCCAGCCGTCAGCGGCCTTGACGAACTGGAAGGCGCCGAGGCCGACCACGAGCTTTTACGGCGAGCTTCAGGGTCGAAGCAGTCGGACCACGAGATCGCCCCTTATCGCTACGGCCCAGCCGTCTCCCCTCACCTTGCAGCAGAACTGGCGGGCGAGACGATCGACCCGGCGCTGCTGCGGGAGCGGGCCCAGGCGGCGGCCGCGAGCGCCGACATGCTCGTGGCGGAGGGCGTCGGTGGCTTTCTCGTGCCGCTGGCCCGCGACTACCTGATCCGAGACTTCGCGGTGGATCTCGGTCTGCCCGTGGTAATCGTGGCCTCGCCTGGCCTCGGGACCATCAACCACACGCTGCTGACGATCGAGGCCGTGCGCAGCGCCGGTCTCGCCGTGCGCGCAGTCGTTCTGACGCCCTGGCCGGATGACCCGGACGAGTTGGAGCGCTCGAATCGTGCGACGATCGCGGAGGTCGCTTCGATTGAGGTCGCCACGCTGACGCCGCTCGACCTCGCCGACCCGGACTCCTGGCCCGAGCTCGAACTCTCGTTTCCCTAAAGCGTCGGGGTCGTCATGGCACCGCCGGCCCCCAGCTGGGCCAATTCTCGTGACGATCAGGTGTGCTGATCACGTGGGTGAGGTTTGACCCGTCGGCGTTCATCACACAGATGTCTTGGTTGTAGTCGTCCGGGGCCCGCTGTCGGGTCCCCTGGTTCTCGCACATGAGAAGGATCTGGGTGCCATCCGGCGAGAACCAGGGCTTGTGGCCGCCGAAGTCTCGCGTTGCCGGTTTAACGGTCTGGCGTCTCTCCCCGTTCGGCCGGAGCTTCTGGATGGTTCCGGTCGGGGTGTTGTAGAGGACCCAACGCCCGTCGGGCGACCACGTGGGGTGTTCGGCGGAAAGGCGCCACGGCGTCAACTGCCGGACCCGACGCGTACCGGTATCGACGAGAAAGATGGCCTGACTGAAGTCCCCGTCCTCGCTTATCCGAAGCCGCCCAAACGCGATCTGTCCGCCGGTGGGCGAGTAGCGCGGCTCGACGTCGAAGCCCCGCGAGCGCATCGGGAGGCGTCGCTTCTTGCTCCCATCCGCCCGCATGGTCCATAGGTTGGTCTCGAACTGTGGCGAGTTGAAGTCCGAGGTCGGCGAGAAGTCGTAGACGATCTGGCGACCGTCCGGCGACCACGACGGGATCTCGTGGATGCCGGCGCCAGAGGTGAGCACATCCACACCACTTCCATCGGGCGCCATCGTCGCGATCTGCACGTCGCCGTCACCCTCGACGAAGTCGAACGCGATCCGGGTCCCATCGGCGCTCCAGTCGGTGCCAAAGCCAGGGCGAGCGTCGAGCTCGCTGACCTGCGTTCCGTCGGCCTGAGCGCGGAAGAGCGGCTTGCTCTCACCCGTGTCGAGATCATCCACGCGGAAGGCGATCGGTCCGTTAACCCCGGGGAAGCTCGCCCCTGCCGGGAGCGCAGCCGCAAGTACCACGCCGAGGAGGACCAAAGCTGGGGTAACTCGCCGTGCCACGCAGCGAGGATGCTATTTGCAAGATTGAGCCGAATGCAACTCAGGCCGGAGCGTGCTCGGCGCCGGCCGTGTGCTCGGCGGCCGGGCTGGGACTGCCGCGGCCGCGGATCGTCGCGAGAGCGACGCCAACGCCCAACAGGACGACCACTGCGGAGAGTTCCATGGCACTGCCGAGGGCATTGGCGAAGTCGGCGCGGGCCGCGTCGCCGCCCGTGGCCAGGGCGGCGGGATCGAAGCCGCCCATCTGTGCCTGGAAGATCGCGCCGGACGCTGCGACTCCCACCGAGCCGCCGACCATGCGGGCCATCGTCACGATCCCAGAGGCGACTCCGGCCTTGTTCTGACTGACGGCATTCATCGCGGCGGTCGACATCGGCGACATCGTCAGGGCGATCCCGACGCCCATCAGCATGAACGGCACGAGCAGGTCGGCGAAGGTCGTCGCCGGGTTGATCTGAGCGAACATGAACATGCTCACGGTGAGGATCGCGAGCCCGGACGCAATCGGCCAGAGGGCGCCCACGCGATCGGTGAGGCGCCCGGCGAGCGGAGCGATGATCGCGATGAGGATGGTGGTCGGGAGGAAGCGGACTCCGGCCTCCAGAGCGCTGAAGCCGAGCACGTCCTGCATGTAGATCGCCATGAAGAAGAACGTGCCGAGCATCGCGAACGAGATGATGAAAGCGACGGCACTGGCGCCGAGGAAGTTGCGGTGCGTGAAAAACTCGAACTCGACCATCGGTGCGCGGACGTTCCGTTCCACCAAGGCGAAGGCGACGAGGCCAAACACGCCACCAGCGAAGAGGGCGAAGATCGCGGGCGAACCCCAGCCCCACGAATTGCCCTCGATCAGCGCGAGAACGAGCGCGGTTAGCGCCAGCGTCAGCGTCGCGACACCGGGAACGTCGACCACTCGGGCGATCGTGCGATCACGCGATTCGCGCACGGCGAACAGGGTCGCCGTGATCGCAATCGCCGCGACGGGAAGGTTGATGAAGAAGATCGCCCGCCAGGAGATGTGCTCGACGAGAAAGCCGCCGACCAGGGGGCCGAACGAGAGCGCCAATGCCGACACACCGGCCCAGGTGCCGATCGCGCGTCCGCGCTCCGCGGGAGGGAAGGCGTTGGTGATGATCGAGAGCGTCGCCGGCATCATCAGCGCGGCGCCGAAGCCCTGGAGCACCCGGCTGGCGATCAGCATCTCCGGTGAGGCGGCAAGCCCGGCGGTCGCCGAGGTGAGCGCGAAGATGATCACGCCGGTGAGGAACATCCGGCGACGGCCGAAGATGTCGCCGAGCCGGCCGCCGGTGACCAGGAGGACGCCGAAGCAGAGCGTGTAGCCGTTGACCGCCCACTCCAGCTGGCCGATGCTGGTGTCGAGATCCTTTTGGATCGACGGCAGTGCGACGTTCACCACCGTGTTGTCGAGCATGATCATGAACAGCGCGAAGCACATCGCTCCGAGCGTCCACCACTTGGAGTTGTCCTCGGTGATCAGATGGCGGTAGCGGGTCATGCGTAGGCCTGGCTTCGGTACTGGCGGTAGATGGCCGCGATCTCAGGACGCTCGAGCAAAAGCTCCAGCGCCTCGTCAAGTCGCTCGCGCTCTGAGTCGGAGAGCGAGGCGGCGAACTGACCCAGGCCCTCGAACCGCGCGGCCATGATCCGGTCAGCAAGCTCGCGACCGGAAGCTGCAAGCGTGAGCATCCGCTGGCGGCGGTCATCGGGGTCCTCGGTGCGAATGACGAGCTCGCGCTTGACGAGTCCATCGACGGCGCGACTGACGGTGGGCAGCGAGAGCCCCACCCCATCGGCGACCTGCTTGACGCTCGGGCTTTCGTCGGCGCCGGCGAGCGTCATGAGCACCTTCACCTGCTGGAAGCTGATGCCGCTCTCGTCGATGACGCGGATGGCCGTCCCACCGTCGGAGCTGATGCACTGGAGCAGGACCGCGCCGAGGCGGTGGCCCAGTTCGCGGTCTGCCTTGGATACAGGTTCCATTCAACAATAGTTTCAGGATCACAACTATTGCGCAAGTGAAAGCGTGTGAGGTCGGTCACACAGGAGGGATTCTTTTCCCGCCGAACCGAGACCTAGTGTCCGCGGTGGATGGCGGAGTCCACGACCGAGCTCGATCACCGGCACGTCTGGCACCCGTTCACCCAGCAGCGTGGCTGGTGCGAGCAGGCTCCCCTCGCGATCGAGTCCGGCGACGGAACTGATCTGATCGACACCGAGGGTCGGCGCTACATCGACGGCGTCTCGTCGCTCTGGTGCAACGTCCACGGGCATCGTCACCCGCTGATCGACGCCGCCGTGCGCGACCAGCTCGACCGGATCTCCCACACGACGATGCTGGGCCTGACCCACCCGGGCGCCACCGAGCTCGCGGCGCAGCTGATCGACCTCGCGCCCCCGGGACTCAGCCGCGTCTTCTACTCCGAGTCCGGCTCGACTGCGGTCGAGATCGCGCTGAAGATGGCGTTCCAATACTGGCGTCAGCGCGACGGCGAGCGCCATCAGCGCAATTCCTTCGTCTGCCTGACCGACAGCTATCACGGCGACACGATCGGCTCGGTTTCCGTGGGCGGCATCGACACCTTCCACGCCGCCTTTGGCCCGCTGCTTTTCAAGACGCACCGCGTGGACCCTGGCGACACGCGACGCCTCGAGCGTCTGCTCGAGCTCCACGGTCACGAGATCGCAGCGGTCATCGTCGAACCGCTCGTGCAGGGTGCCGCCGGCATCCGGGTTCAGCCGCCGGGCTTCCTGCGGCGGGTGCGCGAGTTGACCGAGGCGCACGACGTTTTCCTCATCGCCGATGAGGTCGCCACCGGCTTCGGGCGCACAGGCACCATGTTCGCCTGCGAGCAGGAGCGGGTCTCCCCCGACTTCCTCTGCCTTGGAAAGGGACTGACCGGCGGTTACCTGCCGCTTGCTGCAACGCTCGCCACCGAGCGCGTCTACGACGGCTTCCTGGGCGAGCCGGCGGAAGGCCGCACCTTCTTTCACGGTCACACGTTCACCGGCAACCCGCTTGGATGCGCGGCCGCTCTCGCCAGCATCGAGGTCTTCCGCCGAGAGCAGACGCTGGTGCGCCTACAGCCGAAGATCCGCCTGCTCGGCGAGCTGCTCGCGCCGGTGGCCGCGATGGATGAGGTTGCGGAGATCCGTGGCCGCGGCTTCATGATCGGCATCGACCTTGGAGACCACGATCCGGCGCTCGCGCTGGGTCACCAGGTCACGCTCGCCGCTCGCGAGCGCGGGGCGATCATCCGGCCGCTCGGCGACACCATCGTGCTCATGCCCCCGCTCGCAATCTCGAAGGCGGACCTCGCGCGCCTCGTTGAGATCACCGCCGACTCGATCCGCGCCGCATACGCGTCCGTGTACGGACGTGAAGAGCCGGTAGTGCTGCGCGCCGCTGCCTAGACCCCCGAACCGGGTGGACGCCGGTTGGACGCAGCATCAGGAGGCTCCACGAATGCTCAAGAGGACGGGGATGGCGTCGCGGAACCCGTCCCGACCTTTGACGGGATTTCAGCTGACGGCTCGCGGGTCTTCTTCCATACGACGGAGCAGGTCGACGAAGTCCGTGGCGAAGAGGAAGGTCAGCGCTCAGATCACGGTGAAGATCAGCGACGCTGCCGGCAACTCGCGGCCTCTGACCGAGAAGATCAAGCTCAAGTCCGCGTAGCGATACTGGCGGTGTGATGGACCGCAAGAGGCGCCGTAGTAGGGCCATGACCCAGACGCTCGTCGCCCCCGCGATCGACGCCCCGGCGCAAGCCGACACGGCCTTCGAGGAGCTCTATCGCTCCAGTCGAGACGATGTCTTCGCCTACGTCGCCGGGATGCTTCGCGACCGCAGCGCCGCCGAGGACGTCACGGCGCAGGCGTTCGAGCGCGCCTACAGGCGCCGTGCGAGCTTCGATCCAAGTCGCGGCAGCCATCGTGGCTGGCTGTTCGGGATCGCTCGCAACGCTGCGCTCGACGAGCTGCGCCGACGCAAGCGCCACACCGAGCTTGCCGACGACCCTGTTGACGAGGCCGCGGGCGAGGCGCACGAGGAGGCCGTCGAGGCGGCGATGAGGAGGTCGGTGCTCAGCGCGGCGCTGGCGACCCTCACGCCTCGTGACCGTGAACTGATCGCGTTGAAGTACTTCGCCGGGCTCGGTAACGCCGAGATCGCCGAGGCGATCGGAGTGAGCGAGTCGAACGCGGGGACCAGGTTGCACCGCGCAATGGAGAAGTTGAGGGAGGCGTGCGATGACCACTGACGAGCTCGAGAAGGAGCTGCGCGAGATGCGCTCCGAGCCCGATCCGGACTTCGCCCGGCGCCTCGACGAGTGGGCCGCAGCGGACTTCCCGGCCGACGCAGGTCTCGGGCCGCGCGTCGGAGCGCAGGGGCGGGCCGGTGGCTCGCTTCGGCGCGTCTGGGAGCGGATCGCCGCCGTGCCACCGCGGCGCGTCCTGATGCCCGTCGGCGCCGCGGCCACGGTGGCGGTCGTCGCCGCTGTCGCGATCAGCCAGCGGGGGCCGGATGCCACCGGGCTGAGCGACCCGACGTCGTTGACGCCCTCGCAGCAGCGGACCCTGGAGAAGGAGCTTCAGGCCGGGGCATTCGAGTCGGCTCCCCAGGGTTCCGACTCCGCTGCGGCCGGCGAGGCGGTGGCCCCGCCCGCAGCGACCGTCGCTCCGGACGTCGACGCTTCCAACTCCGGCGGCATCGGCCGCGGAACCGAGACGCGAATCGTCGATGCGACCGCCCGGCTCTCGCTCGGCACCGAAGCGAGCAAGGTTCAGGACGTCGCGAACCAGGTCGTCGATGTCACCGACACCTACGACGGGATCGTGCTCGACTCGCGCGTGACAACCGATCAGGCAGGGGCTCGCGCCGAGTTCTCGCTCGAGATCCCCTACAAGCAGCTCGACGCCGCGCTCAGCGACCTCTCCGGCCTCGCCGACGTGATCTCGCGCACCGAGGGCGGCGAGGACATCACCTCCAAGGCGACCCGCTCGCAACGCGACCTCGTGAACACGCTCGAGCAGATCCGCAAGGCGCGCATCGCCCTGATCGAGGCTGATACCCGCGAGGAGCGGCTGGTGCTGAAGTCGCAGATCGATTCGCTGAACGCGACGGCAGACACCTACCGGACCGAGCTCAACGGCGTCAAGCGCCAGGGCCGGTTCGCGACCGTCGACGTCGAGGTCAGCTCGGACAAGTCCGACTCCGGCTCGGGCGGCGGCTGGAGTCTCGGCGACGCCTTCCACGACGCAGGTCGCGTCCTCGAGGTGATCGCCGGGATCGGCCTCGTCACCCTCGCGGTGATGCTCCCGATCTCGCTGATCGCACTGCTCGGCTGGGCAATCGGCTCACGCACCGTACGCCGTCGCCGCGAAGCCGTCCTGAACTAGCCGCTACTCGTACTTCTCGAAGTCGGCCTTGCGCGCGCCGCAGACCGGGCAGAACCAGGTGTCGGGGATCTCGCTGAAGTCGGTCCCGGGCGGGATGCCGCCGTCGGGATCGCCCTCGTCGGGGTCGTAGATGAACCCGCAGGAGCTGCAGATCCAGAGTTGCTTGGTCTCGGCTTCGGCGCTCACGGCCCGGCAGGTTATCGTCCGCCGTGGTGAGCGACGCACCTGCGACCCCTCGACCGGCGGCGACAATCGTGCTGCTACGCCGCGGCGGGCGCCATTTCGATCGCGGCGTCGAGGTCCTGATGGCCCGGCGTTCCGACGCCGCGTCGTTCATGCCCGGCGTCTGGGTCTTCCCGGGTGGCGCGATCGATGCGGATGAGACTCCGGCCCAGTGCGCGGCACGTGAGCTCGAGGAGGAAACCGGCGTCGATCTCGGCGACGACCCGGAGTTGCTCGCATGGTCACGCTGGATCACCCCCGAGGTCGTTCCGGTTCGCTTCGACACCCACTTTCTCGTCGGGCTCGCACCGCCGCACTCGTCGCCGAAGGCCGACGAGGCCGAGATCTCCGAGGTCGCATGGTGGGCGCCGCGGGCTGCGCTCGACGCCCACGCCGAGGGCCAGCTCTCGCTCGTCTTCCCCACGATCAAGACGCTCGAGACGTTGCTGCGGTTCGCGAATGCCGACGAGGTGATGGCTGCCGCGCCGGGTGACCGCGTCGAACCAATCCTGCCCCGCGTCACCGGGACGCGCAAAAACCACAGGGTCTTGCTGCCAACCGATGAGGGTTACGATGAGGCTGCAGACAACCCCGGGGAGCTGCCTATTTCGTGACGGCGACGTTGCCCGAAGAAGTCCGGCGCTGTTTCGAGCGCTTCATCACCACCGAGTACACGACGATTGACCCGCGCCAGCAGCCGATCACCTGGCCGGTGACGCCGTACTACGAGCAGGGCGGGCCGACGATCGACGTCACCACCGGTCTCGGCTATCCGAAGAAGGCCGACGACGCCCGCCGCAATCCGCGCGTGGCCCTTCTCTTCTCCGATCCGACCGGCTCGGAGCTGGAGGCGAAAACCCGCGTGCTGGTCCAGGGGACGGCGGTTGTCGACGAGGACGACCTTGCGGCCAACCGCGAGCGCTACTTCGCGGAGTCGGGCGTGAAGCTGCCGGCGACGAAGAAGATGCACCCGCCGAAGTTCATTCGCGGCCAGCTCGATTGGTACTACGCGCGGATCTACATCAAGGTCAGGCCGGAGCGAGTTTTCGTCTGGCCCGACGGCGATCCCGAGGTGCCGCCCGACCTGCTCGACTCGCACATCGAGGAGGTGCGCTCAGGCCACAGCGAGGAGCCCGTCGCGCCGCACGCCCCCGCGCGAGGCGGTGAGGTCGCGTGGGACTCGCGCATCACCGAGCTCGGCTCGCGTCATTCCACCGCCGTCCTCTCCTGGGTCGGCCCCGACGGCTTCCCGATCGCGGTTCGACTGCCGATCGAGCTCGACGCCGGCGAGCGCCGGATCCGTCTCGGCGCCAGCCCGGCGGGATTCCCGCTCATCGAGGGGCGGGCATGCCTTACGGCGCACGCTCACGCCCCGGACTTCACGTGGCAGGAGAACTTTCAGGTCAGAGGCGACCTCTCCGAACGCGCCGACGGCACCTGGGCCCTGATCCCACGCAAGCTAGTGGGCGGCTTCGAGCTCCCGAAGAGCTTCATAGGCCGCAACAAGTCCTTCCTCTCCAACCACTGGCGCTTCTACAAGACGGCTAAGAAGCGAACGCAGCGCTAGGCCGGGAAGGGCTCCAGCCCGGCGTGCCATGGCCCAGGCTGGTAGGTGTGCTCGCCTGACTCTTCCATTTCGTTGCGCAGTCGCTTGAAGAGGCCGCCGGCTGTGTCAAGCGCTGTGTCGTACTCGTCCACGCTGAGTTCGCGCAGGCGCCAGGTGAAGTAGAGCTGGCTGTCGGTGATCCCGAACTCGCACTCGTTCGGGATCTGCGCGGCCCAGTCGAGGAAGCCGGGACTGAAGAGCTCGCGCAGGGCGATCGGATCGTGATCCGACGGCACGGTGGCGAGGAAGCGGCGGTTGAAGTCGATCGATTCGAACTCGACCTTGCGCCTGCTGGCCAGTTGCTCGACGCGCTCATCGGGCTCGATCGACTCGACGTTGAACATCGGCACGACCTTCGCCAGGTCCGGCATGTGCGACTTCGCGAGGATCGACCGCGGCAGGACCGTCTTCGAGAACAGCCCGCCCTGCTCGTGCTCCTCTGAATCGCACGACGCCCCCCAGAACTCGGGTGCGAGCTGACCCGTGATCCGGTTGGTACCGCCGGGACAGAGGGCCACGGGTCCGCCGACCGGGTTGAGGCCGCCGACCGGCTCGTAGCGCAGGTCGCGCTTTGCGGCGAGCCCCTTGACCGCCTCCGCCCACTCGTCCGCCTTCAAGCCGGTACCTCGGGCGGCACCGCGAGTTCGGCGCGACCCTGCTCCTCGAGCAATGCCTTGTATCGCGGAAAGCCGGGCTTTGCGAGCGGCACCAGCTGGAGGATCTTTGCGACCGGCCCGGTGGCCTTGATCTGGCCGCGCGCGAGCGCCACGGTGACGTTGACCTGGCCGAGCCAGAAGCAGTGGGCCGTGTCGGCGGCCATCGCCATCGTCACCTCCGGCTCCATCTCGGACTCGCCGAAGTCGACATCGCCGGGTTCGTCCTCCTTCATGCGCACGGTGATCACCGCGTCCGGCTCGGAGTACTCGTAACGGACGATCGTGTTCGCCTTGCGGAACTTCGGCCCGAGCTCCGGGTCGGCAGCGAGATCGACGAGCAGCCTCCCGACCGTGTCGTAGACCTCCTGCGCGTCTTTGAAGACAGGCACGCCCAAGATCCTATGCCCGCGGGCCTACGGGTCTTGGAAAAGGCCCGGGAAACGGCCCGAGCCGAAGTCGTCGCCAGGAGGTCCGGGGAAGTCGCCCTGGATGTAGCACGGTGCGAACTGCGGCGGACCAGTGCCGGGCGGGTTGCCGTTGTTGATGCCCGGGATGCTCTGGCCCGGGAGGATCTCCTCCTCGTCGGGATCGTGGCCGCCCGGTCCGTAGTCGGTGTTCTTGCAGTCGAAGTTGGCGAAGATCCCGTTCTTGCCCGATGAGAAGTTGTTGAGCGCGCCCGGCACGAGGTAGGCGTTGCCCCTGTTCTGCGCGAGGCGGGTTGGGAAGATCGACAGAGCCTCCGGCGTGCCGGAGTAGCCGATCTGGCGCAGACCGTGGCGCGGCGCGGGATCGCCCGGCTGGCCGACGTACTTGCCCGAAAGTGCGACGCCCGGGGCCATCAGGAAGTCGACGACCGTCGCCTTCTGGAACTCGAGGTAACGGAGCACCGGGTTGAGGTTCGCCAGGAAAGGGTCGAGCTCATCGAGCACCGGGCCGAGCCCGCTGATGAAGCTCTCCGCGGCCGGCAGGCCGGTCTGCGCGACCTGCTGGAAGTCGCCGAGTTTGATGAACAGGTCGCGGAGGTTCGGCGACAGCTCGCGCACCGAGGCGAGCGTCGGGCTGAGGTCGCGGGCAACCGGGACCAGGTCGTCGATGAGCGGCTTGGTGTTGGCCTGGAACGTGTCGAGACGCTCGAGCGTCGCGCGGGTCTCGCGCTGGAAGGTCGGCATGATCTGGAACGTCTCGGCGAGCGCCCGCTCCTCGGAAGCGAGTGCATCGAAGGTGTTGTCGGAGCCGACGATCGCGCCTGCGAGCGCCTGGTCGCGGGCACTCAGAGCGTCGAAGACGGTTCCGGTGTCGCGGACGAGACCCTTCAGCGCCTCCTTCTGACGCCCGAGGACGTCGATGACCTCAGAAGCGTCAGTCACGAATGGGCCCAGGTTGCCGAAGGCGTCGTTGAGGTCGAGCCCGCGGCCTTCTACGGCGAGACCCGAGCTCTGCTGCCAGCGCTGGAACGCAGCGCGCGTCTCGTCGTCGAGCGCGTTGAAGATCTCGTCGATCTGAGTGGCGTCCTCGGTGCGGCTGATCCCGAGCGTGCCGCCCTCCGGGATCGACTCGATCTCCTCGGACTCAGCATCGCTGACGTTGGCGTCGGCGCCGAGCGCGACGGGCGCTGCGGCATCACCAGGCTCGGTGCCCGAGGTCAGCTCGACATAGGTCTCGCCGAGGAGTGTCTTCTGGCGGAGGATCGCCCGGGCGTCGGTGGAGATCGGCGCGTACTGAGGCTTGATCTCGAGCACGGCCTCTGTGGTGTCCTGGCCGTTGACGCGCTCGGTAGGCGGCGCCAGCTCGATCTGCTTGACCTTGCCGACCGAGACCCCGCCGATGCGGACGTCGGACTCGATTGCGAGCTGAGTCGCCTCCGGGAAGTAGGCCGTGACCCGGTAACTCTCCGGACTGAGAGGGATCGGGCCACCGAACGCGGTCCACAGAAAGAGGATCAGGCCGAAGCACGACAGCGTGAAGCCCGCGGCGATCACGATGCGTCCGACTGATGGAGCTGATTTCTGCATCGTTCAGGGGGTGTTCTGGCCGCAGAGCTGTTCGCGGACGGGCTCGGTGAGCCCGGTGACGATCTCGGCGAGCGGATTGATCTGAGCTTCGACTTCGCCCCCGACGATGTTCACGATCTGGTCGCAGCCCGCCGTGAAGTAGATCCGCCGGTAGAAGCCGTTGCCGTCTCCGGCCGAGAACACGGTGTTGCCGTTGTGGCCGAGCCATCCGGCCCAGTACAGGTAGCCCTCGTCGCGGCCGTCCGCGCCGATCGGCTCGGCCCCGCGTGGGTTGTGCGCGGCCATGTTGGTGAGGCGGTTGAGCTTGTTGGTCACCGTCGTCAGGCGCGGAGCTGCTGCTGAGTACGACTCGGCGGCACGGTTCAGGTCGTCGACCGGCTTGCGCGCCTCGCGCACGAACGGGCGAATCTCATCCTCGAGCACCGGCGTCGCGTCTAGCGCGAGTGACTCGACCGCGGCGTTCATCTCGTCCAGGTTGCGGGCGAACGGTCGCAGCTCCTCGAACGTGGGACCGAGCTCGGCCGCGAACTTGGCCGTGTTGCCGAACGTCTCGCGCGCCTGATTCAGCGTGCCGGGAAGCAGACTGACGGCGCGCTGCACGTTGAGGTCCTGCTCTGCGATCGCCCCAAGCGCACCAGCCGAGGTAGAGACGAACCTGGCGATGTCGTCGTCGGACTGACCGACACGGGTCGTCAGCACGTTGAGGTTGTGGATCAGGTTCGCGAGGTTCTGGCGCCGGGTCGCAACCAGCTCGTTGAGCTTGCCCAGGTCCTTGTTGATTGGCCCGAGGCCGCCGAGGAGCTTGCCGAGGTCCTTGTCGCGCCCGTTGAGGCCCTCGCCGGCGCCCACCAACAGCAGCTTGAGGTAGGCCTGGTTGTCGGAGTCGAGCGCGGCGAGGATCTCATCGAGGTTGACGTCAGGCGCGGTGTTGGCCGCCGTGATCGTGTCGCCCTCCTCGTACTCGCCGGCCGAAGCGGTGCCCGGGTCGAGCTGGAAGAACATGTCCTTGAGCGCTGTCGTCGGGCGCATGAGGAGCGTCGCGTCCTTGTAGACCGGCAGAAACTCGCGCTCGATCGCGAAGGTGACCACGCCGCGCCCGTCCTCGACGTCGACATCGGCGACGTCGCCGATCTTCACACCGGCGACGCGAATCGACTGACCCTGGCCGGGAACCACAGCCTGGACGGTGGTGAACTCCGCCTTCAGCTCGAACGGCTTCTCCTCGAGCACCGGGATGCGCAGGCGCTGCTTCTGGACGATGTAGCCGGTGATCCCGACGGCGAGGACCAACAAAAGGGCGATCGCCACGAAATCACGCCAGTGCTTGCGGATCGCGGTTCTCATCAGCCGCCCTTCGCCATCTTCAGCAGCGGCGCAAGCTGCTCGTCGGTGAGGCCGTACTGCTGCGCGGCGGTGCGGATCTCCTCGGGCGTTGCCGAGGCGAGCACCGCGGCCGGGTCGGTCGGCGCGGCCGTGCTCTGCTGCGGCGCGTTGCCGACGCCACCCTGGAGGTTCGGCGGCTCCTGGCGCTCACAGGGCGAGTTCGGCTTGAACGGGGTCTTCGCCGAGTCCTCGATCCGAGGCATCGAGCCGAGGATCGGGAACGGGGTGAGGCCGACCGCGTCCTGGAGCCCAGCGCCGGTCTGACTCGGCACGCCGTTCGGGATCGTGACCGTGTTTGCACCGCCGCCGGCCGCGACGCGGATGTACTGGCCGTTGCTGTCGCCCGAGCGACTCTCGCTCGCGATGCCGGCGAGGCCGAAGGCGGTCTCCTCGAAAACGCGCCCGACCGGCTCGTGCGGATACGCCCCGGCGGGATCGACCGGTTCGACCGTGTCCTGCGACCAGGGGATGACGACCTCGTTGAAGCAGCTCGACAGCGAACGGGTGGCGTCGAAGAAGTCGACGCTGCGGTCGGCGAGCTTGGCGAGCTCGGGGATCGTCGGTCGCAGGTCGGCGGTGAGACCTCGCAGCTCGCGCTCGGAGACGAGCAGCCTGACCTGCTCGACGAACGGAATCGACGCATCGAGCGTCGCCGGCGTCGAGCGGACGCCGGGCAGTGCCTCGCGTGCGAACGCCCGCAGCTGCGGGAACGAGGAGTTGAGGCTGGCATAGGCGGGCTCCGCGGCCGTTAAGACATCCGGCAGCACCTCGATCGCCTCGCCGAGCGCCTCATCCTCGGCGGCGAAAGAGCCGCTGAACGTGTCGAGGTTCGTGATCAGGCTCTGGAGCGCGACCTCGTTGCGGCCGAGCCCGTTGACGACGCGGTCGAGGCCCCGGATGACGCCCTGAAGATCGCCCGACTCGGTGCCGAGAAAAGCCTCGTTGACCAGCGACGTGTAGCGGAAGGCCTTGGGAGAGGATCGGTAGAGCTCCTGGAAGCCCTCGGATCCCTCGTACTTGGTCAGGGCGTTGCCGAATTGGTCGAGGAAGGTCTGCAGGTCGGCGCGAACGTCGCCCTGGAGCGTGGTCAGCACCTGGTCGAGCTGAACCGAGTACGCGGTCTGGTTGACCGGGAAGGTGTGGCCGTCGTCGACCTCCGCAGCATTCGGGCTGCCGGGGCTCAGGTCGACGAAGTAGTTGCCCTCGAGGAACAAGCGCGGGCGTAGCTTGAAGGTCGAGTCCTCATGCAGTGGAAGGGCGTTCTCGTCGAGCTCCATCGTCACGATGGCGGCCTGCTGGCCCGTCGCGCCCGAGCCCGACGTCGCCGCGGCCGGAGCACCGGAGGCCTGCGCCGTCGCTTCGTCGGCGTCGGCACCGACGAGCGGCTCAACCTTGACGACCTTGCCGATATTGACGCCCGCGATCCGCACCGGCGAGCTCGGCCGGATGCTCTGCGCCGAGGAGAAGACCGCCTGGACCGTGAATTTGTGACTCCAGGGCAGCTCTTTGGCGAACGCCATGTAGCCGGCCATCGCGAGCACGATGACCAGCACGAGCCCGATCGCCCAGCTCGGAATGCGGCTGGATTCACGCTTGTTCATGGGTTGATGTCCTCCCACGTCTCCGGCGCGCGCGAGGGGACTCGCGTATCAGCGAGCTCGCGCTCGTTCGCGTCGTTGTAGAAGAGCGTCGTCGGGCCGCGCGATCCCGGCAGGTCGGTCACGCCGTAGGAGGGGTTGCTAGGCGACTGGCCGGGAACGAGGCCCTGGCCGAGCTCGTAACCGGACTGGCCGCCCTCGCAGTCGGCGTTGCGCTGCCCGCCGGGCACGTAGGGGTGGGCATTGACGATAGGCACCTCGTACGGCTTGAAGACGCCCTCGGCGTCCTTGCCGTTGGTCTGGATGCCCGAGTAACCGTCGACCGGGGTCTGGACGCCGGGAGGCATGCCCGAGAGCGCCTGGCGGAAGGAGTAGCCGACCTGGTCGCGGTCGCTGAGCGCGCCGGGCAGGAACGTGAACCAGTAGTTGAAGTAGTTGCAAACCGTCTGCGCCGGCGCGACGTACTCGGCAAGCGGCTCGGCGGTGTCGAATGTCTCCTTGAGTCGCTGGAGCGCCAGGCGCGTCGTCGGCTGGCTGACGACCTGGTTGAGTGATCGCAGAACCGCCTCGAGGCGGCGGTTCGTCGCCGGCGAGCGGGAGAGAATCGGTGTTCCGACCTCGATCGCCTCGTTGAGCACCGGCAGCGTGGCGCGCAGGTCGGTGACGCCGGGTCGCAGGTTGCGCGCGAGGACCGAGAGCGAGGTCAGGAACGGGCGCTGGCGCGGGAGGATGTCGATGCCCGGCCTCGAGCGTGGGAGCCGTCTCGGAGATTGTCTCCTGAAGCGCCTGCGGATCGGAGGAGATCGCCGCAAACGCGATCGCGCCCTTGGTGAAGAGGTCGGCCTGTTGTTCGGCTACCGGGGCGACGATCGCGGCGGTTCGTGCGAGCGCCGGGAAGAAGTTCTCGAAGCGGGTGTCGGGCTCGAGCAGGACGCGGGTGACGGGGCGCAGTCCCTCGAACAGAGGCTTCAGGCTGCCGATCGCGTCGTTGAGGGAGGTGCCGCGCCCCGCGAAGGCGCTGCCGTAGCCGGTGAGGTTCGTGCGGACCGCGGAGCGCGTCTCGGTGTCAAAGGTGTTCGCGATGTCGTCGAACTCGGTCTGCGCCTGGAAGCAGCCGTTCTTGGCGGTCGTAGCCACCGTCTGCTCGAAGGTCTCGGGATTGATCGGCAGCGCACAGCTGCCGCCGTCGTCGGTGCCGTTGAAGACGTAGCCCTCTGGTGCGTCGTCGCCCTGGCCGCGGACGATCTCGACGTATTTGAGGCCGAACGAGGAGCGGTAGCGGACGCGGAAGATCGAGTCGACCGGGAGGGGCTCGACGTTCTTGTCGAGCTTGAGATTCACCTTCGCGATCACCGCGCCGTCTTCGGTCGTCGCCGTATTGGTGCCCACGGCGGACTCGGATGCTTCGTCAGCGGGGATCGCATCGATCGATTCGACGACGCCAACGCGATGGCCGCCGATTCGGACCTCGTTGCTGTTGGTGAGCCGCGACGCGTCAGGGACCTCGACCGAGACCCGGTAGACCGGCACGAACGGCAGGCCCGAGTTCGCGTTGTAAGCAAGGAAGACGGCAACGATCACGATCAGCGTCGTCACCGCGCCGACCATCGTCGGCGAGGCCGTCAACGCCCCCATGGCTCCCCGGTTCCTCATGGCCCCGTGAACAGGAAGTCGAGAAGGTCTTCGGTCGCGCCGGCGCCCGGGACGGTGCCGCTGCGCCGCCGCCTCCAGATTGGCCGCCGCCGAGGCCGAGCTGGTCCTGAACGCTTTGAGGGAGCTCGTCGATCGCGCCCGGCGGCAGGTCGAGAATCTCATCAAGGATGTCGTCGGGAAGCTCGCCCGGATCCACGCCGGTGCCTGGGTCATCGCTGCCGGTCTCGCCACCCTGGCCGCCGCCGGCGGCGTCCCCGCCCTGCTCTGGCGACGCATCGTCGGCATTGCCGTTCTGACCCTGCCCGTTGCGACCGTCGCGCTGACCGTTCTGGTTGCCGTTGGCCGGGGTGCACAGCGCCTCGGCCGCCTCCGGCGCGGTGCCGTTCGGGCAGACCGAGGGGTCGTACGGGGGCAGGTTGAGATCCTCGTTGATTCCCGGCTGATTCGGCCCGAGCCAGCCGACGCAGTCAGCGGCCTCGAGGATGTTCGTGGTCAAGCCGCCGTCCTGGGCGGGAACCCCGACCTCACCGGTCTGCGGGTCACGCCCGCTGGAGAAGTGGCCGCAGGCGCCGGTGTTGATGTAGTAGAGCGTGAAGTGCAGGAGGTGGCCGACCTGGTCGAACTGGTTGAGGGCGCCCGGTTGGTAGTAGGCGTAGTTGAGGAGACCCTCGAGCCCGGTGTAGCCCTTGGTGTCCTTCTGCCCTGCGCGGGGGTCTGTCCGGCCCGTGTCCGCGGGAACGCGGTCGTCGATCTCGACAGCGCGGCGCGGATCGTCGAGGTCGCGGAGGAAATCGGCGAGGATCTCGCTCGTCCTCGGGGCCCTCTCGCCGGAGTCCGCGAGGAGGCGAATCTCGTCGGCGCCGCGGCGCAGTGCGGTCGTACCGACCGTCGAGGCCTCGCCAAGGCTGTCGAGCGCGACTCCGCTCGCGCGCGAGAACCCGGGCAGGTTGAGCGCAAGCCGGTTGAGGTCCGGAGCCGCGGCGCGGAGATCCGTGAGCAGCGGGGTGTTGGTGCGCGCAACCTCGTCGAGCTTCGCCAGCGTCGGCTGCAACTCGGCGAGGAAGTCGTCGAGGATCTCGAAGTCGCGGGAGAGGTCGTCGCGGCGCGCAAGCGACGCCTCGGCCGTGTCGCCGGCCTCGTGAATGAAACGGACAACGTCCTCGCGACGCTCGGCGAGCGCGCCGATCACGGTGTCGGAATCGACGTTGAGGTCGGTGATGATCCGGTTCTGGCTGGCCAGGATCGAGGTGATCTTGCGCAGCTGGGTGATCGCCGGCGCGCCGAGGCGGATCGCCTCATTGAGGTTGTTCGCGTTACCCGCCAGCGCCGTGCCGAACTCGTTGATCAGCAAGGCGAAACGCTGCTTGAAAGGCTCGCGCAGCGTGTTCTGGACGAGGTCGTTCTGAACCGTCTGCTCGACCTGCGACGCGGGGATCGTGCCGCCGTCCTCCAGGGGCTCGCCGGCCGGCGAGCAGGTGATGTAGTACTCGGCGATCAGCGACTGGGGTTCAGACGAGCACTTGGTGTCCTTACCGAGCGTGCCTAACTCGCCGGAGAGCTCAATCGTCACGCGGGCGCGCTTCTCGGGCGTGATCGAGAGGCCTGTGACCATGCCGGCGTTGACGCCCGCGATCCGCACGTCCGATCCCTCGACGATGCCGAACGCGTTGTACATCTCGATCTCGTAGGTGCGCACGTCGTCGGCCCCGGCGGTCGCCGCCAGCCCCGCGACGGCGGCCACGATCAGGCAGAGTGCTGTGGCGATCCGCCTCATGGGCCTGGCTGCACGTGGCTGGGATCACAGTCGCCGGCCTCGCCGTCGGTGAGCGCGCCGCCGTCGGTGAACGGCACCGAGTCGTCTGAGGGATCGATGTCGTTCACCGGCCGCTCGTTGCCGCCTGGGCAGCGGCGGAGGTTGCCGGTGTCGAGCGAGGCCAGCTGCTCTTCGGGCGTGAGCGGATCGAGCAGGTTCGGCAGCCCGCCTGGAGCCGAGAGGCTGAACGGGTTGAACGTCGTCTCGACGCGGCCGAGCCCGCCGAGCGCGTCGACGTAGCCCGAGTGGCCGAAGTCGTCGAACCAGCCGACCAGCTCCGGCGTGTAGGCGCGCAGCATCGAGAGCTGGGCCTCGGAGTTGCGCAGGGCGCAAACGGTCTCGCCGAACGAGCCCTGGGTGAAGTCGTCGTCCTGCGCCTTTGCCAGCTGGCCGAGGCTGTCAGGATCGCCGCCGCAATCGGGCGAGCCAGAGCCGACAGCGGCTTCCTCGAGGGGCTCCTGGAGCTTGGTCAGCTCGATCAGGTCATTGGCGTCGCCGGGGCGACGAAGGATCTGCGAGAGGTCGCGCACCGTCGGCACGGCATCGGCCGACGCGGCCCGCAGGCTCGCGAAGAAGGGCTGGAGGCGGGTTGCGACCGGCTTCGAGGCATCGACAAGGGGGTCGAGGTCGTCGAGCGCGGCGCGGAGGTTCACGAACGTGGTGTTGGACTCGCGCAGGAAGTTGGGCAGCAGTGAGACCGCCTCGGCGAGCCGCTCCTTGCGATCGCCGATCGCGTTCATCATCAGGTCGAGATTTGAGATCGCCGAGGTGAGCTGCGGCGCCTTGGCCGCGATCGCGCCGGAGAGCTGCGAGGTGTCGACGATCAGGTCCTCGAAGGCACGCTGATCGGAGTTGATCTCTGCGAAGAGGCGGCGCGAGGTCGAGAGGAACGGATTGGCGTACTTAAAGCCCTCGTTGGCCTGTTCGGAGACCCCCTCGTACGAGTTCGCGAAGCCCTCGATCACGTGCTTGAAGTCCTCGATCGTGTCGGGGTCGAGGGTGTTGAAGAGCTGGTCGAGGTCGACGGCGGAGACGGTCTCCGTCTGGCCCATCGTGCCGCCGTCGGCGATCGTGTCGCTCGACTGCTCAGCGTCCGGCGGGATCGTGAGCTGGATCTGTCGGCCTGCAATCTGCGACAGCGAGGGCGAGCGCACGGTGGCGACGGTGCCGCGCGCGAGTGGCGCGTAGTCCTCGCCCACGGAGAACGTCACCAGGGCCTGGCCCTCGGGCCCGAGCTCGATCTTCTTCACCGAGCCGACGGCGGTGCCGCCGATGACGACCTCGTTACCGCTGACGAGCTGGCCGGCGTTCTCGAACTCGGCGGTCACCTCGTAGGACTCGCCACCGCTTCTGAGCAGCACTACGACCGCGACGACAGCCACTGCCAGTGCCGCGAGTCCCAGGACGCGCCCGATCAGCGAACGACTCAACGAACCCCGTTCTCTCTCACTAAACCCCTGTTACGCAGGGGCAATACCCCAGCGCCGCGCGAACCTACCAATCGCGTGTTGCGCCTGTCAACGGACAACCGGCGCGCAATCGGCTTGTTCAAGCCGTTTTCCGCCAGATCATCGTTGAGTTCCGGTTAAGGCTGGACGGGCGCGGGTCTAGGGACGCCCGAGGTACGAAAAACCCGTGGCGCGCGCATAGACCTTGTACAGACGGAAGCTGCGAGCGAAATCGTTCGAGCAGGCGCTCTGGAACAGGCTGTATGCACGCTCGTCGCTGAGCGCCGGGATCTGGATGGTGCCGTCACGGAGGTTGACCTGGGCGCGGATGTCGGCGATCGTCGCGAGCCGCTGCGCGCGGTTGCCCTGCTTCCAATCGCTGCACTGCGCGAGCTGGGCGACCGAGCCCGCGGTCACCTGGCCGAGCGGCTTCGCGCCGAAATCGGACGGTTCGGCAACAGCAACCTTGGCGCTCTGCGCGCTGCGCGCTGCGAGGACACCCTCGGGATCCTGCGCGTAGGCGTCGAGGCGCTCCTGAATGCGGGTGGCCTCGGCCGTTTTCAGGAACCGCTCGAGCCGGCGCTCGGCCTTGCGGTTGGCCCGCTTGGCGGCGGGACTACCCGGCTCAGCTGGGTTCGTGAACCAGTCGCAGGCGGGACGGTCGGCCGCGGTCTGGCCGCGTTCCCACATCGAGCAGTCGAGCAACACGGCCTCCTTGGCGGCGTCGCCATTACCCATGGAGTTCGCGCAATCGGACGGCAGTAGGTCCGGCGGCGAACCGGGGCCTGGACCGGTAATCGACGCGGCCGTACCGTCGCTGCCGGTGTTGTCGAACCAGCAGTTGCCCACGTTGCCCGCGAACTCATCCCAGTAAAAGTCCACGCCGTTGGGGAGCGGCCCCCCGTCGAGCTTGCCGTGTGGCGCGCCGAAGCGCATGCCGGCCCACGCCTGCTCGGTGAATCCGGGCGGCACCTGACCCATGTGGTTGTCGAAGTACTGGTTGTTGCACGACGTGGTCAGGCTGGGCGCCGTCGGGCAGGCAATGCCGGGGTTGACCTGACCGTCTGGGTCGGGCTGCACGATCGCATCGGGGATCGCCAGGAGCATGGTTCCGCGACGCCAGTTGTCGAAGATCCAGTTGTCGTGGACGCGGCCGCTGTTCATGCCCGGCCAGAGGATGCCTACCCCTACCGGGACGCCCACCGTCGGCTTGACGGGCGGGTCCTCGGTGTAGAGGTTGAGGTTGTTCGAGTAGATGAGGTTGTGGTCGATCTGCGAGCTGTCGGCGGGGAACCCGGGGTGCCCGGACGCCGAGATCGTGTCGCTCGAGATGCCCGAGCCGTTGCCGTAGATGTTGTTGTTCGTGATCCGCACGGCATTGCCCATCGAGCCCGAGTACGCGAGTGCGGAGCCGCGCATGTCGCACTTCTTGACCACGGTGTTGATTCGCGGCGCGTCGGGATAGAACGAGAGGTCAGCCTGCTCGCCTGTCTCCGGCGACGCTCCGGGGTAGACGACCGAGTCGCCTGAGCCGAACCCGTCGCAGTTCTTGTAGAGCCCGTGGTCTGAGGTGAAGGTCAGGTTGCCGTAATCGGCGGCCCAGAAGAACTTGACCCGTTCGAGCCGATAGCCGTCGGTCTCCTCGACGTAGATCCCGTGCTCGAGGGCGCCGCGGGTGAGGAGGTTGCGCGCGACGAATCCGTCAGCGCGGTCGACGCGGATGATCACGTGCTTCTTCAGCGATCCTGGCTGGGCCTCGATGCCCTTGCTCTTGTACTCCCCGCCACCGTCGATGAGGACATCGTTGGGGCTCGGGCCCGAGCCCTCGATCTGGAAGTTGCATCGCACGCAGGGGCCCTCGTCCGGGATGCCCATGCGGTTTTCGAGTGGTGGGCTTGGCGCTGGCTCCTTGGGTACCTCTCGGCCCTGGACGTAGATCAGGTTCTGATCGTTGGGGCAGGTGACCTGATACTTGTAGCTCGGCGTCTTCGCTCCGCTCGAATCCTCCTGCGTCAGGTTGGCGCACTTCGGATCGTTGACCGGCGAGCGCCGCGACGGGGCCTCGCGATAGCGACCGGGCATGATCACCACTCGGTCGTTGTTGCCGGAATCGAAGACGGCCTCCTGGATCGTGTGGTACTCGCACTGCTCGGCGAGAGCGAGGTTCAGGTTGAGGTTCTTGCGGGCCTTGCGCTCCGACCAGACCTTCGACGGCTGGCTCGGGCGCAGGGTGACTCCCTTCGTCTGCGCCTTGCGCAGCGCCTTGCGGAGAACGGCGATCGACTGCGAGCCATCGGCGCCGAGGCAAACGACCCGGACCTCGCCGGGCCCCTTCCCTGTGACCGCCGACGTCAGCGAGCGCGCCTTGGGCACCTCACCGCCGGCGGCTGGCTTGACCGAGGTGTCGGGAGACGGATCCGGCCAGTACGACGGTCGCTCGAGATGCGCTGCGGCAAATGCCGGTAGGGCCAAGGCGACGATCGCGATCGTGCCCGCAAGGAACCCTCGCTGGCGGTTGCGGCATTGAAGTCCCGGCATCTCTCCTCGTTCTGAGCGCGCGCCGCCTCCCCAGCGACGCTATGGCGGCAAACCTACATCGGCCAGGTGTGGCAACGCGCCGGTTCTCAGGGCAGCAGGCTGCCGCCGGGCGGGATCACCCAGAGGCGTTCGGCGAACGTCTCGAGCAGATCAGCGGAAACGTCTTCGACGCGTTCTGCTCCTCGCTCATCCATCAGCCGAGCGAACTCCCGCCAGGCCGCCGCGACCGCTCCGACACGACTGCGGTGGCCGAATCCGGTGGCCTCGCCGAGCGCAGCCGCATGCGCTCGGACCTCGTCGACGGTCAGCTCACCAAACGGCTTGCTGGTGCCACCCACCGCGATCGCTGAAGCGAGCGCCGAGTTCATGCGAGGCCCGCGTACCAGAGCCCGAACAGCACCCCGAACACGCCAAGGGCTGGGATCACGATCGCGCGATAGAACGGCGCGACGAGCGGCCGAGTCAAGACCCAGGCGAAGGCGCCCGTGAGTCCGGCCATCGAGACGATCGACATCGGGGCGAAGACTGCCATCGCGGCAGCGGCCTCCAGTTGGGTCGGCAGGGCCGCGATCAGAACCACGACCACTGCGCCAGTGCCGGCGAGGCCGTGTAGGACGCCGATCCCAAAAGCCTGGCGCGGGCCGCGCACGTGGACGTGGTGATGGTCGTGCTCGCCGACGCGCAGGTGGGTGTGGGCGCCGGCGGGATGGTGGTGATGCCCAGCCCTGTAGTCGCCGCGCAGCCACTTCAGCATCACTCTCGAAGCGAGCAGGAAGATCACAACCCCCACTGCCTTCTCCGCTCCGGTCTCCAGCCAAGTCGGAAGCTCGGACTTGAACGCAATCAACGGCAGGCCGACGGCGAGGAGCATCGCGGCGTGCCCGAGTCCCCACCAGGCGCCGAGACGAACCGCGGCTCGGCTGCCGCGATCGTCTGCAGCTACCAGCGACGTCACGGCGACGAGGTGGTCCGGGTCGGACGCGTGACGTAGCCCGAGGACGAAGGCGAGCCCAAGTGCGACGAGCAGGGGCGCACCCTCGAAAAGGCCCTCCACCCAGGCGTCGAGGCTCTCGAAAGGCCCGAAGAGGAAGTCGAAGCTCATCGCTCTCGCTCCTGTGCGGCGACCACGGCGACCTGGCCGTAGGCGATGCCGCCGTCGTTGGGGGGCAGCAGCGTCGGAAAGATCGGCTCGAGCCGCGCGGACCGCAGGCCGCGCACGCAACGCTCGAGCAGCAGGCGGTTCTGAAAGACGCCGCCCGAGAGCACGACGCGCTCGAGCCCGTCGAACCTCGGCCTCCCGTGCGCAGGCCCGTACGGTGGCGTCGGCGAGCGCGTTGTGGAAGCGGGCGGCGGCGATCGCGATGTCGGCACCGCTCGCGAGCTCGAGGCTCAGCGCGCGGATCGTCTCGCGCGGGTCGATCACCACCGGACCGCCGTCGCTTTTCGATAGCGCCATCGGGTACGCGCCGCTCTCGTTACGAGCGGCCACGCCCTCGAGCTCAGCCGCAGCCTGCCCCTCGTGGCCAACGCGAGCGCGGATCCGCAGATCGCCGCGACCGCGTCGAAGAGCCGGCCGGCGCTGGTGGTCAGCGGCGAGTTGAGGCCCGTGGCGACGAGCCGCGAAACAGCGGTCCAGTCGTCCTCGTTCACGGATTCGCGCAGGCGCGGTGGCAGCTCGGGCGTCGCGGTATCGAAGGCGGCAGCCGAGCCAGGCACACGCCATCCGCCAGGGCTCGCGGGTCGCCGCGTCCCCACCGGGCAGGCGCACCGGAAACAGCAGGCCCGCGCGCTCGAATTCGGTCAGGTCGCCGGCCAGAATCTCGCCGCCCCAGACCGTGCCGTCGTGCGCCGTAGCCCGGCGCCGTCGAAGATCGCGCCGATGGCGGCGGCGGTGATCCCGTGCTCGGCAAGGCAAGCGGCCAGGTGCGCATGGTGGTGCTGGACGCCGACCGTCTCGACGCCCTCGCGCTCCTGAGCGCGTAACGGGTCGCCAGATAATCGGGATGGAGATCGTGGGCGACGACCGCGGGCTCAACTGCGAACAGCCGCTCGAGGTGGTCGATGCCCGCGCGGTAGGACTCGAGCGTCTCGAAGTTCTTCAGATCGCCGACGTGGGGGCCGACCCACGCGCGGTCGTCCTTCGCGACGCAAAACGTGTTCTTGAGCTCGGCCCCGCAGCCGAGCATCGGGCGCGGGGCGGGGAACGGCAGCGCGACGGCAGCCGGCGCGTAGCCGCGCGAGCGCCGGATCAGCAGCGGCGCCTCACGGATCGTGCGGTCGATCGAGCGCACCACCGAGTCGTCGGTGCGCGTGTGGATCGGCCGGTCGTTGACCAGCAGCGCGTCCGCGATCCCGCCAGCCGGCGCGAGCGCGTCGTCGTCGGTGTAGGCGATCGGCTCGTCGGAGACGTTGCCCGACGTCAGCACCAGCGGCACGCCCGCGTCGGCGGCAAGCAGATGGTGAAGCGGCGAGTAGGCCAGCATCACGCCGAGGTCGCGCGAGCGCGGTGCGACGCCGCTCGCGACCGCCGCCCCGGACGCCGGCGCGCGATCACGATCGGGCGCTGCGGGCCGCTCGAGCAACGCCTCCTCGGCCGGCGTCAGCTCGACCAGCTCGCGTGCGCCGTCGAGGTCCGGCGACGAGCAGCGCAAACGGCTTGTCGTCGCGGTGCTTGCGCGCTGCGCAGCCTCGTCACGGCCGCATCGTCGCCGGCGACGCAGGCGAGGTGGTAGCCGCCGATCCCCTTGACCGCCAGGATCGCACCGTCCGCGCAGCATCGCGGCGGCGGTCGCGATCGCGTCCTCGTCGAGCGCGCAGCGGCACCGGCGGCCATCGGGTCGACCAGCTGGACCCGCGGTCCGCACTCGGGGCAGGCGTTGGGCTGCGCGTGGAAGCGGCGGTTGCGCGGGTCCTCGTACTCCGCGCGGCAGCGCTCGCACATCTCGAAGCCGGCCATCGTGGTCAGCGGGCGGTCGTAGGGAACGCCTCGCACGATCGTAAAGCGCGGGCCGCAGTTGGTGCAATTGACGAACGGGTAGCGGTGGCGGCGATCGTTCGGGTCGAAGAGCTCGGCCAGGCAGTCCTGGCAGGTCGCGGCGTCCGGCGAGACCGGCGCCTGCGGCTCGCCGCTGCGCTCGGACTCGGCGATCTCGAAGGCCCTCGCTCCCCGCGGGCGTCGATCTCGCTCGGCGTTGACTGCCTCGACCACCGCGAGCGGCGGCGCGTCGGCGCCGACTCGCTCGAGGAAGCGCTCGACGGCGCCGCCGTCGCCCTCGACCTCGAGCACGACGCCGCGCTCGTCGTTGCGGACCCAGCCGGCGAGCCCGAGCTCGTCGGCGAGCCGGAAGACGTGCGGTCGGAAGCCGACGCCCTGGACGGTGCCGAGCACCTGCGCGCGAAGCGCCGTCGGGTCCGCGCTCGGGCCGCGCCGCCATCAGTCGCCGCCGCCTCGATCAGCTCGCAGAGCACGTGGTAGGCGCTCGCCTGCGCCTCCTGGATCCGCGGGATGTGCTGCGAGCGGGTGACGACGACGTGGTCGGCGAGCTCCTCGGCGGCGATCCGCCCGCCGTCGTAGCCGACCATCGCGATGGTCGCGCAGATCACGGCGCCGTGCCTCGGTCAGTGCCGAGATCAGGTTGAGCGAGTTGCCGCTGGTCGAGAGCGACGACGAGCGTGTCGCCCTCTCGCCCGTAGGCGATCACCTGGCGCTGGAAGATCTCGCGCGGTGCCGACGTCGTTGGCGATCGCCGAGAGGATCGACGAGTCCTCGGTGAGGTCGAGCGCGGGGCGGCCGCCGCGCTCGCCCGCAGGTCGGCGACGAGGTCCGCGGCGTCGGTCGCCGAGCCGCCGTTGCCACAGGCGAGCAGCTTGGCCCCACCGTCGAAGCCGCTCGCGCAGCTCGGTCGCCGCGGCGACAAGGACCTCGCGGTTCTCGGCCAGCGTCTGCTCCCGCAGCTCGCCGACCTCCGCTGACTTGATCAGGATCGAGGCGCGGACGTCGTCGAGCACGGCGTCGAGGTCGGTCTCGCGACTCCGCCAGGAACGGGTAGAGGAAGCTCGACGCGCCGGCGTCGTGGACCGCGTGCGACTCGCGGCCATCGAGCAGGCCGCGGTGGTCGAAGAAGACGTGCACCAGCTCCCAGAGCACGTGGTAGAGCGTCTCGACCAGCTCCTGGCGCACGAAGGCGTCGGCGGCCGGTGGCTCGAAGTCCCACTCGGCGGCGCCAGCTTCGAAGGCGATCGTCATGCAGCCGCGATCGCGCGGCTAGCGCGAGGGCAGACCGCGTCGGCGGCCTCGGCGCCGAAGCCGATGACGATGTCGTCCGGTTCGGCGACCAGGTCCACCTGCAGCGTCGGGCGGCCCGCCCTCCGGCCCAAGGCCGATCGCCGGCAGCGCTCGCTTGCCGACGATCGCCGGATGGACGAACTCGACAGCCACGTGGCGCACGTCTGATCGCGCAGCCGGGCTCTGCGCCGACCGCGAGTAGGCGTCCGCCGCGGGCAAAGCGCTCGGCCATTCGGTGGCAGCAGCTCGCCAGCCGCTCCGCCTCGGCCGCGAAGAATTCGGCGTTCGCGCGGGTGCGCAGCTCGAGCGTGAGTTCCACGCCGATCGGTCACGCTCGCGAGCGTCATCGCTCGCGCCTACGACCGCCGCCGGCACGCGATCCGGGACCCGGCGAGCCACTCGCGCCACTCGTCGATTCCCTCGCCGGTCCGGGCGCTGGTGGTCATACCCGTGCCGCCGGGTTGACCGTATCGATGTTCGCGATCAGCCGGTCGAGGTCGAAGTCGAGGTGCGGCAGCAGGTCGATCTTGTTGACGACGACGAGCTCGCAGGCGCGGAACATCAACGGGTACTTGAGCGGCTTGTCCTCGCCCTCCGTGACCGAGCAGACCATGATCCGCGCGTCCTCGCCGACGCGGAACTCGGCCGGGCAGACGAGGTTGCCGACATTCTCGATGATCAGAAGGTCGAGGTCATCGAGGGGCAACTCGTCGAGCGCGGAACGCACCATGTTGGCGTCGAGGTGACACTCGCCGCCGAAGCCCGATTCGGTGTTGAGCTGCACGACGGGGATGTGCATTGCGGCGATCCGGTCGGCGTCCATGCTGCCCTGCACGTCTCCCTCGAGGACGCCTGCGCGCAGCGGCAGATCCGCGAGCCCCGCTTCCAGCAGGGTCGTCTTGCCCGCGCCCGGCGCGCTCATCAGGTTGACGACCGCGACGCCCGCGTGGTCGAAGTCGTGACGGTTGGCGTTCGCGATCGTCTGGTTGGCGTCGAGCGCGTCCGTCGCGACCTTGATCTTCGTTCGGTGCATGACTCTCCTCGCTCAGGTGGGAGCAGCAATCTGCTCGTCGGCAACTTCGATCGACTCAACCTCCAGCTCGTCCCCCTCGATGACCGTCGCGTCCGGGCTCAGACATGACGGACAGCGAAAGGTCGGTAGTACCGCGACCTCGGACGGCATTGGCGCCGGATCCCACTCGCTGCCGCAGACACCGCACTCCATCCAGGCCGTGACGATCTCGAGCTCGAGGGTCGCGCCCTCACAGTCGGTGTCGCGAGCGACGATCTCGAAGTAGAAGGCGAGCGATTCCGGTACGACCTGACGCATCGCGCCGACGCGGACGTCGACTCGCGTCACGCGGCGCCCGCCGGCATGCCTCAGAGCGGTGTCAGCGATCGCGCTCGAAATCGAGAGCTCGTGCATCAGCCCCCGCTCGACGCGTAGGCGTCCGCCGTGCGCAGCTCGTCGACCGTCTCGCGGACGAGGCCGGCAGCCCGTTCGACCGCGCCGGCGACCTCGGCGGAGAGCTCGAAGCCCATCTCATCGACGCCGGCCGGCTCGCAGGCGACGATCACGACCTTCCCCGGCCAGCCGCCCACCGTCTTCACGAAGCGCAGCACCGTCTTTGGGTCCATGCCGTGTGGACTCACCACCTCGCCGTCATCGATCGGCGCAATCTCGGCCGGGTCAGGCTCGATCACGTAGAGCGTCCCCGGCTCGCCGCCTTGGCGGCTGACGTCGACGAGCACCAGTGCGTGATATCCCCGCATCACCTCGTAGGCGAGGTCGAGGCCCCCCGTGCCGAAGTCGAGGACGGTGACCCCCTCCGGCAACTCCTGCTCGCCGAGCGCCTTGGCGACGTGACCGCCGAAACCGTCGTCACCCATCCATGCGTTGCCGATGCCCGCGACGAGGACCTGTGGTTGATAACTCATTGCTCGACGGCCTCCAGTTCGCCCGCCTTGAAGAACAGGTACCTACCGGTCTCGCGAAAGAGCTCCTGCGCCGGGTCGTCGTCGACCGTGACGGCAACGTGGGCTCCGTCCTCGTAGTCGATGTACAGGCGCTCGATCGTCGCTCGGCGACCGTCGAGCATCCGGTCCAGGACGTCGCGCTCGGTCCCCGGCCGCAGCACGACCTTGCCGCCCTTGCGAAATGTGACCCCGTTGAGCTCCAATGTCTGCTCACCCGGATTGGGGTGGCCCGGCTCAGCCGGCGGTCCCGGGTCGGGCGGTAGCGGCGGGGTCGCCTGATGACTCGAGTCAAAGCCTCCTCGCGCATCTGTCTGCGCGACCGGCGTCATCTTGCCGTGCAACGAGATCATCTCCGCGGGAGTGGTTGCCGCCGCCTTAGCGATCATCTCGCGCACGGCCGGGTCCTGCGCGCCGATCTCCTCGCGTTCGGAGTCGGAGAGCACCTGGACGTGCAGCAGGAGCGCCTCCTCGATCTCGGTGTTGTCGAAGAGGTTGCCGAGGCTCTCGGGGGCGATGCTCGGATGCTCCGGCAAGATGATCGGCGCTGCCAGGATCGCGGTGTCGTCGGCGGCGGCGAGGACCGGCCATGTGTTGACGCTCTCGCAGGCCGCCACCGCGGCGCCGGCGATCCCGTCGCGCTCCAGCGGCGAGATGAACCTGCCCGCGTCGGTCTCGAGGACGACATGGGTCGAGAGCAGGCTCGTGACCAGCGCATCAGGGCGCTCGTATCGCGCTGCCACATCGGCATCGAGCACCGTGGTGTTGTGAACGCAGCAGCGGACCCGCACGAGCTGGCGTCCTTCGCCGTCGAGCACGTCGAGCAGCTCCGCGCGCAACCGCGCCCGGCCGGCCAGCGGCAGCTCGGCCTCGAACTCGAACTCCGCGCCGATGCCACGGTCTTCGGCGAGCACCCCGACGCTCGCCGGCTCGAGCTCTAGCCGCCGCTCGACAGCTGCGTGGCGTTCGCCGGCGGCATGCAGAAAGCGCACCGTTGCCCTCACTCGCGCGCCCTCGGGGGCGGCGAGCACGCACTCGACCCGGAGGTGGTCGAACGTGGTCTCGGCGCGCTCGGCGTATGCCGGCGGGTAGACGATCCCGAACGGTGTCGGGGTCGCGTTCTTGGTTGCCCCGGGCGTGTACGGATAGAGCGCGTAGCCCTCGAAGAGCAGCGAGTCGACGAGGGTCTCGAGCTGCTCACTCACCGATTAGCTCCTCGATCACCGCGTCGAATGTGGGCAGCCCACGCTCGGCCTTGATCCGCTCGAGCCGGGAGACCGTGTCGACGTGCACGGGGACCCATGCGCGATACGGATACGCGGCGTCGATCGTCTGGCGCCAGACCTCGATCGGCATCTCGAAGCGCGGCGAGCGATCCCAGGGGATCTGGACGATCTGCATGCGCCCGTCGTCGGTCTCGTAGAAGACGGTCCCGTTGAAGTGAAATCGCAGCGGCGCGGCGCCGCCGGCGAGGCCGTGGAAGTACTTGGCGGCGGCGAGCTCGAGATCGTATGTGCACGGAACGACGAGCTCGAACTCGGTCGTCCCCTCGAATGCGGGGACGAGCGCGTCGGCCTGGGACCAGCGGAAGTTGGTCGTGGTCGATGCCCAGCGCTCCGGCTCGCCGAAGAGCTCGACCAGACGCGCGCGGTCCGCCGCCTCGTACGAGCGCTTCGACGGCTCGATCGTGATCACGGCGGTCAGCGCGATCGTGAACACCTGCCGGGACGAGACGTCGCTCACCCGCACCTTGAAGCCGACGGTCGGCGCCGCTGCGCGCTCAACCGGTCTGGCCGAGAGCACCTCGAAGTCGGGATCCGGCGCGCCGGCGAAGGGCGACTGTTCGAGGTCGATATCGAGATCCGAGGCACTCACGCCGCGTTCTCCTGGAGCTCGCCGAAGAAGCCGGCGATTGCCCGCTCTAACCCGCTGCCTCCCGAGATCCCCTCCCAGTTGACCTTGACCAGACCGACCAGCCGATAGCACTCGTCGATCGGCGCGATCGCATAGCTCGGGGGATCGGCCATGCGATTAACGATCAGCGCCTCGCCGTCGGCCTCGAGTCCCATGAGCACCGGATTCAGCGCCCGCAGCCGGTTCCAGGTCGCAGTTTCGATCTCCGACTCGGTCGCCCCGGCCGGACTTGGGTAGAGAGCCCCGACGCTGCCCGTGGCACTCGAATCGATGAAGAACGCGAGCCCGATCGGGATTCCGAAAGAGGCCCAGATCTCATCCGGCAGCTCGAAGTCATCGAGCCACAGCGTGCGGGTTCCCGTCGGGCGAAGCTCTGCGTCGCCGCCGCGCATCGCGAGGCAGCTCTCACAGGTGCAGAGGATGCGGCGGTCGACCAGGTGCAGAAGGTGGCGGTGGTCGTGGTCGATCGCCTTGCCGCAGAGGTCGCACTGCTCCTCAGCCGCAGCCGCGGTCGACGCCTGGCGCACTGGCTGCGGGCCGTTGGCCAACCGACGGAGCCCGGCGACCATTTCAGCCTGACGCCGCGCATTCACCTTGGCGTCAAGCGCCTCGCTCATGCAGGGAGAGCCACCCTCGCCGTGCCGTTGGTCGCCAGCAGCGGTACCGGCTCCAGCAGCAGGCGCTCGTCGTCGAGCGAGCGGCCCGCCCGCGGCAGGAAGAAGCGCTTCTCGCACTCCCCGCACGTAAGCGTGCCTTCGTCGAGCGCAGCGCCGGCCATCGACGCGCCGCAGCCTGCGCATACGTCGCGGAACGCGAGCAGGTTCCCTTCGACTCGAGCGACGATCAGATCGACCCCGGCTACCTCCATCGACGCGAGTGCATCGTCGCCTGTGGGAGTGTCGCCGTTCAAATCGAACCACGACGGCGGCGCAGTAGGCCCGGCATCCGTGGCGACCTGGACGACCGGTAGCTCGAACGCCCCCGGCCCGGGCTCTGCCGGCGCCGGCGTCTGAACCGCACCCTCGACGACGAGGCCTTCGAGATCCGGGGCGGCCTCGTCGAGGGCTGACTTGATCGCCAGCTCGAGCGTCGACGCGGATGCCGGACAACCATCGCAGCTGCCCGCGAGGCGAATTCGAGCGATTCCCTGCTCGACGCCGAGCAATTCGACGTTGCCGCCATGCGACTCCATGTACGGCCGGACGCTGTCAAGCGCTTCGACGACGCGCTGCTCGAGCGTTACCGGGTAGAGCCCGTGGATCAGCATCAGGCTGGCGACGATCCCGTCGTCGGCGAGCTGATCGCCGAGCCTCTCGTCACTGGACTCCCCCACCGCGGCGAAGATCCGCCCGAGCCCCTCGCCGTAGAGCTCGATGACCGCGCCGACCAGCTCGTCTGCCGTCGCCCGGGTCCGCGGATCGCCGATCTCCTCGAGCTCAGACGTGAGCCTTTGGACTCGCTCGATCAGCTGATCGGGAGCAGTCGCCATGCGCGCTCAGCACATTCCGGTCGGCGTGTGCTGAACCTTGCGCACGCGCCCGCCGCCGGTGTACATGTGCACTCCGCACGGCAGGCACGGGTCGAAGCTCCGCACGGCCCGCATGATGTCGACGCCCTTGAAGTTCTCCGGGCCGTTCTCCTCGAAGATCGGGGTGTTCTGCACCGCGTCCTCGTAGGGGCCGGGAGTTCCGTAGACATCGCGAACGCTGGCGTTCCACGGCGTTGGCGGATATGGCTGGTAGTTGGCGACCTTGCCGCCCTCGATGACCATGTGGTGTGAGATCACACCGCGGGCGGCCTCGTGGAAGCCGACGCTGACGGCGTCCTGAGGCACCTTGAAATCGCTCCAGCTCTTGGTGCGACCGGCCCGGACCTCGATGAACGCGCGCTCGAGACAGTGGAGTCCGATCAGCGCCGAGTACGCCTGGTGATAGGTGCGGGCGCGGTCGCGCTCGATCGCGTTCGACTTCTCAGGTACGTGCCACTCCATCTCGGTCTCGGCGGAACTTGCCGTTTTCGGCAGGACCATCTGGATCGAGTGGCCGGTCGCCTTCGCATAGCCGAAGTCGACGAGGCCGGCCTTGGCCGTCACCCATTGCCGCGCGAATGGACCGCCGCCGGTGTCGCAGGCGACGTGGCGGTCGTTGCGCGCGTCGTACATCCGCGGCGAGACGACCCAGCTGTACTTGTCCGCGAAGTCGCGCTTCTGTGGCTTCGGAATCGTCACCTTGTTCCACGGGTGGCGAGGGTCGACCGCGTTTCCGAGCGGGTCCTGCTTGACGAACGGCGTCTCGGTCTCCGTCCAGTCGTCGAAGTAGGAGGAGCCGAGCAGGATCCGGATCATCAGGTTGATCTCGACCAGGTCGGTTGAGATCAGCTCCCCACCGAAGACGACGCCGGGGGTGACGTAGCGCTTGTTGCCCCACTCGTTCATCGTCTTGTAGTCGTAGTCGACGTAGTCCGGGTCGTCGAAGGCGCCCCAGCAGACGAGATCGGTCTCGCGGTAGCCGACCATGTCGTACCCCGGCAACTGCTGCAGGAAGAAGTCGTAGAGGTCGTCGTGCATCGGCACGCTGCGCTTGACGTAGTCGAAGTAGCGCATCAGCCGCACGTAGTAATCGGTCAGCGTCTGGTGGGTGATGTGGGCGCTGCAGCCGCCGGGCATGATCGTCGACGGGTGCGTGTGCCGGCCACCGAACAGGCAATACATCTCGCGGGTGTAGCGCGAGACCTGGAGGGTCTCGAGATAGAACTCGCCCACGAACGGATTCAGCGCACGCATGATGTCGGCGATCGTCCTGAACCCGTGGATGTCGGAGTTCGGAGCGAGCTCGGTCTCAGCCTTCGCCAGCAGCGAGCGGGTTCGTCTCCTTCACCATCTGCTCGCAAAAGTCCACGTTGCACATGCAGTCGTTGAAAATCGCGTGGTCGAACATGTAGTCGGCGGCCTCGGCGAGGTTGAACGCGAGGTCCCCGAGCGGCGGCGGCTTCACCCCGTAGGCCATGTTCTGGTTGAGGCACGAGACGGTGCAGTGGTTGTCACCGCAGATCCCGCAGATGCGGCTGGTTATGAAGTGCGTATCGCGCGGATCGATGCCCTTCATGAAGATGTCGAATCCACGGAAGATCATCGAGGTGCTGTAGCACTTGAGGACCTCCTGATTCGAGAAGTCGATCTCCGTGTGGATGCCGAGTGAGCCGACGATCCGGGTGATCGGATCCCACGACATCTCCTTGACCATGACCTTCGAGTCGCCGCGCGGTGTCTCCACTGTTGCCATTGCGATTCCTCTCCTTCGCTACGAGTAGTTGCGCGGCTGATAGCCGGAAGTGAGCCTCGGCCCGGGCTTGCGCCACTCGGGCTCGACGTCGTACTTGTTCTTGATGTTCCGGTGGCGGAAGAAATGGAAAAGCCGTCCGAAGGTGAACTTCTCGAAGTTCGCGGCCATCCGCCGGCCGCGTCCTCGTCCATGAACGGCATGTACTTGTCGGGGAAGCCGGGCATCGTGCAGGCCATGCAGATGCCGCCGACGTTGGGGCAGCCGCCGTAGCCGTCGACCCAGCCGCGGACCGGGACGTTGCACTTCACGACCGGGCCCTTGCAGCCGAGCTTGACCAGGCAGCGCGGGTCGTCGCCGTACTCGGTCGCGAACTGGCCCTCCTCCGCGAAGCCTGCCCGGTTGCAGCCCTCGCGGACGGTCCGGCCGAATAGCCAGCGCGGGCGCAGCTGCTCGTCGAGATCCGGGACCGGAGCGCGTCCGGCGAGGTGCAGCGCCAGATACAGCAGCACCTCGGTCATGTTGTCGGGCTGCGCCGGGCAGCCGGGGATGTTCACGATGGGCAGCCCCGCGCTCGACTTCCAGTTCCAGCCGAGGTGATCGGCGACCCCCATCGCCCCGGTCGGGTTGTTCTTCATCGCCGGGATACCGCCGTAGGTGGCGCAGGTCCCGATCGCGACCACGGCGGCCGCCTTCGGCGCGAGCCGGTCGAGCCACTCGCTGGTGGTGATCGGCTGGCCGGTCGAGGGGTCGTCGCCGATTGCCGCCCAATAGCCGTCGCCTGAAAGCTGCTCGTTGGGAATCGAGCCCTCGACGCAGAGGACGAACGGGTCGAGCTCGCCGCGCTCGGCGCGCCACCACCACTCGATGAACTCCTCGCCGTTCTCGTAGGCGAGCACCGGGTTGTGGACGATCACCTTCGGCATTCCCGGGATCGCCTGGGTGATGATGTCCTCGAGGCTCGGGTTCACCGCCGACGTCATCGCCACCGAGTCCCCATCGCACGAGAGTCCCGTCGTCATCCAGAGGACGTGCGCCTCAACCGCCTCTGTCTTCGCCTGATCGGGAACGAACTCGGTGCTCAGGGCCATGACCTCTACCTCTCGTCGTGTTTCAACAGATCCGTGGCAGCGGATCGCCGGCGAGCAGGTCCATCACCCGCTTGCCGCCGAACGCCGTCTCGACCAAGACCATCCCGGGCGGCTCCGCCCGGACCTCCGCAAGCTCCGCCGCCGACTCGCAACCCGGGATCGAGCGCAACGCGGCGAGCGCCGCATCGGCGTGACCCGAGTCGACGAACGCGACCAGGGTCCCTTCGTTCGCGACGTACATCGGGTCTATCCCGAGCAGCTCGCACGCCCCGGCGACATCCGGGCGCACCGGGATATCGGCCTCGCGCACCGTTACCGAAACGCCCGAGGCCCGGGCGAGCTCGTTGAGCACGGTCGCGACGCCGCCGCGGGTCGCGTCGCGAATCGTCCGCAACCCCGGACCGGCGCAGTCGAGCAGCGCATCGACCGCCGGCCACAGCGGACGCGTGTCCGACTCGACGTCCGCCTCGAGCCCGAGCTCACCGCGGGCGAGCATGATCGCCGTGCCGTGCTCGCCGATCGTTCCCGAGACGAGGACGCGATCACCTGGCTTGACCGACCGCGTCGAGAGCGTCGCGCGGGGATCGCGGCGGCCGACGCCGCTCGTGCAGATGTACATGCCGTCGGCGAGCCCGCGCTCGACGACCTTCGTATCCCCCCCGACGACGTCGACGCCGGCAGCTGCGGCGGTCGCAGCGATCGTGTCGACCTCGGCTCGCAACACATCCGAGTCGAGACCCTCCTCGAGTACCAGCGCGACCGTGATTGCTACCGGCAGCGCTCCGGCGACAGCGAGGTCGTTGACCGTCCCGTTGACCGCCAGTTCCCCAATCGATCCCCCGGGAAAGACCAGCGGCTTGACGACGAACGTGTCAGTTGTCATGCAGAGCTCCGCGCCGCCGATCGAGATTGCGCCAGCGTCGCCGAGCTCTTCGAGTTGCGCAGAGCCGAAGGCGGGCGCGAAGAGGCCCTCGATCAGCGTCTGCGTTGCCTTGCCACCGGCGCCGTGGGCCATCGTGATCCGCGCGTCCTTGAAGCGCGGGCGCTTCGAGCGCGCGGTCTCGATGATCTCGTTGATCCGCTGTTCGCGCTCGCTGACCGGGCTCGCCTGGGCAGACATCAGACGGCCACCTCCGCCTGGCGGCGCTCGGTCAACCGACCGTAGTTGTAATAGGCGGCGCAGGCTCCCTCCGGTGAGACCATGCAGGTCCCGATCGCATGCTCGGGCGTGCAGGCGGTGCCGAAGACTTTGCACTCCCAGGGCTTGATCACGCCCTTGAGGACCTCGCCGCATTGGCACGCCTTCGGGTCGGCGACGCGGACCCCCGGCACCTCGTACCGCAGCTCGGCGTCGAGGTCGGCGTAGGCCTCGCTCAGCTTCAGCGCGCTCTGTGAGATGAAGCCGAGTCCCCGCCATTCGAAGTGCGGGCGCAGCTCGAAGACCTCGGCCAGGACGGCGAGCGCCGCGGAATTGCCCTCGTAGGGAACGACGCGCTTGTACTGGTTCTCGAGCTCGCAGCGGCCGTCCCGCAGCTGCGCGAGGATCATTCGAATCGACTGGAGGATGTCGAGTGGCTCGAACCCGGCGGTCACAAGCGGCTTGCCGTAGTCGGCCGGAATGAACTCGAACGGCTGGACGCCGACGATCGTCGAGACGTGGCCCGGGCCAATGAACCCGTCGAGGCGCAGGTCGGGCGACTCGAGCAGCGCGCGGAGTGGCGGCACGATCGTCACGTGGCTGCACAGGCAGAGGAAGTTCGAGACTCCCTCGGCCTTGGCGCGCTTCAGCGTCAGCGCGGTCGAAGGAGCCGTGGTCTCGAACCCGATCGCGAAGAAGACGACGTCGCGCTCGGGGTTCTCCTTCGCGATCCGCAGCGCGTCGAGCGGCGAGTAGACCATGCGAATGTCGGCACCCGCGGCCTTCGCGTCCAGGAACGTGCCGTCCGACCCGGGCACTCGCATCATGTCGCCGAAGCAGGTAAGGATCACGTTGCTGTTGCGCGCGAGCGCGATCCCGTCGTCGACCCGGCCCATCGGGATCACGCAGACCGGACAGCCTGGCCCGTGGACGAGCTCGACGTTGTCGGGCAGGACCTCATCGATCGCGTACTTGTAAATCGAGTGGGTGTGCCCGCCGCACACCTCCATCAGCTTGTAGTGGCGGTCGGGGTCCACCGTCGCGAGGATCTCGCCGGCAAGCGCCCGGCCAAGCTCAGCGTCGCGAAACTCGTCGACGTACTTCATAAACCGGCCACCTCCTCCGCTTCGCGTCCGGGGGTGCCGGCGATCGCCGTCCCGGCATGGACAAGCAGTTCGTCATCCACGGCGACCGGAAGCACGAGCGCGATCTCCACCGTCCGGTGCTCGCCCGCCTGATCAGCACAGAGGGCGAGCTGCCGATCGTCATCGACGCGAAGCACACGCATCGGCTCGGCAACATCTCCACAAGTCACGCAGTGCTCGTCCTGACAGGGTGGCGATATCCCCGCAGGCGAAGCCGAGGAGATGGCGCTGGCATTCATTCGATCACGCTCGCTCGCAGCTCTTCGAGCTCCGCCTCGTAGTCAGCGCCCATCCCCTCGAGCATCCGCCGGGTCGCAACCGCTTCCTCCTCGTCGATTTTCGAGAGGGCGAAGCCGACGTGGATCAGAACCCAGTCCCCCGCCACCGCACCGCTGCCGTCCTCGTCGAGTAGGCCGATGTTCACGTTGCGCTTGACGCCGGCGACATCGACCCGCGCGAGTCGGTTCGACTCGTCGACGATCTCCAGAATCTGACCGGGGATGGCCAGGCACACGCCTGAGAACTCCTCCTAACGGACGCCGGAAGGCGACCCGGGCGCGACGCTATTCCCGCGGGTGGGTTCTACGTAAGTGTCGGCGTCATAGTGCGTTTCGCACCTACCGGCGTGGCATCCATCACCTAGCCGAGCGGAGGACGCGGACCGGTCGACCCGCCGGGCTGGTCGAAGCCGCCGCGGCGCAGACTCGCCTCGCGATGTGCGGCGAGGCGACCGGCGAGCGCGCGGCTGCGACGACTCGATCGCGGCAGGCGCCGTGCCTTCAGGTAGCGGTCGAGGAAGGCATCGATCCGGCGCTCGCCCTCGGCGAGATCGGTGGCGCGATGGTCGAGCTCTTCGACTCCGTTCTCAGTGAGGGCATAGACGCGCTTACGCGGACCCGACTCCGATCGCGCCCAGGTCGAGATCACCAATCCCTCATCTTCGAGCTTGCGGAGAGCGCGATAGAGCGCCCCGGGGTCGGAGTGGTCGAACCCGAAGGTGCCGAGCCGCTCGGCGAGCTCATATCCATGCGCCTCGCTCTCGCGGAGCAGCAGAAGCAAACAGGGCCGGAGGAAGTCCTTGGGGAGGCCGGAACTCAGTGCGTGTGGCACTGGTCCTCACTCCGCTCGCTGCGTCCAACAAACAACCGTCTCTCCTCCCGGCCCCCGTCTCGCGAGTCTATTCATCACGGCTTACCCGCGGTGCCGTCGCGGAACTCCCGCAGGCGGCGTGGCGTGAACGCGCCTCTCGGCGGGTACGAGAAGCCCGTCTACCCGTAAGGAGCGCAGATGCCCGACGAGAACGATCAGACCGGCGTCGACGAGGAAGACCTCCCGAAGACCCCACTGCATGCACATGGGTCCGGGGTCGAGGAGGACCCCAGTCGTCCACGCGAGGAGAACGCCGAGGGCGAGATTCTCGACGACGATCAGGATGACGCCGCGGAGGCGACCAACACCGGTGGCGCCACATCCGGCGGACCGCCCCAGGCGGACCCGGGCGCGGATCCCTCAGACGTGGAGCACGACGCCTGATCCGCACTAATGGTCTCGAGGCGGGCGCTGAGCCCGCCTCGAGACCGTTCCAGTAACGGGCCTAAGGACTAGGAGGCCGCGTCGAAGCGGCTTGCGACCTCGTCCCAGTTGACGACGTTCCAGAACGCGTCCAGGTAATCCGGACGCTTGTTCTGGTACTTGAGGTAGTAGGCGTGCTCCCAGACGTCAACGCCGAGCAGCGGCGTCTGGCCGTCGGAAATCGGCGAGTCCTGGTTGGCGGTGCTGACGACCGCGACCCCGGAGCCGTCGTGGACGAGCCACGCCCAGCCGGAGCCGAAGCGGCCGATGCCGGCGTTCTTGAACTCCTCCTTGAAGTCATCGAACGAGCCGAACTTCTCGTCGATCGCCGCGGCCAGGTCGCCCGAGGGCTCGCCACCGCCATCGGGGCTCATGATCTGCCAGAAGAAGCTGTGGTTGGAGTGACCGCCAGCGTTGTTGCGAACCGGGCCCTGCTTGTCGGACGGGAGCGAGTCGAGGTTCTGAAGGACCTCGTCGACGTCCTTGTCGGCCCACTCGGTGCCTTCGAGCGCGGCGTTCGCCTTGTCCACGTAAGCCTGGTGGTGCTTGTCGTGGTGGATGCGCATCGTTTCCTCGTCGATGTGAGGCTCGAGCGCGTTGTAGTCGTAGGGAAGGTCGGGAACTTCGTAAGCCATGTGTCCTCCTGGATCGTTTCGTCTCTTTGAATGTAGTCAGCCGAGCGCTTCTCGAAACCCCTGGCGCCAGCTCGCCCACTGCGGCTCCCAGCCGAGCTCGGCCTTGGCGCGCTCGTTCGAGCTGGCGCGAAGCGTCGTGGCGAAGGCCGTTACCGCCGGTCCGGCGATCAGCCGCGCGAGCCACCGGGGCACCCGCCGCGGTGGCTTTGCTCCGATCGCTTCGGCATACACCGGCAGCCAGTCGCGCACCGGTGCCGGCTCGTCGTCGCAGACGTTGTAGATACCTGCCGCCCCACGCTCGCAGGCGGCGACCGTGGCTGCGGCCGCATCGTCGATGTGGATGAACGAGAACATCCCAGCACCGTCGCCGACGATCGGGAAGCGGCGGCGACGCACCTCGCTCGCCTGAAAGCCCTCGCTCGCATACGACGTGCCGGGCCCGTAGAAGAACCCGTAACGCAGGACGAGGCCGGCGAGCCCTGGGGCGCCCACGGTCTGGCGCTCGAGATCGAGAATTGCCTCGACCGCTGGGCCGAACTCACCACCGATCGCAGCGCTCATCGTCGGGTCGTCCTCGGACTTCACCGGCCCACCTTCGGGGGAGTAGATGAAGGCGACGCTCTGAGCCACGAAACGCTTGGCACCGGCGGCGCTCGCCGCGGCGACCAGGTTGCGGGTGCCCTCGGTTCGGATCCGGTTGGTGGGCTCGTAGACACCCTTCTTCCGCGGATCGAGATCAGCCGGCAGCGCCGTCAACTCATGGACGACCACCTCGGGCTGCGCCGCGGCGACAGCTGTATTCAGAGCGTCGGCGTCGAAGACGTCGCAGACGGCCGCTTCGGCGCCCGCCGCGCGAACCTCGGCGGCGCGCTCATTGCTGCGGGTCATGCCCGTGACCTCATGACCGGCGGCGACCAGCTGAGCAATCAGCGGGCGGCCGATCACCCCACTTGCTCCGGCGACGAAAATCTTCACACCGTCTTTCTACCGCCTTGCGGGCGGACCCGGTGATAACGTCGCCGCCGCAGTTTCAGGGAGCTGCGACAACCGAGAGAGAAGAGGGACTTTTGAGCAGGATCCTGCGGGCTTCACTGGCCGTGTCCATCGTCGTCGCGTTCTCGTTGTTGGCTGCCTCAGCCGCCAACGCGAAGACGACGTTCAACACGACGACCATTGCGCAGAAGCAGATCCTGAAAAAGGACGGGCTCGAGGTGAAGGTGATCGGGCTTGAGCGCGGCAAGCTGAAGCTGTCCGCGAAGTCCTCCACCTTCGACAAGCAGACGGCCAAGAAGCTGACCGGTTCGGCCAAGGCCGTTGCCGACGGCGGCAAGCCGGTGAAGGTCGTTCTGCCGCTGACCTCCTCAGGCGAGGATGCAATCGCTAGCTGCGAGGGCCGCAAGGTCGTCGTCAAGGGCAAGGGCGCGGGAACCCAGAAGTTCGACCTGCTGCGCAACACGAAGGAGTGCAAGGCACAGAAGCTCGATCTCTCGCGCGCCTCGGACTGCGACTTCATCGCCGCCCAGGACGACTCACTGTGCCTGCTGCCGTTCCCCGACGACTACTACACGGTCGCCGACAAGTCGACGGCGACCGGCCGTCGCGTACAGCTCACCAACGACGGGATGCCGCAGAACAAGGCGGGCGTGCCGATGGCCTCAGCCCCGTACAACGGCAGCGACGGCTTCAGCCCCGGCCAGGTGATCACGCTCAAGGTCCCGGGTCTCGACACGCCTAAGGCATTCGCCGCGACCGACCCGCTCCCCCTCAACGAACTCAGCCGCAACGACGCTTCGATCAAGAAGGAGCCCGTTGTCGTGATCGACGCGACGACCGGCAAGCCGACCCCGATCTGGGTCGAGCTCGACTCCAATGCGACGACCCCGGAGTCGACAGCGCTGCTCATCCACGGGGCGACCCAGTTCGAAGCGGGCCACCGCTACATCGTCGCGATGCGCAACCTGAAGGACTCGAAGGGCAAGACCCTCGACGCGCCCGCGGGCTTCCGCTACTACCGCGACGACCTGCCTTCGAATGCCAAGGACGTCAACGACCAGCGCAAGCGCTTCGAGAAGATCTTCCGGACGCTCCGCAAGGAGAAGGTCAAGCGCGCCGATCTCTATCTCGCCTGGGACTTCACGGTCGCCAGCGACGAGAACAACTACGAGCGCCTGCTGTCGATGCGCGACGACGCCTTCGCCCAGCTCGGCGACACCAACCTCGCGGACGGCGTCGTCCAGGGCGGCACGCCACCGTTCACCGTCGACACGGTCGACACCAACCCGAACGCCGAGACCGCGCGTCGCGTTCGCGGCACGTTCACGGTCCCGTGCTATCTGACCAACGCCTGCGAGGCACCGGCGGTGTTCACCCTCGGCGGCAACGGCCTGCCGATCCGCCAGGGTGATTACACCGCCAACTTCGACTGCATCATCCCCCACGCCGCCATCGACGATCCGGGGGCGAGCCCCGGAAGGCCCTCGCTCTACGGGCACGGCCTTCTCGGCTCGGCCGGCGAGGTTGCGAGCACGCCCCAGCGCACGCTCGCGCAGGCGCACAACTTCGTCTTCTGCGCCACGGACGAGATCGGCTTCGCCTCCGAGGACGTCCCGAACACCGTCGGGATCCTCCAGGACATGGGCCGCTTCCCGGAGCTCACCGACCGCACCCAGCAGGGCCTGCTCAACGAGCTGCTGCTCGGCCGCCTGATGAACAACCCGCAGGGCTTCCTCAGCAACGCCGCGTTTCACGTCGACGCCGGCGACGTCTCGAGCGCGCCGGTGATCGACACGTCGAAGCTCTATTACAACGGCAACAGCCAGGGCGGAATCCTCGGCGGTTCACTGACCGCCGTCTCTCCGGACTTCACGCGCGCCTCGCTCGGCGTTCCGGGGATGGGCTACTCGACGCTGCTGACGCGCTCGATCGACTTCGAGACCTACTCGACGATCCTCTACCCGAATTACCCGAACGAGCTGGCGCGCCCGCTGGTGCTCTCGCTCGTGCAGATGCTCTGGGATCGCTCCGAGCCAAACGGCTACGCCCAGACGATGACGTCCAACCCGCCGCCGAACACGCCTGAACACCAGGTGCTGCTGAACGTCGCGCTCGGCGATCACCAGGTCACCAACTACCAGGCCGATGTCGAGGCCCGGACGATCGGCGCCAAGATCCACACGCCGATCGTCTACGACGGCCGCTGGCCGAACTTCGACGTCGGCTGGGGCATCGACCCGATCACCGCCTATCCGTTCGCGGGCTCGGCGATCGTCTACTGGGACGGCGGCCCCGTGCGCGCCGGCATCGGCGGCACGGACAACGGTGTCATCGGCACCGACGTTCCGCCGCTGGGCAACATCCCGAATATCGTCAGGCGACGACCCGCACAGCCTGCCGCGCATCCAGCCGGAGGAACAGCAGATGGTCTCCGACTTCCTGCGACCAGATGCGCAAAGCGCGATCACGGACACCTGCGCCGGCAAGCCGTGTTACGACGGCGGCTTCACCGGTCCGTAGCGAGCACCGCGCCAATGTGCACGACATAGCCGTCGGGATCGGCGACGGGCTCGACCCTCTCGCCCCAGGGTTGGTCGGGAAGGCGTCGCGACAGCGGCCGGCCATTTGGCGGCCGCGGTACCGCGGAACCTCCCCGATTTCAGGTATGCGGTACGCCGATAGAAACGCACTCTTCGTCCTAAGGGCAACTGTTCGCGATCTGAAATCGACGGTCCGATTTCGGCCCCATATGGGCCGTTATCTGCCCGTCGACGTCGATGAGGCCGGTCGCCCGAAAGACGCGCATTCCATGCAAAAGCGGCACTTTCGGCTCGAACGTCGCGGAGCCCACCCCCTGGTGTGGTGTGAGCGACGTTCGGCTCGCGGGGAACCTCGAGCGCCGCTCCCCGAGCCTCACAAACGCCGAAGCCCGCTGCGAGCAGCGGGCTTCGTGCAGTCGGGGTGCCGGGATTTGAACCCGGGACCTCACCGTCCCGAACGGTGCGCGCTACCAGGCTGCGCCACACCCCGAGGACCCTGAGTATTGCGAACGGAGAATCGAAGTTGCCGCTCGGCATACTCGCCAGGTGAGTGAAGAAGGCGAGCGCGCCGACGAGCACGAGCCGCCGCCTCTAATCGGCGTCATCGGGCTCCTCGCGGGCGTCGCGCTGCTCGCAGTGCTCGTACTCACGATCGAGCCGCTGCGCACGGGAATCGGGGACGCGGTGTCCGGAGATACCGCTCAGCTGCGTGGCGATCTGCGCGGCCTCGGGGTGGGCGGCGTGGTGATCACGCTGATCCTCGCGCTCGCGCACGTCGTCATCTGGTACCCGACCGAGATCCTCAACACGGCGGCCGGATACGTCTACGGCTTCTGGGGTGGTCTCCTGCTGGTGTCGATCGGCTGGCTCGGCAACGCCATCCTTGCCTACTGGGTGGGCAAGCATGCAGCCAGGCCAGTCCTCTACCGGTTCATCGGTCGCCATCGCTTCGATCGACTCGAGCGCCTGGTGGAGTCGGGCGGGGTGCCACTGCTGCTCGGGATGCGCCTCGTCCCCGTGGTGCCGTTCAGCTTCTTCTCGATCGTGGCGGGCGCAGCGCACGCACCCTTCGGGACCTACGTGTGGACCAGCGTGGTCGGCTACATGCCCCTGACCGCGGTCTTCGTCTACCTGGGCACCCGCCTCGAGAGCCTCTCACCCACGGACCCGATCCTGCTCGTCATCGGCGCGGTGCTGATAGTCGGCCTTTACATCGGCCACCGGTTCCAGCGCCGAATGAAGGCTCAGCCGGATACCTGAGCGATCGCCGCCTCGATCTCTTCGAGGCTCGGCAACTCGAGCAGGGTCCGCTCGCCCGCCGGTCCGTTGACGATCACGGCAGGTTCGGCTGGGAGCTTCAGCTGCGCTGCGAGCACGGCGTCCTGGCGGACGAGCTCAGCCGTCTCGGGATCGTCGAAGTCCGTCTGCCACTCCTCGACCTCGAGCTGCGGCACCGCCTCGGCGACCGTGTGCAGGAACTCCTCGTCGACCGCCTGCATCTTGGTGCTGTCGAGATTGCGGACGAAGGTGTCCAGGTATTGCCACTGGCGCTCCTGAAGGCCCGCGGCCTCGGCCCCGATCGCGGCCAGCGTCGTGTCGTTCGGCGCGAGCGAAAAGTGACGAAACTCGAGCCGGGCCTCCCCCGTGCGCGCGTACTCCTCGACCAGCGGATCGATCGTCTCGATCTCATACGTGGCGCAGGGGCCGCACTGGAGGTCGTTGAAGACGGTGATCGTGGTGTCGGCGTCGCTATCCCCGATGTAGGCGCCCTCCTGCTCGATGCCGCCGAAGATCCGCTGGACGTCGTTGACGCCGCCGATTTCGGCCGACTGACCAGGGCCGCCTTCGCCGACCGAGATCGAGATGATCGCGCCAACCACCCCGAGAATCCCGAGGGCGAGCAGTACGCGAGGGATCCAGGGGCTCAGCCCGCGACCGCCTTGTAATAGCGAACCGCGAGCCCGGTGAGCAGCGTCTCGAAGGTCTCCGCGAGGTCGGCGCTCGAGTTGGCGGCGTAGGCCTCGAGCCCGCTCGCCTCGATCTCAGCGCTGGTCGCGACCACCTCGTCGACGAGGTCTGGGTGCTCGTCGCAGAAGTACGCGCCGATCGAGTAGAGCTCGGTGTCCATCAGCGAGTCGATGAACTCGCTGCGCCCCTTGGTGTCCGGTTCGGCCATCCGTTCCAATCCTAGGTACCTCGCGGAGGGACGCGCAATTTGCGGCCATTTCGGTTGACATGTCCGGCTGGCTCTATAAGACTCGCGCAACCCTTGTAAGCGGAAGAGGAGACAGCACGTGGCCAATCACCTGACGCCCAGCGAGCTCGCAGACGAGACGCAGATGAAGACTCGGGAGGTCATCGCCAAGTGCATGGAGATGAACGTTCCGATCTTCAACGGTCGCATCGACAAGACGCTCTTTATCTCGAACCTGCGCAAGTTCACGGGCTCGGCCAAAGCGCCGCAGGCCACCGCCTAGTACGCACACATCGATCGCGGAGGCCGAAGGCCGAAGCGGAGTCGCGCCGCCGTTGAGGCGCCTTATTTAGGTAGCTTTCGCTGCTGGAGGGACCCACCCCCGCCCGGCCAGATCTTGGCTGGGCTATCCGTAGCGAGAGAGAGGGACACCTGATGGAGACGGCCACCGTCAGCAAGCCGGCCACCGACGCGGCGACCGGATCGAAGACGCTCGCCGACCTCCTGCCGGCTGCCGTCGCCAAGCACGGCCCGAACAAGGCGGTCATCTACAAGGAGGGCTCGGAGTGGGTCTCGAAGACCTACGACGAGGTCGGCGAGATCATCCGCAACCTCGTCGCTCGGGCTGATGGACCTCGGGATCGAGAAGGGCGACAAGGTCGCGCTGCTCTCCAACACGCGCCCCGAGTGGACCTACTTCGACTTCGCCGCGCTCTCGGCCGGCGCCACCGTCGTCCCGATCTACCAGACGAACTCACCCGACGAGTGCCAGTACGTGCTCGAGAACTCCGACGCCGTCGCGGTGATCGTCGAGGACGACGAGCAGCTCGAGAAGGTCCGCCGCGTCCGCGACCGCTGCCCGCAGCTCGAGCACGTGATCCGGATGACCGGCGAGTCCGGCGACGCGATCTCGCTTCGACGAGCTCGCCGCCCGCGGCGCCAATGGCGACGCCGCGGCCTGGGAGGAGCGCTACTGCTCGGTCACGCCCGACGACATCTGCACGTTCATCTACACGTCGGGAACGACCGGGCCGCCGAAGGGCTGCGTGATCTCACACGGCAACTACCGGTCGATGCTCGACATGGTCCACTCGGTCAGCGTCGTCGACGCCGAGGACATCACCTACCTCTTCCTGCCGCTCGCCCACTCGTTCGCGCTGCTGATCCAGCTCGGCAGCTTCGACCTCGGCGCGTCGATCGCCTACTGGGAGCGCGATCCGCTGAAGATCCTGCCGAACCTCGCCGAGGTCAAGCCCGACCTACTTCCCGTCGGTGCCGCGGATCTTCGAGAAGATCTACACGGCGGCGACGTCCGCGATCGAGAAGGAGGGCGGGCTGAAGAAGACCGTCTTCGAGCGCGCGATCGAGGTCGGGCGCAAGGTCCGGGCGCTCGAGCGGGCGGGCAAGCGCCCGAACCCGATCCTCGCGACCGAGTACAAGCTCGCCGACAAGCAGGTGCTGTCGAAGATCCGCGGCGCTGTTCGGCGGCCGCCTGCGGACCGCGGTCACCGGCGCGGCGCCGATCAACCCCGAGATCCTCTCGTTCTTCGACTGCCGCCGGCGTCCTGGTGCTCGAGGGCTGGGGGATGACCGAGACCTCGACGGCCTCGACGATCTCGACGCCGGACGACTTCAAGGTCGGCACCGTCGGGCGCCCGTTCCCCGGCTGCGAGGTGAAGATCGCCGACGACGGCGAGATCCTCGTCAAGGGCCCGAACATCTTCCAGGGCTACTACAAGAACCCGGAGGCGACGGCCGAGACGCTCGTCGACGGCTGGCTTCACACCGGCGACATCGGCGAGATCGACTCAGACGGCTACGTCTCGATCACCGGCCGCAAGAAGGACATCATCATCACCGCCGGGTGGCAAGAACATCACCCCGGCGAACCTCGAGGCCGAGATCAAGCAGCACCCGCTCGTCTCGCAGTGCGTCGTCATCGGCGACCGCCGTCCGTACCTGATCGCGCTCGTGACACTCGACCCCGAGGAGGCCGCCGCCTACGCGCGCGACCGCGGCCTCGACGGCTCGCCGGAGGCGCTCGCCGCCAACAAGGACATCCGCGACTCGATCGAGACCCACGTCGAGAAGATCAACCAGAAGTTCGCCCGCGTCGAGCAGGTCAAGAAGATCGAGATCCTCACCGCACGACCTCTCGCAGGAGGGCGGCGAGCTGACGCCGACGATGAAGGTCAAGCGCAACGTCGTCGCCGAGAAGTACGCGCCGCAGGTCGACGCGCTTTACGGCTGCTCCGCATAGTGAGGCGGTAGCCGAGCCCCGCCGCTGTTGAGGCGCTTGTCCGCGACTTTCCGGCAGGTCCGGGTTTTCAGACTCCGATGGGAGTCGGTTCGCCATGCGGGGGTCGGGGCTGGGCTCGTTGCCGCGGTGGTGGCGATCGCGGGCACCGGTGCGCCGGCGGCCAGCGAGCGCTCAGGCGCCGCAGAAGCCGAACATCGTCGTCCTCATGAGCGACGACCAGACGGCCGCGTCGCAGTCGGTGATGGCGAAGACCAACGAGCTCGTCGGCGGCGCGGGCGCGACCTTCACCAACAGCTTCACCAACTGGCCGCTGTGCTGCCCCTCGCGGGCGACGTTCCTCACCGGCCAGTACGCGCACAACCACGCCGTGCTCGGCAACCAGCCGCCGTTCGGCGGGTTCGACCGCCTCGACACCAGCGAGACGCTCCCGGTCTGGCTGCAGCGCGTCGGGCTACTACACGGCCCAGATCGGCAAGTTCCTCAACGGCTACGAGGACTCGACGGTCGGCGTGCCGCCCGGCTGGTCGGAGTGGCACGGGACGAAGCGCACCTACACCTTCTACGGCGAGCAGCTGCTGCGAGGACGGCCAGGTCGTCACCTACGGGTCGACCAACGAGGATCCCGACAACCCGGCGAATCCCGACGCGTACTCGACCGACCTGTTCACGCGCAAGGCGGTCGACGTGATCAACCGCCAGGCGCCGGCGGATCAGCCGTTCTTCCTCTACGTCGCCTATCTGGCTCCCCACTCCGGCGGCCCGAACCGGCCCGCCAACCAGCCGCAGAGCCGCTGCGAGGGCACGGCGAAGCCCGCCGTCCGCCACCTCGGCGCGTTCGACAACGAGCCGCTGCCGACCCCGCCGAACTTCAACGAGGCCGACGTCAGCCGACAAGCCCGCCGGGATCGCCAGCCGCGCCCGTCCTCACCGACGCGCAGATCGCCGACGATCGACGCGCCGCTACCACTGCCGGCTCGAGTCGCTGCTCGCCGTCGACGAGGGCGTCGCAGAGCGTCGATCGACGCGCTGCGCGCGAGCGGCGAGCTCGACAACACGCTCGTCGTCTACACCTCCGACAACGGGTTCTTCGCCGGCGAGCATCGCGTCGCAGAGCGGCAAGAACCGCGTCTACGAGGAGGCGATCCGCGTGCCGCTCGCTGATGCGCGGCCCAGGCATTCCCGAGGGCGTCACCGTCGACGATCTCGCGGTCAACGCCGACCTCGCGCCGACGATCCTCGACGCCGCCGGTGCCACCGCCGGCCGCGTCGAGGACGGCCAGTCGCTGATCAACTTCGCCGCAGCACCCCGAGCGCCGCCACGGGCGCGAGCTGCTGATCGAGCAGTACGGAAACTCCCCCGACGAGGAGGGCCAGGCCGGCGTCACCTACGTCGGGATCAGGACCACGCGCTTACAAGTACGTCGAGAACGGCACCGGCGAGATCGAGCTCTACGACCTCGAGGCGGATCCGTACGAGCTCACCAACCTCCAGGGCAACCCCGAGTACGCGGCCGCCCAGGCCGCGCTCGCGGGACGGCTCGCGGCGCTGCGCACCTGCACCGGCCAGACCTGCCGCAGCCACCCGTCGCTGTCGCTCAAGCTGCCCGACTCGATCCGAATCGACGGCAGTTCCTGCCGCCCGGCCAAGGATTTCGTCGCTCGTGTCCGCGGCTCCGGAACCGCCGGCGTCACCGAGCTCACCTTCCGCGTCGGCTCCAAGCTCGCCGGCCGCGACACCGCAAAGCCCCTGGAGAAGCGGATCCAGCCGCGGCTGCTGCGCCGCGGCAACCGCCCCGAGATCCGCGTCATCGCCGAGCTGGTCGACGGCCGCGAGTACAGCCTCCAGCAGCGCGTGCGTATCTGCGACTAGAACGCTCGCCCAGCCGCGAACTGCCGCAAACGTCCTACCTGAGGGACGCTAGCCACAGTTCGCGAAATCGGGTGCACGAGAGTCACGCAGAACGTCACGCATCGCCTCTACGCGCCCTACCCAGCCCGACCCCCGCCAGCGCCACTCAGGCGCCGCGGCAATAGCGCTAGGCGCCCTCGACCGCCGACTCGTCTTCGTCGACCGGCGTCGGCGTGTTGCGCAGCAGCGCCGTGTTGGTGAGCTCGAGCATCCGCCGCCAGGCCGACATCTTGTCGCGCTCGCGCTCGACCTGGTCGAGGACGTGGCGGACGCGGCGCGGGGAGATCTTGATGCCGTGGCGGCCGGCGATCTCGGTGTAGCGGTCGTAGTCGCGGGCGAGCTTGAGCGTGACCGACTCGAAGCCGTGCTTGGCGATCTGCAGGCGGGCGCGGTAGTCGAGGATCGACGTGCCGAACATCGTCTCGTCGTCGAGCTCGGGCTCGATCAGGATGATGTCGACGCCCGGGTAGCGCTCCTCCCAGATCTCGACCGCGCGGTGCAGGCGGTCGTGGGAGAGCAGCCGGAAGGTCTGGTTGAGGATCGCGCCGATGCCCATGTCCGAGACGCGGCGCACGCGCTCGCCGGTGACCGTCGGAATGTTCTTCTGGAAGTCGTTGACGTACGGGACGAGCGGGTTGATGACGACCACGAACTTCGCCCCGCGCTCGATCGCGACGTCGACGTTGGTCGTCGAGAGGATGCCGCCGTCGATGAACTCGCGGCCGGCGAGCTTGACCGGCTCGTAGATCGCCGGGCAGCGCGCCGGAGGCGGCGACCGCCTTCGAGATCGGAACCTCGGCGTACTCGCCCTCGCCGAGGATCACGCGCTCGGTCGTGTCGAGGTCGGTGGCGATCAGGTAGAGCTCGCGCTCGAGCAGGCGGAAATCGTTGGTGCGGTCGGGGTCGGAGAGGACCTCGTCGACGTAGCGCTCGATCCCGCGACCTGAGTAGAGGCCGTTCGGCAGCGCCGCCGCGAGGCCGGTGGCGAGGTCGACGGCCGAGACCTCGCCGATCTGGCCGGCGAGCTCGCGCAGCAGGCCCGGCGAGCTTGAACGGGAAGGTGCAGTCCGCCGGTGATGAAGCCGCGGTAGTTGGGGCGCAGCAGCGTGCCGAGGTCGATGTCGCGGATCGGCGACGGCAGCTTGTCGTTGAGGACCCGCATCATCTCCTCGGGCGTGACGCCGTTGGCGAGCAGGCTCGAGACGAAGGCGCCGGCGCTGGTGCCGACGTAGATGTCGAACTCGTTGACCGTGCGGTTCGTCGCCAGCAGGTCGATCGCGCGCAGGGCGCCGATCTCGTACACGCCGCCCGTGAATCCGCCGCCGCCGAGCACCAGAGCGGTCTTCGACGGACGCTTGCGCGCTCGCCCCCGCTTCGCCGCCTGCGGCTCGGTCGGGGCCTTCTCGAAGTCGACGACCTTGCCCATAGGTATGGGGATTATTCCAATTAAGGACGGCGTAACCGCTACCTGCGTCCTCTAGCCTCCTCCGCCTTGCTCTTTCGCGGGATCCTGAGCATCCTCGCCGCCGTCGTGCTCGCGGCTCCGGTCGGCCGCCGTGGCGAGCCCTGACGACGGCGGCGGGACGCCCGTTGCGCGCCCGGGGACCGAGCTGGCGTCCAAGCAGGCGCTCTCGCTGTCCGAGCTGCGCGACGAGCTTCGACGGCGGCCATGAACGCCGCCGGCGGCGCCAGCGGCGCCTTCGTGCTCGACCTCGACGCGAGCGGCGACGGATCGCTGTTCGGCGACCAGGCCGACGAGCGCCGCGTGCCGGCTTCGAACGAGAAGCTGTTCACCACCGCCGCGTTTCTCGACGCGCTCGGCCCCAAGGGCAAGCTCGAGACGCGCGCCTACATCAAGGGGCGGCTGGGCGGCAACGGCGACTCGGTGATCCAGGGCGACCTCGTGATCGTCGGCGACGGCGACCCGGCCTTCGGCACCAAGGAGTTCGCGCGCGAGGCCGACCAGCCGGTGACCCGGGTCGCCGATCTCGCCACGCAAGATCGCCGCGCGGGGCATCAAGGGGATCGAGGGCCGGATCCTCGCCGACGACTCGATCTTCGACCGCAAGCGCGCCGCCGGGCCTGACCTCAGCCCGCTGTCGGGCCTCTCCTTCAACGACGGCTACGACGACGACGGCAGCTACGCCAGCGCGCCCGGAGCTCAACGCCGGCGGTGGCGCTGAAGAACGCGCTGCGAAAGCGAGGCGTGAAGGTGGACGGGCGCGTCGGCCACGCCAACCTCCCCGATTCGACGCCTGCGGCGCGATCCGCTCGCCGAGGTCGCCTCGCCCCCGGTCGCGGACGCTGATCGAGGAGACCAACGTCCCCTCCAACAACTTCTTCGCCGAGATGCTGCTGAAGCGACTCGGCGCCGAGGACGGCTCGCGCGGCACGCGGCTGGGCGGCGCCGCCGAGGTCGAGCGCTTCGCGAAGTCGGTCGGCACCGACATCCAGGCCGTCGACGGCTCGGGCCTCTCGCGCCGCAACTCGGTCTCGCCGCGCGAGGTCGTGAAGCTGCTCGCCGGCGTCTACCGCGACGAGACGGATGCCGCCGCGTTCCGCGACTCGCTGCCGATCGCCGGCCGCGAGGGGACCGTCGCCGATCGCATGCGCGGCACTGCCGCCGAGGGCAACTGCGCGACGAAGACCGGGACACTCGACGGCGTCTCCGCGCTGTCGGGCTACTGCGACGCCGGCGGCCACACCATCGCTTTCTCTGTGTTCAACAACTCGGTTGACGTGAACGCGGCTCGCAACGCTCAGGACCGGATCGCCGCGGCGATCTCGCGTTACAAGCCCTAGCTAGCTGCCACTAGACAAGCATGCGAACATATGTTCGCTTGGCAGACAACGGGGCGACCATCCTTCACGCGGACGCCGACGCCTTCTTCGCGTCGGTCGAGCAGCGCGACGACCCTGCGCTTCGCGACAAGCCCCTGGTAGTTGGCAAGGGCGTGGTGATGGCTGCGAGCTACGAGGCGCGCCGCCACGGGATCCATGGCGGCATGAACGGTCGCCGCGCGCGCCAGCTGTGCCCCGGCCTGGTCGCCGTCTCCCCCCGCTTCGATGCCTACATCGAGGCCAGCCGCGAGCTCTTCGAGGTCTTTCGCCGCTGCGCCCCGGTGGTCGAGGGCCTCTCGATGGAGGAGGCGTTTCTCGACGTGACCGGGCTCGAGCGAATCCTCGGCTCGCCACGGGAGATCGCGGCGCGCCTGCGCGACGAGGCACGAGCCGAGGTCGGCCTCGCGGTCACGGTCGGCGGCGCGCGGACGAAGACCCTGGCGAAGATGGCGAGCCGGGCGGCCAAGCCGGATGGCGTCTTGATCGTTCCTCGCGATGGCGAACGGGCCTTCATCGAACCGTTGCCCGTCGAGAGCCTCTGGGGCGTCGGTCCAGCGACCGCGCGGGCGCTGCACGAGCTCGGGGTGCGAACGGTCGGCGAGATTGCCGTCATGCCCGTATCCGCGCTTGCGACCGCCGTCGGCAACCACGCCGCCCATCACCTGAACGCCGTCGCGAACTGCCGCGACGCCCGCCGGGTGCGAGCCAATCGCAGCCGGCGCTCGATCGGTTCTCAGACCGCGTTTCCCGGGCGGGTCGAAGACCGACCCCGAGGTGATCCTCGCGGAGGTGGTCGACCGCGTCACGCGGCGGATGCGCAAGGGGCGGAGGATCGGGCGGACGGTCGTTCTGCGTCTTCGCTTCGGCGACTTCAAGCGCGCAACTCGCTCGCAAACGCTGCGCCGCGCCACCTCCGCGCACGAGACGATCCTGCTCGCCGCTCGGACACTGCTGGACGAGGCGCGCCCGGTCATCCGCAGCCGCGGGCTCACGCTGATCGGCATCGCCGTCACCAACATCGAGCCCGCCGGCACGGGCGAGCAACTCGAACTCTGGGCTCAGCGGCGGGTCCGAGCGCCTCGACACCGCCGATCGACGAGCTGCGCGAGCGCTTCGGCAACGCCGTCATCGCCCGCACGCCGCAGCTCGGGCGCGAGGCGCGATCGCCTTTTCAGTAGGAGCTAGTAGTCCAGCGAGCCGAGCTCGGCCATCGTCGCGGGGTCGCGAGCGTCGATGCCGGTGGCGGCGACCGTGTAGATGCGGTCGCCGAGCTCGACCGAGCGGCGGATCGCGTCCACATAGGAGCTGCCGCGCGAAACCTTTGCGACGCGCCCGAGCGGGTCCTCGCCACCCGGCGTGATCCGCAGCCCGGCGGCCCCGTAGAACTCGCTCGGGTAATACGACTCCACCGGCAACACGGCCAGCCCGTGGTCGGCAAACCAGGAGAACGCGTGGTGGTCGTACTCAACCTCCGACGTGGCGTACGAGCCGAAGTTCTCGCTGTCGATGCGCACCGGGTTCGGCGGGATCGCTGACGTCGAACAGGGACGCCTGCAGGCCCTGCGTCTGGCCCGACGCATCCGCATCCTGACCGACGCCGAGCAGCAGCCCCTCACCAACCGGGTGCAGGTAGGCGGAGTAGCCCGGGATCTTGAGCTCGCCCACAACGCGGGGTTCCGTGGGATCGGAGAGGTCGAGCGTGTAGAGGGGGTCGGTCTGGCGGAAGGTGACGACGTAACCGACGTCACCCATGAACCGGACGGCGTAGATCTGCTCGGTGCGCCCGAGGCCACCAACGCGGCCGACGCGGGTGAGCTTCTCTCCCGTCGTGGCGAGGGCGGTGACGTAGCTCTCGCTCTCGCCCTGCTGCTCGCCGGTCGGGTCGAACGGCGGTGAGGTCGTGCTGGCGACGCGCAGGATTCCCTCGTGCTCGGACATCGACCACTGGCTCAGCATGTATCCGTCGACCGCGCCGCTGCCCGTGTAGGCGGTCTCGTCCGGGTCGGACACATCGAAGCGGTGAATCTCGGTGATCACGTTCGACCCAGGCGCCTCGCGAGCGCTCGGGGTCGAGCCAGCGCTCAGTGCTGACGTAGAGCGCGCCGGTCGACCCGTAGACGATGTGGCCGTCCGTGAGGATCGAGTCGACGTCGACCGCGGGCAGGCCGCGCTCGAGATCGACGGTCATCACCGAGAGCATCCCGGTGCCGGAGAAGCGAGCCGGGTGGCTGACCGCGGAGCAGCTGCCGAGCCGTCCGCGCCGCGTCTCGCGCGTGGTCCGGTCGCGGACCGTGAACTGCGGCAGCAGCTTGCGGCCCTTCCCGGCGGCCGGGAACGGGCCGGACGGATAGTTCGAGGTCACGAGGCGCGCGGTCGAGCCGGTCAGCCGGGCGCTGATGAACGAGCCGTCGACCTTCTCGGTGCGCAGGATCGACATCGCGGCGGGGTCGGAGATATCGATCTCGACGATCCAGACGCGCGGCGGCGCGCTCGGATAGGCGACGTCGGGTGCGACCACTCCGTCGGCAACGTCGCCCTCGAACGGGATCGCGTAGCCGTAGGAGCTGCCGATCGCGAGCAGACGATCGCCCGCGATGAGCAGCTGGTAGCTGCCGACCGAGGCTTCGTCGCCGGCGCCGTCCGGTAGCTCCAGGCGCCCCGCGAGTGTCGGCGTGCCCGAGGCCGTGTCGATCGCTCGCAGGGTGGCGCCGTCGACGCGTGAAGATCGTGGAGCCGGAGGTCTTGACGATGTCGGGCTCGTCAACGCCCGCCTCCTGGACGTTCGTGGAGCCCGGCGAGGTCGGGGCGAAGCCCGCGCGCCCCCGTCGCGTCGGCAGCCGGGCCGCGCCTCCTCCGCGATCGAAGGCATCGCTATCGCCCCGCCGACGCCGTATGCGTCCCGGTGCTTGGCCAGATAGCCGCGCAGCTTGCCGCAGGAGTCGAGGCCGGTGAGCCCGGCAACGCGAGGGCGCGCATCGGCCGGACGCCGTGGCCGGCGCGGCCAGCGTCAGGAGCGCGACCACGAGGGCGACCGCCCCAGCGACGACGGCGGTCAGGGACAGGTTGCGGGCGCGGTTGGAAAGGCTCATATGACGAGGCCTACGCCGCTGGCACCGATTCGATCACGTATTGACCAGATCCCGGAGCCCATCCTCGTCGAGGATCTCCGTTCCGACCTCCTCGGCCTTGGCGAGCTTCGAGCCGGCGCTCTCGCCAGCGACCAGGTAGTCGGTCTTCTTCGAGACCGACCCGGTGACCTTGCCGCCGGCGGCGCGGATCAGCTTCGTCGCCTCTTCGCGGCTGAGGTTCGGGCAGCGTGCCGGTGAGGACGAAGGTCTTGTCGGCGAGCGGGCCATCCTCCGAGGCGCGCTCGGCCGCGCTGAGCTCGAAACGCAGGCCCTTGCTCGCGCAGCTTCGTGATCAGCTCGAGGATCGCCTCGTCGGCGAGCTCCTCGCGCAACGACTCGGCGAGCACCGGCCCGATCCCCTCGACGTCGGTGATCGTCTCGGTGTCGGCGTCCAGCAGAGCGTCGATCGAGCCGAAGTGCTCGGCGATCGCAGTCGCGTTGACGTACCCGATGCCCGGCAGGCCGAGTGCGTAGAGGACCCGGCTGAACGGGCTCTGCTTCGAGCGCTCGATCTCCGTGATGAGTGCGTTGGCCGAGGTCTCGCCGAAACCCTCGAGCTCGGCGATCTGCTCGGCGGTGAGGTCGTAGATCGACGCGGGATCGGTGATCAGGCCCTCGTCCAGGAAGCGATAGACGTTCTTCTCGCCGAGCCCCTCGATGTCCATCGCACCGCGGAAGTGCTTGACGAGCTGGAAGGTCTGACCGGGGCAGCCACGGCGATTCGGGCAGATCGTCCAGACGGAGTCCTCCGGCTTGATCGTCGGCGTGTGGCAGATCGGGCACTTCTTCGGCGGACGCGCCTTCTTCAGACGCTTGCCCTTACGGCGCTGGATCAGCGGCGAGATCACCTGCGGGATCACGTCGCCGGCGCGGGTGACGACCACCTCGTCGCCCTCGCGGACGTCCTTCTTCGCCAGGTCCTCCTCGTTGTGCAGCGTCGCGGTCGAGACGGTGACGCCGCCCACGTGCACCGGCTCGAGCATCGCGAACGGCAGCAGCCGTCCTGTCCGCCCGACGTTCCAGACGATCCGGTTGAGCATCGTCGTCGCGGTGATCGGCGGGAACTTCCAGGCGATCGCCCAGCGCGGCTCGCGGCCGGTGACGCCGAGCTCGCGCCAGAGGCCGTCGCTGGTCGACCTTGACGACGACCCCGTCGATCTCGAAGTCGAGCGATTCGCGGCGGTCCTCCCACCACAGGCAACGCTCGACCACCGACTCGACCTCGTCGTGCTCGGCGATGTCCTCATTGACCCGAAAGCCGCGCGTCGCGCATCCACGTCGAGCTCGTCCGAGTGGCTGGCGAACTCGATCCCGCGGTGACCGCCGATCCCGTAGCTCCACATCGAGAGCGGGCGCGAGGCGGTGATCTCCACGTCGAGGTTGCGAACCGTGCCGGCGGTCGCGTTGCGCGGGTTGGCGAAGGTCGAGAGTCCCTCCGATGCGCGCTGCTCGTTGAGCTCGACGAACCCGGACCGCGGGAAGTAGATCTCGCCGCGAACCTCGATCAGCTCGCGGCGCGTCGTCGATCGTGTGCGGGATCGCCTTGATCGTCTTCAGGTTCGGCGTGACGTCCTCGCCGATGACACCGTCGCCGCGAGTCGCGCCGCGAACGAACTCGCCCTTCTCGTAGAGCAGCGAGATCGCGATCCCGTCGATCTTCGGCTCCGAGATGAAGCGCAGCTCGCTCGGTGAGATGTCGAGGCGCTTGAGGCGATTGAGCAGGCGCACCTCCCAGGCGCGGAACTCGTCGGCGCCGCGGGCGTTGCCGAGCGAGAGCATCTGCTCGACGTGGCGAACCTGGGGGAAGCGGTCGGTGGCGCGGCCGGCGACCTTCTGCGTCGGCGAGTCGGGCGTGATCAGCGAGGGGTTCTGCGCCTCGAGCTCGCGCAGCTCGCGCATCAGCGCGTCGTATTCGTCGTCGCCGATCGTCGGGTCGTCGAGCTCGTAGTACTCGCGATCCGCCTGGCGGATCTGGTCGCGAAGCTCGGCCGCGCGCTCCGAGTCGCTCATCGATCCGCCTGGTCGGCCTCGGGCAACAGCGCGTCGAGATCCCAGTCGCCGAGCCGTTCGAGCTCGCCGTGGTCGGTGAGGTCGAAGTGGATCGGCGTGATCGCAACCCGGGCGCGCGCGATCGCCGCCAGGTCGGTGCCCTCGTCGTCCTCGAACGATGGCTCGAACCCATAGATCCGATAGCGCTTACGACCCGAGTCCTCGTCGGTCTCCACGAGCTTGAGCTCATCGTCGTAGAGGCGCTTGCCGAGGCGGGTGAGCTCGACGCCCTTGATCTCACCAGCGGGGCAGTTGATGTTGATCAGAGTGCTCCCGGGGAGCGGGCTCGTCGATGAGGCGCCTGACGACGCCGCGCGTGATCGCCGCCGCCGCATCGAAGTTGAAGTGGCGGCCGTTGTAGCCCATGCCGCCGATCTCCGCCTGCTGCGAGACAGCGACCGCCGGGATTCCGAGGATCAGACCCTCGAACGCCGCGGCGACGGTGCCGGAGTAGGTGATGTCGTCGCCCAGGTTGGACCCGTGATTGATGCCGGAGACGATCAGGTCGGGCTTTTCGCCGAGCAACCCGAGATCGGCGAAGCGCACGCAGTCAACGGGCGTGCCCTCGGTGGCGAAGCCAATCGTCCCATCGTCGAACTCGACCTCCTCGACCCAGATCGGGGAGCGGGTCGTGATGCTGCGAGCGCTGGCGCTGCGATTGGTGTGAGGCGCGATCACGCGCACCTCGACGCCCTCGATCTCGCCGAGCGAACGGCGCACCGCGTGCAGCCCCTCGGCCCCGATTCCGTCGTCGTTGGTGAGCAGGACGAGCATCGGTCTTCAGGCTATCGTCGCCGCGCGTGGAGCTCTCGATCGTGATCCCGACGCGCGACCGCCCCGCCGCGTTGCGGCGCTGCCTCGCGGCGCTGAACGCGGCGGATGCCCGAGATCGTGGTCGTCGACGACGGCTCGCGCGACCGTGCGGCGGTTGAGGCGGCGACTGCCGATGCGGGTGCCCGGCTTGTCCGGACCCCCGGCGTCGGCCCGGCGGCCGCGCGCAATGTCGGCGCCCGCGCTGCCGAGTCGGTGAGATCGTCTGCTTCACCGACGACGACTGCGAGCCGTCGCCCGGTTGGGCCAGGCGCCTGGCTGCGGCGGCCGCGCGGCGCTGGTGCAGCAGCCGGGCGCACCGTCGCGCCGGAGGGCGCGACCGCAGCGGTGCGCGCATCGCAGACGATCGTCGAGCATCTGACCCTGTCGTCGCTCGACGCGGCCACACGGCGGCTGGGGTTTGCCCCGACGTGCAACCTCGCCGTCTCGCGCGAGGCACTCGCCTGCCTGCCGTTCGACGAGTCGTTTCCGCTGGCGGCGGGCGAGGATCGCGATTGGAGCGACCGCGCGGCCGCCGCCGGCCTCGCCCCGGTCTACATACCCGAGGCCGTCGTGGTCCACCGCCAGCAGCTCACGGCCCGCGGATACCTCAAACAGCAGCTTGCATACGGACGCGGCGCCGCCCGCTATCGCGCTGCCGCACCCGACCGCCGCATGGCGAGGGCGGGCTTCTACGGTGGGCTCGTACGCCGCGGCTTCGACGAGGGCGGGGCGGTCGGCTCACTCGTGGTGGCGGCACAGGCGGCCACCGCGGCCGGCGTGGTAGCCGAGCGCATCAGCCGCGGCTGAGAAGTGGCAGGCCCGGAAGGCCGGTTGCGTCCGCCCCGGTGACCTCGCAGATTGTCGCCGCGACATCGACGAGACGAGGAGCGCGACCGGGCTCGCGGTGATGTGACGCGCCCGGATCCACGATCGCCCACGCGTCGCCCGGCGTGTGGTTGCCGGAGCGGCCGGAGCCGCTGCCGTGGCGGCGGACCTCGCCGAAGCGCGGCGAGTGCAGAGTCGTCAACGTAGTCGCAGGAAGCTCGGCCCACCGCACCGCGAGATCCGGGAGGCGGTCGGCGTGCTCGCCGGGATACAGCTCTTGCGCGCGAACGACCGAGTCGACCGCCGGTGCGCCATCGGTACGGGCGAACGTCGCGAGCCCAGCCGCGATCTCGTCGAGCAGCGCGTCGGCCTCGGCCGGATCGACGATCCCATCGCGCTCGCGCCCACTGAGGTTGAGGCGGACGTACCCCTGATTGTCGGCGGGATGGGTGAAGGCGCGCGCCGTCGCCCAGTCGATCCCGCGCAGCTCGAGCCGTGCGGTCAGCTCCAGGGCGAGGCGATCCGGAAGGGCGTCGGCGACGGCGGCGCGCAGACCCGACGGCATCGCGGCCCGAAGCCGCCAGATCGCTCCCGCCCCGCCCGAGTCCTCGATCGGGCGCGCCGGCGAGAACGCAAGCGAGCATTCCGGGCAGCAGGTCCGCGACGCTGGTGTTGACGTCCATCCCCACCGCCGATGTGACGATCACGTCCGCGCCGGCAGGCAGCGCTGTGCAGACGCGGCCGATCGCGTCGTCCACGGCGACGTAGACGTCGTCGAGCGCGCTCTGCAACACCGCCGCGGTCTGAGGATCGAGGCTTGCCGAGTCGAGCTGCGAGAGGTCCCAGAACTGGTGACCGGCAAGGTGCGCCGCGCTGAAAGTCAGCCAGGCGAGGTCGAACTGCTCACGCGCGAGCATGCGCTCAGCCAGCGTGGCGATCCGAGCCGGCGCGGCGACGAGCTTCTCGCGCAGGCGCAGCAGCCGCTTCGGGTCCGGTCGGCCGAAAATCTCTGTCGCGCCCGGACCACGGCCGAGTTCACGCTCGAACTCGCGCGCGACGCCATCGGGCCGCGACCACCGCGGCAGCACGACCCGGTCGCTGAACCCCCACCCGCAGATGAAGACCCCGTTTGCGTCGACCGGCGGACGGCTCTCGTAAGGGTCGATGGCCAGCGTTCGCAAGCCGCCCCGCGCCAATCGCTCCCAGACCGCCGGCGGGGCGTCGAACGCGGTGGCGTACCGCGCGCGCTGATCGGCAGCCGACCACTGGAAGGGATAGAAGATCGCGTGATCGCCCAGCTCGAGGCCGCTGTAGAGCGAGTAGAAGGCGCCCGCGGCAAAGTCCACCGCCGGCGTCTCGAGCTGGTGACGGCGCCCCGCGGCTTCGATCGCCGCGAGATTCGGGAGCCGGCCCTCGCCGAGCAGGCGCTCGATCGCGCCGACGCTTGCCGCGTCGAACTGCAGGACGCAGATCACGCCGCGTGCTCCCGTACGGCCTCGATAACCCGCATCGTCCTGACCCCGTCCGCCGCGGAAGCCAGCAGCCCGGGATCCTGGCCGCGAGTGGCGGCCGCAAAGGCTGCGAGCTGCGCGCGCAGCGACGCGACCAGGGGATGCTCGCGCCATGGCAGTCGCGAGGTGATGAGCGCCGCCGGACCGCCCTCGGAGCTCGCAACGACCCTGCGACCGCGCGCACGGACCACGACCCGCTCGTGATGAGGGCGATCGCAGGCACAGCTGATCCGAACACTGCCGCGACCGGTTTCGAGCTCCAGCTCTGCGCGGTCGTGCTCGAGGTGGACGGAGCGGATGCCTGCCTCCCCAGTCCCCGAAAGCAGCAGCGCGAGGTCGATCAGGTGCGGGGCGAGATCGAGGATCACCGGATCGCCGACGCTTACCGCACCCCACGACGCCCGCCGGTAACGGAGCGCGAGGTCGAGCTCGATCGGCCCCTCGGCCGGAACGCCCCCGATCAGTTTGGCCCCGTGGGTGAAGCGGCGGTTGAAGCCGATCCAGGGGCTGGGGTCCAGCCGCGCCAACGCTTCGGCGCCGGCGAGGTCGGCGGCAGGCGGCTTCTCGACCAGGCATGCGATTCCGGCGCTCGTGAGGGTCACGGCATCGGCCAGATGGTGCTCAACGGGGCTGGCGAGCACGGCTGCATCGACGGTGCCGCTCGCGGCAAGCTCAGCCGCTCCGGAGAACTGGCGAGGCGCCGCGGACGAGAGCTCGGCGATTCGCACGCGGCGTTCCGCGCTCGGATCGGCAACCGCAGCCAGAGTCACGTCGCCAAGCGTCGCCAGCGCCGGCAGGTAGCCCGCTTCCGCAAGCCTCCCGCACCCCACCAGGCCGAGGCGGAGCGAGGCTCCGGCGCTCAATCGAGTCCCCGGCGGCCGCGGAGGTGCCCGACCGCCGCCAGTGGGACCGACGCCACCGAAACGAGGTGGTGCAGCAGGTGCAGCGGTACTCCGGCTGCGGCCAGAGCGAAGCCACCTCGGCGGCGCAGCAGCGCGTAGAAGCGGACCTCGAGCGCGACCTCGGCGGCAAGGCATACGAGTACGTCGCGTGGCTTGCGCCGGGCGGCCGCGATCACGGCGAGGAGTGCGGTCGCAGCACCGAGCCGGCGCCGCCAGCCAAGGTTCAGGGAGCCCGAGACCTGCCCGGCCTCGAGCTGCAGGCGCAACCAGGGGACGCCGCGCGCGAGGAGGTCTGTGCGGACCATGCCGCCGAGCGACCAGCGCTTGAGGTGAGTGCCGCGCACCTCTGGGTCAAGGACGATTCGCCCGCCCGCCGCGTGAATGCGCATGCCGAGATCGATGTCCTCGACGGCCGGCCCGGCGAAGCGGTCCGCGTCGAAGCCCCCCGCGGCATCGAAGCGGTCGCGTCGAATCGCCCCGAGGCCGGCCCAGAAGGTCTGCGCGGGGCCGGGCGAACTCGTGTGGACGTGGTGGTGCAGCAGGTTGCGAAAGCGCGAGACCGCGCCCGGTGCTTCGGGCGCGTCGTCGTAGCTGCCAAATGCCGCAGCGAGCTCGGGGTCGGCGGCAAACGCGCCGCGCAGTCGCTCGAGAGCGTCGGGATGGACGACCACGTCCGCGTCGACGAAGGCGACCACCGCGCTCGTCGTCGCAGCGACCCCAGCGTTCCGCGCGGCGGCGGGGCCGGCGGCCGACGGCTCGGCGATGACGACCAGCTCGTCCGGCGGCTCGCTTGACGCCTCGAGAGCCGCAATGCAGCGCGCCAGCGTCGCCGGCCGGTCGGTGGCGGGAACGATGACCGCCAGAGTCGTCGGATCGTTATTAGGCATACCTAACTAGTATGCCCGCTAGACGTGAGGCCGGGAACGGGGCAATCCATGGGCAGGGACCACGTCGTGCTCGGCGCAGGGCCGGCTGGGCTCACGGCCGGTTATCTGCTCGCCCAGCGCGGGGAGCGCGTCACCGTGCTCGAGGCCGACGACCAAGTGGGCGGTCTCGCGCGCACGGAGGTCCGCGACGGCTACCGATTCGACCTCGGCGGCCACCGCTTCTTCACTAAGAGCGCCGAGGTCGAGGCCCTGTGGCTCGAGCTCCTCGGCTCCGAGCTGCTGCTGCGCTCTCGTCTTTCGCGGATCTACTGGCGCGGGAAGCTCATCGACTACCCGCTGCGTGCAGGCGACGTCATGCGCAAGGTCGGAGCGCGGGAGGTCGTTCGCAGCGCCGGGTCCTATGCCGCCGCGCACCTGCGGCCGCGACCCAAGCCGCAGACGTTCGAGGAGTGGGTCACACAGCGCTTCGGGCGCCGCCTGTTCGAGCTCTTCTTCCGCTCGTACACCGAGAAGGTCTGGGGAGTGCCGACATCGGAGATTCGGGCCGAGTGGGCCGCACAGCGGATCCGCGGACTCTCGCTTTGGCGGGCGGCCGCATCGGCGCTCGGCGCCGGCGGCGGTAGCGCCGACCTGCGCAGCTTGATCGAGGAGTTTCACTACCCCCGCCTCGGCCCAGGCCAAATGTGGGAGCGGATGGCTGAGGAGATCACAGCGAACGGCGGCGAGGTGGTCCTCGGCGCCCCGGTCACCGGGCTTGTCCACGGCACCGACGGGATCGAGGTCCAGAGCGTCTCCGGCGACCGCTGGGCGGCCGACACGGCCATCTCGTCCCTGCCGCTGCGAACGCTCGCCGGAATCGTCGAGCCGAGCGCGCCGGCGACGGTGCTCGATGCGGCCGCCGGGCTGCGCTACCGCGACTTCATCACGGTCGCGCTTGTCATCGACGGCGCCGACCCCTTCCCGGACAACTGGATCTATATCCACGACCCGGAGGTCGCGGTCGGCCGAATCCAGAACTTCCGCGCCTGGAGCCCTGACCTGGTGCCCGACGCCGACCGGACCTGCCTCGGCCTGGAGTACTTCTGCTTCGAGGGCGACGAACTGTGGTCGGCGTCCGACTCCGAGCTGATCGCACGAGCCGCCGCGGAGTTGGACGCGATCGGCCTGGCGCGAAGCGAAGCGGTCGTCGCCGGTCACGTCGTACGCGTGCAGAAGGCCTATCCGATCTACGACGGCGGCTACGAGCAGCGGGTCGCAACGCTGCGCTCCTGGGTCGACGGCCTCGAGGGGATCGTCCAGATCGGCCGCAACGGCCTGCATCGCTACAACAACTCCGACCACTCCATGCTGACCGCGATGCGCGCCGTTGAGAACGTCTGCGACGGCCGCGACCACGACATCTGGGCCGTGAACGCCGACAGCGTCTATCTCGAAGAGGACGAGGTCCGGGAGAGCCCCTATCGCGAGGCCCCCGAGACACCGGCCATGGCCGCACCGCTGGCCCCGGCCGTCTCGCAGGACATCTCGTAGGCCGACCAGCCGGCCAGCGTTCCCTGTAGGTCGCCTTCCCGATGGATCGCCGTGACCGCGAGGTCCGTGGCCCCCGGACTGACCAGCGCGATCCCGGTGGTCGGCGCGGTCGCCACCCGGATGTCAATCGCCGCGATCGGTAGCTCCAGCTTCCAGGCGACGACAGTCTGGGTGAGGAACTCGGTGTTGCTCACCGCACCGCACCCGGCGAGCCGGGCCGGCCCGAGCGCGTCCGCGAGTCGCTCGAAGCCATCGACGTGGCGCCCGTACTCGGCAGCGTCGTCGAGGACACCCGGCACGTCGGCGGCGCGCACCGCCCCTTGAACCCCGAGGCCGGCGATCAGCAGAGCCGCGATCGCGATCGCCGGACGCCGCTGGCGGTCGACCCCACGCATGCCGTCGATGGCAGCGAGCAGGCGAACCAGGCCGACTCCGCCGAGGATGCATGCCACCGCCGCAGCCGGCGCGGCAAAGCGCGGGATGCCGGCGTATCCCGCACCCGCGAGGACAGCGACGATCCCGATCCACGCGATCGCGCCGGCGGCGAGGACGACGATCGCCGACTCCCCGTTTCGTCGGGCCGTGGCCACGGCGATCGCGGCGGCGATCCAAAGCGCCGCCAGGGGCAGCTCCAAGACTCGCCCGATGGCCTCGACGCCCTCGCCGAAGAACGAGCCGTTGACGTCGCGGGCGCGCTCGGAGCCCGTCAGCGCGTCGCCTGAGCCGAGCGCGTCGGGCCCAATCCAGAGCAGAGGCAGCGCCAGCGCAATCGCGACCAGCCAGCGTCGCAGCGCCGGGTCGCGCCGCCACAGCAAGACGCCGTAGATGGCGAGGAGCGGCCAGGCCTCGGGGCGCAGCAGCGCGGCCGCGGCGGCAAGCGCAAGCGCCTGCCCCGGCCGCCGGGAGAGCTCGCGGTCGACCGCCCCGAGGACGAGCGCGACCAGGAGCGGCTCGGAGAGGCCACCGACCACCTGGCGAAACCAGGGCGTGAACGGGTCGAAGAGCAAGACCATGCCGATCACTGCGGTCGCGCCGGCGAGGTTGCGGGCGAGGCGGACGCGCCGCGGCGCAAATCGCACCGCGAGCGAAGTCGCAAAGCGCGGCGGGAACATGAGCCGTGCCGCGAGACGCCAGGCGAGGAAGAGCGAAGCCAGCCACGCCACCCGCACGATGAGCAACCAGAGCGCGGGGGCCGCGTCCCCGGCGAGCGAGAGCGGCGCGCCGATCATCACCGGGAGGGGCTTCCACGACGGGCCGGCCGACGTATCGAGCTCGAGGTGCAGCGCCTCGCGACCCCACGTGAGCCAAGCCCACGGGTCGTACAGCGGCTCGAACGGGGCGAGCAGACTCGCTACCGCGACGCCGAGGATCGCGGCGGCGGCGATCCCCAGCCGCGCATCTCTAGCATTAGGCACACCTAATGCCTACCGCACGAGTGATGAACATGCGCTTCTGGGGTGCCGCGGCCTTCGTCGCGGCATCGGTATTCCTGGCCGCCTGCAGCGCCACTTCCGAGGATGCCGGCGGCGGTCCAGCCGAGCCGAGCACCGAGGGGATCACCCTCTACTCGGGCCGGATCCCGGCGGCTATCGGCGGCGTCATCGACATGTACGAGGCGCAGGCCGACCGCGATGTCCAGGTTCGCTTCGGCGAGACCGCCGACCTCGCCGCCACCCTGATCGAGGAGGGCGACAACTCCCCCGCCGATGTCTTCTTCGCCCAGGAGCCTGGAGCGATCGGCGCGGTCGAGGACGCCGGCGTGCTGGCGGAGCTCCCTCAGGACATCCTCGACCGGGTGCCGGCGGAGTACCGCGACCCGGGCGGGCGGTGGGTCGGCGTCACCGGCCGGGCCAGGGTCATGGCGTACAACGAATCAATTCCGGAGTCCGAGCTTCCCGACTCGCCCCTCGGCCTCACCGACGCGAGGTGGTCAGAGCGGGTGGGCTGGGCGCCCGCAACCGACTCGATGCAGCAGTACGTGACCGCGCTGCGGCTGAAGTACGGCGACGAGGCCACGCTCGAGTGGCTTCGGGGAATGGTGTCGAACGGCGTGCAGGACTATCCCGACAACGTTGCGATCCGCGACGCTGTCGCCAACGGCGAGCTCGACGTCGGCCTGATCAACCATTACTACGTCGCCCAGGCCGTGGCCGCGGAGGGCCCCGACTATCCGGTCAAGGTCTTCTTCCCGACCGAGGGAGTGGGATCGCTGCTGCTGCTCACCAGCGTCGGCGTCCTCGAATCGTCCGAGCGCAAGGAGGAGGCGTTCGACTTCGTCCGCACGCTGCTCTCCGACGAGGGCCAGGAGGCCTTCACCGCCAGCTCGAAGGAGTACCCGGTCGCCAAGGGCATCCCGGCGGATCCGTCGCTCTCGGTGCCGCTCTCCGAAATCCCGCCGTCCCCGGGCAACCTCACCGACATCAGCGAGACCCAGGCGACGATCCAGCTGATGCAGGACGCGGGAGCGCTCTGATGAGCTCCGCGGCCGCCGAGGTCGCGGCGGGGTTGAACGAGGCGGGACCCGGACCGCGGACCCGCAACCGGAGGGCACCGCTGGGGCTGCTGGGCCTCGGAGGCGTGATCGGCATCGCCGTTCTCCTCCCGGCGGCATATCTGGTTGTCGCCTTTTCGGAGGACATCGGTCACGCGTTCGACGTCGCGACCTCCTCACGCACCCTCGAGGTCCTGCTGAGCACCGTCGCGCTCGCGGCATCGGTGACCATCGCGTCCATCGCGCTCGCGCTCCCGGTCGCCTGGCTGACGGTCCGCACGGACCTCCCGGGCCGGCGCCTGTGGGCGACCCTCTGCACGCTTCCGCTCGTAATCCCCACCTACGTCGGTGCGTATCTGTTCGTCTCCGCCCTCGGTCCGAGCGGGATCCTCGCGGACGTTCTCGGCGTCGACCGGCTGCCGTCGATCTACGGGTTCTTCGGCGCCTGGCTGGTACTGACACTGTTCACGTACCCACTCGTGCTGCTCCCCGTTCGCGCCACCCTCCGGCGGATCGACCCCCAGCTCGAGGACGCCGCCCGCGCGATGGGTCGGGGCCCGTTCGAGACTTTTCGGACGGTTGTGATGCCACAGCTGTGGCCGGCGCTTGCCGTAGGCGGGATGCTGGTCGCGCTGTTCGTGATGAGCGACTTCGGCGCCGTCTCGATCATGCGATTCGACTCGTTCACGCGCGAGATCTACATCTCCTACAAGTCGAGCTTCGACCGCAGCGCCACCGCGGGGCTCGGCATGGTCCTCGTCGTCCTGATGCTCGCGGTGCTCTGGCTGAACTCGCGCTTTCGCAACGCGCGGGCCGTGCACCGCCTCGGGCCCGGGCCGGGTCGCCCCCCGCAGCCCTACGCGCTCGGGCGGTGGCGCTGGCCGGCGCTGGGGTTCTGCTCGGCGCTGGTGTTGATCGCGCTCGTGATCCCGGTCGGGATCCTCATCTACTGGGCGACGAAGGGGATCTATTCCGGCTCGATGTCGACCTCGCTGGCGATCGGGCTCTCGATCAACTCGCTGCTGACCGGCCTCGGCGCCGCCCTCTTCGGCGCGTTTGCGGCGCTGGTCGTCTCGATCCTGGTCGTCCGCTTCCCGGGTCCGCTGACGCGGCTGATCGAGCGCACTTCGCACGCGGGCTACGCGCTGCCCGGGATCCTCGTTGCGCTCTCGCTGGTCTTCTTCGCGACCCGCGCCGTGCCCGTCGTCTACCAGACGACGACCCTGCTGGTCTTCGCTCTGACGGTGCATGCGCTGCCGCTCGCGATCGGGCCGATCTCGGCATCGCTGACCCAGGTGTCGCCGCGGGTTGAGGAAGCCGCGAGAGCCCTGGGACGCCGCCCAACCGAGGTCTTTCGAACCATCACCGCCCCACTTGTCAGAGGCGGCGTTCTTGCCGGTGCAGCGCTGGTGTTTTTGCATGCGATCCAGGAGCTTCCGGCTACGCTGATCCTCGCCCCGATCGGCTTTCGAACCTTGGCCACCGAGATCTGGAACCAGACCACCTTTGGCTTCTACGAGGCCAGCGCGATCCCCTCGCTGATCCTGCTTGCCGTCGCGGCGGTGCCTCTCTATCTGCTGTCCGAACGCGGCATGGACAAGGCATGAGCGCCGTCGCAACAGCAGCGCCGCTGCGGCTCACCGGTCTACAGAAGAGCTTTGGATCCACCCGCGCCGTCGACGGGGTCGACCTCGAGGTCGAGGCGGGCTCGATCTGCGCCCTGCTCGGCCCGTCCGGCTGTGGCAAGACGACCACGCTGCGCCTGATTGCGGGCCTCGAGCAACCCGACGGCGGCGAGATTGCGATCGGTGAGCGCGTCCTCTGCGGAAACGGAACCTTCGTGCCGCCGGAGAAGCGGCGGATCGGGATGGTCTTTCAGGATTACGCGCTCTTCCCCCACCTCGATGTGGCCGGCAACGTCGGCTACGGCCTCGGACGCCGCCCCGACCGCGAGCGCGTCGCGGAGGTGCTGGAGCTCGTCGGTCTCTCGCACGAGGCCAACCGGCCCGTACATGAGCTCTCCGGCGGCCAGCAGCAACGGGTGGCGCTCGCCCGCGCGCTCGCCCCCACCCCCGAGCTGATCCTCCTCGACGAGCCCTTCTCGAACCTCGACGCCGGGCTGCGCGACCGGCTGCGCCAGGAGGTCCGCGACATCCTCTCCCGCGCCAGAGTCACGGCTCTGTTTGTCACCCACGACCAGGCGGAGGCGCTCAGCATCGCCGAGACCGTTGCCGTCATGCGGGATGGCAAGGTCGCTCAGCTCGGGACCCCCGAGGAGATCTACTCGCGCCCTGGCTCCCGCTGGGTGGCCGGCTTTCTCGGCGAGGTCGAGGTGCTGGGCGGTACGGCTGTCGGAAGGCAGGGTGCTGTGCGAGCTCGGCTCGTTCAACGCAGAGCACGGCGACGGCTCGGTCGATGTCCTCCTTCGCCCGGAGTCGATCGCGATCGGGCTCACGGGCCCAGACGGCGCCGCTCAGGCTGAGATCGTCGGCCGGCGCTTCTTCGGCCACGACCAGCTTGTCGAGCTCCGGCTCCCGTCGGGCAAGGTGATCCGCTCTCGCCGCCTCGGCTTTCCCGCCTGGCATCCGGGCGACAAGGTCCGCGCCTGGATCGACGGACCCACGGACGTACTGCCGCGCGACGGCGACTAGTACCGCACGCCGCTCAGATACAGCCCGTGCGGCGGCGCCGTCTCTCCCGCAGCATCACGCGGCGCACCCTCGAGCAGCGCCTTGAAGTCATCGAGTTCGCGCCTGCCGCCTCCGACCTCGAGCAGCGTTCCGACCAGGACGCGAACCTGGTTTCGCATGAACGCCGGAGCCTCGATCCGCAACGCGAGGATCGCGGCGCGCTCGTCGGTCCACTCGCATACGTCGACGTTGCGCTCGAACAGCACGTGCTCGGTCTGCGTGGGCGTGAACGCAGTGAAGTCGTGCTTGCCGACGACCGCCGTCGCCGCAGCGTCCAGAAGCTCGCGATCGAGCGGATAGCGCCACCACAGCGCGCGCCGTTCCTCGAAGGGATTGCGAACACGCGAGTGCAAAACGCGGTAGCGGTAGCACCGCGCTGACGCTGAGAAGCGCGCGTCGAATCCGTCGGGCGCAGCCGCAGCAGCGAGTACCGCCAGGTCGTGCGAGAGGACCGCGTTTAGCCGCTCCGCCAATTGCTCGGGCAGCTCACCGCTGTACTGGAAGCTTGCGACCTGGCCTGTCGCGTGCACGCCCGAGTCCGTGCGCCCAGCGACCGTTAACTCGATCTGCTGGCCAAGGATCCGCTCGAGCCCCGATTCGAGCTCACCCTGGACCGTGCGCTGCCCAGGCTGGGCCGCCCAGCCGGAGAAGCGCGATCCGTCGTAGGCGATGTCGAGGCGAGCCGTCGGCACGGCGCGAGAGTAAACGACGACCGGAGGGGTGGCGTGACCACCCTCATGGGGCATTGGTGGCGCACCGGCCCGGGGTTACCGTCGGGCCGTGGTCAAGCGAGCTCCGAAGTCGACTGTCCTCGCCCTCGCGGCGACGCTGGCGTTCGCGCTGTCGTGTGGTTCGGCATCGGCGGCGCCAGGCGACCTCACCTTCGGGAGCTGCGTTGCGGACACAAACGCCACCGCGTGTTCGGTGCCGTCGCAGCCTGTGCTGACCGACCCCGGCGGGATTGCCGTGAGCCCAGATGGAACCTCGGTCTACGTGGTCTCACGGGCCGAGAGTGCGGTAAGCCACTTCCTCCGCGCTGCCGACGGCACCCTGGACTTCCGGGGATGCGTGGCGGATACGAACGTCGCAGGCTGCACGGTGCCGGCGGCGCAGAGGCTTCAGGGTGCCATCGATGTCGAGGTCAGCCCTGACGGACAATCGGTCTACGTGGCGGCGCTTGACGACTCGGCTGTCACGGAATTTTCCCGGTCGCCTAACGGATCGCTGACATTCAGGAACTGCTACTCCGAGAACGCGGCCAACGGATGCCTTGAACCCGGGGGCTCCGCGACGCTCGGATTGAGCGACGTCGAGGTGTCCCCGGACGGCCAATCGGTTTACGCGGTCGCCGCGATCGACTCGGGCATCACCCATTTCTCGCGAGATACGACAGGCAAGCTCCAGTTTCGTACCTGTGTCACCGCGGAAGCGACCGGGGGCTGCGTCGCGCCCTTGCCTGCGCTCGCCGCGGTCGTCCTGATCGCGCTGAGCCCGGACGGACAGTCGGCGTACGCGACGAGCGCTGGGGCCGAAGCGTTGTCTCACCTCAGCCGATCCCCGACGACCGGCGTCTTGACCTTCCAAGCCTGCTTCGCCAAAACCAACGCGGACGGCTGCGCTGTCCCGACACCGGCGCCCCTCACACGACCGTCGGGGCTAGCCGTCAGCCCAGACGGGAGCTCGGTTTACGTGACGAGCCCTGAGGACGGCGCGATCACCCAGTTCGTTCGCGGCGCCGGTGGATTCCTGGTCCCGCAGGGGTGTGTCGCCGACACTGCGGCTACCGGGTGCCGGGTCCCGGCACAGCCGGCTCTCGCGGGCGTGAGCGCGGTGGCGGTCAGCCCCGACGGGGCGCAGGCATACGCTTTGGCGGGTGAGGACAGTGCGATCACAGCGTTCTCGCGCGCGACGAGCGGCGATCTCACCTTCCAGAGCTGTCTCGCCGATGCCGGCGCCGCCGGCTGCCCGATTCCCCTGCGGCCGTCGATCGGCCGGCCGGTAACCGTCGCCCTGAGCCCGGACGGCTCCTCGCTGTACGCGACATCACAAGACGACGATGCGGTCACGCATTTCAGGCGCGAGCCCCCGGCCGTTACGCCTCCCAGCGACCCGCCCGGCGCCACCCCCGACACCGCGGCTCCCGATACTTCCGCGGGCAAGGGTCCGAAGCGCAAGGTCAAGACGCGCAAGCGCAGGGCGAAGGTGTCGCTTCGCGTTCGCCGCGTCGGAACCCGCCACGACGTTCGAGTGCCAGCTCGACGCCCGTGCCGCGAGCCCTTGCTCGAGCCCGACGACCGCGAAGGTCAAAGCCAAGCCCAAGGCCAAGAAGCACACCTTCCAGGTCGCCGCGATCGACGCGGCCGGTAACGCCGACGCGACTCCGATCGTCTTCAAGTTCAAGGTCCAGCGCAAGCCCTGAGGCTGCGCCGACGCGACCTAAACGAGCTCTAGGAAGACCATCTCGGTCGAGTCCGACTTGCGCGGGCCGAGCTTGACGATCCGCGCATAGCCACCGGGACGCTCCGCATAGCGCGGAGCGATCTCCTCGAACAGCTTGTGGACCAGGAACTTGTCCTGGCTCAGCTCCGACAGAGCCTGACGACGCGCGTGCAGGTCGCCGCGCTTGCCGAGGGTGATCAGCTTCTCGAGCTTCGGCTTGACCGCCTTGGCCTTGGCCTCGGAGGTCGTAATCCGCTCGTGCTGAATCACCTCACGGCAGAGGTTGCGCAGCAGCGAACGCCGGTGGGCGCTGTCGCGACTGAGCTTGTTGCGTTGCTTCTGGTGGCGCATGGCGAACCGGAAAAGCTACCTACTCGTCGCGCAGCGAGAGGCCGAGCGCGTGCAGGGCCTCCATGACCTCTTCGGTGCTCCGCTTACCGAAGTTCGGGATCGCGTTGAGCTCCGACTCGGAATGGGTGACCAGGTCGCCGACGGTCTGGATGCCGGCACGCTTGAGGCAGTTGTATGCCCGGACACCGATCTCGAGCTCCTCGATGAGGCGCTCGTCGCCCTCGGCCGGCGAGCCGCCGACCGAAGCGAAGTCCGCGGCACCGTCGCCAACGAGCGCGTCGCGAGCGGTGAGCTCCTCGACACGATCGGCGTCGGTGAAGATCGCCATCGTCTTGATTAGGATCTCGGCCGCCTCGCGAACCGCGGAGCCCGGCTCGATCGAGCCATCGGTCTCGACCTCGAGCGTGAGCTTGTCGAAGTCCGTGCGCTGACCAACACGGGCCGAGTCGACCTCGTAGGTGGCACGGCGAATCGGCGAGAAGATCGAGTCGATCGGGATCACGCCGATCGGCTGATCGTCGGTCTTGTTCTCCTCGGCGGGCGAGTAGCCGCGGCCACGACCGATCGAGACGTACATCTCGAGCTTCGTGCGCTTCTCGAGCGTCGCAATCGGCGCGTCGGGGTTGAGGATCTCGACGCCCGCAGGCAGGTCGATGTCCTTCGCCTTGATCTCGCCGGGGCCGGTCGCAACCAGCGGCGCCTCGACCTCGTCGGCATCCGTGTGCATGCGCAGCACGATGTCCTTGAGGTTGAGGACGATGTCGGTGACGTCTTCCTTGACACCGGCGATCGTCGAGAACTCGTGGGCGACGCCCTCGATCCTGACGCTCTTGATCGCGGCTCCTCCAAGGGAGGAGAGCAGCACCCGGCGCAGCGAGTTGCCGTAGGTGTAGCCAAAGCCCTTGTCGAGCGGCTCCACCACGAAGGTGCCGTGGTTGTCGTCCACGTCCTCGCTGGAAATCTTTGGAATCTGGAACTCGGGCAGGGTGGTCATTGCTTCCTCACTGACGTTCTTGGGTTAGGTGCGGAGGCTCTACTTGGAGTAGAGCTCAACGATGAGCTGCTCCTGGATCGGCGTTGTGATCTCCGTGCGCTCGGGCAGGCGGAGGATCTTCGCCGTCAGGGCATCGTGATCGGCCTGTAGCCACGGCGGAACCGCCGCGGTTAGCTCGGTCGCCTGGCGGATGATGTCCGTGGCGCCCGAATTGGGCCGAATCGTGATCACGTCGTCGGGACGGACCTGATAGCTGGGGATGTCTACGCGGCGGCCGTTGATCAGCCAATGTCCGTGGGTGACCAACTGCCGCGCCTGGCGCCGCGAAGCGGCAAAGCCGAGGCGGACCAAAACGTTGTCGAAGCGTCGCTCGCAGAGGCGGAGCAGGTTGTCGCCGGTGACGCCTTCTTGACGTGAAGCCTTGTCGTAGTAGCTGCGGAACTGCTTTTCGAGCAGACCGTAGAAGCGGCGAGCCTTCTGCTTCTCGCGCAGCTGGTTGCGGTACTCCGAGGCGCGGACACGGCCACGGCCGTGCTCGCCGGGCGGATATGAGCGTCGCTCGACGCCGCACTTCTCGGTCAGGCAACGCTCGCCCTTGAGGAACAGCTTCTGTCCCTCGCGGCGGCACTGCTTGCACTGGGGGCCGGTATCGCGAGCCATTACGGACGCCTCCGCTTCTTCGGTCGGCAACCGTTGTGGGCCTGCGGGCTGACGTCCTTGACCGTCGTCACCTGGAGGCCGGCGGCCTGCAGCGAGCGGATCGCGGTGTCCCGACCGGAGCCCGCGCCCTTCGCGTGGACCTCGACCCGCTCGAGCCCGTGCTCCATGCCCTTACGGGCGGCGGCGTCGGCGGTCACCTGCGCGGCGAACGGCGTCGACTTGCGCGAGCCCTTGAAACCGGCCGAGCCGGCGGACTCCCAGACGATCACGTTCCCTTCGGGATCGGTGATCGTGACGATGGTGTTGTTGAAAGAAGTCTTCACGTGTGCAATTCCGTACGGGACGTTCTTCTTGACGCGGCGGCGCGTGCGCCCCTTGCCCTTTCGCGGTTGCGGCATAAGTCAGCTGCTCACTTCTTCGCCGGCGCCTTCTTCTTGCCGGCGACGCTCATCCGCCGCGGGCCCTTACGGCCGCGCGCGTTGGTCTTCGTGCGCTGACCGCGGGTCGGCAGGCCGCGGCGATGACGGACGCCGCGATACGCACCGATTTCGGAAAGACGCTTGATGTTCTGCGAACGCTCGCGACGCAGGTCACCCTCGACCTCGAGGTCCTCGACCGCGTCGCGCAGCTTGATCTGCTCGTCCTCGGTGAGGTCCTTGACGTAGGTGTTCGGGTCGATCTTGGCCTTCTCGAGCAGCTCGTTGGCGGTCGAGCGGCCGACGCCATGGACGTACGTGAGCCCAATCTCGACCCGCTTGTTGAGCGGAAGGTTTACGCCTGCGATCCGTGCCATCTAAGTGTTAGCCCTGCCTCTGCTTGTGCCGCGGGTTCGAGCAAATGACCAGCACGACGCCCTTGCGCCGAATCACTCGGCAGCGCTCACACATGGGCTTTACGGACGCTCGTACCTTCATCGGCCCTTCTTGGGTCGTATCGAACAACAATTACATGAGAAGGCCCACGTGCCCCAGGAGTTGGACGCGCAGACGCACAACGGCCCGAGGGCCGACGAAGAAATATAGCAACCGCCGTCGGATACGCGATTGCGCCGATTTACCTGATGCCAAGCGCCTTCGAGCGCACGCTCGCGCAGCGGCCGACAGGCTCACTGGCGGTCGCCTTGGCCTTTGCTCGGTATCGGCCATCTGGCACCGGGCGCTTGGTCACCAAATTACCGTGACGGCCGGTCCGACCCCGAGCGAAGGTGGTCCATCGTCCGGACGTGCGGACCTCGATCGTCACTGGCTGGCGCTCGCGGCACGAATCGAGGTCGCCGCCGATTTTCGCCTTCAGCCTTCCCCCGTCGACGGCCTTGACCTCCAAGTCGCGGTCAATCGGCGGACACCCCGTCTTATGCGTGCCGAATCGCTCCGGACAGCGGTCTGCGGGGTCCAGGATCCCGTCGGCGTCAGCGTCTGCCGGGCCCGGCGCGATTTCAAAGCGGGCCAGGCCGACACGCAGGCCTCCCGCGAAAACCGGCCCCGCGAGCACGGGCCGGCCGTCGGCGGTGAGGGCGAGCGCGACCGCACGATCCTGACCCAGGCCGAAGTCCGCTGTGGCGACGCCGTCACCTGAGAAGGTCGTGTCCGGCGCGCCGCTGGTCAGATAGACGCCCAGCGAGAAGTCGGTTTGAAAGTGCTCGCGCAAGCGTGTGGTCCCGGCGGCGAATACGGACCCGTTGGGGAGAACTCGAACCTCCGCACCGGCGGCGGGCGACACGACGCCGCCTGAGCCGAAGCTCGGGTCGAGCTCGCCCACAGCGGTGAACCGCGCGAGCGCGGGGTTGCAGTCGGTGGTCAACCCGACCGCGCACGCGTCGATCCCCACCAGGATCTTTCCGTCGGGCGCGACGGCTATCGACGCAGCGTCATCGCGACCATCGATGTCCAGGGTCGCGACGCCGTCGCCGCCGCCGAAGGTGGGGTCGAGATCGCCGTCCGGCTCGAGCTTCGCCAGCAGCAGGTCCCCCCTGCCCGACCCGTCCGGCGCGGGACCGGCGCCCGCCAGCAGGATCGATCCGTCCGCCGTGAGCGCGACCACCGCGTTCTTGGCAAAGCTCGATGCACCCCCGGTGTCGACGATCAGCTTGCCGTCGCCGGAGAACGAGCTGTCGAGCGTGCCGTTGGGCAGATAGCGCGCGATGCCGAGCTGCGCCCCTGCCGGGCCCGTGACGACCCCGGCGGCGAGCGTCAGCCCGTCCGGCGTGGCGAGGACGTCTCGCAGACGATCCGCGCCCCCGGCGAAGTCGGTCTCGACGAAGCAAGGATCCGCCGGACCGCACTGCGGCGTGCCGTCAGGACCGAGCTCCGCAAGTGCGAAATCGTTGGGATGGCTCGCGCCGCCGGATCCGCCGACGATGATGTTGCCGGCGGCGTCCAGGTCGATGGCGGCAATGGCGCTCTGGCCTGCGCCGAGACCGTCGTCGAGCAGCGACGATGCGAGGTCCCCGTTCGAGGCGAAGCGGGTGAGTGCGCCCCCGCCCTCACCGTTCTCGGCGACAACAATCGAGCCATCGGCGGCCATCTCCATGTCGGCGACTGTTTCGGGCTCGCTCGCGGTGACAAGCCCGTCGACGTGGAAGGTCTCATCCAGGTCGCCGGGGGCAGCCAGGGCGACCGCTGGCAGCGCCAGACACGCGATTAGGGCGCCGAATGCGGCAAAAAGTCTCATCGGCAAGACAAACCCCGGCGACACGGGGGAGTTCCGCGTCAGTCCAGGTGCCAGGGGGTGAGGATGCGCGGGCCGTCCTCGGTGACGGCGACGGTGAACTCGAAGTGGGCGGCGAGGGAGTCGTCGGCGGAGTAGACGGCCCAGTTGTCGTCGCCGAGGCGGACCTCTGGGCCGCCGGCGTTGACCATCGGCTCGATCGCAACGACCATGCCCGGCTCGAGCTCCGGACCCTTGCCGGGCTCGCCGTAGTTGGGGACCTGCGGGTCCTCGTGCATGTCGCGACCGATCCCGTGGCCGACGAGCGAGCGGATGATCGAAAGGCCGTCGGCCTCGACGCGCTGCTGGACGGCGTTGGAGACGTCACCGAGGTGGTTGCCCGGTCGCATCTGCTCGACAGCGTCCATCAGCGCCGCCTGGGTTACGTCAAGGAGCTGCTGGGCGTCGGGCGAGATCCGTCCAACCGGAACCGTGATCGCGGCGTCGGCGACCCATCCGCGGTAGGTGACGCCAACGTCGATCGAGATCAGATCGCCGCGGGCCAGCGTGTACGGGCCGGGAATGCCGTGAACGACCATCGAGTTCGGCGATGCGCAGATCGAGCCCGGGAAGCCGCGATAGCCGAGGAACGACGGCTGGGCTCCCTGCGAGGTGATGAAGCGCTCCGCCGCGAGGTCGAGCTCTTCGGTGGTGATCCCCGCGCGGACCTTCGAGCGGAGCATCTTCAGGCAGCGCGCCTGGATCGAACCCGCCGCCGCCATCTGCTCGATCTGGTCGGGCGTCTTGATGATGATTCCACCGCGGTACATCAGGCCTCTTCCTCCATCGCCAAGGTCGCGAGGAACGCGCGAATTGTCTCCGACACCTGCTCGGGGGCGCGGTCGCCGTCGACGCGCTTGAGCAGCCCCTTCATCTCGTAGTACTCGATCAGCGGCTCGGTCTTCGAGTGGTACTGCTCGAGACGATGGCGGATCACCTCCGGTTTGTCGTCATCGCGAATCGCGAGCGGCTCGCCGCAAACGTCGCAGACGTCCTCCTTCTCGGGGGGGTCGAAGTCGACGTGGAAGATGTGCCCGTTGGGGCAGGTCCGGCGGCCCCCGAGGCGACGTACGACCTCCTCGTCGTCGACGTCGATCAGGATCGCGACGGACACTCCGCGGCTCAGCTCCAGCAGCTTGGCTCCAAGCGCCTCAGCCTGCGGCTCGGTGCGCGGGAAGCCATCGAGGATGAAGCCGTCCTCGGCCTCCTTCTGGTCGATCCGCTCAGCGATCACGCCGACGATCACATCGTCCGGGACGAAGTCGCCGCGGTCCATGTAGTCCTTCGCCTGCTTGCCGATGTCGGTGCCCTCGCGCACGGCGGCCCGGAGGATGTCTCCGGTCGCGTAGTAGGGCAGGTCGAAGTCCTCCTGGAGGCGTTCGCCCTGGGTGCCCTTGCCCGACCCGGGAGGGCCAAGCAGGATCAAATTCAGCTCCGACATGGGTAGGAGAGCCTAGAGGCTCAGTCGGGGGCGAGCGACGGCAAGGAGGGTCCGGGTCGTGCCAGCGACCCAAGCTCGTCGCGCGGTCACCTGGCGATAGGTGAACTGGACTGCCTGGTGGCCCGCGCGGCGCAGATCGGCGACCTTCGCGCGGTCACGCTCGAAGGCCTCGCGGTCGCCGTGAAACTCGTAGCTGTCGAGCTCGACAACGAGGTCCGCGTCCGGCCAGTAGCAGTCGACGAGGTACCCGTCGACGAGCACGTTGACCTGAGGCGTAGGTATGTCGTATTCACGCAGGAGGTCCAGGTAGAGGCGCTCGAGTTCGGAGATGGCGGCCGCTGCTGCCGTGGGGTCGTAGGCGAGCAGCGCGCGCAGCCGCGCGGCGCCCCGGTGGCCGCGGCGAAGGTCGAGGATGCTGCGGACCGCTGCCGTGTCGAGGAGCTGCAGCTCCTCGGCGCGCTCGTACATGCGGCGGAGTTGGAGCTCGTCTGTGAGGGATGCCACGTCCAGCAGGGTTCGGGGCAGTGAGGTGGTCGGGATGCCGTGGGCCGTCGTGTGCTCCATGGCAGTTAGGGAGGTGGTGGTGTGGACGATGAGACGGCCGCGGCTGGGCACCCAGCCTCCCTCGACGAGGACATGAACCGGCCCGCGTGGTGGCTCGACGAGATCGAGCAGAGCGGCCGAGTGAAGGCGAGCTAACCACGCTCGTCGCCTCGCAGCCAGCACGCCGGCGCGCCAGTGGCCGCGCACCGGGACGGGCCGCCGCCCGATCGCGAAGACGCCGCGATGGAGGCGGTGAAGGCGGCCATCCTTGAGCCGCGCGTCGATTGCGTGGCGACTGAAGCCGAGTTGCCTGAGCTCATCCGCCGACACCACGAAGTGACGAGGCGAAGCATGCGCATAAAGCTTCGAATCGAGCCCACTCATGCCGACTCCAACCTTTTGCACCCGATAGCCGGAAAAAGGTTGGACTCGCGCTCCATGCGCCCACCCTTACTGCCAAACCCGGACCCGTGGCGCGCAAAGCGTCACGAGAGACGCAACGGACGCGAACTACTTCAGGAAGCCCTCGTAGTTGCGCATCATCAGCTGCGATTCGAGCTGCTTGACGGTGTCCAGGGCGACGCCGACCACGATCAGGATCGAGGTGCCGCCGAAGTAGAAGTTGGCCGAGGTCTGGCTGATCAGGATCGTCGGCAGCGCGGCCACGGCACCTAGGTAGAGCGCACCGGGGAACGTGAGGCGCGAGAGGATCCGGTCGAGGTACTCGGCGGTCGGGCGGCCGGGGCGCACACCTGGAATGAAGCCGCCGTACTTCTTCAGGTTGTCCGCCTGGTCGACCGGGTTGAAGGTGACCGCCGTATAGAAGTAGGTGAAGATGACGATGAAGAAGACCTCGCCGACGATGTAAGCCCAGCTCGAGGGGCTGAAGAAGGCGGCGAAGTCGAGTGCGGCCGGCGTGTTGAGCAGCTGCCCGATCGTCGGCGGGAAGGCCATGATCGAGGCCGCGAAGATCACCGGGATGACGCCTGCCATGTTCACGCGCAGTGGCAGGTAGGTGGATCCGCCGGTCGTCATGCGACGACCGACGACCCTCTTGGCGTACTGCACCGGGATCCTGCGCTGGCCCTCCTGCACGAACACGATTCCGACGAGCACCGCGAGCGCGACGAACGGCATCATCACGACGAAGACCTGGTCGGGGTTCGTCCACCAGGCGGAGATGCCCTGCGGCAGCCCGGAGACGATCGAGGCGAAGATCATCAAGCTGATCCCGTTGCCCACACCGCGCTGGGTGATCAGCTCGCCGAGCCACATCAACAGCACGCAGCCGGCGGTCAGCGAGATCACGATCAAGAAGACCTTGGCGAAGGTGAGGGTGCCGACGACGCTCTCGCCGGCGGAGTTGGTGAAGCTCTCGAAGAGGAAGACGTAACCGATTGACTGGCCGAACGCGAGCCCGACAGTCAGGTACCGCGTGTACTGCGTGATCTTCTGCTGGCCGACCTCGCCCTCCTTCTGAAGGCGCTCGAGGGAGGGCACGACCACCGTCAGCAGCTGCAGGATGATCGACGCGGTGATGTAGGGCATGATCCCGAGCGCGAACAGGCTCAATCGCTGCAGCGAGCCGCCCGAGAACAGGTTGAGGAAGCCGAGGACGTTGTTGCCCGTGAACTGATCCTCGATCGAATCGAGCGTGTCGACGTCGATTCCCGGCGCCGGAATGAAGGCCCCGAGCCGGTAGAGCGCGAGCATTCCGAGCGTGAAGAAGATCTTCCGGCGGATCTCCGGAACCGCGAATGCGTTCGCGATCGTCTGCAGCATGGGTTACTCGGACCCGGCGGCGGCGCTCGAACGCTGGTACGTCGGCTGAGGCTCGATGACCTCAACGCTGCCGCCCGCCGCCTCGATCTTTTCCTTGGCGGTGGCGCTGAAGGCGTGCGCTCGAACGGTCAGCTTCTTGGAGATGTCGCCCTTGCCGAGAATCTTGACCGGGTGGCGGCGAGTCGCCAGGCCGGCGGAACGAAGGCTGTCCGGGGTGACCTCGGCGCCAGCGTCGAAGCGCGACTCGAGGTCGGAAAGGTTCACAGGCTGGCTGTGCGTGCGGAAGGGCTCGAACGGCATCGACGTCTTCTTGTTCGGGCCGCGCAGCTTGCGCATCCGCATGTGGATCGGGTTCTGCCCGCCCTCGTAGCCGCGCCTGTCCTTCGCGCCGGCTCGTGCGTTCGCACCCTTGTGGCCCTTACCGGCCGTCTTGCCCTGGCCGCTGCCCTTGCCGCGGCCGAGCCGCTTGCGGGCATGCGTCGCGCCCGGCTTCGGGCGGATCGTGTGCAGGCCGATCTCTTCCGGGTCGAGGCGGGCCATCAGTCCTTGACCTCCTCGACGAGGTGAGAAACCTTGTCGAGCGCGCCGCGCAGCTGCGGCGTGTCAGCCAGCGTCGACTCCTTGCCGATGCGGCCGAGCTTCAGGGACTCGAGTGTCCCGCGCTGCTTTGGGCTCGTTCCGCTCGAGGAACGCACCTGCCGAATCTTGACGTCAGCCATTCGCAGGCTCCTCCGGTGCGGCAACCACCTCGGCGGGGGTCTCCACCGGCGGGGTCGCCTCCGTCACCGACTCGGGGCTGGGAGCATCGTCAGCGTGCTGTCCGCAGCGGGCGCGTTGGCAGCCGCCTCCTTCGCGGCAGCCTCCTGAAGATCGATACCGAGCACCTGCTTGACCGAGAGGCCGCGAAGCTTGGCGACGTCCTCGGGCCGGCGCAGGCCGGTGAGGCCGTCCATTGTCGCCTTGACGAGGTTGATCGGGTTCTGCGAGCCGATCGACTTCGAGAGCACGTCGCGAATGCCGCCGAGCTCGAGCACGGCGCGAACGCCGCCGCCCGCGATCACGCCGGTACCCGGGCTGGCCGGGCGCAGGACGACGTGGCCGGAGCCGAAGCGGCCGATATTGCGATGCGGGATCGTCTGGCCGTACTTGGGCACTCGGATAAGGCTCTTGCGCGCGTTCTCGACCGCCTTCTGGATCGCCAGCGGGACCTCGCGGGCCTTGCCGTAGCCGATCCCCACGACGTCGTTCTCATCACCGACGGCAACGAGCGCGGTGAACGAGAAGCGTCGACCACCCTTGACCACCTTGGCCACGCGGTTGATCTCGATAACGCGTTCCTGGAGGTCGAGCCCCTGCGGGCTGACCAATTCAATCTCGTGATGCGTCTTCATCTGCAGCCGATCAAAGTAGCGAGTTCAGAACTCGAGGCCGCCCTCGCGGGCACCCTCGGCGAGCGCCTTGACCCGCCCGTGGTAGCGGTATCCGCCGCGGTCGAAAACGCAAGAGGTGACGCCGGCGTCCTTGGCGCGCTCGGCGAGCAGCGAGCCAACGCGCTTCGCCTGCTCCATCCGCTCGAGCTTGCGCAGGTCGGCCTCGATCCAGTTGACGGCGACGACGGTCTTGCCCGACCGATCGTCGATCAGCTGGGCGAAGAGGCCGCGATTGGAGCGAAACACCGACAGCCGCGGGCGCTCCGCGCTGCCCGTGATCTTCGAACGGACGCGCTTGCGCCGCTTGAGACGCTGCTGGGGCTTGGTCGTGACCGTCATGCGCGCTTACCAACCTTGCGGCGAACCTGCTCGTCGAGGTAGCGGATCCCCTTGCCCTTGTAGGGCTCGGGCGGGCGCGTACGGCGGATCTGCGAGGCGATCTCGCCGACAAGCTGCTTGTCGATGCCGCGGACGATCACCTGGGTCGGAATCGGCACCTCGAACTCGATCCCATCCGGAGCGGGGATCGTGACCGGGTGCGAGTAGCCGACGCTCAGCTCGAGCGCCTTCCCCGCGAGCTTGGCGCGGTACCCGACGCCCTGAATCTGCAGCTCCTTCGAAAAACCGTCGGTGACGCCCTCGACCATGTTCGCGACGAGGCTGCGGGTGAGCCCGTGAAGCGCGCGGTCGGTGCCGCGGTCGGTCGCGCGGGTGACCGTGAGAACGCCATCGTTCTCGACGATCTCCATCCGCTCGCTGACCGGCTGCTGCAGCTCGCCCTTCGGACCGTTGACGGTCACGCGGCCAGGGCCGATCGCGACGCTGACGCCCTCGGGAACTTGAATTGGCTGTCGTCCGATTCGACTCATCTAAATCACCAGACGTGCGCGACGACCTCGCCGCCGACGCCCTTGGCCTTCGCCTCGTGTCCGGTCATGACGCCGGTCGAGGTCGAGATGATCGAGGTGCCCATGCCGCCCTGGACGCGCGGAACGTCGTCGTGGGTGACGTAGTGGCGACGGCCCGGGCGCGAGACACGGCGCAGGCCGCTGATCACCGGACGGCGGTCCTCGGTGTACTTGAGCTCGATCTTGATGACCTCGCCTACAGCGGTCGGCTGAACCTCGAAGTCGGTGATGTAGCCCTGCTCGCGCAGGATCCGGCTCAGCTCCTTCTTCAGGCGCGACGCGGGGATCTCGACGTCGGTGTGGTCGGCGGCGAGCCCGTTGCGAATGCGGGTCAGGTAATCGGAAATCGGATCAGTGAGCATGGGTAATCAATCAGTCTTCGTACGAACTACCAGCTGGCCTTTTTCATCCCAGGCACGTAGCCCTGATGAGCCTGCTTGCGCAGGCAGATCCGGCAGAGTCCGAACTTACGGTAGTAGGCGCGCGACCGGCCGCAGTTGCGGCAGCGGTTGTACTCGCGCGTCTTGAACTTGGATTTGCGCCGCTGACTCACCTTCTGTGATGTCTTCGCCATGGATCAGTCCTCTGAACTTTCGTCGCTTGAAGTCTCTTGCTCGCCGCCAGCGGAGTCGCCGTCGCCGGCACCCTCCTCGCCCTCTTCGCCCTCTTCGGGACGCTCGGGCTTGGCATAGGCCTCGGGGTTCTCTTCCTTGAGCTGCTCGAGCGCGGCCTGCTCGGCCTCCGCCTTGAGCCGCGCCTCTTCGTGGCGGCGCTCTTCCTCCGGATCAACCTCGGGCTCGACCACACCGGGACGGTGCTCCATGCGAGAACGGCATCCCAAGACTCGAGGAGCAGCTCGAAGGCCTCCTCGTCGGTAGCCGCAGTCGTCGTGATCGCGATGTCGAGGCCACGGACCTCGTCGACCGAGTCGTAGTCGATCTCGGGGAAGATCAGCTGCTCGCGAACGCCCATCGAGTAGTTGCCGCGGCCGTCGAACGCGTTGGCCTTGAGGCCACGGAAGTCGCGGATGCGCGGAATCGCAATCGAGATCAGCCGATCGAGGAACTCCCACATGCGGGCGCCGCGCAGGGTCACGGCGACCCCGACCGGCATCCCCTCGCGGAGCTTGAAGTTGGCGATCGAGCGGCGCGCGCGGCGGGTGCTCGGATGCTGGCCCGTGATCGTCGCGAGCTGCTCGATGGCAGCCTCGAGGATCGGCGTCGCCTGCTTGGCGTCACCGACGCCCATGTTGACCGTGATCTTGGTCAGGCGCGGGACCTGCATCCGGCTCGAGTAGCCGAACTTGGACGTCAGCGCGCCGACGATCTCGTTCTCGTACGTCTCGCGCAGCCGCGGTGGCGGCGCTGCCTGCTTTGAATCTGGGACTGTCGCTGCTTCCATTGCTTCCTAAGGGTTTAGCCGATGACCTTGCCGGTTCGCTTGGAGAAGCGCTGGCGCTTGCCGTCGTCGTTCGCGCGGACCCCGACCCGGGTGGGCTTGTTGTCGGTCGGGTCGACGAGCATCACGTTGGAGACGTGGATCGGAGCCTCCTGATCGATGATGCCGCTCGACTGGGCCTTCTGCGTGTCCTTGACCGAACGCGGCCGGGTGTGGCGCTTGACCATGTTGAGGCCCTCGACGTAGACACGGCGCTTGCCGGGATCCGTGCGCAGCACGCGACCCGTCTTGCCCTTGTCCTTGCCGGCGATCAGGACGACCGTGTCGTCGGTGCGGATGTTCATGCCCTTGGCCATGAGTCAGAGGACCTCCGGGGCGAGGGAGACGATGCGCATGAAGTTCTTGTCGCGCAGCTCGCGGGCGACCGGCCCAAAGATGCGGGTGCCGCGGGGGGCGCCGTTGTCGTCGATCAGCACAGCGGCGTTCTCATCGAAGGCGATGTAGGTGCCGTCGGAGCGGCCGAGCTGCTTGCGCGTGCGGACGACAACCGCCTGAACGACCTCGCCCTTGCGCACGCCGCCGCGCGGCGTGGCCTGCTTGACCGTCGCCGTGATCACGTCGCCGACGCCGGCGTAGCGGCGGTGCGAACCGCCCTTGACGCGGATGCAGAGGATCTCGCGCGCGCCCGAGTTGTCGGCGACCTTGAGCCGCGACTCCTGCTGGATCACTTGGCACGCTCCAGGACCTCGACGAGGCGCCAGCGCTTGAGCTTCGAAGTCGGCCGCGCCTCGATCACGCGGACGGTGTCGCCGGCGTTGGCGTCGTTGGCCTCGTCGTGGGCGTGGATCGTCGACGACTTGCGGACGACCTTCTCGTAGACGGGATGACGGCGAGTTACCTCGATCCGCACGGTGATCGTCTTGTCGGCCTTGCTCGAGACCACGGTGCCCTGACGGACCTTCTTCGCTCCAGGCTCGTACTCGGCGGGCGGCGTGCCCTCCCCGGCCTGGTGCTTCGAGCGCGCGCGGGCACGGCTGCGAGTGCGCGCCGCGGCATTGGCCTTGCGGGTCGCGGCGCGCTCGGCAGCGCGCTCCTCAGGCGTGCGCTGCGGGCCCGCCTCACCGGTGTGCTGGCCACGGTTGCGCTTGCGAAGCTGCTTCTGTGTAAGTACCTCTTCGGGCTCCGCGTCCTCGGCAGGGGCAGCTGCGGCCGCAGGGGCCTCCTCGGCAGGGGCTTCCTCAGCAGCGGGCTCCTCGGCCGCCTCTTCCTCGACAGGCTCCTCAGCCTGCTCGGCGGGCGCCTCCTCGGCAGGTGCGTCCTCCGCCTGAGCTTCCTCGGCGGGTGCGTCCTCCACGGGGGTCTCCTCCTCGGCCTCGGCCGTGGGCTCCTCCGGAGTCTCTTCAGTCTTGTCTTCTTCGCTCACTTCAATTCCTTCTGGATGTCGATGCCGCGCTCGCGGGCGACTGTCATCAGCCGGGCCAGGTCCTGGCGCGATGCGCGTAGGCCGGCCGTGTCCTCGAGCTCACCGGTGGCGTGGCGGAAGCGCAGGTTGAACGCCTCTTCGCGAGCCTCCTTGAGCTGCTGAACCAGGTCCTGGTCACCCAGCGCGTGGACGTCGGAGGCCCTCACTGCTGTTCCGCGCCTTCGCGAGTGACGAACTTGGTCTTGATCGGAAGCTTATGGCCCGCGAGACGCATCGCTTCCTTCGCGAGCTCCTCGGGGACGCCGGCGAGCTCGAACATGACCTTGCCGGGCTTGACCACGGCGACCCAGCCCTCGGGGTTGCCCTTACCGGATCCCTGGCGCGTCTCGGCCGGCTTCTTGGTGTACGGCTTGTCCGGGAAGACGTTGATCCAGACCTTGCCGCCGCGCTTGATCTTGCGGGTCATGGCAACGCGGGCAGCCTCGATCTGACGGTTGGTGATCCAACCGCGCTCCGTCGCCTTCAGGCCGTACTCGCCGAACGTGACGTTGGCGCCGCCCTTGGTGTTGCCGCGGCGCTTGCCGCGCATCTGCTTGCGGTGCTTGACCCGCTTCGGGCTCAGCATCAGGAACCGCCCTCAGCGGGCTTGGGCGTGGCCGCCGGTGCGGCCGGCGCCGCGGGTGCGGCGGGTGCGGCGGGTGTTGCCGCGGGCGCAGGGGCGTGGACTGCTGCTGCTGGGGCGGACGCGAGCCGCCGCGCTGACCACCCGAGCCACCGCGGCCGCCACGATCGCCACCGCGGCCGCCACGGCCACCCTCGCGCTCGTTGCGCCGGCGGAACGAACGCGGTGCGAGCTCCTCTTCGTCGGATCCGCCGCCGAAGCCCTCAGGCATGACCTCGCCCTTGTTGATCCAGCACTTGACGCCGATGCGGCCCGTCGTGGTCTTCGCCTCGACGAAGCCGTAATCGATGTCGGCGCGAAGAGTGTGCAGCGGCACGCGGCCGTCGGAGTAGCCCTCGGTCCGCGCCATCTCGGCGCCACCGAGGCGACCGGAAACCTGGACCTTCACGCCCTTGGCGCCGGAGCGCATCGCTGAGGTCAGCGCGCGCTTCATCGCGCGGCGGAAGGCGACGCGGTTCTGCAGCTGCTCGGCGATCGACTGGGCGACCAGCTTCGCGTCGAGCTCAGGGCGCTTGATCTCCTTGATGTTGACCTTGACCGGCTTGTTGGTGATCCGGTGCAGGTCACGGCGCAGCGCGTCGACCTCGGCGCCGGACTTCCCGATGACGATGCCGGGGCGGGCCGTGTGAATGTCGACGGTGATCTCACCGCGCTGCTTGACGATGTTGATGTCCGAAAGACCGGCGTGCGAGAGCTTGCCCTCGATGTGATCGCGAATCGCGATGTCCTCGAGCAGCAGGTCGGCGAAATTGCGCTCGTCGAACCAGTTCGACTTCCAGTCGTGGATGTAGCCAACGCGAAAGCCTTCGGGGTGAATCTTCTGTCCCATGTGGTGCTGGCCCTCCTCAGGCGTCCGGGGTTGGGGTCAGCGCCACCGAGAGGTGGCTGGTCTTCTTCTCGATCCGAGTCGCGCGACCGCGCGCGCGAGCGCGCCAGCGCTTAAGCGTCGGGCCCTCATCGACCGCGACTGAAGCGATCCGCAGATCCTCGGCGACGAGCTCGTGATTGGCCTCGGCGTTGGCCGCGGCGGAATCGAGCAGCCGGAGCAGGTCCTGCGCGGCGCTACGCGGTGAGAACGCAAGCAGGGTCCGAGCCTCGTCGACCGGCAGGCCGCGGATCTGGTCGGCGACCAGGCGGGCCTTGCGCGGGGCGACGCGCACGTAACGCGCCTTTGCGCGCACGACGGGCACCTCGGGGGCGTCCTTCGTCTTTTCCGCAGCCTTGGCCATCAGCGCTCGCGGCCTCCGTGACCGCGGAACGTGCGGGTCGGGGCGAACTCGCCGAGCTTGTGGCCGACCATCGACTCGGAGATGAACACGGGCACGTGCTTGCGACCGTCGTGAACGGCGATCGTGTGCCCGACCATCTCGGGGAAGACGGTCGAGGTCCGCGACCAGGTCTTGACCATGGTCTTCTGGTTTGCCTCGTTCATCGTGGTGATGCGCTTCATCAAGCGCTCCTCGACCCACGGGCCCTTTTTGGAAGATCTACTCACTGTTTACCTCTGCCTCGTCTTCTTGCCGCGGCGGCGGCCACGGACGATCAGCGCGTCCGACTTCTTGCCCTTCTTACGAGTGCGGTAGCCGAGCGTCGGCTTGCCCCACGGCGTGACGGGATGCCCACCGGGCGTCTTGTGCGCCTCGCCACCGCCGTGCGGGTGGTCGACCGGGTTCATCGCGATACCGCGAGTCTGGGGGCGCTTGCCCTTGTGGCGGTTGCGGCCCGCCTTCCCGATCTTGACGTTCTGGTGCTCGGAGTTCGACAGCGTCCCGATCGTCGCCCTGCACTCGGCGCGGACCATCCGCATCTCCGAGGACGGCAGACGAAGGGTCACCATGTCGCCTTCCTTCGCGACGACCTGGATCGCCGAGCCGGCGGAGCGGCCGAGCTTGCCGCCCTGACCCGGGGTCATCTCGACGTTGTGAACGATGGTGCCGGTCGGGATCTTGCCCAGCTCGAGCGCGCTGCCCGGACGGATGTCAGCGCCCTCGCCGGACTGGACGGTCGCGCCGACGGTCACGCCCTGCGGGGCGAGGATGTAGCTCTTCGAGCCGTTGGCGTAATGCAGCAGCGCGATGTAGCAAGTGCGGTTCGGGTCGTACTCGATCGTCGCGACCTTGGCCGGGATGCCATCGGTACGGCGCTTGAAGTCGATCTCGCGGTATCGGCGCTTGGCGCCGCCGCCGCGGTGGCGCGAGGTGATGCGCCCGCGGGCGTTGCGGCCACCACTGTGGCGCTTGCCCTTGGTCAGCTTCTTCAGAGGCTCGTTGCCCTGCGTCAGCTCCTCACGAAGCTGGTAGGTCGTGAAGCGCCGTCCTGGGCTCGTCGGCTTGGTCTTTTTCATCGCCATTGCTTAAGTCACCTACTCCGCTACCGCCGCGCCCTCGAACAGCTCGATGCGCTGTCCCGGTGCGAGCTTGACGATCGCCTTCTTCCACGAACGGGTGCGACCGCTGTGGACGCCGCGGCGCTTCGGCTTCGAGCGGACCTTGATCGTGTGCACCTCGACGACGTTGACGCCGAAGATTTCCTCAACCGCGAGGCGGATCTGCGTCTTGTGCGAACGATCGTCGACGCGAAACGTGTACTTGCCGTCAGCCATCAGGGCGTAGCTCTTCTCGGAGACGACCGGCTCGATGATTACCTGCCTAGCTTGCATCGGCCGTGGCCTCCTCTGAGCGGCGCGTGACCTCGCCGAGCCTCGACTCGAGAGTCTCGAGAGCCGTGCTGGAGATGATCAGCGACGCGTGTCCGATGACGTCGGCGACGCCGGCCGAGCCGACCGGAAGGACGTGAACCTTCGGCAGGTTGCGGAAGCTCTTGACGACGCCGAGCTCGTCGGGATCGCAGAGGATCAGCGTCGGACCCTTCGGGCCCCACTTGCCGAGCGCGTCGAACGCGGTCTTGGTGGACGGCGTGTCGTAGCTCGAGCCATCGAGCACCGCGATGCTGTCGCGGGTGGCATGCACCGAGAACGCCGAGCGCAGCGCGCGGCGGCGGGCCTTGCGGTTGACCTTGAAGGTGTGTGAGCGCGGCTTCGGGCCGAACGCGGCGCCACCGCCACGGCGATGCGGGACGCTGAGCGCGCCGGCGCGAGCGCGGCCGGTGCCCTTCTGCTTCCACGCCTTGGCGCCGGTCATCGAGACCTCGCCGCGGCCGAGGCTCGAGGCGGTGCCCCGGCGGCGTGCCGCGAGGTCCGCGCGAGCGGCCTCGTGGACGAGGCTCTCGTGGAAGTCCTCGCCAAAGACGGATGCGGGCAGGTCGGTCTTCGCCTGCTTGCCGAGCGTCGTCGCCTTGATCGCCTTCTCAGCCATCGGTTCGCACCTCCACGGTCCCGCCCTTGGGGCCGGGAACCGCGCCGCGAAGCAGCAGCAGGTTGCGCTCGACGTCCACCTGGAAGACCTCGAGCCCCTTCTGGGTGATCCGCTTGCCACCCATCCGGCCGGGCATCTTGGTGCCCTTGAAGACGCGGGCGGGGTCGGCGCTGGCGCCGATGGAGCCTGGCGCGCGGACGTTGTGCGAGCCGTGCGAGACGGGGCCGCGGCCGAAGTTGTGACGCTTGATCGTGCCCTGGAAGCCCTTACCGATCGACTTCGCCGAGACCTTGACCTTCTGGCCCGGCTCGAACTGCTCGACCGTGAGCGTGTCGCCGATCGTCGCCTCCGGGGCCTCGTCGCGAAACTCGACGAGCTTCGAAGCGCCGCCGGCGCCTGCCTTCTTGAGATGGCCGAGCGCGGGCTTGTTGAGCTTGAGTTCGTCGACCGGGAGCGCGGCGAGCTGGACGGCGGCGTAGCCATCGCGATCGGGGATCCGCACGGCGGTGACGGTGTTCGGCTCGGCCTCGATCACGGTGACGGGCACGCGAATGCCGTCCTCTGTGAAGACCTGGGTCATGCCCACCTTCTTGCCGACGATCGCCGCCATACCAGCGTCAGATCTTGATCTCGATGTCGACGCCCGCCGGGAGCGCGTCCAGGCGCTGGAGCGAGTCGATCGTCTTCGGGGTCGGCTGGTGGATGTCGATCAGACGCTTGTGCGTGCGGATCTCGAAGTGCTCACGCGAGTCCTTGTCCTTGAACGGGGACTTGATCACGCAGTAGATGTTGCGCTCCGTGGGCAGGGGCACCGGGCCCGAGACCGATGCGCCCGTACGGGTCGCGGTGTCGACGATCTCGCGCGCGGCGCGATCGATCGCGTCATGGTCATAGGCCTTGAGCCGGATCCGGATCTTGCTTGTTGCGAGTGTCGCCACTTGGTCTTTCTTTTGGCCTGGGGCCGGGTTCTGGGGGCGCGAAAGGGCGCCACCCCTAGAGTGGGGCGCCGCCCCTGGTCGTATCGGTTATTACCTACAAACGAAGGGACCGGCGGGTGCCGGCCCCTGTACGGCGAGTCGTTACTCGAGAACCTCGGTAACGACTCCGGAGCCGACGGTGCGTCCGCCTTCGCGGATCGCGAACCGAAGACCCTGATCCATTGCGATCGGGTTGATCAGCTCAATCGTCATCTCGACGTTGTCACCGGGCATCACCATCTCCGTGCCCTCGGGCAGGTTCGAGACGCCGGTCACGTCGGTCGTCCGGAAGTAGAACTGCGGGCGGTAACCCGAGAAGAACGGGGTGTGACGGCCGCCCTCCTCCTTCTTCAGGCAGTAGACCTCGGACTTGAACTTGGTATGCGGGGTGATCGAGCCCGGCTTGGCAAGAACCTGGCCGCGCTGAATCTCCTCGCGCTTCGTGCCTCGGAGCAGGCAGCCGGCGTTGTCTCCGGCCTGACCCTGATCGAGGTCCTTGTGGAACATCTGGACGCCGGTGACCGTCGTCTTCTGCGTGTCGCTGATGCCGACGATCTCAACCTCGTCACCGGTGTTGACGATGCCCTGCTCGATGCGGCCGGTGGCGACGGTGCCACGACCGGTGATGGTCATGATGTCCTCGACGGGCATCAGGAACGGCTTGTCGAGGTCACGCTCGGGCTCGGGGATGTACGAGTCGAGCGCTCCAGCGAGCTCGAGGATCGCCTTCTCGGCGTCCGCGTCGCCCTCCAGGGCCTTCAGGGCCGAACCCTTGATGATCGGCGTGTCCTCGCCCGGGAAGTCGTACTCGTTGAGCAGGTCCTTGACCTCCTCCTCGACGAGCTCGATGAGCTCCTCGTCGTCGACCATGTCCACCTTGTTCAGGAAGACGACGACGTACGGCACGTTGACCTGGCGGGCGAGCAGGATGTGCTCACGCGTCTGGGGCATCGGGCCGTCGGCGGCCGAGACCACCAGGATCGCGCCGTCCATCTGGGCGGCGCCCGTGATCATGTTCTTGACGTAGTCGGCGTGACCCGGGCAGTCGACGTGGGCGTAGTGACGCGCCTCGGTCTCGTACTCGACGTGCGAGGTGGCGATGGTGATCCCGCGCTCCTTCTCCTCGGGCGCGTTGTCGATCTCCTCGAACGACTTGGCCTCACCGCCACCCTGCTCGGCGAGCACCTTTGTGATCGCCGCGGTGAGCGTCGTCTTGCCGTGGTCGATATGACCAATCGTGCCGACGTTCACGTGCGGCTTGCTGCGATCGAACTTCTCCGCCATCTCTGTCCTCTTGCTCCTTTAGGTTCTTTCTTCGAAAAATCTAAGTCTGTCTCAGGGCAACCCCAAGATATTTACAGAATTCAGTTAGTCGCTCCGACCGGCTCCCCGGCCGTCGATTCGATGATCTGCTCCGCGATGTTCTGCGGTACCTCTTCGTAGCGCTCGAACTGCATCGTGTAAGTCGCGCGCCCCTGGGTCGAAGAGCGGACGTCGGTCGCGTAGCCGAACATCTCGCCGAGCGGGACGAAAGCCGAGACAGCCAGCGCGTTTCCGCGCGGCTCCTGGCCCTGAACCTTGCCGCGGCGGCGCGAGAGATCGCCGATGACGTCGCCGAGGAACTCCTCGGGCGTCACGACCTCAACGGCCATCACGGGCTCGAGCAGCACCGGCTTCGCTCGGCGGGCCGCCTCTTGCACCGCCATCGAACCGGCGATCTTGAAAGCCATCTCCGAGGAGTCGACGTCGTGGTACTTGCCGTCGACGAGCTCGACGCGGACGTCGACCATCGGGTACCCGGCCTTGACACCAGACCCGAGCGCCTCCTCGATTCCCTGCTCGACCGCGGGGATGTACTCGGTCGGGATCGCGCCACCCTTGATCTTGTTGATGAAGTCGAAGCCCTCCTCGGGAGCCGGCTCGACGTTGATGACGACGTGGCCGAACTGGCCCTTACCGCCCGTCTGGCGGACGAAGTGGCCGACGATCTTCTCGACGCGGTCACGAATCGTCTCGCGGTAGGCGACCTGCGGGCGGCCGACGTTGGCGTCGACGTTGAACTCGCGCATGAGGCGATCGACGATCACCTCGAGGTGAAGCTCGCCCATCCCGGAGATCAGCGTCTGGCCGGTCTCCTCGTCTGACTCGATCCGGAAGGTGGGGTCCTCCTCGGCCAGCCGTGCGAGGCCACCGCCGAGCTTCTCCTGGTCGGACTTGGTCTTCGGCTCGATCGCGACCGAGATCACCGGCTCGGGGAACTCGATGTTCTCCAGCAGGACCGGCGAGTCGGGAGCCGTGAGCGTGTCGCCCGTGCTCGTCTGCTTGAGGCCCACGCCGGCGACGATGTCGCCCGCATACGCGTCCTCGATCTCCTCGCGATGATTCGCGTGCATCATCAGCAGGCGGCCGATGCGCTCGGTCTTGCCGTTGGTCGCGTTGAGAACGCGGCTGCCCGAGCCGAGGTGGCCGGAGTAGACGCGGAAGTAGGTGAGCTTGCCGACGAACGGGTCCGACATGACCTTGAAGGCGAGCGCGGCGAACGGCTCGGAGTCGTCGGGGTTGCGCTCGACCTCTTCGCCAACCTCGCCCTTGTTGTTGGTGGTGAGCGCCTGCATCGGCGGCACCTCGAGCGGCGACGGCAGCAGCTCGACGATCGCGTCGAGCAGGGGCTGCACGCCCTTGTTCTTGAAGGCGGAACCGGCCAGGGTCGGCGTGACCTTGAGGTCCAGCGTGGCGCGGTGCAGCGACTTGGCGATCCGCTCGTGCGGGATCTCCTGCTCGTCGAGATACATCTCCATGAGCTCGTCGTCGTAGTCGGCGCAAGCTTCGATCAGGTGGGTGCGCGCCTCGTGGGCGGCGTCGACGAGATGCTCTGGGATGTCCTCGTACTCGAACTCGGTCCCGAGTTCGTCCTTCCAGACGAGCGCCTTGTTCTCGATCAGGTCGACGATGCCGATGAACTGGTCCTCAGCGCCGATCGGCAGCTGGATCGGCAGCGGGTTCGCGCCGAGGCGGTCGCGCATGGTCTCGACCGCGCGGTCGAAGTCCGCGCCGATGCGGTCCATCTTGTTGATGAAAGCGATCCGCGGGACCCCGTACTTGTCGGCCTGGCGCCAGACCGTCTCGGACTGCGGCTCGACGCCGGCGACCGAGTCGAAGACGGCGATCGCGCCGTCGAGGACGCGCAGCGAGCGCTCGACCTCGACCGTGAAGTCGACGTGGCCGGGCGTATCGATGATGTTGATGCGGTGACCGTTCCACTCGCAGGCGGTTGCTGCGGAGGTGATCGTGATCCCGCGCTCCTGCTCCTGCTCCATCCAGTCCATGACGGCAGCACCCTCATGCACCTCGCCGAGCTTGTGTGTGCGGCCGGTGTAGAAAAGGATGCGCTCGGTCGTCGTCGTCTTACCGGCGTCGATGTGCGCCATGATCCCGATGTTGCGGGTCTTCTCTAGGGGGAAGGAGCGGGGCATTTTGTTTCTAGGGTCTGGTTCTCTCGTTGCTGTAGTTTGGGCGTCGGCCAGCGTCGTTCACCAGGAGGAGACGAACCAGCCGGACCGGTGTGAGCGCATGAAAAAGGCCCTTACGGGCCTGAGCGCACATCGCCAACTTGCCCGGAAACGCCTTATGTCGTGCGGCTCTCCATGGAAGGAATCTCCGCCTGCGAAACGAGCACGGCTCGGTTCGCGAGCGACGGCTGACTATAGCAGAGGTCTTTGGGCTTCCCAGGCGGGGAGATCAGCTTGAAAAAGCGGGATCGGAGCGAGGACGAGCAGGGCTCCGAGCAGGAGTCAAAGCGCGAGAAACGCCGGCGTCAGCGGGATGCCGCGCGGCGCCAAAAGGCGCTCGCCGAGACCGAGCGAAAGCGCCGCAAGGAGGCCGAAAAGCCGACGGCCGAGAAGAAGTCTTCCGAGGAGCCCGCCGACGAGAAGGCCCCGGCGGCGAAGAAGCCGCCTGCTGCCAAGAAGCCCACGTCGGGGAAGAAGCCGACTGCCTGCGAAGAAGCCGGAAGGCGCGGAGAAACCTCGACGCGGGTTCGCGTCGGGCATCCCCCGCCCCAAGCGCGGCGCGTCGCCCAAGGTCGGCGAGGGCGTCCGCAAGGTTGGCGGCAGCGTGGTCGCGATCGCCTCGGAGTTGCTCAAGCTCGGCCGCGAGATGCTCGTCATCCCGCTTCAGGTCTGGCTTGCGATTGCGGAGGCGGTGGGCGGCGTCGTCCTGGCGGTCTGGCTGCGGGCAGTGCTGCCCGCGCTGCGGCTCGGACTGCGATTCTCTGCGCGGGCTGCTGCACTTCGCCGAGCGTCACGTCACGCCGGCGCGCGCCCTGGGAGTCGTCGCGCTCGTTGCGATCGGTGCGCTGATCGCCTCGCAGTGGCGCGACTACAGCGCCGTCAGCGTGGGCGTCGACGCCTACGCCGGCGACGTCGGCTCGGTCGCCCCCGCGCCGGAGGTATCGAGCGCTCCGGCCCACGACGCCCACGGCCCGACGATGGTGATCCTCGCGGCTCTCGCCCTGGTCGCGCTCGTCGGCGCGTTCGCCAAAAGACGGCGGCTGAGCATCTGGCTGGTCGCGATCGGCGTAGTGGTACTCGTGGTCAGCATCGCGATCGACGCGCCCAAGGGCCTTGACGAGGGCGACGCCGCCGTTGCGTACGAGAGCGCCAGCGCGACGCTGCTCTCCGGCTTCTGGCTGCAGATCGCCGCAGGCGTGGTCCTGGTCGGCTGTGGCCTGCTGCTGCCGCGGGCTCTGCGGCCCGCCCGCGCCTCCGCCTCGGCCGATGCGCCTCTCGGCCCCAGCCTGATCGATCGGCTTGTCGCCCGCGGCCGCAGCGCGGTCGAGCGCCGTCGCTCGCGGCCGAAGAAGACGAGACAGCTCCCGAAGCGACTTCGCCGGCCCCCTGCCAAGAGCAAGGTCCAGGGAGCCGGAACGTGAGCGCCGAGCGAGAAAAGGACCTCGACGAGAAGGAGCTCGACGGCGCCGAGCTCGGCCTGCTCACCAGGCTGCTCCCGTTGGCCGTGCTCCTCGCCGCACTGGTCCTCTTTGCGTCAGAGCTGATGACGACCTTCGAGTTCACGCCCCAGGGCGGCGAGGTCCAGCTCGAACAGCAGGCCGCCGACCGCCATGGCAACGCGCTGATGGTGATCGCGGTGTTCGCGATCATCGCCCTGGCAGCCGCGATCTACGCGGGCTCGAAGCCGGCCGCGACCGCGGTCGCGGTAGCCGGGGCGGTCGCGCTGCTCGTCTTCCTGCTCACCGACCTCCCGGACGCCAATGCGACCGGGACGCTGGACACCGACCAGTCGTTCATCGACGCCGAGGCGGTGCCCCGCGAGGGCTTCTACATGGAGTTGCTCGGCGCGCTCGCGTTATCGATCACCGGCATAGCCCTGGCGACGATGAGCTCCGCACAGCTGCTCGCGCTGCGACCGGGCCGGCGCAAGGACAAGGACGAGGCCGAGGCAAAGCCTGAGCACGAGCCCGAGCCGCCGAAGCGAGCGGCAAAGACGAAGGAATCGGAAGAGGATCCGGCGACGCGGCGGTCAGCGAGGCGCGCGCGACCGCGTCAGCGTCGGTGATCTACCAGCGGTAGTGGGCGAAGGCCTTGTTGGCCTGAGCCATGCGGTAGATGTCGTCCTTGCGCTTCCAGGCGCCGCCCTGCTGGGAAATCGAATCCATGATCTCGTTGGCGAGACGCTCGGACATCGACTTCTCGCGACGGTTGCGCGCAAATCCGACCAGCCAGCGAACCGCAAGCGTGCGGGCGCGACGGGCGGGGACCTCTACCGGGACCTGATATGTGGCGCCACCGACGCGGCGCGACCGGACCTCGAGAACCGGGGTCAGCTCCTTGATCGAGTCGTCGAGGACCTCGACCGGTGCACGACCGGTCCGCTCGCCGACGATCGCGAGAGCGTCATACGTGATCTGCTCGGCGGTCGACTTCTTGCCGTCCTGCATCACCTTGTTGATGATCTGCTGGACGAGACGACTGCGATGGATCGAGTCGGCCTCAACGGGACGGATGGCTGCACGGGCGCGGCGGGGCATCTAAATCGCTACCGAAGCTACCGCTTAGCGCTTGACGCCGTACATCGAGCGCGACTGCTTGCGCTCGGAGACCCCGGACGCGTCCAGCGTCCCGCGGATCACCTTGTAGCGGACGCCTGGCAGATCCTTGACGCGGCCGCCACGTACGAGGACGACCGAGTGCTCCTGAAGGTTGTGACCCTCACCCGGGATGTAGCAAGTGACTTCCATCCCGTTCGTGAGGCGGACGCGTGCCACCTTGCGCAGTGCCGAGTTCGGCTTTTTCGGCGTCGCCGTGTAGACGCGGGTGCAGACGCCGCGCCGCTGCGGGGCGGCGGTCCGCTGCTTCCGGCCCTGGCCGGACTTGAGTCCAGGCGTGGCGACCTTCTTCTGCGGGGGCTTACGGCCCTTTCTGATCAGCTGATTGGTGCTTGGCACGGCGGCGGAAGATAGCAGGACGCCGCCGCTACTCTGCGCCGATGCAAGCGGATCGACCCCTCCTCGCCGTCGACGTCGACGGCGTGATCAGCCTCTTCGGCTTCGACCAGCCGCTGCAGCAAACCGGCGTCTCGTATCACCTTATTGATGGCGTCCCCCACTGCATCTCCGACCGCGCCGGGCCCGAGCTTCTGCGGCTCGCCGAGACGTTCGAGCTGATCTGGGCGACCGGCTGGGAGCACCGCGCCAACGACCATCTCCCCCTCATCCTCGGCCTGCCGACCGAGCTGCCATGCCTCACCTTCGACGGCCGCGCACGTTTCGGCACCGCCCATTGGAAGCTCGAAGCTCTCGGCGAGTACGCCGGCAATCGTCCGCTGGCCTGGCTTGACGACTCGCTCGACGAGAGCTGTCACTCGTGGGCTGCCAAGCGTCCCGGACCGACCCTTCTCGCCCCGACGGAGTCGCATATCGGGATCACCCCAGGCCATACCGACGCGCTCTTGGCCTGGGTTCGTGACGGTTACACTCTTTGAGTGCAGGGCTTCTGGCCGATCTTCTTCCTGATGGTGATTCTGAAGATCCCGGTGGGCTTGTTGCTCTACCTGGTCTGGTGGGCATTCCGGCAGGAGACGCGGCCTGAGGAGGCCCCGCCCGAGTCCGAAGACCACCGCTTCCACCGCTTCCGCCGCCAGCCCAAGCGCCCGCGCGGACCCCGCCGCGGCGGTCATGGCCCGGACGCTATGCCGATCCCCGCCGCTCGCCACGAGGGCCGGATGCGGATCACCCCGCCAGCGCCAGCGCGCGCCGCTGTGGCGCACGCCACGCAGCGTGGCTCGGCCGAACCGGTCGAGCAGCCCTAGCGCCAGAGATTTACTTGGAACCCCTGACCGGAGCGCAGGAAGGTTCCGGTCTGCGGATTCAAACGCCAACCCTGCGGCAGGGAGTTCTGGTTGTTCTCCAAGAACTGTCTGAAGAAGCTCGAAGCCGCCGAGCAGGAAAGTCCACCGATGGCGGTCATCGCGTAGGTGCCCTTGCGGAACCGCTGCCCGCCGACCAGGTCATCGTTAAGCACCTGAAAGGTCGGGCATTTGGTCGTGTTCCCGGACGGGTGCTGACTGCCGCCGCCTCCGCCTCCGCCTGAGCTGGGGGCAACCTGGAAGCCGAAGCCCTTGACGTTGCTGAAGCGCGCCTTCGCGACGTTGAGCGACCAGGCGTTCGGAAGGACGCCGTTGAAGTCTTGGAGGAAGCGGGAGAACAGATGCGAGGCCCGAGCGCACGTGATGCGGTTCGGGTTGACGAGCGTGATGTCGTACTGCCCGGCCGGAAGCTTCAACGAGCCGATTCGGTCGTTGTGGAGGACCGAGAACGTCGAGCCACACTGGGCTTTCGCCGCCTGCGCGGGGGACGCCGTGGAGAGGGCCATCACCGCCGCCAAAGCGAGCAGCAGCGCGAGCGCAACTGATGTCCGAGTCCCTGCGCGACGAGTCACGTGTCGCACGCTACTCGACGGCGAACGCCTGCGCGAGGTCACTAATCAAATCTTCTACCGCCTCGATCCCGCACGACAGCCGGACGAGGTCTGCCGGCACCGCGGCGTCGGAGTCCTCGACGGATTGGTGGGTCATCGCCTGCGGTACCTCGATCAGCGACTCGACCCCGCCGAGCGACTCGGCGAGCGAGAAGATCTTCGTCCGCCCAACCGCGGTGACCGCGTCGGGATGGCGAAACGAGACCATGCCGCCAAAGCCTGGCCAGCGCACTTCCTCGACCCTGGGGGCCGAACGCAGCCATTCGCTGACCGCGCGGCCGTTAGCCGTGTGCGCGGCGACGCGTAGCGCGAGCGTGCGCAGGCCGCGGTGCACGAGGAAGCAGTCGAACGGTCCCGGTACGGCGCCGACGGAGTTCTGGACGAAGCGGACCTTCTCGTGGAGCTCCTCATTGGCGCTGATCACAGCACCGCCGACCGTGTCGGAATGGCCGCCGAGGTACTTGGTGGTCGAGTGGACGACGGCGGTGGCTCCGAGCTCGATCGGGCGCTGGATGATCGGCGTCGCGAACGTGTTGTCGACCACCACGGCGCGCCCCTCCGCGCGCTCGACGACCTTGGCGATGTCCACCTCGTTGAGCAGCGGGTTGGTCGGGGTCTCGACCCAGATCAGTTTCGTCTCCGGGCGCATCGCGGCGTGAAGCGCATCGAGGTCGCGCTGATCGACCATGTCGTATTCGAGGCCGAAGCGGCTGAGAACCTTGTCGACCAGGCGATAGGTGCCGCCGTAGAGGTCGAGCGGGAGAATCAGGTGATCGCCGGCGTCGAGCGCCGCCGTGAGGACCGCGTGCGTCGCGGCCATCCCGCTGGAGAAGGCGGCGCCGTGTCCGCCTTCGAGCTCGCCCAGGGCGCGCTCGAGTGCCGCGCGGGTCGGGTTGGCCGAACGCGAGTAGTCGAAGTCCTCGACGAACTCGCCCGGGGCGGGCTGCACGAAGGTTGACGTCTGATGGATCGGTGGGATGACCGAGCCGTAGGTCGGGTCCGGCTCGAGCCCTGCGTGCACCACGCGGGTCTCGATGCGCTGCTCGTCGTCGCTCACTGGTTCAAGGCCTCGATCAGGTCGACCGACGCGAGGATGCCGAGGGCGCGGCCGTCCTCGACGATGACGACGGGCTTTCGCTCCTGCAGGATCATCTGAATCGCCTCGTTGGCCGGTGCCTGCGCATCGAGCTCTGGCAGCGGCGGCTCGATCACCTCGGTGACGGGCTCGCCGAGGATCCCCGGATGATCGGCCGAGGCCATCAGCAGCCCGCGCTCGCTGACGGTCCCCATGAACGCCCGGCCGTCCTCCCCCGAGGTGATCGGGACCTGTGAGACGCCGTGCTCGCGCATGAGCTCGAGCGCGCGGCCGACCTGATCGTGGCCGTCGACGGTCAGCATCGGGCGATCGACGCCGCGGTTGCGGATCACCTCGCCGACGGTGAGCGGACCGGTGTCGCCCAAATAGCCGTTCTCGCGCATCCACGAGTCGTTGAAGACCTTTGACACGTACGGGCGGCCGCCGTCGGGGATGATCGTCACGACCAGCGCCTCGGGGTCGTCGAGGTCGCGCGCGACCTTGAGCGCGGCGACGAGCGCGGTGCCGGTGGAGCCGCCGGCGAAGAGGCCCTCGCTGGCGACCAGGCGCCGGGCCATCAAAAACGAGTCCTTGTCCGAGACCCTGACGTAGTCGTCGACGAGGCTGGGGTCGAACGTCTCCGGCCAGAAGTCCTCGCCGATGCCCTCGACGCGATAGGGATGAACCGGACCGCCCGAGTAGAGCGAGCCCTCCGGGTCTGCGCCGATGATCTGGATCTCGGGGTTCTGCTCCTTCAGGTAACGGCCGATTCCGGTGACCGTCCCGCCTGTTCCCAGGCCGACGACGAAGTGGGTGATCCGGCCGCCGGTCTGGCGCCAGATCTCCGGACCGGTCGAGCGGTAGTGAGCCTCGGGGTTTGCCTGGTTGAAGTACTGGTTCGGCTGGTAGGCGCCCTCGATCTCCTCCGTGAGACGGTCGGCCACGCGGTAGTAGGACTGCGGGTCGTCGGGCTCGACGGCCGTCGGGCAGACGACGACCTCGGCGCCGAAGGCGCGCAGCGTGTCGATCTTCTCGCGGCTCATCTTGTCGGGCATCACCGCGATCACCCGGTAGCCGCGCAGGGCGGCAGCCATCGCCAGCCCGAGGCCGGTGTTGCCCGACGTTGGCTCGACGAGGGTTCCGCCGGGCCTCAGGTTGCCGTCGCGCTCAGCCGCCTCGATCATCGCCAGCGCAGGGCGATCCTTGATCGACCCGCCGGGATTCATGTATTCGATCTTGGCGACGAGCGGGGTCCGCAGCTCGGGGTCGAGGCGCGACAGGCGAACGAGCGGCGTGTTCCCGATCGCGTCGAGTATCGACTCGTGGATCTCGTTGCCCGGCTCAGCTCCCACGCCCGCAGCTTAAGGTGTGGCCCAGGTCACAGTGAGGCGCCACAACGGCATGAGACACTCGTCGATGTAATGGTTGCTCTGGCAGAGCCGGACGTTCTGGTCGGTGAGGCCGTCGAGTCCGAGGCTGGCCCGATCGAGGCAACGTCGCAACCGCTGCCCCCGGCGATAGAGCTGCCGCGGATGCTGCAGCTGCTGCGCTTCAACCAGCGCCAGATCGAGTTCGTCTTCCGCGCGCGGCGCGAGCTCGGCGAGGTCTTCCGCTGGTCCGGGATCGATGAGGACGTCGTGGTTACGAGCCACCCCGACCATGTGCGCTCGCTGTTCACCGCTAAGCCCGAGCTTGCGCCCTCGATGACAGCCGAGTCGCCGCTGCGCCCGATCGTCGGGCCCAACTCTGTGCTCACCGCGCTCGGCGCTCGTCATATGCGCCAGCGCAAGCTGCTGCTGCCGCCGTTTCACGGCGAGGCGATCGACCAGTACACGCAGATGATCGTCGACGTCGCCGAGCGCGAGATCGAAAGCTGGCCAGTCGGCAAGGCGTTCGCGCTGGCGCCGCGGATGCAGGCGATCACGCTCGACGTGATCATGGCCGGCATCTTCGGCATCGAGGGCAAGCCCTCGCCCGGCACGCCCGAGCACGGGCTGCGGCGAGCGGTGCGCGGGATCACCCGCTTCTCCTCGACGCCGGCGGCCCAGGTCGGTGAGATCGCGAACATCGGCAGTGACGAGCCGCGCGGCGCCATGAAGTTCACGCTCGGCTTCCTCGACCGCCCCACCTACGCCGTGATCAAGGCGCGCCGGGGAGCCAGAGACCTCGGCGAGCGTCGCGACATCCTCTCGCTGCTGCTGCAGGCGCGCACCGAGGAGGGCGAGGCGCTGACCGACCACGAGCTTCGCGACGAGCTGCTCTCGCTCGTCCTCGCCGGCCATGAGACCACCGCGAACACGCTCTCGTGGGCCTGGGAGCGGCTGGTGCGCACGCCTGATGCGAAGGACCGCCTGGTCGAGGCGGTGCGCTCGGGCGACCAGGAGCGCTCGGACGAGGCGATCGAGGCGGTGATCCTCGAGGCCATGCGCTCACGGCCCGTGATCCCGATCATCGGTCGCCGCGTGACGGTCCCATGGCGAATGGGCGAGTACGACCTGCCGGCCGACACCCCCGTGCTGATCAGCATCCTGCTGCTTCACCACCGCGAGGACCTCTACCCGGACCCGTTCGCGTTCCGGCCCGAGCGCTGGGACGGCCACAAGCCCGGCACCTACGAGTGGATCCCGTTCGGCGGTGGCATTCGCCGCTGCCTGGGCGCCGCGCTCGCGATGGCCGAGCAGCGCGCCGTGCTGCGCGAGATCGCGCTGCGCCTCGACCTCGAGGCCGACCAGCCCGAGCCCGAGCACGCGCTTCACCGCAACGTGACGATGATCCCCGACCGCGGCGGGCGGGTCGTGGTCACGGGGCGAGCTCGCTGACCAGGTCGGCGATCACCTCCTTCGGCCGGCGCGTCACCTGCTCCCACGTGTAGCGGACGACGCGATAGCCGGCGCGGCGCAGGATCAGCTCTCGGTGACGGTCGGTCTCGTTCGCTGCTGGGTTCGCGTGGGTTGCGTGGCCGTCGAGCTCGACGATGAGCTTTGCGTCCTCCCAAAGCGCGTCGACCTTCAGGCCCGCGGCGTAGGCGTTCGTTTGCGGGGTTGGGAGGCCCGCGCTCTCGAGGAGGAGTAGGAAGCGGATCTCCAACTCGCTGGCGGTGGTGGCGAGCTGCGGAAGGTGGTGCGCGAGTGCTTGGCGCAGGGCTCTGCCGCCGGGCTGCCCGGGGCGGATCATGGCAAGTAAGGGAGGGTGGGTCGAGGAGGTTGCGGTGGTCCGCTTGGGCCAGGGCGCGGCGGAGCATTAGTTCGTTGCGCATCGCTGCCAAGTCCACGAGCGTCCGCTCCACCGTCGTCACGCTCAATCCCCTCTCCCTCACTGCCGCGACCCGCCGTGGGCGATGGAGCTTCAGGCCCTTCGCTCCTACAGGGCGATGAGGGGTGGAGATGTGCATCGTGCTCGGCGGGCTGTCTATGAATCGCCACCACCAGGCCGCGGTGGTGTGGCTGAGCGCCGAGCCGCTGCCGGCGTGAAACAGAGCAGCGAGAAGTCGACCCTCGATGCGCAGCGGCACATGACCCACCGCGTACACGGCGGGGTACAACCGCACGAGGTACCCGCGGGCTACAAGGCGGTGCACCGCCGTCTTCCCATAGCCGCGCTCGCGCAACTGCGCCCAGGAGACCACTCCCCACTGACCGCTCGCCAGCGTCCCGATCACCCCCACCCTCACTGCAAGACGTGCACCTGTGGCGCGCAGCGAGTGCCGAAAGCGTCACGAACCAGCGTCAAAGAACGACGAAGGCCGGAGCTCTCGCCCCGGCCTTCGCCCAAACGCTTGTGGTCCTGAGACCTAGGCGGGCGCCTCGGTGTCGCCGGTGCCGGTCTCGATCTCCTGAGCGAGCTCCTCAAGCTCCTCGGCGAACGAAGGGCCGAAGCCCTCGACTCCGGCGGTCGCATCGCCGTCCTCGGCGAGCCCGAGCTCGGCGGCGAGCTCGTCCTCGTCCAGCAGGTCCTCCTCCGGGCGCTGCGCGGGCTCCACCGGCTCGATCTCGAGCGAGCGGTAGTGGCGCAGGCCGGTGGCGGCCGGGATCAGCTTGCCGATGATCACGTTCTCCTTGAGGCCGACGAGCTTGTCTCGCTTGCCCTCCAGAGCCGCGTCGGTGAGCACCTTCGTCGTCTCCTGGAAGGAGGCGGCTGAGAGGAAGGACTCGGTCGCAAGCGAGGCCTTCGTGATCCCGAGGATCACTTCCTCGCCCTTGGCCGGCTGACCGCCCTCGTCCTTGACCGACTTGTTGAGGACCTTGAGCTTGTGACGGTCCTCGAGCGCACCCGGCAGCAACGACGTCGAGCCCTTCGAATCGATCCGGACGCGCTTCATCATCTGACGGCAGATCAGCTCGATGTGCTTGTCGTTGATGTCGACGCCCTGGGCCTTGTAGACGCGCTGAACCTCGGCGACGAGGTAGAGCTCGGTCTCGGTCCGGCCACGGATCCGGAGGATGTCGGCCGGATACAGCGAGCCGTCCTCGAGCTGGTGGCCCGCCTCGATGCGATCACCGTGCTTGACCTGCAGACGGGCTCGGGGCGCGAGCTTGTACGCGGTCTCCTCGCCCTTGTCGTCGGTGATCGTGATCCGGACTTCCTTATCGGTCTCCTCGACGGCGACCTTGCCCGAGACCTCGGCCAGCTCCGACAGACCCTTCGGCTTGCGCGCCTCGAACAGCTCGACCACGCGGGGCAGACCCTGCGTGATGTCGAGGCCGGCCACACCACCGGTGTGGAAGGTGCGCATCGTCAGCTGGGTACCCGGCTCACCGATCGACTGGGCGGCGATGATTCCGACCGCGTCGCCGATCTCGACCAGCGACCCCGTCGCGAGCGCCCGGCCGTAACAGGCCTGACACACGCCGGACTCGAGCTCGCACTTGAGCACCGAGCGGACCGGGACCGCCACCTCTTCGTCGCCGAACGCCTCGGCGATCTCCTCGACGGTGACGAGTTCGATCGTCTGGCCCTTCTTGAGCAGCTCGCGACCGCGCTTGGTGGCGAACTTCTTCGCCGCCACGCGACCGACCAGATTCTGGTTGAGCTCGCCCTCGTCGTTGCGAAGCGGGGACTCGACGTAGTCCTTCGTCTTGCAGTCAGGCGACCGGATGATCACGTCCTGCGAGACGTCGACCAGGCGCCGGGTCAGATACCCGGAGTCGGCCGTACGCAGGGCGGTATCCGCGAGGCCCTTACGAGCACCGTGGGTCGAGATGAAGTACTCGAGAACCGAGAGGCCTTCCATGAAGTTGGCCTTGATCGGACGCTCGATGATCTCGCCCTTCGGATTCGCCATGAGGCCTCGCATACCGGCGAGCTGACGGATCTGCTTGAACGATCCGCGCGCTCCCGAGTTGGCCATCATGAAGATGGGGTTCAGCTCGTCGAGGTTGTCCTGCATCGCCTCGGCGACCTCGTCGGTGGCCCGATCCCAGAGCACCCGTAGCTGCTCCTTGCGGTCCTCCTCGGAGAGCAATCCGTCGGCGTACTGATCCTCGATCACGACGACCTGCTCCTCGTAACCGTCGAGGATCTCCTTCTTGTTCGGAGGCGAGATGACGTGGTTCTTCGAGATCGTGATCCCGGCCTGCGTCGAGTAATGGAACCCGAGCTCCTTGAAGGCGTCGAGCGCCTGCGCGATCGCCGGGGCACCGTAGGACTCGATCAGTGAGAAGACGATTTCGTTGATCTCGCGCTTCTTCAGCGACTCATTGACGAACTCGTACTTCTCCGGATCCCACTCATCGCCCAGAGCCGTAGCGATCGCTCGCTCGATCCGGTCGTTGAAGATGATCCGCCCGACCGTGGTCAGGAAGTGCTCGTGGCCGGGACGCCGGAACTCCGCCTTGTCGTGGAGCTTGACGATCTGGTTCTCGTAGGCAAGCTCGGCCTCCTGAGCCGAGCGATAGATGTGCACGCGGTTCCCGTTGGGGCTCGTCTTCGTCGACTTGAGCTTCTCGTCGAGCTCCGCGAGCTCCGCGGCGCTGGGACCGTACGTCAGGTAGTAGATGCCGAGCACCATGTCCTGTGACGGCGTCGCCAGCGGCTGACCGTTGGCCGGCGAGAGGATGTTGTTCGCCGACAGCATCAGCAGTCGGGCCTCGGCCTGCGCCTCCGCGGAAAGCGGCACGTGGACAGCCATCTGGTCGCCGTCGAAGTCAGCGTTGAACGCGTGACAGACGAGCGGGTGGACCTGGATTGCCTTGCCCTCGACCAGCAGCGGCTCGAAAGCCTGGATGCCGAGTCTGTGCAGGGTCGGTGCGCGGTTGAGCAGGACCGGGTGCTCGTGGATGACCTCCTCGAGCACGTCCCAGACCTCCGGGATCATCGAGTCGACCATCTTCTTGGCCGCCTTGATGTTCTGGACGGCCTTGCGCTCGACCAGTCGAGCCATGATGAACGGCTTGAACAGCTCCAGAGCCATCAGCTTCGGCAGCCCGCACTGGTGCAGCTTCAGCGACGGTCCGGAGACGATCACCGAGCGGCCCGAGTAGTCCACGCGCTTACCCAGCAGGTTCTGACGGAACCGGCCCTGCTTGCCCTTGAGCATGTCCGAGAGCGACTTCAGCGCACGGTTGCCCGGCCCGGTGACGGGTCGGCCGCGACGGCCGTTGTCGAACAGCGCGTCGACGGCCTCCTGAAGCATCCGCTTCTCGTTGTTGACGATGATCTCCGGCGCGCCGAGGTCGAGCAGCCGCTTCAGGCGGTTGTTTCTGTTGATGACGCGGCGGTAGAGGTCGTTGAGGTCCGACGTCGCGAAGCGACCACCGTCGAGCTGGACCATCGGGCGCAGCTCCGGCGGGATCACCGGCACGCAGTCGAGGACCATCCACTCGGGCTTGTTGGCCGAGTTCAAAAACGAAGAGGCAACCTTGAGCCGCTTGACGGCGCGCGCCTGCTTCTGACCCTTCGAGGTGTTGATACCTGTTCGAGTTCCTCGGTCTCGTTCTCGAGCTGAACCTGCTCGAGAAGGTCGCGGATCGACTCCGCGCCCATGCCACCGCGGAAGTACTCGCCCCAGCCGAACGGGGAGCCGAAGCGGTCCTTGAGCTCGCGGAAGACGGCCTCGTCGTTGATGACGTCCTTGACCTTCATCTCCGTGAAGATCCGCCAGACCTCGTCCATCCGCTCGATGGCGTCGTCGAGGTAGGCCTCGGTGTCGGAGATCTCCGAATCGAGCGCCTTGCGCGTCTCCTTGGTCAGCTTGGTCTTCTCCGCAGCGTCGAGCTTCTTCGGGTTGACCCCGACGCCCTCGGCCCAGATCGCATCCTCGTCATCGAACTTCGGACTGGTCGCCCGAACCCTCGATCCAGGCGACGCGGCGCTCGATCGACTCGGTGAGCTCCTGAACGCGCTGCTCCTTCTCGGCGGAGTAGGCGTCCGTGACCTTCTTGACTTCCTTCTCGAGCTTGCCGAGGTCCTTCGTCCGCGCCTCCTCGTCGATCCAGGTGACGATCGAGGCAGCGAAATAAAGAACCTTCTCCAGCTCCTTGGGAGCCATGTCGATCAGGTAGCCGATCCGCGAGGGAACGCCCTTGAAGAACCAGATGTGTGAGACGGGCGCGGCCAGGTCGATGTGGCCCATGCGCTCGCGGCGAACCTTCGAGCGAGTGACCTCAACGCCGCAGCGCTCGCAGACGATGCCCTTGTAACGGACTCGCTTGTACTTACCGCAGTAGCACTCCCAGTCCTTGGTGGGACCGAAGATGCGCTCGCAGAACAGGCCGTCCTTTTCGGGCTTCAGCGTCCGGTAGTTGATCGTCTCCGGCTTTGTGACCTCGCCGTGACTCCAGCTTCGAATCTTCTTCGAGGAGGCGAGGCCGATCTCAATTGCGTCGAAATTATTGATGTCCATGTGGGGTCCGTTACTCCTTCGCCTCGGCCGCTGTTTCTGCCTCTTCCGCGCCGGCACCATTGGTGGTACCTGCTTCACCCTCCGCGACTACCTGCTCTTCCTTCTCATCGGCCGCGCCGTCACCGTCAGCGTCGCCGGCTCGGACTCCGGAGAGGTCGATGCCGAGCTCCTCGGCTGCCCGCAGGAGTTCGTCGTCCTCCTCGCCGAGCTCGACCTCGCCGTCATCGGCGACGAGGTTGGCGTCCAGCGAGAGGCTCTGGATCTCCTTCAGGAGGACCTTGAACGACTCCGGTACCGACGGCTCGGGGATGTTCTCCGACTTGACGATCGACTCGTAGGCCTTGACGCGGCCGACGGTGTCGTCGGACTTGACGGTGAGCATCTCCTGGAGCGTGTAGGCGGCTCCGTATGCCTCCAGTGCCCAGACCTCCATCTCACCGAAGCGCTGACCACCGAACTGCGCCTTACCGCCCAGCGGCTGCTGGGTGACGAGCGAGTACGGGCCTGTCGAGCGAGCGTGAATCTTGTCGTCGACGAGGTGCAGGAGCTTCAGGATGTACATGTAGCCGATGGTGACCTTGCCCTCGAACGGCTCACCTGTGCGGCCGTTGTAAAGCTGAGCCGTACCCATCGACTTGCTGCCTGGAGGGGCGGACTCGTCGATGCCGAGGTCGATGCCTCGGGCGGCGTTCTCATGCTGCCACTGCACCAGCGCGTGGTCGACCTCTTCGACGCTTGCGCCGTCGAAGACCGAGGTCGCCACGTTCACGCGGTTGCGATTGCGTGCGCGCTCCTTGTAGGCGTCGGAGCCGTCGTCGTACCAGCCGTTGGCCGCGACCCACCCGAGGTGGGTTTCGAGCACCTGGCCGATGTTCATTCGGCTCGGGACGCCGAGCGGGTTGAGGATGACGTCGACGGGCGTGCCGTCCTCGAGGAACGGCATGTCCTCCTCGGGCACGATCTTGGAGATCACGCCCTTGTTGCCGTGACGGCCGGCGAGCTTGTCGCCCTCAGCGATCTTGCGCTTCTTCGCGACGAAGACCCGGACCAGGCTGTTGACGCCCGGAGCGAGGTCGTCGCCCGCGTCGCGGTCAAAGGTGATGACGTCGATGACGACACCGCCCTCGCCGTGAGGAACCTTGAGCGAGGTGTCGCGGACCTCGCGCGCCTTCTCCTTGAAGATCGCGCGGATCAGCTTCTCCTCGGCGGTCAGCTCGGTCTCGCCCTTCGGCGTGACCTTGCCGACGAGCAGGTCACCGGACACGACCTCGGCGCCGATGCGGACGATGCCGCGCTCGTCGAGGTTGCGCAGCGACTCCTCGGAACGGTTGGGGATGTCGCGGGTGATCTCCTCGTCGCCCAGCTTCGTGGTGCGGGCGTCGATCTCGTATTCCTCGATGTGAATCGAGGTGAGCTCGTCCTCCTTGAACAGACGGTTCGAGAGGATGATCGCGTCCTCGAAGTTGTAGCCCTCCCATGACATGAAGGCGACCAGGCAGTTCTTGCCCAGCGCGATCTCTCCACCGGCGGTGGAGGAGCCGTCTGCGAGCACGTCGCCCGCCTTGACCTTCTGACCCGAAGTGACGATCGGAGCCTGGTCGATCAGCGTGCCCTGGTTGGAGCGCGTGAACTTCGAGAGCTCGTACTCGTCCTTCTTCTGCCCGTGGCTGATGACAACGCGCTCGGCGTCCACGTAGGAGACCTCGCCGTCGTTCTCCGCGAGGAGGACGTCGCCTGTGTCGGTCGCGGCGCGGCGCTCCATGCCGGTGCCGATGAGCGGCGCCTCCGGCTTGAGCAGCGGCACGGCCTGGCGCTGCATGTTCGAACCCATGAGCGCGCGGTTGGCGTCGTCGTGCTCGAGGAACGGGATGAGCGCCGTGGCGACCGACCAGATCTGTGTCGGCGAGACGTCCATCAGCTCGACTTCCTTCGGCGGGACGATCACGTACTCACCGTCGCGTGAACGGCACTCGACCAGCGGGCCCTTGAGCTTGCCGGTCTTGTAGTCCATCTCCGCGTTCGCCTGGGCGATCGTGTGGTCCTCTTCCTGCGTGGCGTCCATGTGGACGACCTCTTCGCCGACGACTCCGTCCTTGACGACCCGGTAGGGCGTCGTGACGAATCCGTGCTCGGAGATCTGGGCGTAGGACGACAGCGAACCGATCAGGCCGATGTTCGGGCCCTCAGGGGTCTCGATCGGGCACATCCGGCCGTAGTGGGTCGGGTGCACGTCGCGAACCTCGATCGGAGCGCGCTCACGGGTGAGGCCGCCGGCGCCAAGTGCCGACAGGCGACGCCTGTGGGTGAGTCCGTCGAGCGAGTTCGTCTGGCTCATGAACTGCGACAGCTGCGAGGAGCCGAAGAACTCCTTCTGCGCGGCGACAACCGGGCGGATGTTGATGATCGTCTGCGGGGTAATCGCGTCGGCGTCCTCGGTGGTGAGGCGCTCGCGAACAACTCGCTCCATCCGGTACAGGCCGACCCGGAACGCGTCCTGGATCAGCTCGCCGACCGTGCGCAGGCGGCGGTTGCCGAAGTGCTCGTACTCGTCGAGGTGGTCCGAGATCGGATCGCGCGGATAGGTGATTGCCTCAGCCGCGTAGTCCTTGATCGGGTTCTCCTCGTCGATCTCCTCCGGCACGCCGAGCAGGCGCGGCAGCGAGGTGAGCTCCTTGATCAGGGCGACGATGTCGTCCTTGGTCAAAACGCGGAAGTCGAGGTCGACGTCGAGGTCGAGGCGCGCGTTGAGCTTGTAGCGACCGACTCGCGTCAGGTCGTAGCGCTTCGGATCGAAGAACAGCTGCTCGAGCAGAGCGCGTGCGGCGTCCACCGACGGCGGCTCGCCTGGGCGCTGCTTCTTGAACAGCTCGATGAGCGCACCTTCCTCGGTGCGTGTCGGCTCGGTGTCGCCCTCGATCGTGTTGCGGATGTAGACCGAGTTGTCGAAGAGATTCAGGATCTCCTCGTCGGTGACGAAGCCCATCGCGCGCAGCAGAACGGTGACCGGCAGCTTGCGCTTGCGGTCGATGCGGGCGTAGACGCGGCCCTTCTTGTCGATCTCGAGCTCCAGCCAGGAGCCGCGCGACGGCATCAGGTTCGCGATGAAGACCTGCTTCTCGCGATCCTTCGGCTCCATCACGTAGGCGCCCGGCGAGCGGACGAGCTGCGTCACGACGACACGCTCGGTGCCGTTGATGATGAACGTGCCGCGATCGGTCATCCACGGGAAATCGCCCATGAAGACGGTCTGCTCGCGGATCTCACCCGTCTCGCGGTTCTGGAACGCGACGGTGACGTTCAGCGGACGCGAGTACGTGACGTCCTTCTCGCGGCACTCCGCGATCGTGTTCGTCGGTTCGTCGAACTTGAAATCGCCAAAGACGATCGCAAGGTTCCCCGTGTAGTCCTCAATCGGGGAGATGTCATCGATCGTTTCCCGAAGTAGTCCCTTCTTCGGGTCGGTCAGCGCCTCAAAAGAGCGACGCTGAATGTCGATCAGATGTGGAAGTTCAAGGGGCTTTGGTAGGCGTGAGAATGATCTCCGGGTAACGGGGGCAGCAGCAGATCTGGCCAACGGGAAACGACTCCTCGGATGGTCGAGTGTGGACGAACCCGCGCGACTGGGTTCGGGCAGCAAAAAGGGGCTCAACGACGCGCGACGCACAAATATACCAAAGGTGGGTCCTTTGGCAAAACGCACGCCCCCACTTAAAGCTCCGCGACTACCCGCCGTCCGCCAGCGAGGCGGCGGACGGCGAATCGCGAAGTACGCGAACTACTTTAGCTCGGCGGTTCCGCCGGCTTCCTCGATTTCGCCCTTGAGCTTCTCGGCCTCATCGCGGTCGATCCCCTCCTTGACGGGCTTCGGGGCATCGTCGACGAGCGCCTTGGCGTCCTTGAGGCCAAGTCCGGTCGCAGCGCGAACGGCCTTGATCACCTGGATCTTCTTCTCGCCGGCGCCGGTGAGGATGACGTCAACAGTGCTCGACTCCTCCTCGGCCGCGCCGTCGCCAGCGCCACCGCCGGCCGCAGGGGCCGCAGCGGCAACCGCGGTCGCCGAGACTCCGAACTCCTCCTCGAGCGCCTTGATGCGCTCGGAGAGCTCGAGCACAGAGATGCTCTTGAGCTCGTCGATCCAATCTTCAGTTGACAGCTTGGTCGCCATTTACTCGTCCTCGCTTTCAGTGTCGTCAGAGCTCTCCTCCGACGACTCCTCGTTCTCAGTTTCAGTTGATTCAGGTTCTTCGGAAGTCTCTTCTTCGGCCGCGGGCTCCTCGGCGGGGGCCTCTTCCGCGGCCGGCTCCGGTGCCTCGCCGGCGACCAGACCTTGCTCGGCCATCTGGGCGAGCTGGCGGCCGAGTCCGGAAATCATGTTCGAGAGGCCGGCAACGAGACCGGTGAGCGGGCTGGCGGCAAGACCGACCAGCTGTCCGTAAAGAATGTCGACGCCCGGGAGACGCGCGATCACCTGGAAGGCCTCGGGATCGAGCGCGGCCCCGTCCATGATCCCGCCCTTGTACTCGAGCTCCTCGTGCTCCTTGGCGAAGTCGGCGATCGTCTTCGCTGCGGTGACGGGGTCACCCTTGATCAGCGTCAGCGCCGTCGGGCCGACGAGCAGCTCATCGAGCTCGGTGATGCCGCCGGCGTCAGCCGCAGCGAGCTTGGCGAGACGGTTCTTGACGACCTTGAAGACGGCGTCGGAGTCGGCGAGCTTCACCCGCAGCTCCGAGGCATCGGTGACGCTGATGCCGCGATAGTCGACCGCGAAGATCGCCTCGGCGCCCTTCAGGTGCTCGGTCAGCTCTGCGACTGCTGCTTCTTTTTGTGTCCTGTCCATCTCGGTCTCGCTTGTGTTCGACCGCCGGGCAAAGAAAAAGCCTGCGCGCAGGCAGGCTCGAAAAGCGGGGCTCTCGATCCTCACCTACGACGGACTTCCGGGCCTCGGCTGCTGTGCCTTGGCCCCGCCGACGGTCTGTGGCGGGTTACTGGACGGGCGAGGTTAGCGGATCGTTCCCGACCCGCCGCCTTCATACCGCCGCTCGCGCGCCGACGGTCTGAAAGCGGTCCCGCTCGGGCCGGAATCGGACCGTCGATCTAAAGGAATGCTCCCATCTGGGCAGCGACCTGCTCCGGGCGGTCAATTAGGTCGCGGTCGCTGAACCGGATCACGCGCCAGCCCGCGAGCATCAGGGAGCGATCGCGCGCGGGGTCGTTGATCAAAGCGCGCTCCGTCTGGTGGTACGCGGCACTGTCAATCTCGACAGCCACGCGGCGATCCGGCCAGGCGAAGTCGACCTCCACCCCGCCGGCCGGATGAGCGTCGAGGACGATCCAGAAGTTTCCGCGCGGGGACGGTAGGCCGGCTCGCTTGATGATCCGCCGAAATCGGCGCTCGTTGCGGCTGCGGGCGTCGTCCTCGATCTCATCGGTTAGGCGGAGAATCCGGCGAACCACGCCTGTGCCGCGACGCCCCGGCAGGTGGGCCACGACCGCCGCGATCTGGGCGCGGGTGACGAGGCGTTTGGATTGAGCGACGTGGATGGCGTACTCGACGGCGTCCGGTCGTATAACCGAGGCGAGATCGACGAGTGTGCGTGCAGCGGTCGTGCATCGGATCCCCGAGACAACGGTGAGCTCTTTAGCGAGGAGGCAGTCGGCGCGATGCACAGCGATCCCGTCGCGCGCCTTTCCCGCCCGGCCCGGAGCCGTGACGTCAACACCGCCGGTCCAGTCCCGCCGGAACCCGATCAGCGCCGCGCAGGACCGGTGCGAAAGCGCGGCCTCTTCGCTGCATGCGAACACAGCCGCGAGCCACCGGGCATGGGAAGTGAGCGTCGGGTGACCGACCGAGTACACCCCGCGATGAACCCGGTGGAGCGACCCCGCCGCTGCCCACTTGCGAGCAGTGCGGCCGCTTACTCCGAGCGCATTGAGCTGGGAGATTCTGATGAGCCCGTGCTGCGCGACGGCGACACTCGCAACTTCATGATGGACGCGCCGACGGTCCGGTTCCGGCCCCCTCCGGGCCGCTAGACGACCATCGGCGCTCATGCGAACAAGGTCGCGTAGGCGAGCGCGCCGGTGGTGCGCAAGGAGTGTCGAGTCCGCAACAGAACCGTCGCGGAAGGTTTGAATGGAGACGATGAAGCGCGTTGCGATCCTTATCTGCTCGACAGCGGCGGCGCTCGGGATCGCCGCTGCGCCGGCGACCGCCGCGCCCTCGTACGGCGTCGTCAATCAGGGGATCCTCGGCGACACCGATTTCGAGCGCATGGAGCAGGGCGGCGTGGAGACCCTGCGCTTTTTGATCCGCTGGCGCCAGGTCGAGCCGACACCGGGCGCGTACGACTGGTCGAGCGTCGACTCCGTCGTCGCGGGAGCTGAGGCGCACGGGATTCGGCTGCTGCCCATCGTCTACGGGTCGCCTGAGTGGATCGACGAGGCCGAGAACCACGCGCCGGTCGGCGACCCCGACGAGGAGGTTGCGTGGCAGGGCTTCGTGACCGCACTTGCCACCCGCTACGGCTCCACGATCCGGCGCTGGCAGATATGGAACGAGCCGAACTTCGACGTCTACTGGGAGCCGCCTCAGTCGGCCGCCGCTTACGCGCGACTAGTCGAGATCTCGGCGGCGTCGATCCGAGCGGTAAATCCGCGGGCGAGGATCGTTCTGGCCGGTGTCGCCGCGGTTCGCGACGGGACGCCGTGGGCCGGCTTCCTCCGCGACGTCTACGCGGTGCGCGGCGTCAGACGCAGCTTCGACTTCGTCGGCTTCCACCCCTACTCACCGAACATCCGGATCCTGCGCGCGCAGATCGAACGCATCCGCCGCCTGCTCGACCGCGTCGGCGACCCCCGCGCCCGGCTCGCGATCACGGAGATCGGCTGGGCCTCGGACGGTGAGCGCCCGCGGCCGCTGGTGGTCGGTCCGCAGATGCAGGCTTCGCTGCTGCGCCGGTCGTTTGCGCTGCTTTCTCAACCTGGCCGCGGCTGGCATATCTCCGATGTCCAGTGGTACGCGTGGCAGGACTCGCGCGCGATCGAAGATCTATGCGTGTTCTGCGAGCACGCGGGGTTGTTCGACTTCGACGGACAGCCGAAGCTGGCGTGGGCAGCGTTTCGGCGGGCGGTTCGCTAGCCGCCGAGGTGACGGCGAAGCGAGGCAAGACGCTCGTCCCACTCCGCACCCACCGTCGCCATCCAGCTCATCGCGCCCGACATCGGCGCGGGTGTGACGCGATAGAGGACCTCGCGTCCTGAGCGGCGGTCGGCGATGAGGCCAGCGGCGGCGAGGCTCGACAGGTGTTTGGCGATCGCCTGGCGGCTGATCGGCAGGTCACGGGCGAGCTGCGTGGCGCTCGCCTCTCCCGCGGCGCCGATGCGCTCGAGGACGTCGCGGCGCGTGCGATCCGAAAGCGCGGCGAAGACGCGGTCCGTCGGCGATGTGGCAGACATCAGGCGACCGCGCTGAGCTGCGGGCCCGCTGCGAAGGTGGTGAGCGCCTGTAGCGGTCGCGTCTCGATGACGCGGACGCGAGTGCCGGCCACGGCAGGCTCGAGCTCGATCTCGACGCGCGATGACTCCTCGCCCTCGGCGGCCCACCAGAAGACGAACCGACTGGGCTCGGCGACCTCCTCGACGAACCCGCTGCGCTCGCCGATCGTCAGGTTGCCGCCTGGGCGGAGGTCGACCTCGGCGTCATCGGCGAACCACTCGCCCATCCGCTCCGGATCGGTGATCGCCTCCCAGGTCTCCTCGGGGCTGGCCGGGACGACGGTTTCGCTCTCTGCGGAATCCATGTCCCCACCTTAGCGCAACCGTAGGGTTGCTATACATTGCGCAACTGATTGGTTGCACGACAAGGAGGAGCGCATGAGTCCCCTGATCCCGATGGTCATCGAACAGACGGCGCGCGGCGAGCGTTCCTTCGACATCTATTCACGGTTGCTTGGCGAGCGAATCGTCTTCATCGGCCAACAGCTCGACGACGAGATCGCAAACATCGCCGTCGCCCAGCTGATGCACCTCGAGGCCGACGATCCAGACAAGGACGTCTCGATCTACATCAACTCGCCGGGCGGCTCGCTGAGCTCGTCGCTTGCGATCTACGACGCGATGCAGTTCATCCGCTGCGACGTGCAGACGTTCTGCTTCGGGATCGCGATGTCGGGCGGCTCGCTGATCCTCGCCGGCGGCGCCGAGGGCAAGCGCTTCGCGCTGCCGAACTCGCGGATCCTGATCCACCAGCCGAGCGGCGGCTATCAGGGCCAGACCAGCGACATCGAGATCCATGCGCGCGAGGTGCTCGAGCAGCGCAGGCGGATGGAGGAGATCTACGCCCGCCACACCGGCCAGACCCCCGAGCGCATCCACGACAGACGCCGAGCGCGACCGCTTCTTCAGCGCGGACGAGGCGGTCGAGTACGGGCTCGTGGATCGGGTCGTGACCGAGCGGCAGGTGCCGCGGCGGACGCCGACCGGGTTTGGCGCGAACGGATCAGCCGACTGAGACCTTGTTCGAGCTGGCTGGGCCGCAAAGGCCTGCGACCTGAGTGAGATTCGTACCGAGGCTTGCGTAGACCCGACCACGGAACCGTGGCCCGAGGCGCGCCCGGAAGCGGCCGTTCTTGTTGATCTTCACGCGGCCGACAAGATCGTCACGACCAGGCTGAACCCCGAAGATCGCAGCCCGGCCGACACCGTCGCAGGCACTGCTGCGCGTCACGACCGTTCCCTTGACACCGTGCTGATGGACCTCCAGCTCGACTTCCCGCTCGATAAGGGGGCAGCCGCGGTTGCGGGCCGTCCCTCCCAGCTGCGGACAGCGGTCCCGCTTGCCAAGCACACCATCAGCGTCAGGGTCCCGCGGTCCGTCGCTGATCAAGAAGCGCATTAGTCCGAGGACGTAATGCGTCGACCGGAAGCCAGTGATTCGCTCGGCCGCTACGACGATACGCCCGTCCGTGGTTGTCGCCAACGCGCGGCCCGTCGTCGTCGCGCGCCCGAAGATCGCCGATGCGGTGCCGTCCACGCCAAACGTCGCGTCGGGAGACCCGTCCGGCAGGTATCGCCCCAGCAGCAGGCCGGTCTTTCGTAGCGCTGTGATGGCGCTCCCCGTGACAAGGATCCGTCCCTGGGAATCGAGCCCCACCGCACCGAGCTCGCTTCCGGCGGACTCGATCTCAACCGCGCCGTCGCCCGCGAATCCGGGGTCGGGCTGGCCGGCTGGGGTGAGCGCTGCGATCACCCCGGGAGTCCGGCTCCCGCCGACCACCTGTCCAACCGCGATAAGCGAGCCGTCCGGACGCACGACGACGTCGTCGAAGTACGCCGAGACGCCTGGCAGAACCTCGGCCGCGCCTCCCGTGCCGAAGCCGGGGTCGAGAGAGCCATCCCCGCGGAAGCGGAACAATCGGGACCGAATCGGACCTGCGAACGTCGAGGCCAAGACCGTGATCTCGTTCGCCGGCCCGAGCGCGATCGCCTCCACTAGACCCCCCGAATCGGCGTCGTGGTAAACGACTCCGCCTGCGAAAGTCGGGTCGAAGCTCTCGCCATCGGGGAGCAGGCGAGCAACGGCCACCCCCGGGATCGGCGCGCTCATGACACTCACGACGATCCGCTGCTCCGAGTCGATCGCGAGCTGAGGTGCATAACCCGCCGATGGCAATCCGGTGTCGGCGGTACCCCCGGCCGCGAAGCTTTGGTCGAGCGCTCCGTCGGACCGAAGCCTGAAAACCACCACCCTTCCGCCAGCGGTGGCAGCCGCCACGATCTTGTCGCCCTGAAGCGCGACGGATGTGTCGCCGAAAACGGACGGGAGCACAGCCCGTCCGTTCTGACCGAACGACGGATCTGGCAGACCGGCGGCTGTGAAACGGAAGATGGTCGAGCCCGCCGGGGAGCCTCCGCCGACCAGGATCGCGCCGTCGGGCTGGACCACGACCTCCTCCCCAGTGGTGGAGCCCTCGATCGGCGACAGATACTTCCCGTATGTGCCGAAGCTCGGGTCGAGGTCGCCGGGGGCAGCGGTTGCGCTGGCAGCGCTCACAGTGAGGAGCACGAATGCGAGCGAGAGAGTAAGCCGGATCGATGCCACCACTAGGGGAACCCAAATTGGTTCCCCGAGTATCGCCCGGCGGCGCCCCGAAAGCTAGGCCGTGGCCGTAGCGGGCTCGGCCTCGGCGCCGTTGCCGGAACCGAGGTCGGCGAGGATTTCCGACTCGCGGGTGCGTGTGGGGTCGACTCGGACGCCTGGGCCCATCGTCGTCGTCAGCGTGATCGTCTGGAGATAGCGGCCCTTGGCGGCGGCCGGCTTGGCGCGGACGATCTCGTCAATCACCGCGGCGTAGTTCTGAAGCAGCGCCTGCTCGTCGAAGCTCACCTTGCCGAGCGTGAGGTGGACGATGCCCTGGCGGTCGGTGCGGTACTCGACCTTGCCGGCCTTCGACTCACTGACGGCCTTGGCGACGTCGTCGGTGACGGTGCCGACCTTCGGGTTCGGCATCTTGCCCTGCGGGCCGAGCACGCGGCCGAGCTTGGAGACGACCGGGCCCATGAGCGCGGGGGTGGAGATCGCGATGTCGAAGTCGGTCCAGCCCTCTTCGACGCGAGCGGCGAGGTCGGCGGCACCGACGAAGTCAGCGCCCGCCTCCTGGGCCTTGCGCGCATCGTCACCCTCGGCGAAGACGGCGACGGTGATGTCCTTGCCGAGACCGTTGGGCATCGCGAGCGTGCCGCGAAGCTGCTCCTCGGCGTGACGGACGTTGACGCCGAGGCGCATGTGGACCTCAACGGTCTCGTCGAACTTCGGGTGCGGCTCCTGCTTCACCAGGGCGACAGCCTCGGCGGGCGTGTAAGCGTGGGTGCGGTCGACGTTGCCGATCGCCTCTCGGTAGCGCTTGCCTCGCTTGCCGGCCATCAGCCGTCACGCCCCTGGACCGTGACGCCCATCGAGCGGGCGGTGCCGGCGATGATGTTCGCGGCCGCGTCGAGATCGTTGGCGTTGAGGTCGGGCATCTTGCGCTCGGCGATCTCGCGGACCTGTGCCTCGGTCAGCCGGCCGACCTTTTCGCGGTTGGGCTCGCCGGATCCCTTGGGGATCCCTAGCGCCTCGCGAATCAGCACTGCCGCCGGCGGCGTCTTGGTGATGAAGTCGAACGAGCGGTCCTCGTAGACCGTGATCTCGACCGGGATGATCGTCCCGGTGTCGGCCTGCGTGCGCGAGTTGAACGCCTTGCAGAACTCCATGATGTTGACCCCGTGCTGACCCAGCGCAGGGCCAACCGGCGGCGCCGGGTTCGCGGCACCGGCGGGGATCTGAAGCTTGATCAGTGTGAGGACCTTCTTCGCCATGGCGACGGGCGAGGATACAGGCCCGCAGCTAGTTGATCGTGATCGTCGCCGTGACCGGATCGCAGACGATGTCGCCGCCGGCGAGCTCCTTGGTCCGGACCTTGACCTTGTAATCGCCGGGCGCGGCGCCACTCTGCGAAACGCCGAAGGCGTACGTGCCGCTCTTCGAGGTCTTCGTCTTGCCGTACTTGGAGAGCTTGACCGTCCGCTTCGCGTCGCAGCCCTTCTTCGCCTTGACCTTGCCGGTGAAGCCGGTGTCGGGCGAGTAGTCGCCGCCGGGTGCCTGGTAGGCGATCTTCACCTTGGTGTTGACGTGGGTGGCCTTGTCCGCTGCGCCAGCGACTGGGACGGCGCAGCGGCGGTGGCAAACGTGACCAGGACAAGTTTTGTGCTCTTGCTTCGAATCTTCATGAAGGGAACCCCATAGCCGGAGGCGGCGGGCCTAAACCCGCCGCCTCGACTCGGGAGATCGCTTAGCCCGCCCGGGCCGCCACGATCGTGATGCGTCTTTTCCGTGGGCTTGCACTTGAACTTCTTCTTGTTCTCGCCGCCGCCTCGGCTGTAGCGCTTGCCCTTGACGCGGACCTTGTAGTTGCCCGGCGCCGCCGAGTTGCCCGGGAACGTGAAGCTGAACTGCCCGTCCTTCGACGTGCTCGTCTTTCCGAGTCCCGAGATCGTCACCTTGCGGCGGCGGTCGCAATCCTTCTTCGCCTTCACCTTGCCGGTGAAGGTGGCGTTGCTTCCGTCCGGGTCGTACGGGTCGTACGGCGCTATACGGGTTGTACGTGGAGGGCGCTTGACCCGCCGCGTAGTTCAGCGTTGACCTTCGTCTTGATCTTCTTGATCTTCGGCTTCTTGTCGTCGCCGGCTTGGCCACTGCGACGGCTACCGACCCCACCGCGAAACACGCCACAAGCGCTAGCACGAACACACGCAATTGCTCATCATCTGACTCCCTTACCCCTCATCTGGATCTGTTGCTCAACGCAACCTGACTGGTTGTCTGAACCCGTCAGGTACTCAAACGATTCGGAAGCGCCTGACCCGCTGCGGACGCTCGACCAACTCCTCTGGGTGGCGGCGGCGGTACCAGGGGATTGCCGCGATCGCGAGCAGCACGATGGCGAGGGCGATCGGCAGGACGACGCCGGTCGCACCGTCGTCATCGCGTGGCACCGTCGTCGCAGAAGTTGGCTGGCTGGTGACCGTCGCGGGAGCGTCCTGACCCCTCGCGCTCGTGATCGCCGCGGAGCTGGACCCGGAGCCGTCGACCGCCCAGAGCCGGTTGCGGACCCGGTCGCCGGCGAACCACTGCTGGACCCGCTCGATTGGGTCACGCCCGCGCCGCTGGCGGAGCCGCCTGCCGCTCGAGGTGTCGGTCCCGGCGCCGGCGCCGGGCGTCGTCGAAGTGTCGCCGCTGTCGGTATCCGCCGGTGTCGCCACCGCCGCCGCTGTTGTTCTGGCCGCCGTCGCCGGTGTGGTCGCCGCCGGCCCCGGAACGTTCTCTGTGTACTCGTCGACGGCCGATCCGCCAGGCAGCTGAGCCATCGCGCTCGGCGCGCCGACCAGCAGCGCGACCGCCACCACGAACACCGAAAGCCCCCCACAGACCCTCACGCGTGTCATGTCAATCACGCGTCCAAGCCTTGCATACTGGGCGGGTGAAACCGCTCTCAGGGTTCGACCCGGCGGCGTTCTTTCGCCTGCATGGGCGGGCGCTTTTCGGCTTTCTGCTGCCGTTTACGCTGATTCTGTATCTCGCGTTGCGCGGCGGCGGATATGACCCGATCGTGCGCGGGACGTTCGGGGTAGCGGTCTGGGCGACGCGTTCTGATCGGCGCCGCGACGGGTTTCCTGGCGACGGCAGGATGGACCCGGGCGGCGTGGACCGTGGCCGGGCTGTTCGGCGCCTTCGCGGTCTGGACTGGGCTTGCGGTCATCTGGTCGGATTCGGTCGAGAAAACGGTTTCCGAGCTCGCACGCGTTGCTGCCTACGGCGGCGTCCTCGTGCTCGGCCTGTCGTTTGGAACCCGCGAGGACTTCAAAAGGATCGCTGCGGGCGTGGGCGTCGGGCTGGCCACCGTCGCGCTGATCGCTCTCGCATCGCGACTGCACCCGGCGTGGTTTCCCGAGAACGAAGCGGCGGAGATCCTCCCGGAGACGATCAGGCGGCTCAACTATCCGGTCGGCTACTGGAACGCCCTCGCCGCGATGGTCGCGATCGGCGTCCCGCTGATGCTGTGGCTCGCCAGCTCGGCTGCGCGGCCAGCTCGTGCGTGCGGCCGCGGCGGCGGCGCTCCCGGCGATGGTGCTGGCCGGCTACATGACGCTTTCGCGCGGCGGCGTCGTCGAGATCGCGGTCGCACTGATCGTGTTCGTGTGCCTGCATCCCAAGCGCCTCGAGCTCCTGCCGACCCTGGCCAACTCGGCGCTCGGCGGACTCGTGCTCGTCTTCCTCGCCAGCCGTCGCGCCGACCTCTCCGACGGGCTTGACCACCGCCACGGCAGCGACCCAGGCCGACCAGATGATCATCGCGGTCGTGCTCGGTCGCCCTCGTCGTCGGTCTGATCGAGGTCGGCGATCGTCGACGCCGGTCGCCGCGGGCATCGGGCCGCGGCCGACGGTCTCGCGGCAGACGACGCTTGCGCCTGCTCGGCGCGGCCGCCGTCGTCGTGGTCGTCGGCGGCATCGCCGTCGATGGCCCGCAGCGCATCGAGAACGGCTGGAACACGTTCAAGGCGCCGGCCGGGCCCGTCAGTCGGGCGACACAATCCAGCGCTTCTCCAGCGCGAGCGGCAACGGGCGCTACCAGTACTGGTCCGCGGCGGTTGACGCGGGCAAGGACGATCCGCTGATCGGGCGTCGGGCCCGGCACCTGGGAGTTCGTCTGGTCGCAGGACGGAACGCTGCCGGGGTTCGTGCGCGATGCCCATTCGCTCTACCTCGAGAGCTTCGCCGAGCTCGGCGTCGTCGGACTGCTGCTGATCGTGCGCGCTGATGGGCGGCCGTGCTCGTGATCGCCGTCAGGCGCACGCGCCGCGCGCCGGCGGACTCCCGCGTCGCGCTTGCCGCGTGCGACCGCCGCCTGCGCCGCATTCGCGACCGCGGCCGCCCTCGATTGGTCGTGGGAGCTCCGGTGATCCCGGTCGCGGCGATGCTGCTCATCGCGCGCGATCGCAACCTGCGAGCGGCCGCCAGCTCGAGCGCGCGGCCGCCGCGACAGCGATCGCGGCTCGGCTTCGTTGCCGCCGCCGTGGTCGGGCTGCTCGCGGTGGCGCTGCCGCTGCCCGGGCAGCTACTCGATCCGCTCAAGCCAGGACAGCTTCAACGCCGGCGATCTTCCGCAGGCGCTCGACCGCGCCGAGGCGGCTTCGCGACTGGCAGCCATGGGCCGCGGCGCCGCTCATCCAGGAGGCGCTCGTGCTCGAGCAGGACGGTCAGCTCGCAGGAGGCGCAGGCCATCGCGACCGAAGCGGTGCGCCATGAACCGGCAACTGGCGAAACTGGTACGTCCTCGCGCGGCTCGCGTTCCACCTCGGCGACACCGCGACAGCGCAGCACGCCGCGGAAATCGCGCGCGAGCTCAACCCGCGCTCACCGCTGGTCGCTCAGGACCTGCGACGCTGGCTCAGTAGGCGCCGCGGCCGTGGAACACGGCGCCGACGGTCCGCACCAGCAGGCGCAGGTCCTCGCGCATCGTCCAGCTCGCGACGTACATGTAGTCGAGCTTGACCATGTCGTCGAAGGGGATGTCGCTGCGTCCGTGGATCTGCCACGGGCCGGTGATGCCGGGGCGCATCCGCAGCCGCTCGGCGAAGTGCCCGTCGATGTGGCGCGACCTCGTCGAGCGGCAGCGGCCGCGGCCCGACCAGGCTCATGTCGCCGCGCAAGACGTTCCAGAGCTGCGGCAGCTCGTCGATCGACCAGCGGCGCAGCGTGGCGCCGAACGGGGTGATCCGCGGGTCGTCGCGAAGCTTGAGCATCTTCCTCGCCGCGACGCTGATCGTCGCCGGCCCGCAGCGTCGTCGCGCATCTGGTCGGCGCCATCGACCATCGTGCGGAACTTGAGCAGCTCGAACTCATCGCCGTCGATGCCGGCCCGCGGCTGGCGGAAGAGGATCGGTCCGGGCGAGTCGAGGCGGATCCGCAACGCGACGAAGGCCAGCAGCGGCGACAGAATCGCCAGCCCGGCCGCCGACGCGGTGATGTCGACCGCGCGCTTGAGCGATTCGTGTACCCGGGTGCCGGTCGGCCGGATCGTGAGGATCGGCAGGCCCTCGATGTGGTGCAGGACGGCGGTCGAGTACAGCGCCTCCGGCTCGCCGGAGACGTAGTCGATGCAGACCCCGCACTCCGAGAGCACGCGCATCAGCTCGGTCCGCTCGGTGACGCTCTCCGACCAGCCGGTGACGATGACGCGGCAGATCCCGACCTCCTCGATCAGCTCCTTGACCTCCTCCGGGTGCGGCTGGCCGAGAACGCGATCGCCGAGCCCGCCTGGCGCGCCGCGCTCGCGCCGAGCGCGCGCACCTCGTAGGAGTCGCGCCAGATGCAGATCGACGCGATCGGGATCGAGCCCGAGCTCGGGATGGCGGAAGACGCGGCTGAGGACCCGGTCGACCGCCTCGTCGGAGCCGATCAGCAGCACCGGCTGGCGAAACCAGGCGCTGGCTCGCGCGATACGGCGAGCGACGGCGCGGAAGATCGAGCACGAGCACGATCGCGGTCGCCCAGGCGATGATCGGGCCGAGCAGCTCGATCGGCTGCTTCGGTGAGCGCCGGAGCTGACGACCAGCAGCAGCCACGACCAGACCGTCGTGACCATGGTCACCGGGCCCGATCTCGTCGGCGAACGACTCGTCGACCCGGCGCTCGGACAGGTGGTAGAGGCCGACGAGCCCGGCGAGCGTGATCCAAGCGGGGATCAGCGCGAGGAACACCGGGATCACGGAGGTGTCGAAGAACGTCGTGCCGGTCGGCCAGCGTCGTTGGCGAGAACCATCGCTCCGAACGCGCCGACCAAGCGCGAGCAGGTCGCTCGCCAGCAGGAGCCGGCGGATCCGGTAGCCGCGCAGCGTCGGGTTTAGTGCTCCTCGACCGGGCCCGGCCTGCTTCAGCGCGGACGCGGCCTCGGCCAGCTGTCGGGGAGCGGGTCGAGCCCCTCGGTTTCGGGCTCGTCAACAAGCGGCCGTTCCCGGACCGCTTGCGCAGTTGTTGGTCTGCTCGTGCTCAAGTCAGTCTCCGTCGACCGACGGCACACCCCGCCCCACGCGGTCTCGCGCGTCAATCAGTACCACATACCCAATATGCGCAGGACAATCCTCCGGTCGTCTGCGTCAGAAAGATTCACGCAGCCGTCGGACCGCTCGCGCCGCCGACGCGACGGATCAGCAGCCAAACAAACCGGGCGTTGGTCGTGAGATAGCGCCGCCACATCCCGCGCGGGTCGCGCATCAGCCGAAGCACCACTCGAGCCCGGTACGCTGCATCCAGACCGGAGCCCGCGGCTGGATGCCGGCGAGCACGTCGATCGAGCCGCCAACGCCCATCGCGAATCCCACCCCGAGCTCGCTCGCATGCTCGAGGAGAAACCACTCCTTGCGCGGGGACGGCAGCGCGAGGAAGACGATGTCCGGCTTCGGCGCTCGCGACCTCGCTGACGACCGCGGGCTCCTCGTCCGGATCGAAGTAGCCGTGCCGGGTCCCGGCGAGACGCAGACGCGGATACCGCGCGCCGAGCTCGGCGGCAGCTGCATCGAGCGCCTCCTGCTTGGCGCCGAGCAGATAGACCCCGTAGCCCTCGCGCTCGGCTAGCTCGAAGAGCTCGAACATCAGGTCGGTGCCGTTGACGCGCCCCGGGATCGGCGTGCCGAGGAGCTTCGCTGCCCAGACGACCGGGCTGCCCGTCGGCTCCGGCGAGGTCGAACCGCGTCAGCGCCGTCGGAAATTCGGAGTCGTCGTGCGCGAGGCCGATCTTGAGCGCGTTGATCGAGACCTGAGTGATCGGTCTCGCCGCGTTCGATCGCACGCCGGGCGCGCTCGACCGTGTCGGCCAGGCTCAGCGGCGTCTACCGGGCATCCGAGGATCTCGTTTCTCTGAACCGCGTCGATGTGCTGAAGATAGGCACGCTCATGTCTCACGACCGTTCTCGCCCGACGCGTCCTGACCGAACTCGCTGTCCTGGGGAGCGGCCAGAAACTGGATCGGTCCCGATCCGTACGAGGGCTTGAACACGACCGGCGGCCCGCTTGTTGCGACGTTCGCGACGCGGGATGCAGGCACTGGTACAGGTCAACCGCCGCTCACCGATGCGCGCTGCCGTGGCCATTGCGCGCGCCGGAGATGGCGAACGCCAAGGTCGCGGGGCTGGTGCTCTCCGCCTATGCGCTGCCCGCGGGCTCGCGCGCTCGACGGACGCCGCGGCATGGACGGCGCGGATGCAGCAACGGCTCGAGGAGCTGCGGCTGGCCGAATCCGGGCGCCTGGGGCTACCACTTCGACGTCCAGCTGCGCCACATCTACTACCCGGCGCACGACGCCCGAACGCGGTCGCGACCTGCTTCGCCGTACGCGGCCTGCTCGATGCCGCCGACGCCGGCGCGGCCACGGCGCGGCCACGAGTCGCGCTCGCGGCGAGGCCGTTTTTGGTCTCGCTGCTGCGCGAGTCGGAGCATGGACCCGTTCTTCGCCTACGTCGGCGCCGGATCCGAGCTGATCCACAACGCCAACCTGAAGGTCTGCGGGGCGCTCGCGCGGCTGCAGGCCCACGATCCCGACCCGGAGGTCGACGAGCATGGTCGACGCCGCCGTCGCGACCACCGTCGCGCTGCGCCGCGAGGACGGCAACTGGCCCTACGGCGAGCGCGACGACCTCAGTTGGCGCGACAACTTCCACACGGCCTACCTGCTCGAGGGCCTGGCGCGGGTCCACGCTCGGACCGGGCGCTACGGCGACGTTACTCGAATCGGGCGTCCGCGACTGGCTCGGCGCCTTCTTCGACGCGGACGGCACCGCGAGGTATCACCCGGACCGGCCCTTCCCGGTCGACACGCACTCGGCGGCGTCGGCGCTCGACACGCTCTGCATCGTCGCCGAGGTCCTGCCGGAACTGGCGCCGGAGCTGATCGATCGCGCGCAGGCTGATCGCGACGCGGGCGATCGAGCTGCTCTGGCTGCCGCAGGCGCGGGCGATTCGCGATGCAGGTCAACGCCCGGTTCACCAACCGCCGTGAGTTCATGCGCTGGACGAACGCGCCGATGTTCGAGGCGCTGGCGCGGCTGCTCAGCGCGTACGGCTCGCGTCGGCTCACCGGTGGGCTCGACGTCGTCTCGGGCAGGCCGGTCTCCAGCGAGCGCGCGGCGGCGAGCGTCGCCATGGTCGAGAGCAGATAGCGCTCTGGGACCGGCGGCGCCGGCTGCTTGCCGGCGAGCACGGCGCCGATCAGCGGCGAACTGGGCGTCGAAGCCCTTGTCCTGGCGGCTGGCGCCGATCGAGCGTCTTGCTCGAGCCGCGCCAGATCGCCGCGCGCGGAAGTCGTCGATCACGGCGTAGGCGTCCGGGGAGCTCGTCTCGAAGCGCTCCTTGCCCGGGCCCGGTCGGCCGCGTCGGCCGCGTAGTTGACGGTGCCGACGCTGCCGTCGGCGAACCGGATCTGGAGGCTGAAGTTGTCGGTCGCGGCGCGGCAGCGTCGGGCTCGAGGGGAAGCCGGCGCGCGGTGACCGTGAGCGGGTCGGCGCCGGCCTGGTCGCAGAGGAAGTCGACGAAGTGGCAGCCCTCGCCCTTGAGCCGGCCGCCGCCGACCTCGAGGTCGTTGGTCCAGTGGTCGGGCGGCAGCGGCCGGCGTTGACCCGGTAGGCCATCAGCCGCGGCCCGGCGAGCCGCGCAGCTCGGCCGCCGCCGGGCGCGTAGCGGCGGTTGAAGCCGACGAACAGCGGCGCCGTCGGTCGCCGGCGAGCGCGGCGCGCACGCGCGCGAGGCCCTCCCAGTCGAGCGCCAGCGGCTTCTCGACGTAGACGGCGATATCGCCGGCGCAGCGCCTCGCGCGACGAGCGAGGCGTGCGGGTCGTGGGGGGTCGCGACGACGACCAGGTCGAGGTCGCCGGCGTCGAGGACCGCCTCGGGGCCGGCGGCCGCGGCCTCGAAGCCGAAGCGCTGGCGCGCGCTCTCGGCGCTCAGCCCCGAGCCGGAGCCGATCCGGGCCGGCACCATCCCGGCGCCGACGAGGCCGGGGATGATCTTGCGCCGTGGCGAAGCTGCCGGCGCCGATCAGGCCGAAGCGCGGCTTGCCGCTCGTCCGGGCGACCGCGGCTGCGCGACACGGACGGCGCGGCCGCCGCGGGCGTCGGCTCCGCGTGCGGATAGTCGAGGACGATCGCGATCGGCCGGTCCGCCTTGAGCGCCTCGTAGGCCTGCTGCGCCGCGCCGATCTCGAACCGGTGGGTGATCAGCTCGGACGGGTCGATCCGGCCGGACGGCGACGAGGTCGAGGAACGCCTCGATGTTGCGGCGCTCGGTCCAGCGCACGTAGCCCTCGGGTAGTCGCGGCCGTGCAGCTCGTAGGCGGGGTCGTAGCGGCCGGGGCCGTAGGAGCGCGAGAGCCGCAGGTCGAGCTCCTTGTCGAAGAAGGGCCGCGCGGGACGTCCATCTTGACGTCGCCGACGACCACGACCGGCGCCCGGTCCTTCGCGACCTTCGCGGCGAAGCGGATCGGGTCGTCGCTGGCGGCCGGAGGCGCAGATCAGGACCGCGTCGGCGCGTCGAGTCGAGCGACGGCGTCGGCATCGTCGCGCGTCCAGGCCCGGGCGCCCGCCGCCTCGGCGAGCTCGATCAGGCGCGGATCGAGGTCGACCCCGAGCACCGTGCAGCCGGCGGCGAGCGCGATCCGCGTCGCGAGCTGGCCGACGAGGCCGAGGCCGATGACGACGACGGTGCAGCCGACCTCGACCTCGGCGCGGCGGAAGCCGTGCATCGCGATCGCGCCGATCGTCGCGAACGCCGCGTCCTCGTCGGACGACGCCGTCGGGGATGCGGGCGCAGAGCAGCTGCGGGACGATGTCGAGCTCGGCGTGGTTGGCAAGCCCGCCGCCGGCGATCGCGACCCGGTCGCCCGGGGCGATGCCGGTGACCTCCTCGCCGACCTCGGCCACGCGCCCGGCGGCGCTGTAGCCGAGCGGGCCGAGCTCGTCGAGGCGCTGGCGAACGAAGTCGATCGTCGCCTTGGCGCCGTCGCGGCGCACGCGGTCGATCACCTGCCGCGCCTGGTCGGGGCGCGCGCGCGCCTTCGCGAGCAGGTTCTTCTCGGCCGCCTCGAGCGTCGCGCGCTCGGTCCCCGCGCTGATCACCGAGGCCGCGACCTCGACCAGCACGTGCCCGGGCGCGGGGCTCGGCTCGGCAACGTCGACGACCTCGAGCGACGCCGTCCTTCAGTCTTCGCGCGACCTGTCGCATCGGCGCGTGACGCGTAACGTCAAGTACGCTCGCCAACTCGCATGTGCGGCATCTGCGGCTATGTCGGGCGTCGCAGCCCCCAGCTACTCGAACCGATGACCGAATCGCTCGCGCATCGCGGTCCTGACGGGTCCGGGACCGAGGTCGTTCGCGGCCAACGGCGCGCCGCCCGCCGGCCGGGCTCGGCCATCGGCGGCTCAGCATCATCGACCCGACCGAGGCGGGCGCGCAGCCGATGGCCTACGCCGACGGCCGCTACTGGATCACCTACAACGGCGAGCTCTACAACTTCCGCGAGCTGCGCGGCCGAGCTCGCCGGGCAGGGCTACGACTTCCGCTCGGAGTGCGACACCGAGGTGCTGCTCGCGATGTACGCCCGCGACGGCGCGGCGATGCTCGACCGCCTCAACGGCATCTTCGCCTTCGCGATCTGGGACGCGAGCGCGGGCGAGCTCTTCCTCGCCCGCGACCGGCTCGGCGTCAAGCCCCTCTACTACGCGCTCGACGGCGAGCACGCTGCTGTTCGCGTCCGAGCTGAAGGCGCTGATGCTCGGCCTCGGGCCGCAGCAGCCTCGACATGGCGGCGCTCTCGGACTACCTCACGTTCCTGTGGGTCCCGGACCCCGACACGCTCTTCGACGGCGTCCAGAAGCTTCCCGGCGGCCACTGCGCGACCTTCGCCGACGGCGAGCTGCGCGATCCGCGAGTACTGGGACATGACGCTACGCGGTCGAGCGCGGCCGCTCCGAGGAGGAGTGGGCGGGCGCTGGTGCGCGACTCGGTGCAGGGCGCGGTTCGCCGCCAGATGGTCTCCGACGTGCCGATCGGCGCCTTCCTCAGCGGCGGCCTCGACTCGTCGGCGATCGTCGCCGAGATGAGCCGCGCGACCGACGACCTGCAGACCTACACGGTCGGCATGACCGCCGAGGACCTCGCCCACGAGCGCAACCCCGACGACCTGCGTTACGCGCGGCCGGATGGCGAGCGAGTTCGGCGTCGAGTGCCACGAGCGGATGCTCGAGCCCGGAGATCGTCGACCTGCTGCCGAAGCTCGATCTGGCACCTCGACGATCCGGTCGCCGATCCGGCGACGATCACCACCTACCTGATCTGCGCCGCCGCCCGCGAGCGACTGACGGTGGTCCTCGGCGGGATGGGCGGCGACGAGATCTGGGCCGGTTACCCGCGCTACGCCGCCGCGCGCATCGGCCGGATCGCCGACCGCCTGCCGCAATCGCTGCGCTCGCGCGCTGCGCGAGATCGCTCGAGGGCCGGCTCACGCTCGGCCGCCCGGGCAGGATGCGCGGGCCGCGACGCAACCTGATGAAGCTGATGCGCGGCATCGACCAGGACCTGGTCCAGCGCCACATCACCTACACCTCCTACTACCGCGCCGACGAGCTGCCGGGCCTGCTCGTCCGCCGACGCGCGCGCCGCGCATTGCCGGCCACGACCCGTTCCGCCATCACCTCGAGGCTGCCGAGCGCATGAACGACGAGCGACTGGCTCAACCGGCTGCTCTACGTCGACATGAAGACCTACATGTCGTGCCTGAACCTCTCCTACACGGACAAGATGAGCATGGCCGCGTCGACCGAGGTGCGGGTGCCGCTGCTGGACGACGAGGTCGTCGCGCTCTCGGGCCGGGTCCCGCCCGAGCTCAAGCTGCAGCGGCTCGAAGACCAAGTACGTGCTGAAGCGCAGCATGGAGGGCGTCCTGCCCGGACGAGATCATCTGGCGACCGAAGGCCGGCTTCAGCGCGCCCGCTGCACCGCCTGGCTCGCGGGGCCGCTGCGGCCGATGGTCGACGACCTGCTCAGCCCCGACGCGGTCCGCGCCCGCGGCATCTTCGACCCGGCCGGGGTCGAGTCGATCATCGACGACAACACCGCCGGCACCGCCGACAACGCGCTGCGGATCTGGGCGCTGCTGGTGTTCGAGCTGTGGCAGCAGCGATTCATGGACGGCGCCGAGTCAGCGAGGATCGCCGCATGAGCGCCGAGAACGCCGCTCGCCGACGACTTCGACCAGGGCGCATCCGAGCCGTTTTGGTCGGCCAGCCCAGCCGGGCTTTCGCTTCACCGACGAGCCGGTCGGCTCGCCCGCGTTCTTCGCGGCGGTCGAGCGGCACCGCTACACGCTCGAGCCGCACATCCCCGAGGTCGTGCGGTTCGGCGACTGGGCCGGGCGCGACGTGCTCGAGGTCGGCTGCGGGATCGCGACGGACGGGCTGCAGTTCCTGCGCGCCGGCGCGCGCTACACCGGCTTCGACCAGAGCCCGGTTGCGCTGGGCCTCGCGCGGCGGCGATTCGAGCTCGAGGGGCTCGCGGCCCAGGATCTCGTGCAGTCGACCGCGGTCGAGCTGCCGTTCGAGGATGCGAGCTTCGACCTCGTCTTCTCGCACGGCGTCATCCACCACATCGCCGACACCGAGGGCGTCGTCGCCGAGTTCCAGCGCGTCCTGCGGCCCGGCGGCACGGCGCTGGTGATGGTCTACCACCGCGACTCCTTCAACTACTACGTGAACATCATGGGCCTGCGCCGCGCGCTCGCCGCGCTGCTGCTTCATTCCGGGCGCCGCCGAAGGCGATCGCGCGGCGCGACCGGCGAGTCCGAGGAGCTGCTGCTCGACCACCGAGCGCTGCTGCGCGAGCACGGCGCTCGACTACCTGCGCGATCGCGAGCTATTCCTCGCCCACAACACCGACGGCCCCGGCAACCCGCTGTCGAAGGTCTACTCGCGCGGCGAGGGCGGCGAGCTCTTCGCGCGACTTCGACGCGACGTCGACCTCGCGGTGCGCCACCTCAACCTGCGGGTGATCCCGGGCGGCGCCGCGCTCGCCGCGACTGCCCGCGGCCGAGGCGCTCGGTCGGCGGCCGGCTGGCACCTGTACATCGCCGCGACCAAGAGCCAAGGGGCAGCGATCGACTGACGCGCAAGATCACCTTCCGGGACGCTGGCGCGGACGACGCGGACCTTCTGCGCGAGTGGCGCAACGAGCCGCAGACGCTCAGGCTTCGGGCTCGGTCGCCGCGGTCGACCCGCCCGAGCACGAGGCATGGCTCGACGGGTTGCTGGCCGACCCCGACCGGCTTCTGTGGATCGCGGAAGTCGACAGTGAGCCGAGCGGCCAGGTCCGATTCGAACGACGTCGCGGCTACGAGTACGAGGTCAGCGTCTCGGTGGAGGCGGACGCGCGCGGCGGCGGCGTCGGTCGAACGGTCGATCGCGGAGGGCTGCGAGCTGCTCTTCGCGCGCACGAACGCGACCAAGGTCGTCGCCCGGGTTCGCGGCGAGAACGCGGCCTCCGCAAAGGCGTTCGAGTCCGCCGGATTTAGCCCGGCGGACGATGCCGATCCCGGCTGGCTGCGTTTGGTCTTTCCGCGTCCTGACGAGTGGGCGCCCGAGCGCCCTCTAGTCCGCTAGGCGGGCGATCGCGGCGGCGATGCGCCGCGCCCCCTGCCCGTCGACGGCGGCCTGGCCGGCGGCCGACATCCGCGATCGTGCGGCGAAGTCGTCGCTGAGGGCAGCGATGCGCTGGCCGAGCGCCTCGGGGTCTGCCGGGTCGAACAGCTCGACGCCGCCCTTGCTCGCGAGCTCCTGCGCGCCAACCGTCTGGTTGGCGGCGACGACAGCAACCAGAGCCGGCGTGCCGAGCGCCGCAGCCTCGAGCATGGTCTGCCCGGCGGCACCGACGTAGAGGTCGGCCGCGGCGAGTTCGTCGCCGAGGCCTGGCAGTGGACCGGTGGCGGTCACCCCCGTCGGCAGGTCTGGGATCGGTGCATGCGGCCCGCGAACGACAATGACGTCGGCATCGCCCACGGCGTCGTGCGCTGCCGCCGCGACCCGCGCTGTCTCACCCTGGGTATCCGCGCCGCCGAGCGACACGAGCACGCGGCTTACCCTCGTCGGCAGCTCGCGCCGAGGCGGAGCCCAGAAGCGCCGCCCGAGGGCAACGTGCTCAAGTCCGCTGATCACGATCCGCCCGTCACGCGCCGGCGGTTCAACCGCCGGTGCAATCACAGAGCGGCGTCGTCGGGAGCATCGCCGAAGTCGTCAAACCAGACCAGGGGCGCGACCGCGCCGACCACGCTGACGGCCGAGCTGTCGAGGTCGTAGCCATCGACGACGAAGGCGCGAGCGTTCGCGAACCGCGCCACCGGTCCGGTCAGCGCGTCCAGCGGCGCCCAATCGAGGTCGTCGCGGCGAACGGCTTCGGCGGCCCCGAGCGCGAAGAGCTCCGTTTCGACTTCGGCGTCGGCGAGGGCGTGGGCGACGGCTGTCGAGCGCGAGAGATGGCCGAGCCCGGCCGCGGGCGACGCGTCGCAGATGAGGACGACGGGGAGCTGTCACGTGCTTACCTGCACCACTGCATGAGCCGGGGAGACGAGCGACGGCCCGAGGCGCCAACGGTAGCCGTGATCGGGCCGCTTCCGCCGCCCTCGCATGGCCACATGGTCTTCACCCAGCGCCTGCTCGAGTCGGAGCTGCTCGCGCAGCGCTTTCGCGTCGTGCACGTCGACATCTCCGATCATCGCGACCTCGGGAGGATCGGACGCCTCGATCCGATGAACGTCGTTCTCGCCGTGCGCGACTTCTGGCGGCTGCTCAGAACGCTCGCTGTCGAGCGTCCCGCCGTCGTCCACGTCCCCATGGCGCAGAACCTACTCGGCCTCGGTCGCGACCTCGGCTTCATCGCGATCACGCTCCTTTGCCGGTCGCGTGTTGTCGCACAGGTGCACGGCGGCGGTCTAGGCAGCTTCATGGCCTCCGCCCCTCGGTGGTTCGTGACGATCGCGCGAGCGCTGCTGCGGCGCTGCTCCGCGTTCGTCGTGATGACGCCGTGGCAGGCGTCGAGCACCGGCGATGCCGTGCCAGCCGATCGCGTCGTGGTCATCCCGCATGGCACCGACGACAACGACAGGCCGCTCCCGCAACCCGACCCCGACTCGTTCCGAGCCCTCTACGTCAGCAGCCACCTGCACGAGTCGAAGGGGCTCGAACCGCTGGTCGAGGCCGCGATCAGGTCACAGGTCGCCGGCATCACGACCGAGTGGGAGATCGTGGGCGGCTGGCTGGATGAGGAAACCCGTGTGGCCGTCGAGCGCCGCATCGGCGACGTGGACGGCATCTCGTTTCGCGGCGCCGTCGATCGGGATGACCTGCCAGATGCGTACTCGCGAGCCGATGCGTTTGTGTTCCCCACCGGTCCGAGCGAGGGGTTTGCGCTGGTTCGCATTGAGGCCATGGCGGCGGGGCTGCCCGTGATCACAACTCCGGCCGGAGGCGGCGGCGAGATCGTGCGCGAAGGGGTCGAGGGCTTCATCGTCGACTACAACGCCCCCGAGCAGATCGTGGAGCGACTGCAGGCGCTGCGATCTGATCCCGAGCGACGCGCCGAGATCAGCGCCGCGTCGCGCCGCCGCCAGCGCGAACGCTTCTCGACGCGCGTCTTCGAGGCAGCGCTCGGCGATCTCTGGGACCGCGTCGCGACGCGGCGCTAGCAGCGGGTCAGACCAGTTCCCAGGTAAGGATGTCGTCGGCCTCGACGTCCGCCTTCAGCGGCCGGCCGATGACGAGCTCGAGGTGCTTCGGCGCGATCCCGTAACCCGGTCGCTTGACCGTGATCATGTTGGGCTCGAGCACGGTACCCGCGGGCAGGTCCCGCGTGACGATCAGGCTGCGGCGCGCCAGCGTGTACATCTCCTCGCGTTCCTCCGGCCCCGGGCCGGCCTTGCGGCCGTCGCCGATCGCGACGTTCGCCTCGCGAATGCCGGCGACCATCGCGACCAGCTCGTCGGGCTCGAGCGCAAACGGGTGGTCCGGCCCTTCCATCGTGCGATCGAGCGTGTAGTGCTTCTCGACGAACGCCGCGCCCAGCGCCGCCGCCGCAATCGGGACCGCGATCCCGGTCGTATGGTCGGACAGCCCCACCGGTACGCCGAAGGCATCGGCCATGGTGCGCATCGCGGCGAGGTTCGCTCGCTCCGGAGGCGCCGGGTAGACGGACGTGCACTGCATCAGCCCGAGCGCGGTCGCACCGGCGCCGCGCGCGGCGCCGAGCGCCTCCTCGATCTCGCCCAGTCGACGCCATGCCGGTCGAGATCAGCAGCGGCCCCCGGTGGTGGCGGCCGCGCGGATCAGCGGGAGGTCGACGATCTCGAACGAGGCGATCTTCAGCACCGGCACATCGAGTGCGTCGAGCTCTGCGACGGCCTCGTGGTCGAACGGCGAGGAGAAGAAGTGGATCTCGCGCTCGGTCGCGTAATCGCGCAGCGGGCCCTGCCACTCGCGCGGCAGCGCGATCTCCTCGAGCAGCTCGGCCGGCGACTTGTCGCTGATCCCCTCGAGGTACTTGAAGTTCGGTGTCTTCGAGGAGTAGATGCGGTTGCCGTCGTAGGTCTGGAACTTGACCGCGTCGGCGCCGGCCTCGACCGCCACGTCGATCAGCCGCTGCGCGGTATCGAGATCGCGGTTGTGGTTGGCGCCGACCTCGGCGATCACATAGGTCGGCTCGCCCCGCCCCGACCGGCGCTCGCCGATCGAGAACTCGCCCGCCATCAGACGAGCTCTCGGATCGAGTCGACGACGCGGCGCTGGTCGGACTCGCTGAGATCGGGAAAGCAGGGAGCGAGAGGCAGCCGGCGTAGTAGTCCTCGGCCTGCGGGAAAGTCGCCGGGCCCGTACCCGTAGGTGTCGCGGTAGTAGGGGTGCAGGTGCACGGGCAGATAGTGGACCTGGCAGAAGATGTCTCGCTCGCGCAGGGCGTCGTAGAGGCGGCGGCGCGGCTCGGCGCCGTCGCGATGACGGATCACGTAGAGGTGGCTGGCGTGAGTCGACCCGTGCCGGTGGCTCGGGTGCGAGTTCGAGCTCGTCAACGTCGCGCAGCCACTCGCGGTAACGCGCGGCGATCGCGTTGCGCGCCTTCACGAAGGCGTCAACCTTGCCGAGCTGCGAGCGGCCGAGCGCACTGTGGACGTCGCTGAGCCGGTAGTTGAAGCCGAGCACGCTGCTGCTCGTGGTACCAGCCGCCCTCGTCAGGCCGATGCAGCAGGGCTGGGTCGCGGACCATCCCATGCGTGCGAAACGTCCGCATGCGGTCGCGCAGCTCGGGATCGCGCGTCGTGACGATGCCGCCCTCGGCGCTGGTCGATCGTCTTTACCGGATGGAAGCTGAACACGGCCATGTCCGAGTGCGCGCAGGAACCGACGATCTCGTCGGCGGTTCGGGCACCGAGGGCCTGAGCGGCATCCTCGATGATCGTGACCTCGCTGCCGACCGCCGCGCGGATCTCGGCGATCGGCGCGGGCAGCCCTGTGAAGTGGACAGGGACCACGGCCTTCGTCGCTGGGCCAACCGCCGCCGAGATCGTCTCGGCTGAGACGTTCAGCGTCGCCGGATCGATGTCGGCGAAGCGCGGCGTGGCGCCCACATAGGCGCCGCAGTTGGCGCTGCCCGCGAACGTCATGGCGCTGGTCACGAGCTCGTCGCCGGGGCCGAGGCCGGCGGCGAAGGCGGCGCCGTGCAGGGCGGCGGTGCCGGACGAGAAGGCGACGGCGTGAGGGGCGCCCACGCGATCCGCGACGGCCTCCTCGAACGCTTCGACGTGCGGGCCCTGGGTCAGCCAGTCGCCCGCGCAGGACCGCGTCGACGGCAGCGATGTCGTCGGCGTCGATCGACTGGCGTCCGTAGGGGATCGGCATGGCGGCAAGGCTAATGGACCGATCCGCAGGCCCTCGCGGGCCGGTCAGCGCCTCTATCATGCCGCCGTGATGTCCCCCAGCCCAGAGATCCAGGGCAAGGTCGTCCTCGTCACCGGGCGCGACCGGCTCGTTCGGCAACGCCTTCGTCGCGCGCGCTGCTGGCCAAGCACGAGCCCGCCTCCATCCGGCGTCTACAGCCGCGACGAGCTGAAGCAGTCGAGATGCAGCGCAGCTTCGAGGGCGAGACGCGCCTGCGCTACCTCCTCGGCGACGTCCGCGACGTCGAGCGGCTCAAGCGCGCGATGCGCGGCGTCGACATCGTGGTCCATGCCGCGGCGCTCAAGCAGGTGCCGGCCTGCGAGTACAACCCGTTCGAGGCCGTGCAGACCAACATCATCGGCGCCGAGAACATGGTCACCGCCGCGATCGAGGCCGGCGTGCCGAAGACGCTCGCGCTGTCGCACCGACAAGGCGGTTAACCCGGTCAACCTCTACGGCGCGACGAAGCTCTGCGCGGAGAAGATCATCGCCCAGGGCAACGCCTATGCGCCTGAGGACGGCGACCTCGCGCCCGCTTCTCGAGCGTCCGCTACGGCAACGTCGTCGGCAGCCGCGGCAGCGTGATCCCGCTGTTCAAGGCGCAGGCCGACGACCGGCGAGCTGACGATCACCGACGAGGCGATGACCCGCTTCTGGATCACCCTCGAGCAGGCCGTCGACTTCGTCATCGCGTGCATCGGCCGGATGCAGGGCGGCGAGGTCTACGTACCCAAGATTCCGAGCATGCGCGTTACCGACATCGCCGATGCGCTCGCCCCGGACGCCGACCCGCAAGATCATCGGCATCCGCCCCGGCGAGAAGATTCACGAGGTGCTGCTCACCTCCGAGGAAGCGCGCCACGCAACCGCCTACGAGGACCACTTCGCGATCTACCCCTCGTTCCCGTTCTGGCGCGGCGACGAGTACCCGGAGGGCGAGGAACTGTCGCCCGGGTTCTCCTACTCGAGCGACTCCAACGACGAGTGGCTGAGCGTCGAGGAAATTCACGCGATGGCCGCGCAGCACACCTCGGTCAGCTAGGACCCCGGTGAGCGCACCCGCGCCGACCACGGTGATCGTCCAGGCGAGGATGGGATCAACGCGGCTACCGGGAAAGATCCTCCGCGACCTGTGCGGCCGTCCGATGCTCGCCTGGTTGGTCGACCGGGTCCGCCGGAGCCGGTGCGCCTCCGAGGTCGTGATCGCCACCACCACCGACTCCGAGGACGACGCAACCGAGGTGCTGGCCGCGCAGCTCGGTGTCCGCTGCTTTCGCGGCCATCCCACCGATGTGCTCGACCGCATTGCCGCGGCCGCTGCGGCGGCTGGTGCCGAGACGATCGCGCGCGTCTCCGGCGATTCCCCCTTTCTCGATCCGACCCCGGTCGACAGCGTCATCGAGACGTTCTTCGACACCAACTGTGAGCTCGCCGAGAACCACCGCACGCCCGGTTGGCCCATCGGGACCGCGGTGGAGGCGCTGAGCCGCGAAACTCTCGACCGGATCGCCGCGTCGGCGACCGAACCCAGCCACCGCGAGCACGTGACCCTCTATGCCTATGAGTCCGCCGAGCCGATACGCGTCGAGCACGTGCCGGTACCCCGCGCGGTGATCGCCCCCGACCTTCGCCTGTGCGTCGACACCCCAGCGGATTTCGTGCGCGCCGAGCGGATCGCGCGCGGTCTCGGCCCCGGCGACGACTTCTCGCTGGCTCAGATCGTCGAATTCGCTCGCTCGCATCCCGAGGCGACCGCATGAGCGCACCGTTCGACCTCACCGGGCGCAGGGCGCTGGTGACCGGCGGCGCCGGGCGGCTCGGCAGGGCGATCGCAAGCGCGCTGGCCGCCGCGGGAGCTGAGATCGTGCTCGCCGGCCGTGACGCGGACAGCCTGGCCGATGCGGCCAACGAGCTCGATGCGGCGACCCAGCAGCTCGACCTTGCCAGCGAGGAGTCGATCTCCACCGCGTTCGACGCCATGGAGGCGGAAGGTGGACCGCTCAACATTCTCGTCAACAACGCCGGCGTCGCCAGCGCGGCGGGGTTCGGCGAAGTCACCGCCGACGAGTTCGATCGGGTCTTGCGCACGAATGTGACCGGCGCTTATCTCTGCGCACAGCGCGTGGCCCCGGCGATGGGCGACGCCGGGGGCGGCAAGATCATCAACGTCGGCTCGATCTATGGCACGGTCGCGGCCGATCAGCGAATCTACGAGGGCGCCGGTGAGATGGTCCGCTCGTCCTCGGCCTACGCGGCGTCGAAGGCCGCCCTGGTCAACCTCACCCGCGATCTCGCAGTGCGACTTGCGGCGCTCAACATCCAGGTGAACATGCTCTCGCCTGGCGGCGTCGTGGCCGGACAACCGCAGGCGTTTCAGGACAGCTACGTCCGGCGGACGCCCGCCGCGCGCATGGCGACGCCCGCCGACATCGGCCCGACCGCTGTCTACCTGGCAGCCCCGGCGTCCGACTACGTCACGGGCCAGAACATCCACGTCGACGGCGGCTTCACCGCCTGGTGATCGCACTGTGAGGGTTGCCGTCCTCGGGCTCGGCTCGGCGGGCACCCGCCATGCCCGCCATCTCGCCGAGCAGGGCGCCGAGCCGGTCGGCTGGGATCCCGACGAGGGACGCGAGACGCCGGTTGGCGCGATCCGCGCGGACTCGATCGAGGAGGCGTTCGACGGCGCGGAGGCCGCCGTTATCGCCAGCCCCAACACAAGCCATGCGGAGCAGGCACTGGCCGCGATCGAACGCGGCCTGCCGACGCTGATCGAGAAACCGCTGGCGACAACAGTCGCCGACGCGGATCAGGTCGCGGCCGCGAGCGGCACGTGTTCGGTGGCGATGAACCTGCGCTTCCTCCCAGCGCTGGCCGAGCTCAAACGGCTCGTGCGAAGCGGCGCCCTGGGCGAAATCATCAGGGCGCGAGCCTGGTTTGGATACGACCTGCGCAAATGGCGACCCGAGAACGATTACCGGGGCTCATACAGCGCTCGGGCCGACCTCGGCGGCGGCATCGTCCTCGACGCGATCCACGAGCTCGACTACCTCGCGTGGCTGCTTGGCCCGGCTGCGTCGGTGAGCGCGATCACCGGCCGCGTCTCTGATCTCGAGATCGACGTCGAGGACAGTGCCTCGGCCGCGATCGAGTTCGAGTCCGGGGCGATCGCCTCGCTCGACCTGGACTTCGTCTCGCCCGTCTACCGCCGCGGCTGTGTGATCACCGGAACCGAGGCGGTCGCCACTTGGGACTTCAACGAGGAGGCGATTGAACTCAGCGGCGGAGATCACAGCGAGCGCATCGACGCCACTGGCAACGTTGCCGCGACCTACGCGGCCGAGATCGTGGACTTTCTCGATGTTGTCCGTGGCGTCAAGCCGCCGGCGGTGTCTGCCGAAGAGGGCGCTGCGGCTGTTCGCCTCGCCGAGGCGATCAAGCGATCGTCGGCTGAGGGACGCCGGATCAACCTGGCCTGAGCCCGGTTAGCGCCGGCGCGCCACGAGCCACATGTTCGAGGACAGCCCGCGCGCGACAAGGAAGTCCTGGAAGGCACCTCCGAGCCGATCCCAGTCCTCGATCAGCACCTGGTGAAGGAAGGCGTCGGTGGAGCTGTCCCACTCACCGGAGAGCGCCTTCTTGCGAATGAGCTCGGCGTCCAGGCGGCCGGGCGTCTCGCGCTCGAGCACCTCGAACCCCTCCGACTCCAGTAGGGCTCCGAGCGAGAGCGGGTGCATGTAGTTCAGGTGCTCGGTGTCAACCGCGTTGGCAAGCGGCCCGAGGACCTGGATATCGAGGCCCTTGACGTTCGGGCAGGTCACGACGAACAGCCCACCCGCCGGGACTAGGTCGGCACAGCGGGCGATGAATTCACGCGGCGCGAAGAGGTGTTCGATCACCTCGAAATTGGTGACGATGTCGACACCGGCGTCGGGAAGCTCCGCGTCCTCGACCGTCGCTTCGATCACGTCGAGTCCCTTCGCCCTGCAGGTCGCGGCGAGGTGCGGCCCCGGCTCGAGCGCGGTGACCCGCTCGAAGCGCCCGAGCGCCGCGACCTCCTCGCAGAAGGTCCCGAAGCCAGCGCCGACATCCAAGACACTGCGCGCATCCGGCGCCGTGACGGTCGGCGATCGCTGCGATGCGCTCGGCGCGAGGCCGGAAGATCTTGGCGCGGCGGGCATCCTCCGAGGCCGGGAAGACGACCCGATTCCAGTACTCGTAGTTCTCCGAGCGCTCGTAGAACTCGGACAGCAGGTCCGGGCTCGGGCGCGGATTCATGTAGACCGTCTCGCAGACTGGGCAGAGGGCGTACTCGAGCTCGTACTTGGTCCAGGCGTGCTGGGGTCGGTCGGAACCGCACGCGGGGCAGGGGGTCGCGACGAAGTCGGCGCGGCGCTCGAGCAGCCAGGCAACGTCCTTTGCGTAGAGCCGGGCCTGTTCGGCCATGAGCTCGTCCGGGCGAATGTCGCTCTCGCGGAGCTGCGCTTCGCTCACGAGCTCAGGCTGGAGCGCCGGCCGTCTCGCGGCGGGCGTCGAAGTCCCAGATGTTGTCCTTGACCCACTCCGCCGACTCGTCGCTGCGCCCAGACGCGGGGGTCGCGGAAGCCGTCGGCAACGTCGGTCGAATTCCGTCTTCGTCCATGCCGACGTAGTCGAGCCAGCGCTCGAGGTCCTTGCGCGGCTTGACCGGCGTCGTAGCTGGCGGACCATCTCGATGCCCTCCTCGCGGGTCATCTTGCCCGCCGCGGATGTCCTTGCAGGCGTGATCGGTGCCGCGGCCGTAGCCGAACTTGACGTACTTCAGGTAGTCGTGGATCCCGTTCTCGTGCATGTCGTCGAGGTTCGACATCGTGCCGGTAGGTCCGCTCGAACGGCTGCGGCGACTGGCCTCGAAGCCGAACTCGTCGATCATCAACTCGGTCTGGCGGTTGGCGTCCCAGTCGACGTAGTTGCCGAGGTAGATGCCGCGAACGCCGACCTCGGCGAGGTCGTCGTCGGACGGGATAGCGCGCCCAGAGCAGGTCCTGCGGCGTCAGCCCCTCGGTCGTCCTCGACCAAGTCGTGCCAGTCGAAGCCGCGCTGGGCGTGCTCGAGGCGGAACTTCGCCGTCATCTCGATCCGATCGTTGTAGGGAGATACATCCCGGCGAGGTCCATGAACCCGTGCTCGCCCCAGACGATCAGCGGAATCTTGTACCTTCACCGCGACCTGGACCGGGTAGGTGAAGATGCCGCAGTGGGCGTGCCAGTTCATGTCGCCCATCATCCGGAAGCACAGGCGGTTGATCTTCTTCAGCGCCTCGACGCTGGGGCGAAGAAGATGTGATCGCAGCCGAAGCGCTCGCGCATGTTGCGCAGGTTGCGCAGGCCGACCGGCAGCCAGTTGTTGCCGTGTAGGTGACGAGCAGCGGGCGCAGGCCGAGCACCTCGGTGACGTAGTAGGTCTGGAAGTGGCTGTCTTTGCCGCCGGAGACGGGAATCAGGCAGTCGTAGTTGGAGCCGTCCTTCGAGCGGTACTGCTCGAAGATCTCGCGTAGCTCCTCCGCCCGCTCGTCCCAGTCGATCCGGACCTTCTGGCCGGCGACGCGGCAGCCCGAGCAGACGCCGTTCTCGTCGAACGCAAGCGGCGCCGCCGACGCGGCCGGGTAGACGCACTTCGTGCAGTACTTCATCTGAGGCGGAGAGGTCATCCGGACGAAGCTAGCGAAACCGTCTCGGTCAACGGACCTGTACGCCCGACATGCGGATGTCGACACCGGCGTCGCAAAAGGACCTTCTTCGCGCGCTGTGTCGAGTGCTCAGTGAAGTGGAAGATGTTGGCCGCCGACACCGCCGAGGCGCCGGCGTTGATGCCCTCGATCAGGTGCTCGAACTTGCCGACCCCGCCGCACGCGATCACCGGGATCTTCGTGGCTTTGCAGACCGCCGCGAGGAGCGCCGTGTCGTATCCGCCGGCCATCCCGTCCTCGTCAATCGAGTTGAGAAAGATCTCGCCCGCCCCCAGGCGCTCAGCCTCGCGCGCCCATTCGACCACGTCGAGTCCGGTCGCCTTCTTACCCCAGCCGGTGACGACCTCGTACTCGCCCTCATCACGCCGCTTGGCGTCGATGGAGACGATGATCGCCTGGCTGCCGAAGACCCGCGCGCCCTCGGTGACCAACTCCGGCGTCTGGACCGCGGCGGTGTTGACCGTCACCTTGTCGGCGCCATGCGCGAACCGGGCGCGCATGTCGTCGATCTCCCGAATCCCACCGCCAAAGGTCAACGGCATGAAGCAGGTGCGCGAGATCGCCTCGATCGTCGCCAGCAGGTCGCCGGCGCCCTTGACCTTGTGGTCGTCGCGCCGCATGTCCAGGTCGCCCTCGCGGGTGATGTCGAGGTAGATCAGCTCATCGACGGCCCATGCATCGAAGCGCTCGACCTGGTTGATCGGATTGCCGATCACCTGGTGAAAGGAGAACTCCTCGCTGCGCACGAGCAGGCCGTTCTGAAGCAGCAGGCACGGGATCAGCCGGGTCTTCAACACCCTCTGTCAGCCCTCAGACCGCGATGAAGTTGCGCAGTAGGGCGAGGCCGTCCACCTGGCTCTTCTCGGGGTGGAACTGTACGCCGTAGACCCCGCCGCTCTCGACGGCGGCTGAGACAGGGCCACCGTAGTCGGCGGTCGCCGAGAGGTCTTCGGCCGCCTCGGTGCGCAGCTCGTAGCTGTGTACGAAGTAGAAGGTCGGCTCCTCGGGCAGGCCTTCGAAGAGGGTGCTCGTCCGGGTGGCCGTCGCTGCGTTCCAGCCGACATGCGGGATGCGCAGCCCGTCTGCGTTGATCCGTTCCACGCTCCCTTTTATGAGCCCGAGGCCCCGGTGCTCGCCGTGCTCGCTCGAGACATCGGCAAGCAGCTGCATGCCGAGGCAGATTCCCAGCAGCGGACGCCCCTCGCGTGCGAGCTCGGGCAGCGCGTCGACAAACCCCTTGGCCTCCAGCAACGACATCGCCTCGCCGAAAGCGCCCACTCCGGGCAAGATCAACTTCTCGGCTTCCCGTGCGCGCTCAGGCGTCTCGACCACCTCGCAGGGGGCGCCAAGATGCTCGAGCGCATTGGCGACCGAGCGCAGGTTGCCCATCCCATAGCCGATGATCCCGATCACGCGGGTGCCGCTTCCTGCGGTTCGGCCTCGGCCTGCGGCAGCCGGGTGAGCACCGCGTCGGCGATCCGGCGGACGTTCTCGGGCTCTGTCCAGTCGTAAGCGCGCGTCTTGAAGTAACGCGCGTGGGGCAGGCTCGCGTCCCAGCTGGCGCCGAACGCGAGCACGTCGGGGTGATCGGGTCCGAGCGGATCCGCGGCGAGGCGGCGGATTTGCGCCGGCAACCGCGCGGCGACCTCGGCGCGATGCACGGTCGGCGCGTAGTCCCACGGATAGTCGCCGAACATCAGCACCGGCTTTCCCATCAGAGCTCCCTCGAGGCCCGCGGTGCTCGAGATGACCGACACCAGCTCGGCGCCGAGGATCAGACCGTTGGTGGGAACCGAAAACGGCACCAGGCGCAGATTCGGGATCGACCTCAGCTCGCGGTAGAACCCGAGCCGGCGCTGGCCGCGCATGTAGAAGTGCTCCTTGACGACCAGTTCCCAGCCCGCCGGCAACGATCGGGCGAGGTTCTTCACGACGGTCATCTGGTCCTCGAAGTAGCTGCCATGGACAAGGGTGGTCGCCTCGGGTTCGTAGTGCAGGGGGTAGAAGACGAACGGGCGCTCGACCGGCGGGTCGGCGAGGTAGTGCCGATCCGCGTAGGCGCCACGGACGCGGTGGGCTACCTGGGCCATACGGTGGGCGATCGGATCGGGCTGGACGAACCAGTTGTGAGCGCGGCGCTCACGCAGCTGACGCAGCGAGCCCCCGACATGGTCGCGGACAATCTCGCCCCTGAGCATCCGCCGTGCGAAATCGAAGCGGTCGCGCGGCGGGGGCAGGTAGTCGAGCTTGGTGCCCTCGCCGCGGATCACGGCCTGGAGGGCGCGCGCCGCCTCCTCCTCCGCGGCTTCGAGCCCCCGCTCGCGGATCTTGAGGTAGCGCTGTTCGGCGCCCGCGATCTCGTCGTGGCCCCTGAGCATCAGCAGCCTGCCCGGTGGAAGCGTCGAAGGGATGAGCCCGACCGGCTCACACCCGTGTGCCGGCGCCATGTCGTAGGCGAGCCAGGTCGGCATGATGTCGGCGGACTCACCGACGAGCAGGTCGGGCTCGTACTCCTCGAACATTTGCTCGAAGTACAGGGCGTGGCGGGCGAGCTGGTCGAGCTGCCATTGGCGGTCGCGGCCGCGGAAATAGCGCTCGGACATCAGATAGCGCGGCAGCGGCAGCAAGGCATCGCCGTAGCGCTCCTGGATCCGCTCAATAAGCGCGATCGGGTCGGCCAGGTCGAGCCGTCCGGTCGCGGCCGGGAGGTGGACAACGTCGCGGCCGCGGCGGCGGAGATCCTCCGCCGCCTCGAGCTGGTGCGTCACGTAGCGACACGCGACATCGTCGATACGGCTGCGCCAGTCGTCTTCAACCGCGGCCATGATGTCGACCGACCACGGTCGCGCGTAGAAGATCACCCGCATCGCCAGCAGTCTAGGAACCCGTTCTATAACCTGATCACCGGTGCAGCACGAAGCAGGCGACACTTCCACGGCGACCGAACCGGCCCTGACCCCGGAGCAGCTCAAACATTTCGACGAGCAGGGCTACGTCGTGATCGAAGACGTGGTCTCCGAGGACGAGGTTCAGGAGCTGCGCGGTTTCTTCGCCGACACCCTTTTCGCCGGCAAACCGAAGCACGAGGGGGACATCTCAGTCGCCGTGCTGCCCGAGGGACGCGGTGGCGGCGTCCGTCACGACATCTTCGCCCGCTACCCCGAGCTGCGGGGAGTGATGTTCAACCCGGCCGCGCTCGGAGCGCTCCGATCGCTGCTCGGCGACGACTTCGTCTTCCTCCCAGAGATGGCGGCCCACGACTCCCGCTACGGCCACTGGCACAAGGACACGACACCGATGGAGCGCGACGGCCTCGACTTCCACAAGCAGCCCGGTTTCAAGATGGTCCAGTGCGCGGTCTACTTCCAAGACAACGATGAGTACGGTGGCGGCCTCGACGTGGTCCCCGGCTCGCACACTGAGCCCGACCACACCCCGCCGGCTCCGAAGGTGACCCTTCTCGACCGGGTCCGCGGCAAGCTTGGGCTCGTGAAGAAGGCGGGCCCGCCGCCGCCGGAGGAGCCGAACGCGATCACGATCCCGTCGAAGGCTGGAGACCTGGTGATCTTCAACGTCTTCACCAACCACCAGGCGACTCAGCCGCGGGTCTGCGGAACGCACGAGATTCCGCCCGAGCAAAGAAAGTTCGCAATCTTCTTTATGGGCGCCGCCAACAACGAGCACCCCCACCGCTACGTCGAGTACATCAAGGGCCAGTACGCCCATCTCAAGAACGGCCACAGCTACCCCGACGATCTGTTGGAGCTGGCCGAGCGCAACAACGTCAACCTGCTCTAGCCGGCCGGAGTCGGACCCTTGATCCGCGCCGACGGATCGACCGAGGCGGAGGAACCGCCGGCCTCCCTCCCGAAGCCGAGCGCGCGCGCCTATTCGGCCTTCGTGATCCTGATGGTGATCGGCTCTTCGCTGGGGCTGGTCAAGGGACTGGTCTACGCGAAGGTCCTCGACCCGCAGGAGTTCGGCTACTACGGCCTCGTCGTCATCGTCTTGCAGTTCGGGCTCTACCTCTCGAACTGGGGGATCCTCAGCGCCCTCAACAACCACCTGCCGATCGCCTTCGGGAAGGGCCGGGCGACCGACAGCGATCTCCTCGACCGATCGATGGGCGCTCTGCTGATCACCTCGGGGCTGACCTCGGGCGCCTACCTCGCCATCGTCGCCCTTCTCGACTTCGGCGACCCCAACGTCCAGATTGCGCTTGCTCTGGCAGCTCTGACGACCGTGGCGGCGACCGCGACCGAATTCCACATCCTCGTCATGCGCGTCCAGCAGGGCCTCATCCGAATGGGGCTGACGTATTGCCTGCGAGCGACATTGACGATCCTGGCGGGGACCGCCGCCGCGGTGGCGTTCGGGTATCGCGGCTTGATCCTTGCCGAGCTCGGCGCCCTACTGGTGACGTTGTTCATCGCCAGGCGCCTTTGGATCGACCCGATCGGCGTTAAGCGCCCGTCATGGACGGCGACCAAGCGACTGATCCGGGCCGGTTCGCCGCTGATGGTTGCCAATGTGATCGTCACCCTCGCGTTTGCGGCGGATCGCCTATTCGTGGCAGCAGCACTCCCCGACGACTTCGGTCAGTACGCGCTCGCCGCCCTGGTCGTGGTCGCCTGGATCGCGGTCATCGCCATGCTCGAGCAGGCGGTCGCACCGCGCCTCCTGCGTGAGTACGGCGCCGGGATGAAGCTGCGGGCGCTGCGACGCGAGGCGCTGAAGGTCTCCCTCGCGATCGCCGGCGCCGGGCTGGTCGGGCTCGGCATCCTGATCGCCCTGATCGGCCCGCTGAAGCGCGGTTTTCTCTCCGAGTACGCCGATGGACTCGAGGCGATGCCCATCCTCTATGTCGGCGGGCTCCTGCTCGTCCTCGCCTTTCCCGGCTTCGCCCTGCATGCCGTCCGGCCGAGCTTCTCGCTCGTCTCATCCGGGCTTGCCGCGTCGGCGAGTATCGCCGGCGGGTTCTTCCTGATCTGGCGAGGCGATCCGACGCTCACCGACTTTGCCTGGGTCTTCGTCGCCGGTCAGGCGGCTGCGCTGATCGCGATCACGATCTGCCTCGAGATCGAGGTCCGCCGAGACGCCCCCTCACCTCACGTCCTCGCCGACGCGTGAAGCGGCCTCGCCCGATCAAGGCGCGCGCCGGGAACGCAGATCCATGTCGTCCCGTGTGGCGCGGATTCCGGGTCGGTCTCAGCAACCAGTCCGTCCGCGGCTACGCGATAAACGGTGTGATGCCGCCTGGCCTCGAGGTCGGTGAGCATCTCGGCAGGGTGGTATCCGAAGGCCGCGGAAGTCTCAAGGTTCACCTCGATCATCCAAATCGGCGCGTCCTCGGCCTCGAGGGTCGATCCGGCTCCCGCGATCACTTCACGCTCGGCCCCTTCAACGTCGAGCTTGATCAGGGCGGGCAACGAGGGTGCGCCCTCGAGCAGGTCGTCGAGCGTCTTCATCTGCGCCCGTTCGACCGAGTAGTCGTCGCGCCCGAGCGTCGACATAGAGGTGTGGCCGTGAAGCAGCCCATCGAAGATATGCAACTCGACCTCGCCGCGAGCGGCCCCGAGCGCGATCGGCTCGACCTCGATGGCGAGGTCCAGGTTGAGGGCGACATTCGATCTCAGCTCGACGAGCATCGCCGGCACCGGTTCGACCGCGACGACGCTACCGCCGGGCCCAACCGCCGCGGCCATCAGCATCGAGTACCAGCCGAAGTTCGCGCCGATGTCGATGGCGCGGTCGCCGGGCCGCAAGAGTCCCGAGACGACGGCGCTCTCGTCGGGCTCGTAGGCGCCGTAGATGAAGACCTGGGCGTACATGGCGTCCCCGGCCGGAACCCGGAAGCGACGGCCGTCCTCGTACCGCGCCTCCATGGCCGGCAGTCGCTCGAGCACCAGCTTCGACGCCAGTCGAGCGACGTTCGGCCGGAGCCGCGCTGGGGCGCGGGTCAGAGCGCGATGCAGCGCCAGCAGGTGTGTCGGCAGCGGTGATCCGTCCGCGCGGCGGATGTTGGGGCGATTGCTTGCTACCGGCGCTGCCGACATCGAGTCGGCAGGGTATTGGGTGGATTCCGCGGCGACCGAGCTCGCGCCGCGCAAGCGTGGAGACGACGTCCTAACCAATCAGCGAACATAGGAGCGGTGAGGAGCGGGTCCCCACCTGGGGGGGTGAGCCAAGCGAGCGCGCCAGCGCGCGCGATCGATGTCGTTCAGCCGCAAATCCCGCCCGGAAGGTCACCAACGCCAGCACCGGCTCCCGTACCCGGGCCGGCGCCGATCGAGCCGTTGCGCTGGATGGCTACCTCGGCTCGGGGACGAGGGACTACGGTCGGGCTGTTCGGACTGGCCGGCCTTCTGCTCCTGACCGGTGCCTTCGGTCGCAGCTTTTCGAAGCTCGAGCTCGGAGTTCCCTGGCTTCACGTCACAGAGATCGTCCTGGTCGCGGTTCTTGCGACCGCGGCCCTGCAGACACAGCCACGAGAGTGGGTCCTGCGTCTGCGTCAGACGGGGGCCCTTGTGCCGATCGCGGTCTTCTGGATCGTCGGCGGGATCGCGACGGCTCGCGGGCTCCTCGACTGGGGCTTCACCGAAGTCCTCCACGACGTCGGATTGCTGGAGTACTCGATCCTGGTGGCCCTCCTGGCGGTCCTCATCACCGACAAGCGCCAGTTCCTCGGGATCTGCCGGGTGGTTGCACTCGCGGGCTTCCTTGCGATCGTCGCCCTCGCGGTGAGCTCATTGACGCCGGTCGCATGGGACCTCGCGTCAAGGCTCGGCCTGGTCGCCGCTGCGAGCGGCATGTACGCGACGCTGTTCGTGGCATGGGTCCTGGCCCGACGCGCCGCCGGGATGTCCGTGACGACCCGGCAGTACGCATCCGTTGCGCTCGCAGCCGGACTGATCGTCGTCGGGTCGTCGCGGTCGGGGTGGCTTGCGGTGATCGTGGCCGTTGGCTGCATCGCCGCCCTGGCCTTGCCGAGGCAGCGCCTCTCGCTCGTCGCCCAGATGGCCGCTTTGCTCATCCTCGGAACCGTCGCCGCAACCGCCGCACAGCAGGCGCGGACGCTCCAGATCCCGGCGCCATCCGCTGTGGCGACCTCCCTGGTCGCCGAGGCTGAGGGGATCGACCCGCCGGAGTTGGATCTCGCGGTGCGTGTACAGGGCATGCCTCCCGAGGCCCACACAGGGGATGACCCGGTCCTGAACCAGGTGCCCGACGGCGCCGCCACCGAGAAGCCCCACGGCGGTTACCAGCCCGATTCGTTATTTGCGAACCCGGGAATCGAGCGCGGCGACATCCACGGATACACGTCGTTTGCTCCAAACCAGCTGACGGCATCGAGCGAACGTGCGAAGTCCGGCGCGTACTCACTTCAGGCGACTTACGGCGGCGACCCACGACTGGCGAAGACGCTGACCTACCTGCCGCTCGACTCCACCACCCGGTACCGCATTTCGGCGTGGATCTACCTGCCCGCCGATTGGAGCGGCGGCGCGGTCGGCGTCAGCACCGACCGGACGTGGGAGGGCGCATCCGAGAACACCGCCGAGAGCGCCACGACGAAGACCGGCCTTTGGACCATGGTCCACGCCGAGATTTCGCCTGAGGAGCGGGACCTCGTTGGCGGCGTTCACATCCGCACGGCCTCGCCTGCGTCGCCCGGAAGCATCGTCTACATCGACGACGTTCGGATCGATCCCGTCCGCGAGCAGGCGGTCACAGCGGCCGAAACGGCGGCCGCCGCCGCGACACCGCCCGCGGCCCCCGCCGCGAAGCCCGAGGCGAATGGACTCGCGGAGTTGACCGCCAGCTTCCGCAGCTCCTCCCAGCGGGCAAATGCCGAGTGGCGGCTCGCCTTCTGGAAGTTCATCCTCGATCAGACAGCGAAGCGGCCGCTTTCGGGAGTGGGTTTCGGGGCCCCTTCGAATTTCGAGTGGAGCGGCATCCGCTACGACAGTCGCAGCGGCGAAGCGGCCGACCCCTTCGACGTCAGCGGCCCACATAACTCGTTCTTCAACGTTCTATTCAGGACCGGTCTGCCGGGATTCATCGCTCTGCTGGCGATCGTGGTCATCGCGCTCCTGCGAACCGTCCGAGTCGCTCGGTGGACCTCTGGCGCGGACAAGGCGATCGCGGTCTGGCTGGTCGCCTCGATTGCGGCCGGCACGGTTACCGCGAGCCTCAGCGTGGCCCTCGAGGGGCCGTTCATGGGCATCTTCTTCTGGACGATCATCGGTCTCGCCCTGATCGCACCCCGATTTCTCGCTCCGACACCGGGCGACGGGCAACCTGCCGGCTGACGGCAGCACGGTCGCTAGTCTCAAACCGATGTCAGCCGACACCGGGCGGGCGCCGGCGCTGTCGGTGATCACGCCCTCGTTCAACAGCGGACGGTTCCTCCGCGAAACGCTCGACAGCGTCGCCGCGCTTGGCGTCGACCACGAGCACATCGTCGTCGATGGCGGCTCCGCCGACGGTACGGTCGCGCTGCTCGAGAGCCGGCGGGACCCCGCTCTGCGGTGGGTATCAGAGCCTGACCGCGGTCAGACCCACGCGGTCAACAAGGGGCTCGAGCAGGCTCGCGGCGAGCTGATCGCCTGGCTCAACGCCGACGACACGTACATCCCGGCGAACACCGACCAGGCCATCGCAACGCTTCAGAGCGACCTTTCGGTCGATGCCATCTTCGGCCACATGGAGATCGTCGACGAGCACGGTGCCGCGCTTCGCGAATACCGATGCGGAAGGTTCAACTGGCATCGGTATCTCTACTTCGGCGAATACATCCCCACACCCACAATCATCTTCCGCCGCTCGCTTCTGTCGCGCGCGCCCCGTCTCGACGAGCGCTATGCCGATGCCGCCGATTACGACTTCTACCTGCGCTTGCTGCGCGGCGCACGCGTTGTGAACGCAGGGACGCCCCTGATCCGCTTCCGCTACTACGCCGACAGTAAGAGCGGCGCCGACGTTTCCGTCCAGGTGGCCGAGGCTCACGACATTCGGCTGCGCTACGCGCGCAACCCATTCCAGCGCCTGTGCATGGCGGGCGCATACCGGGCGATGCGGCTGCGTGGGGCACTCGTCTCCCCGTGGCCTCAGCTCGGCTGATCGGGTGAGCGCGCGCGAGACGACAGTAGGCACGGGTACCCCCGCACACGGCAGCAGCGCCGTGGGCGCGTCGCGCAGCGTTCCCGCAGATCGCCTCGCCCTGGCGACCTTCTCCGCACTGCTGGTGCTGACCGCGGCGTTCGGCCGCGAGTTCTCGAAGCTGTCGCTCGGGGTCTCATGGCTGCACCCGACCGAGATCGCGCTGGTCGTGGTCGCTGTGCTGGCGGTCGTCCACCTCGGTCCACGGGCGGCGTTTTCCCGAATCCGCGCAACGGGGGTGCTGATCCCACTCGTCGTACTCTGGACTTTCGGAGCGATCGCCGCCCTTCGCGGGCTCAACGAGTGGGGATTCTCGCTCGTCCTTCACGACATCGGCCTGGTCGAGTACTCGCTCATCGTCCCTATCGTCGCGCTCCTGATCGGCAGTCGCGAACAGCTCCACTGGCTGCTGTGGGCACTCGTGCTCAGCGGCTTGGTCGCGATCGTCGTCCAGGCTGCTGGCTATTGGACGCCGCTGCAGTGGGACATCGCCGGACGTCTCGGCCTGGTCTCGGTCGCGAGCGGGATGTACATCTCGATCTTCGTCAGCTGGGTGATCTCGCGCCGCGCGGCCGGGGTCGAGGTCGCCTGGTGGCAGTACTCGGTGGCGATCCTGGGCGTCGCGATGGTCGTTATCGGCGTAGCGCGCGCCGCGTGGCTCGGACTGCTCGCGGCCTTCGTGGTCGCCCTTTTCTTCGTCGCGCCCGGGCGGCGGCTGGTCGCATCGGCCGCGATCCTCGCGGTACTCGTCGGCGGGGCAATCGTCTCGATTCCGGGCGAGAGGATCGTCTTCGGCGAGAACCCGACGCCGACGACGATCTCGGGTGGCGGCGACGGCAGCACCGGCGAGGGCGGCGGCACAGGGGGAGAGTCCGGCGCGGCGCCGAGCGTCGTCGGCGAGGTCACGGCGAGCTTCGATATCAGCAGCGTCGGTGGCCAGGGCGCCAATTCCCAATGGCGACTGGCCTACTGGCAGTACATGCTGGAGGAGAGCGTCCGCAACCCGGTTGGGGTCGGCTTTGGGACCCCGAGCGCATTTACCTGGAGCGGCGTCAGCTACGACCGGCGCACGGGGGACCCGAACGACCCATTCGACGTCACCGCGCCGCACAACTCGTTCGTCAACGTGCTCTATCGCACCGGCTTCATCGGCTTTCTCGCCCTGGCAGCACTCGTCGGGATCGCGGTCTGGCGCCTGGTTGCGTTCGCGCGGGAGGCCGAAGCGGAAGCCCGGGCGACCGCCGTGTGGCTCATCGGGCTGATCGGGATCACGGGCGGGGTCGCGTCCCTATCGGTTGCGCTCGAGGGGCCGTTTTTGGGGATCTTCTTCTGGACCGCGCTGACGCTGGGCCTGATTGCCCCGCGGTTGCTGTCGACCGCTGAGTCGGGGCCGGCCGCGTCAGCTGCGGGCTAGCGCGCTGGACCGGAAGGAATCGATCGTTGCCCGTAGACCGTCTTCGAGCGATACCTCCGCCTCGAAGCCCAGAAGGTCTCGTGCGCGCTGCACATCGAGGTAACGCTTTGGCTGTCCGTCCGGGCGACTGGCGTCCCAGACCGTCTCACCCTCGTAGCCCGTCAGGCTGCTGATGATCTCAGCGAGGTCGCGGATCCGCGTCTCGAGACCGGTTCCGACGTTGAACGGCTCCGAGGTTCGGGCGCGCTCGGCGGCGAGCACCAGCGCGCGCGCCGCGTCTTCCACGTAAAGGAACTCGCGCGAGGGCTCGCCGGTTCCCCAGAGCGTCACGGACGGATCTCCGCGTTCCTGCGCCGCGACGTACTTGTGGATCATCGCGGCGATGACGTGGGAATCCTCGAGGTCGAAGTTGTCGTCGGGCCCATAGAGGTTCGCGACGACCGGCACGGACGACTCGAGCGAATACTGGTTGCGGTAAGCGTCCGAGAGGACGGCCAGCATCCGCTTTGCGAGCCCATACGGCGCGTTCGACTCCTCCGGGTAGCCATTCCAAAGCTGATCCTCGGTAAACGGAACCGGGGTGTGCTTCGGATAGGCACAGACCGAGCAGACCGCGACCAGGCTCTCGACGCCCTCGTCCCGGCAGGCCTCGAACACGTTCAGGCCCATCATCGTGTTGTCCTGGGCGAGTGGGCCCGGGTTGCGGAGGTTGTACCCGATGCCGCCGACATTGGCCGCGAGGTGGATGACGACGTCGGAGCCGGAGATCGCCTCGGTGGCCGCGGTCTTGTCGCGGAGGTCGAACTCGGCCGAGCGCGGCACCGCCACCGACGCGCCAACGCTCTCGAGCATGCGGACGGTGGGCTTGCCCAGAAAGCCGGCGCCGCCTGTAACGACGACGCGCTTGCCGTCCCAGAATGCGCTGTCGGGGGCGGCGCTCAAGTGACGTCGTGACTGTAGGTGGTCACCTTGCCCGCCCTCTGGTCCTCGAGCGCCTGCACGTCGGCGTCGACCATGATCGCGACAAGCTCCTCGAAGCCAACCTTCGGACTCCAGCCGAGGCGCTCACGCGCCTTGGCCGAGTCGCCGAGCAGAGCGTCGACCTCCGTCGGGCGCAGGTAGCGCGGGTCGAGCTCGACGTGGTCGTTGAAGTCGAGATCGAGACGGCCGAAGGCGAGTTCGAGGAACTCGCGTACTGAGTGCGACTCGCCGGTGGCGACGACGTAGTCGTCGGGCTCATCGGCCTGCAGCATCAGCCACATCGCCTCGACGAAGTCGGGGGCGTAGCCCCAGTCGCGCTTGGCGTCGAGGTTGCCGAGGTAGAGCTTGTCCTGGAGCCCGGCCGCGATCCTGGCCACGGCTCGGCTGATCTTGCGGGTGACGAAAGTCTCGCCCCGGCGCGGCGACTCGTGGTTGAAGAGGATCCCGTTGACGGTGAACATCCCGTAGGCCTCGCGGTAGTTCACCGCCATCCAGTACGCGGCGACTTTGGCGACGCCGTAGGGGCTGCGTGGGTGGAACCTGGTCGACTCCGATTGCGGCGGCGGCTCGGCGCCGAACATCTCCGAAGACGACGCCTGGTAGAAGCGCGACTCGACCCCAGCCTCGCGAATCGACTCGAGCAGCCGAACGGTCCCGGCGCCCGTAATGTCGAAGGTGTATTCGGGGATGTCGAAGGAAACCCGTACGTGGCTCTGCGCACCGAGGTGGTAGATCTCGTCCGGCTGGAGCCGGTAGAGGAGGTGCGTCAGCGCAACCGGATCCGAGAGGTCGCCGTAGTGGGTGAACAGGCGCACCCCCTGTTCGTGGGGATCGCGATACAGATGGTCGATGCGGGCGGTGTTGAAGCTCGACGAGCGGCGGATGATGCCGTGCACCTCGTAGCCCTTCTCGAGCAGGAGCTCTGCTAGGTACGACCCGTCCTGACCGGAGATCCCGGTGATCAGTGCCTTTTTCGCGGTGTCGCTCATCGCGGGGAGGAGCCTAGCCGGGAGACGCCGGCGAGCGGACCACCAGCGAGAACGCTGTCGGCATCCGCGCCATCCGCGCGAGACGCCTCGAGAACGCGAAGCGCCCGTCGTAGATGCGGTCGTGAACGACGACCCCGAGGCCGGCTTTGGTCAGCGCGTCGATGATCTCCGTGTCGCGGAGCCCGCTTTCGGCGTGGTACTCGGCTATGGCCCCGAGATTGACCTCCTCGGGAGCCTCCGGCGGCAGGCGGCGCAGACGGCGAGTGACCAGCTCGGGGACCCGGCCCGGAGTCTCGGCCAGGACCCAGGCAAGGTAGTCGAGGCGGCGCAGCCTCAGCCCAGGGCCGCTCAGTTCGAGCGGATCGAAGACGGTCGCAATGAAGCCCCCGGGCGCCAGTCGCGCGGCGGCCGCCTCGAGCAGCGCCACCGGGGACTCAAGGTGATGGAGGACCGAGGAGAAGACGATGAGGTCCCAGCTCCGCTCGTCGCTGGCGAAGAACTTCTCGAGGGTTGAGATCTGGCTTCGTGGCTCGAAGCCACGGTCGCGCGCCTTCTGCTCCCAGATGGCGACCATCTCGGGCGAGACGTCGAGCAGCAATGGGCTGAAGCCGCGGTCGCTCAGGAGCAGCGACGCGTTCCCGCTGCCGCCGCCGGCATCGAGGATGCGGGCGTCCGCGGACAGGCCAGTGGTCGCACGATCGAGGATGACCTCGAGCCGGTGGCGAGCACGCTCGGCATTTACGCACAGCTCGGTCGCGTCGTAGTCCTGCGCGTGCTCCGCGTAGAAGCGGCGATTGGCTTCGGCGGGCGTGAGGGTCATACGACTGGCTGGACGTGCGTTACCAGCGCCCCGTCCCCCAGGAGCGCATGCACTGCAAAGGCGGGCGGCTCCGCCACGAGCTCGAGATCCGAGGGCGAACCGCCGACGCCGATCTCGAGCGGTGCCGCCATGTGGTTGCTCGGGCAGGTGAACACGGAACAGCGGCGCGAGGTCCGCAACGGCGGCGCGGTGGACGTGGCCGCAGATGACCCGGAGGACCTGAGGCCGCGAAGCCAGTGACGCGATCAGCTGCGCCGCGTCCGGCTCGGCGATCCGGATCTCGTCGAGAGCCTCGATCCCGATGTCCACCGGCGGGTGGTGGACCGCGACGATCGTCGGCTGGTCGACGGCCTCGTCGAGCAGCGACTCGAGCCACGCGAGCCGCTCGGGGCCGAAGGCCCCTGCGTCGCTGCCCTCGACCGTCGAATCGACCGCGACCAGCCGCAGGTCGCCGATCTCCGCGACGTAGCGGTAGTCGCCCTCGGCGCTGCCCTCGAGCGGGAAGTGCTCGCGCAGAAGCGCCGGGTCGTCGTGGTTGCCGGTGAGGACGTGAAGCGGCGCGCCCAGAGGCTCGACGAGGTCGCGCAGCAGCTCGTACTCGCCCGCTGCCGGGGTGTTCGCGAGGTCGCCGCTGATCAGGACCGCGTCGGGGCCGGGGTCCAGGCGATTGACCGCCGCCACCGCTCGCTCGAGCGCTGCCGCGGCTGCGCCGTCGTCGTCGAGGCGCAGGTGCGGATCGCTGAGCTGCGCGAGGAGGGTCAGACCTTCTTGACCTGCTCGTAGCCGACCTCGACCGGAGTCTCGCGGCCGAAGATCGAGACGAGGATCTTGAGGCGCTGCGCGTCCTCGTTGATCTCGGCGATCTCACCGGAGAAGTCCGACATCGGGCCGGAGATGACCTTCACCGACTCGCCCATCTCGAACTGAGCGTGGGCGCGTGGGCGCTCGGCGGTCTCGCGATGCAGCAGACGGTCGACCTCGGGCTGGCTGAGCGGGATCGGCTTGTTGCGCGAGCCGACGAATCCGGTCACACCCGGCGTGTTCTTCACCAGGTTCCAGGCGTCGTCAGTCATCTCCATGTTGACGAGCACGTAGCCCGGCATGGTGCGCTTCGTCGACCTGGATCGCGCTGGCCGTCCTTGAGCTCAGCGACCTGCTCGGTCGGGACGACGACCTGGCGCACACGGGCGCGCGCCTCCATCGTCTCGACGCGGTGCTCGAGGTTGTTCTTGACCTTGTTCTCGTGACCCGAGTAGGTGTTGATCACGTACCAGCGAAACATCTAAAGCTTCAGTCCTTGCTTGGGGTTGTCTGCCGTCCGGCGGATCAGATGATCCGCTGGACGAGCCAGTTGAAGACCGCGTCGAGGACGCCGAGGTAGGCGGCCATGATCGCGATGAAGACGACGGTGATCGTCGAGGCCTGGATCAGGGTCTCACGATCGGGCCACTGCACGCGGCGAAGCTCGGCTGCGCACGACGCGAAGAACCCGAGAACCCCGCCGCGCTGGCGCTTCTCGGCGACCGGCGCCTTCGGCGCGCGGCGCGCCTCCGACTCCTTCGCCTTCTGCTTGCGCTCGCGGTCGGCCTGCTTTTGAGCGCGGCGGCTGATCTTGTCGGCCGGCGCTTCCGCTGCGGGCTCGGGCTGTCCGACGTCGGCGCGCGACGGGGCCGGGCGCCTCCGGTCGCTCGGGCTTGCCGCGCAGCTCGTCGAGGTTCGCGCCGCGCTCGGCGAGCTCAGCCTCGGTGACGTCCGCGGTCTTACCGACCTCGGTGTCGTGCTGCGCGCGCGACTCCTCGTCGCGCTCGGCGTCGATTCCGGCCTGACCCAGTGCCGCCTTGCGGCGCTGCTCGGCCTTCCGCTGTGCCCGCGACTTCGCCACGATAGGGTCTAGCGCGTTTCCTTGTGCGCCGTGTGGTTTCCGCACCACCGGCAGTACTTGCGCATCTCGATCCGGTCCGGCGTGTTTCGCCGCGACTTGTTCGTCTGATAATTGCGCCGCTTGCAGTCCTCGCAGGCGAGGGTTACTGCGATTCGGACGTCTCCGCGAGCCATTCGCTCTCCTGATCGCTTCGTTGCCGGGCAAACTGAGTCCCGACAGAAAAAAGACCTCCGCCGCACCCACTCATCAGGGCGAAGCACGAGGACCGGTCAAGGATAGCGCTGCGGCGCTATTTGCGAAGCGTCCAGACGAGACTCGTCTCGTCGCCGATCGTCGCGCGGTACTTGCCCTTGCCGCGGGCGTCGAGCGTCGACGTGAAGACCTTGTTCGTCTTGACGTTGAGCCGTGTCGACCTTGCGCCAGCCCCCACCCTGCTGCTTCTCGATCGTCAGCTTGCCCTTCTGCGGCGATTTGCCCCAGACGAACGCCTCGGACTTCGAGCGGCGATCCAGAACGAACGGGAAGCGGAACGCTGTCGCAGCGGGTTTCGGGGTCCCGTCTGAGAAAAGATCCCGGTCTGCAGAGTGAGCTCGCAGCTCGTCCTCCGTCGTTGCGGACGTGTCATAGAGCTGGAGGTTGATCGCGACGCTCACCCGCGCCTTCCAGAACAGATAGAGCGCCTGCTCGATCCAGATTCCGTGCTTTTCGAGGCCAGGGATTGCCTTCGCGCCGCCATCCGGAAAGCTCTCCCACCAGAACTCGGTTGACCCAGACTCGTGGTGGTTGCCGGCGATCGTCTTCCGCCTGCTCGGCCGCGCGGAGGACCTTGACCAGTGCGGGAACGTCGGCGCTGTTGACATCGTCGTCGTCGATGGCGCTCCGCGCCGGACCCCCGGACAGATTGATCGGATGAACGCCGAGAGATGTCGAACTTCGCTGGCGTTCGGGCACGAGGTCGGCGTCAAGCCGATTGGTGAGGCAAAGCAGCTTGCTGCAGGAACTCGAGCGGCCGCGTTCGGATGCCCCCGGGGGGGTCGCCGTACGGGGCGTTGCCACCGACGACGACCCGTCGCCCCTTCATTGGCCTTATGGACCGCGCCGTAGAAGGCGTTAAGCAACGCCCGGTAGTGCTCGACGCGAGGCCTGCTTGTTCCCCTCGTACTGAGGCGAGAGGTAGGCCCAGAGATTCTCCTCGTTCCACGCCTCGTAGTTGCGAACGTCCGGCAGCGGGCCGCCTCCCGATGCCGGCGTGTAGTTGCCCGAATAGCGAGTGGCGAGCGCCGTTGCGAAGGTCCGCGAAGTCCGTCCGGATCTGGGCTTCCAGGTGCCGGCCGGAGCGAGTTCGTTGCTAACCGGCGGCCGGTTGGGGCCCTCCGCCCACTCCGGGGCGTTGAAGACCGTGAACATGACGTCGAGACCTCGGGCCTGAGCGTCGCGGACCGCAGAGTCGATCTCGGAAAAATCGTAGCCCGGGTCACCGGGGTCGGCGGGGTTCGCGGGCCGGGTCGCGGTGGTCATACGCGACCAAAGCGACATCGATGCGGACCAAGCCGGCTCCCACTTCAACCGTTTCGTTGAACGCCGCCTCCTGGGCCTCCGGGGTAGGCGACCGGTACGACGGCTCAGCAAATCCAGTGACAATGTTGCGCGCGGCCTGCGCCGACGCGACGAACGCGAGCAGCGCGACAAGGCAGGCGAGGAGCGCGGCGGGGCCGAAGCCCGCGCCGCGACGTCGAGGCGTTGCGTTCGATGAGCATGATCGGGGTCCTGAAACCCGAGGCCGCGGTGAATGTTTCGGGGCGGACCCGCAATCAGGCGACCGCGCAGCTTAGGGATCGACCTAGAATTTCGAGGAAGCTGAGGGTTCCCTTCGCAAACCTGACGCGCGAGGTAGCCGGCGTCCCGCTCGGAGCTCGACGCTGCGATCGGGCGCGTGCTCGACAGCGGCTGGTTCATCCTCGGCGAGGAGGTCGAGGGGTTCGAGCGCGAGTTCGCTGAGCTGCGCTCGGTGCCGGCGAGGCCGTGGGCGTCGCAACCGGCACCGACGCGATCGAGCTGGCGCTGCGCGCGCTGGGATCGGCCGCGGCGACGAGGTGATCACCCAGGCGAACACCTGCGTGCCGACCGTCGCGGCCATCGAACGCAGCGGCGCGACGCCGGTGCTCTGCGATGCCGAACCTGGCGCCGCGACGATGGACCCGGCCTCGCTCGAGGCGGCGATCACCCCGCGGACCACGGCAGTGGTCCCCGTCCACCTCTACGGACAGTGCGCCGACCTCGACGCGATCGGCGCTATCGCCGAGCGCCACGGGCTCGCGGTCGTCGAGGACTGCGCTCAGGCAACCGGCGCCGAGTACCGCGGCAGAGCCGGCCGGCACAAGCGGCGCGATCGGCTGCTTCAGCTTCTATCCGAGCAAGAACCTGGCGGCGCTCGGCGACGCTGGCGCCGTCGTCACCTCCGACCCGTGGCTCGCCGAGCGAGTGCGCCGGCTTCGCAACTACGGGCGTAGCGACGACGGGACCTACGTGGAGGCCGGCGTCAACAGTCGCATGGACGAGCTGCAGGCAGCGATCCTGCGCGTCAAGCTCGGCTCGCTCGATTCCCGCAACGAACGCCGCCGCGAGATCGCGCGCACATATATAGAGGCGCTCGCCGGAAGCTCGACGCCGCCGCTGGCGGTGCTGGACGACCGCCTCCACGCCTACCACCAGTTCGTCGTCCTCTCGGAGGATCGCGACGCCTTTCGCGAGCGGATGGCTGAGCGCGGGGTGGCGACGCTGATCCACTACCCCACGCCAATCCACCGCCACGCCGCCTACTCCCACCTTGCGGGGGCGCTCCCCCTCGGCGTCAGCGAACGGCTCTGCGACCGGGTCGTGAGCCTTCCTGTCTATCCGGAGCTCGAGCCGGCCGAGGTCGAGTTCGTGGCAACGGCCGCTCGCGAGTGCGCCTAGGCCCAGTAGTGCTCGCCGTGCTCGCGGTAGAACGCGAACGTGCGCTCCAGGCCCTCGGCGAGGCCGACCCGCGGCTCCCAGCCCGTCGCCTCGGTCAGGCGCGCGTGGTCGACGTAGATCGAGCCGATGTCGATCTTCTTGCGCCTCCGCCGGCCAGGGCACGGTGGCCACGCTGCCGCCCTCGCCGGCGACCCGCTGGCACAACTCTGCGACCTCGAGCAGCGAGATCGGCTCCAAGCCGCCGACGTTGAGGGCGCGGCCGTGCGCCGTCTCCGCCACCGCCGCGGCGAGAAACGCCTCCACCGCATCGGTGACGTAGGTGAAGTCGCGCAGCTGCGAGCCGTCGCCGTAGACCTGGAGGTCGGCGCCCTCGAGCGCGCGGCGGATGAAGACGGTGATGAAGCCCTGGCGGCCGTGCTTCATCAGCAGGTGCGGGCCGTAGGTATTGGTGAGCCGCAGCGAGACCGCGCGGATTCCGTAGACGTCGTGGTAGAGCAGGTGGTAGCTCTCGCCGGCGATCAGGTTGATCCCGTTGACGTCGACCGGGATCTGCGGGTGCTCCTCGGTGACGGGCAGGAACTGCGGCCGTCCGTACTGCTGGCGCGACGCGGCGAAGACGACCCGCGCCTCAGGGTTGCGGTGCCGGCAGGCCTCGAGCAGCGAGAGCTGGCTCTTGCAGTTGATGTCGAGATCGGTCTCGGGGTCGGCCATCGAGTCGATGTGGCTGACCTGGCCGGCGAGGTTGAAGATGAAGTCGCGGCCCTCGACCAGGCGGCCGATCGCCTCGGCGTCGCGCATGTCGGAGTGGTCGATCGTGACCCGATCGGCGATCTCGCGCACGTTGTACGGGTTGCCGCCGTACTCGGGGATCAGCGAATCGACGATCGTCACCTCGGCCCCGAGCTCCACCAGCCGAGCCGCCAGATGCGAGCCGATGAAGCCGAGCCCACCGGTAACCAGCGCCCTCGCGCCGCTGTAGTCGGACCCCGTCACCGCCGCGATCCTAATTGCACGCTCGTTGCAGGTGGGCTGGACGTTCGACCCAAATTCACCCGTAAACGTGCCCGTTTGCGCATGAGGGGCCGATTCGTGGCCCGTGGCCTCGGAAACCTCATCCATTCGCTTTGTCGCGCTTGTCGCGGCTATCTGCGCCTTTGGCTGGGTTTCCACGGCCAATGCGAGCGCCGCCGGCGCGGTTCCCGCCTCCGCCAAGGTGGAGCGTGTTGCCGGCGCCGGCGCGAAGCTGCTGCCGGAAGGTCTCTACCGCGTCGAATCCTTCCGTCGGCGAGCCGATCTACACCCACGGCCCCGACCTCGCCCAGGAGGGGATCGACGACACGCGACGCGCAGCTCGCACCTGACGGCACCGGCTTCTCCGCCGGCGCGGTCGAGCGCCAGCCCGTCTGCGCGACCGACTACTACCAGCACGTCCTCTACGCCCGCATCGAGCGGGACCGCCGGACCGCACCGCCGAGGCGACCGAGTCAGATCCGCCAGCATCGTCGGGCGGATGAACGCGGTCCTCAACTCCGAGTCGGTGGCCAGCGGCGGCCCCGCGGCCGACTACAAGATGCTTTGCGACGAGGCGGGCCAGATCCGCGTCGATCCGATCGTCACCGCCGGCACCAGCTTCTCCCAGGTCGTCGCGGCAGCGCGCGCGGCGGGCACAACACCAACCGCGCCGACTACCTCGTCTTCGTCGACAACCAGGCCGGCGGCGCCTGCGGGATCGCTTCCTATGACACGGACGAGACCCTGAGCGTCGACAACGAATCGAACATGGGCGGCGGCTACGCCGTCATCTACCAGCCCTGCTGGGAAGGCGAGACGCCGATGCACGAGAGCGGCCACCTCATGGGCGCCGTCCAGTACAACGCGCCGAACTCGACCGGCAGCGGCGGCCACTGCTACGAGGAGGCCGACGTCATGTGTTACTCGCCCGACGGCGGCGACATCAACCAGGGCGGCGCCGTGCTGCGCTGCCCCGGAACGCCTCGCTTCGACTGCAACTTCGACGACTACTTCGACTCCGCGCCGGAGCCCGGCGAGTACCTCGAGAGCCACTGGAACGTCGGCTCGCCGCTGAACCGGATGATCGACTTCACCGGCGTCCCCGGAGCGCCCCCGGCCCAGACGGTGCAGACCATCTCCGAGCCGCAGACGCTGCGCGCCAAGGGCGGCCGCGACCGCGCTGTCACCGGCCTGCCCGGGCGAGTGGCGTCAGTACAAGATTCGCGTTCTCAGCCACACCCGCTGGTTGCGGGTGCGCGTGTTCTCAGCGCCGGGCGCTGACGTCGGCCTCTTCCTGCGCCGCGCGCAAACCGCGACCAAGAGCGTCTTCAAGTGCCGCGACACCTCCGACAGCGGCCGTCACATGACCTGCAAGATCGAGGATCCGGACCCCGGCACCTAGTACGCCGGCGTCCTCACCCGCGGCGGCGAGCCCGGGCTCGGCTTCAAGCTCAGCGCACGGACGCGGCGCTAGAAACGAAACGGGCGGCCCCGATGCCTGGGGCCGCCCGTCTTCCTCCGATTACCAGAGCCCCTAATTACGCGAGCCCCTAACTCCTTTACGCGTTACTAGCCGCCGAGGTCGTAGCGGGTGAAGCCGCCATCGAAGCCGAGACGGGTGTCATCCGCATAACCGTCAAACGTCGGCCAAGCGGCACCGCTGTTCTGACCGATCTCGAGCCGTGCGCTCGTGACCACCGCGTCCCTGTTTGCAGGGTCCGACAGGAAGTCCTCGATCGTGCACACGCCCGTATTCACGTCAACCGTCTGCTGACAGTCGCCGTCGGCGAGCGCGCGGGTCGAGAAGAACTTCCCGTCCGCCACATCCCACCGCTGCCAGACATCCGTGGCATCCGGGTTCTGATCGCGGTTCATGCTCGGATCGAACACGAACGTCGTGAATCCGGTGGCGTTGTTGCCCGGGCAACCGGATCCGCCGGTGCCGCAAGCGTTCGCGCCGGCCAACACCAGCTTGAGGTTGATGTCGAGCTGGACCTGCGGCTGAACGTCCACATAGGACGAATAGGTCGCCGTGCTCAGCTCCTCAAGACGCGGAGCGTCGTTACCGGACGGCAGCGGGATGATCGCGCTGACGTTCTTACCGTTGTCGGTGCGCAGACGAAGCGCCGACGTGCCGAGCGGCTCTACCGCCGGAGTACCGGCGAACTCTGCGATGCCGTTGTCCTGCGGATCCGGTGTCGTGCCGCGGATCAACAGCTGCCACCCCTGCAGGTTGCTCGCCGTGACAGTACGGGGAGTGCCCGCGTCCAGGCCGTCGGTGCCGTCGACGCCGTCGGTGCCGTCAGCGCCATCGTCGCCATCCGCACCGTCGTCGCCATCCGCACCAGCAGCACCGGCGGCACCATCAGCACCAGCAGTGCCCTGCGGGCCCTGTGCGCCAGGAGCACCGGCGGTACCAGCGGTACCAGCCTTGTTGATCTTCGCGCGAAGCTTCTTATTCAGATCCTTCGCCTTGATCGATCCGTTCTGAATGTCCTTACCCGTGATCAGCTGAGCCGCTGTGGCGCCTACGGCACCAACGACCAGCGCCACAACGAGCGCGATAACGAGCGTTTGACCGCCCTTTTGTGCCCCCGACCAAATGCGCTTCAAGAGAACCTCCAACGATTGAAATTTTCCCGCGATCCCTGCGGAAGGAGTCGCATAGGTAAGGACTCTTGAGCGGTCCTGTCAAGCCAGTACTTTCGTCCAGACGGCCAAAAAGGGCTCAAGTTCTCGGCCTCATCTGTCGATCTACGCCGTTTTCGCGCCTGGCTACCGCGGTTAGGCGTCGCGGCGCGAGAGTTCGACGCGTCGAGGGACGTTCGTTGAACATGGGCCAACGAGTCGCTCGGTATCTGCGCAACAACATCCTTGGACTCATCGCGATCTTTATCGCTCTCGGAGCTGGCGCCTACGCTGCCGGGCTTCCGAAGAACAGCGTCGGAAGCAAGCAGATCAGGGCGGCGGCCGTGACGACCTCCGACCTCGCCGACAATGCCGTCAGCTCCCCGAAGATTGCGGACGGCTCCCTCTCACGTAGGGATTTCGCAGTAGGCGAGTTGCCGGGGCAGTCCACCGCGCCGCAGGGCTCGACAGGACCCGAGGGGCCGGCCGGAGCGCCGGGGCCAGCGGGTCCGGAGGGGCCGGCCGGAGCGCCGGGGACCAGTGGATCCCCGGACACGCCGTCCCAGGTGCTCGGGAAGCTCTTGCAGGTTGACGGAGTCGGGTCTGGCCTTGACGCCGACGTTCTTGGCGGTCTAAGCGCATCTGGCTACGTCAGGGCGACCGGCGCTCAGTTCGATGACGCCCCCGACGTCGCAAGCGCGACCGACGCGTGCTCTCTCAACACCTCCTGGGCCGATGCGAACGCCAACCACAACCCCGCCAGCTACTTCCGGGACTTCCAGGGTTTCGTCCACTTGCGTGGCCACGTGTACAACTGCAACGCGAACGGCCCGATCATCACCCTGCCCGCCGGATATCGGCCGAGCGCGGCCGAGGCTCATCCTGCCTGGGCAACCGATGCACCTTCGAGCGTGTTGCCAGTCTTAATCGCCAGCTCTGGCGTCGTGAACAGCAACGTGCCGCCGATCGCAGCCACGCTCTACTTGGATGGGATCACATTCCGATGCGGGCCATCGGGTGTCAACGGCTGCCCGTAGCGAGTTGACCACGACGCCCGCCGGCGAGCGAAAGAACAAACGGTCCCGGCTCGTTTTCTGTGAAAGGCCGTGACTCGCCTGATCGAAAAGCTCAGTTACTCCAACGTCATGGCCACCGTTGCCGTCTTCATCGCGCTGGGCGCGGGCGCCTACGCCGCCGGGCTATCGCGCGATAGCGTGAAGTCCAAGCAGATCGCGGCCGGCGCCGTACGGACGAGCGAACTCGCAGGCGATGCCGTGACCTCCTCCAAAGTCGCGGACAGTTCGCTCGTCGGCGCGGATTTCGCGCCCGGCGAGCTCTCGACTGGGGGCACCCCCATTTGGGCCGTGGTCACCGGGCCCGGAATGCTCGTCCAGGGTAGTCACGCCGTTTCCGCGCAGCGACTCTTCGTTGGCCAAGGTCGGCTCGGGACGTATCAGGTGACCTTCGACCGTGATGTCACGCAATGCGCCCTGATCGCGACGCTGGCGGTGCCCGACTCTCAAGCAGCGGATCAGCTTGCCGGCGAGGTTCAGGCGACGTATCGCGAGGACGACGCCACCGCCGCTTTCGTGAGGACGAGGGCATCCGGCGGAGCGGAAGCGAACCGCGCGTTCCAGATCGCAGCCATCTGCTGAGGCCTCGGTTCGCTAGCTAGAGGGCGACCGAACAGGTAGCTGAGGCTTAGAGCGGCACGGCGGCGCCCGCTCACGCAGCATCGCGGCCGTGGTTCGCTGCAAGCGACCAGCGGGAGTTGGGCCGGCGCCGGAGCTGTCCAGCGCAGCCGATAGCCCCCGACTCAGTTGCTGCGGGTCATCCGCACGACGAAGAGGGTCGCCAACAGCCTTGGCCGGGAGGTGACCCATGTGGGCACGTAGCGTTGGAGGGGCATCGAGAAGTACTCGACCTCCTCGATCTCAAAGCCGACGCCCTCCGCGTAGCGGCGCACCTCGCGCTCGGAGTGCTGGTGCACCTGGTAGCGAGCGCCGCGTCCATCGTAGAGTCGAGTCCGTTGGAGCGGCTTCTCGAGCCGCCAGTACAGCGACCGGGCGTTCGCAAACGAAGCGATCAAGGTGCCGCCGGGAACGAGCATCTCCCGACACTGTGCGAGCAGGCTCAGATCGCGTTCGATGTACTCGATCACACTGGACATGACGATTAGTTGCACGCTGCCCGAGAATTCCTCGACAAAGCCGCGTGAGAGCGGAAGCATCTCGTGACGGGGCTCAACGCCCCCAAGACCGAGCTCGGCGACCTGCTTGGTGGTCGAGTCGAGCATGGCCTGACTACCATCGACCGCAATGGTGCGCTCGCAGGTGCGCGCAAGCGCGCAGGTGAGGTGGCCACGGCCGCAGCCGATATCGATGGCGATGGCGTTGGGGGCAGCACGCGACAATCCCGCCTGGACCAAGCGCTCGATGATGCCGTACCGCTCCGCAAACTCCGGCCGCGCGTCGGCGTGGCCGGCGTAGAAGTCGGTATTTCGGTCGAAGAAATCGACGCCGCGCGTCCTCGGGGCCATATAGCGACAACTGTCCCGGCCGTCCCAAACTTGCAGTGCCGCGGAGTGTCCAAACCAGCTAATGGACGTTTGTACGAATTTGGGCTGATCTTCGGGTTGAGTCGCATCAGATCCGGGGCCTGGCTTCCGTTACTGCAGTGATGGTTGACAAGGCGTTGCTGGTTGCGAGAGGGGACAGCCCAGATGGCGGTGTCGCAGGCGCGGGCATCCCGCTCGGGCCGCTCGCTTCGATGCCGGTCGCCAACCGGCCGCTTCTTGAGCACGCGTTGGACGCGATCTTCGCCTCTGGGGTCGGCGAGGTCGCGATCGTCGCCGAGCCAGGAATGCGTAGGTCGGTCGACACGATCGTCGGAAGCCTGAACGGGCGGCGCGGACGGGTTTCGATTTTCGAACAACAGCCGGGAGACGGGCTGGGTGCCGCGCTGGAATCGGCACAGTCTGTGCTTGGCGGCGAACCGTTCCTGCTCCACCTGGGGGATGCGCTGTGCTGGGAACTCGTCGATGGGGTTGGCGATGAACGGCTGGACGCCGATGATGCGGTGGTCATGATCAAGGCCCAGGGGCGTCGTTCCGGCAGCGACGGAGACCAAAGGCTCACGGTAGTCGACGGCCGGGGATCGCGGTCCGGGCATCTCGGGGTTTACATAGTTGGCTCCGGGTTCGCCGGCTATGTCGGCCGAGACGACGACGCTCGGGGGCTCAGCGCTCAGGCGAGGGCTGCGATCGCAACCATGCGCCGCAACGGCGGACAGGTCTCTCATCGACGCAAGTCCGCTTCGTGGCGCTACGCCATCGGCTCCGACAATCTCCTGCGCGCCAACCGCGTCGCGCTCGACCGGCTGTACCCCGGACGGATCACCGCCGAACTCATCGACACCGAAGTCGAGGGCAGCGTGCTCATCGACCCCAGCTCTGTTGTCCAGTCGAGCGTGATCCGTGGGCCGGTTGTGATCGGACCCAACGTCCGCATCGTCAACAGCTACATCGGCCCGTTCACCTCCGTAGCCGGCGGCGTTGAGATCGAAGGCACGGAGATCGAGCACTCGGTGATCTTCGGCGGCGTGTCGATTCGCCACCTGGGAACCCGCCTCGAAACCAGCGTCATCGGGCCGAACGCCAAAGTCGTGCGCGACTTTCGTTTGCCGCGAGCGGTCAGGCTCGACGTCGGTCCCGGGTCCCAGGTCTCGCTCGCATAGACACCGAAACCGGTCCAGAGTCGATGAATGCTCTGGACGGATTGAGGTTGACACGGGAGCTTCCACCGGCCTAGGATCAGCTAGTGGGGTTGACCCTCCGCCTCCGTCGGAAGCGGCGCGGTCAAGCAAGGTCAGCGGCACCATGACCAGGAAGGTCTGCGGAGGTCGATGACGAGGTTCTCACAGTTCGAGGTAGGCATGCCATCAGCAACACGAGCGTCCGTGTCGGCCGCGCTGGGCTCCCAGCGCTTCGACCATCACCCAGATGCGAGCGAGGCTCGCGTAGAACGGCGCGCCATCGCTGCCGCCAAAGCCGGCGACTGGGATGCGATCCATTTCCTATACGTCCGCTATGCCGATGAGGTCCGTGGCTACGTGGGCTCGATCGTCCGCGACCACCACGACGCCGAGGACATCACTCAGTCGCTATTTACACGGTTGCCCCGGGCGATTCAGCGCTACGAGCAGCGCGATGTCGCCTTCTCGGGCTGGCTGATACGCGTCGCGCGGAACGCCGCGCTCGACCACCTGCGCGCCAAGCGGCAGCTGCCGGCCGAGGAGGTACGTGTTGACGACGCCGGCGAACACCAGGCCAATGCCGAGCGCCAGCGCACGCTCAAGGAAGCGTTCAATCGCCTTCCCGAAGAGCAACGCAAGGTGTTGATCATGCGCCACGTAGTCGGGCTGTCACCGAGCGAGATCGCCACGCGCCTCGACAAGAGCGAGGGCTCGATCCACGGCCTGCACCATCGCGGCCGTGGCTCGCTGCAAGCGATCCTGCGTGAGTTGGGAGCAGCGCCGGTGATCGGCGCCGCCTGAGGACGTACGTCCAACCGGCGACGCTTTCTTTGAGCCTGGATCTGAGCCGCCGATAGGCCTCCTGTGCCCCTGTTTCGGGCACGGAGGATGACCCATCTCAAGCCGACACCAGGACAGCGCGACCGCCGCAGCCGATACGGGCTGCTCGCCACGATCGCTATCGCCGCCTGTTCGCTCGGGTTCCCGGCAGACGGTCTGGCGCGGGCCGACATGTCAGTCGATGGCGGCCGCCTGCGAGGCAAAACAATCGTCTTCGAGATGCCACCACTCGACGTCAAGAGGATCGACCACGCCGAGTTGCGGCCCGGCAGTCGGACGCTCGGGCGCGGGAGGGTCGTGTCCGGGATCAAGAGGGGACGCATGGGCGTCCCGCTGAGCGCGTTCGCCGGCCGCAGGAAGCACCGCCGAGGCGGCCAGGAGGTTGTCCCCGGCGAATACCACCTGGCGATCTGGTTTCGTCGGGGTCTCCCGCAGGAACCGTTGGGCTCGTCCGCCGTTAGCGGTCCCAAGTTCAGCGCTGACTCGCCGTGGAACGTGCCGATTCCACCTGACGCGGCACTCGATCCCCGGTCCGAGGAGCTCACCGGGACCCTGCTTAGGACGGTGGAGAAGCAGACCGCGAGTCGCGGCGGCCCTGGCCTGACGGCGACCGCCTTTACACCCATGTACGAGGTGGCGGCAGACGCGCCGAGATTTCCAGTGAGCCTCGACACCGGCCCATGGGCGGACTCGATCGCGGCTGAGTTTGCGCGCGGCGTCCCCGTCCCGCCCAACCCGGCAACCGCCGGCTCGGATGGGGCGTTGGTGGTTTGGCAGCCGGACACCGACACCTACTGGGAGCTCGCACAGCTTCAACAGGCGCTCCACTTCCCGCAGTTCGTCGGCGTACCGAAGCTAAACCCCGGAGGCCTGCTTGCGGCCGGCATCCACCGTTACCAGGTGACGGCTCTCAACGAAAACGGGGAGACGACCGCCAAGCCCGCCGCGCTATCAGTGAAGTCGCCGGGTGGCCGTACCGTCACGTTCTCTTGGAGCCAGATCGACGGCGCCACCGGTTACTCGGTCTACCGCGACGACGGGAGCGGATTCGCGCGAGTCGCAACGGTCGCTGCCGACCAGACCAGGTTCACCGACGATGGGCTTGCCGCCCCGCTGGGTCCACAGCCACCAGCGACGAACACTGCGATCACCCCTGGCAGCTGGCACGCCAGCTACGGAGGCGTGATGTACGCAGCCTCAAGAGGACCTGGCTACTTCCGCGACGTCGCCGGTGGAGACGGTGCCCTCATCGAGCAACACTGGTGGGGCGCCTCGGGCAGCGGCCTCGCCAAGGCCGCCGGAATGGTGACTCGGGCAGACCTCGAGAGCGGCCGGATCGATCACGCACTGAGCATCGGCCTGCCGAACCTGCCGGGGGCCTCCGTGATCGACCCGGGCGCGTGGGCTTTCCCGGCTCAGCGGACCGACGGGAAGTCGACCCTCGCGGCGGCGATCCCGGAAGGCGCTCGGTTTCGCCTCGATCCAAGCATTAATCTGAACGCGCTCGACCTCGCGCCGGGGGTCAGGATGCTGGCCGAAGCCGCCCAGAGGTACGGGATGATCGTTCACGACGGCTCTCCCGGGACCGTTTTCTACGGCGAGAGCCCACAGCCGTACATGCGCGCCGGCGAGCAGAACTTCTATGAGCGTTACTTCGCGGCCTCGACCGCCCGCCGATCGCAGCTTGCGGCATTTCCTTGGAACCGGCTGCAGCTGCTCGAGATGACCCTGTGCCGCGATGCATCGAGGCCATGTAATACGCAGGGGCAGTAGCGAGCTCAGGGCAGCTTGACCCGCTCGCAACCCCGCACGTCGTCGAAGCGGTCGACAACCGCCGAATCTCGGCCCGGGCCGCACCGGATCACATCCACGCTCCCATCACGACCCTCGATCTTGTCGCGACCCTTGCCACCGCCGGCGAAGTCCTCGCCGGCCCCAGGGCGCAGGGTGTCGCGCCGGGCGCCGCCGATCACGCGATCTGGCCCCCGGCCACCCGCGACCTGGTCGCCGCCGCCGGCTCCGCGTAGGACGTCTCCGCCTCGGCCTCCTTCGAGGCAATCCTTGCCATCGCGCCCACGTATATCGTCCCCGGCGGCGAGACCCTTCAAGCGGTCGCCGAACGACGTTCCCAACAGCCTGTCGGCGCCGGCGGTGCCGTCCTGCGGGTTCGCGCACGGACCCTGCAGCAGCTGCGGCTCCACGGGTGGCGCCGGCAGCGTTTGATTGGGGAGGACCACCTCACAGTCGACCGTGACCACGTCGCCCTCGATCCCATCGCCCAGGTCGCAAACGTCGAAGTCGAGGCCACCGTGGAGCTTGTCGGGACCGGCCGCGCCGAGGAGTTGATCATCGTCTGGACCGCCAAAGACGTCGTCGGCGCCGTCGCCAGAGTCCAGGGCGTCCTGTCCGGTGCCCCCGAATAGGCGATCGTCGCCGACTGAGCCGGTGACCGAATCGACCCCGCCGAACCCGGCAACGGAGTGTTTCCGTCGCCGCCGGCGAGGACGTCATTACCGGACCCGCCGTTGATCCGATCATCGCCGGCGCCGCCGTCGATGTTGTCGTTTCCGCGGCCCCCGAGAATGGTCCTGTCGAAGCCGACCTCGCCGAGGATCCGATCGTCGCCGTCGGACCCCAGGACGGTGTCGTCACCGCCGCCAGCGCAGATCACGTCATTGCCTCCGAGCGCGCGGATGCGGTCGGCCGCCCCACTGCCGACGATCACGTCGGGTCCGGGAGTACCGGTGATGGCACCTGCACCCGTGATCGTGGCTGTGAGCGTGTCGAGATCTCAGCGCGCCAGGGGCGGAACCGGCCTGCGAGAAGTAAGCCGACTGCTGCGAGCGACGCAAAGGCCACGCCCGAAGCAAGGTGGTTCTGCTGCCCGGCTGCGTACTCCTCGCCACCTTCGTGATTCGCCTCCTACACCGCTCTTTTTCCCGAGTGCGGTGGGCAGCGTATCCGGCGAGACCCACCAAATCGCGCAGTTTTATCGAGTCGATCCAATTCGGTACCAACGGACGGGGCGGCGCCTTCGCCGCGCGCGGCCGGGCGGTCGACGACTCACGGTGCCAGAGCTCGAACATGAGCAGCGTCCAAAGCCCGCCGAGCGGTCCTCGTCGCCGCGCACGTGCTGGTCGAGCATGTCGCGGACGTACTCCGTGCGGAAGTAGCCGCGCCCGACCGACCCGGAATCGAGGAGAACCTCGCGGGCGTGCTCCCGCAGTTCGCCGCGCAGCCAGTCGGCCAGGGGCACACGAAAGCCGCGCTTCGGGGCGTCGAGGATCGCGTCCGGCACCCATCCCCGCAGCGCCCCGCGGAGCGCGATCTTCTTCTCCCCCCGCGGAGCTTGATCGCTGGCGGCAGGGAGCGCGGCGAACTCCATCAGCTCGTGGTCGAGCAGCGGCGAGCGTGCCTCCAGCGAGTAGACATGGTCGCGATATCCATCTTCACCAGCAGGTCGTCCAGGCAGGTACGTCTGGACATCGACGTCGAGCATCGGATTCGAGCGGGTCGCGCGCCGGTCGCGGCGCGCCAGGGCGCGCAGAAAACCTCGAGGCGTCGACGGTCCCGGCTGCCGGTACTGGGTATAGAGCCGGCTCTCGCTCAGGGCTCGAAGCCGCCCTGTAGGCCGCGTAGCACGCGCGGGAGGATCCAAGTGATCCGGAGCCCAGTCGGCGAGCCGGCTGCGCATGTGTCGATCCGACCGCTCGCAGGCACGCGCTGGCGGTCGCTGCGCCGAGCACGCCGCGCGGATCGGACGAGGCAAGGATCCGAGGCGGCAGGGCGAGGTTCGAGACATAGCGCTGTAGCCGGCGAAGCTCTCGTCACCGCCGTCCCCGTTGAGCGCGACGGTGACCCGCCGCTGCGCCATCTCGGCACGTAGAGCCGGGAATCGGCCGACGATCGGCGAAGGGCTCCCCGTAGTGACGTGAACGATCTCGGGGAGGATCGCCGTGGCATCAGCCGTCGACGCACAGCTCCTCGTGGTCGGTGCCGAAAACGCTCGGCCACGAAGGCGCGCCTCGGCCAGCTCGTCGTAGCGATCGTCGTGAACCCGATCGAGAAGGTCCGCACCGGCTCGGACGAAGCCTCGGCCATGGCAGCGACGACGGCGGCGAATCGATACCGCCGGACAAAAACGCCCCAGCGAGACATCGGCCAGCATCCGTCGCCGCACCGCAGCTCGGATCTGTGTGCGTAACTCCTCCTGGATCTCGCGCTCATCGACGGATCCGAGCTCGCGTTGGTGGTCGAGGCTCCAGTACCGGTGGAGCTTGGCGTGACCGTCCTCCACCACCATTGTGGTTGCCGCGGGGAGTTTCCGGACCGCCCTGAACGCACTCGCCGGGCCCGGCACCCAGCCATGGCGAGATACGCGTCGAGCGCGTCATGATCGAGCTCTCGCGGGATCTCGTGGGCTTGAGCAAAGCCCGCAGCTCGGACGCGAAGCTGAGCGCCCCGCGCGAAGCGAGTAGTACAGCGGCTTCTTGCCGACACGATCGCGGGCTAGGACGAGCCGCTCGCGGCGGCGATCCCAGATCGCCAGACCGAACATGCCGTGGAGAAGACGAATGCAATCTGGGCCGTGCTCCTCGTAGGCGTGAGCGATGACCTCGGTATCGCCTTTGGTCGCGAACCGGTGGCCGCGCGCGACCAGGGAGTTTC
>CAVVAT010000002.1:0-290000 GCA_963746215.1 uncultured Solirubrobacterales bacterium
ACGTCCTCGCGGCGATGCTTTCGCATCGCATCGAGTGCCGACTCGATCTGCTGCAGCAGGCCAGTGCCCGTGAGTCGGAACCCGCGAGCATCGAGGAGGAGTTGCAGCGCTGGCGGCCGGGGATTCGCCTGGAAGGGGTCGGACTTGGGCTTCTCGCATTTGCGGCGCTCGCCGCCAGAACACCAATCACCGTTGCCCTTCCCGCCATTGAGAGGCTGTGTGCCCGCGCCGCCGAGGAGCAGGTCGTTACCCCCGAGACCGCTCAGCAATATGTCGTCGGCGCCCTCACCAGAGACGACCGTTGGCTACCGGACTGCCGATCAGCCTGTCGGCGCCTTCGGTGCCGGCGACCGATTCGAGACCGATGAGCGAATCGGCCTCGCCACCCACGGCGGTCGTGACTGCGGCGTGGCGGGCGATGCCGAGGTCGGCGTCTACCGCCGAGGCGTCCAGCAGGTAGTCGACTACGTCCGTGGCCCCGCGGCCGCCGTCGAGTGTGTCGTTGCCACCCTGTCCAGCCAGATAGTCGCCGCGCCCGCGTCCGCTGATCAGGTCATCGCCTTCGCCGCCGAGCAGGACGTTGGTTGCGGCGCTACCCGTAATCGTGTCTGCGTGGAGGCTGCCAAGTACGACCTCGATCCCGAGCGCGTTGTCCGCAGCGCCGTCGCCGTCGGCGGCGACCCGCCCGGTCGCGAGGTTGATCTGGATCCCGCTCGTTCGCGCCGGTGTATCCGACGGTGTCCTCGCCGGGGCCGCCGAAAAGATCATCACTGCCGTTCGAAACGGCGTCGTAGAGGAATCCCGTGGCGGTGATGTGTGGGAGCAGAAGGTCGTCGCCGCCACGGCCGTAGATGTCGTCGCTGCCGCCGTAGCCGTAGAAGGTCTCGTTCAGGGAGGAGCCGGATAGTGTGTCGTCGCACCTGGAGCCGATGACCTGCTCGATCGTTCCCGCGACGATCGAGTCGTTTCCCTCGCCGGTGGCGGTCCCTCCGGAGAGCTGCACCGAAACGCCGCCGCCTTGAACGGTGCATCCGACCAGCGTGTAGTTGAGGCGGTCGGCGCCGGCGCCGCCATCGAGCGTGTCATTACCGGATTCGCCGGCGAGCCCATCATCGCCCCCGCCGCCGAAGATCGTGTCGTCACCGGTCACCCCGAAGAGCTCGTTCGGGCCGTCGTTGCCGACGATCGTGTCGCTCTCGGTCGAACCGACTGCGTGTTCGATATTCGCGACGCTGTCGGTTCCCTGACCGCCGCCAACGACCCCCGTACCGAGGTCGATGGCGACCCCTGAACCACGCAGGACGAGCCGTTGGCGAGCTCGCAGTTGTAGTCCACGTAATCGTCGCCGCCGCGGCCGTCGATGGTGTCGTTTCCACCTCTCGGCACGAAGTAGTCCTCGCCGGCAGAGCCGAGGAAGGTGTCGCCGTGGTTGGAGCCGATCACGCCCTCCACGTTCACCGCAACGTCGGCGCCATGGCTGCCGCTGATCGTCGGGGGGGTCGTCTGAAAATCGACCGTGACGCCGGTTGTGGCGTTGGCACAAAACGGCGTGGCGTTCAGGCAGGCGTGCTAGAGGAAGTCGAGGTCGGGCCCGCCGTCAATCTCGGTCATCTCCAGCGGCACCGACGAGGTCATCTCGCCCCGTTTCGCCAAAGAGCTGATCAACGCCGCCGCGGCCGTCGAGGACGTCGCGCCCGGGACCGCCGCGCATGATGTCGGCGCCATCGGGATTGGCAACTCCGCCATCCGCATTGCCGTCGCCGAAGAGGTTGTCGAAACCATCCCCGGCCTCGATCACGTCCGCTCCCCCTCGCCACCGGTCAGTGCGTTGTGGCCCGAGCTGCCCACGATCCTGTCGGCGTAATCGGTTCCGAAGGCGTCCTCGATCCCGACCAACGTGTCATTACCGGCTGTGCCGACCGCACTGCCCGCCTGCCCGGGCTCAGGGAGCGTGATCACTTCTGTGAAGCCGGAAGGTGCCTCCGGGGTGGAGTAGTGGTAGACGACGTCGCGGCCGTCGCCCCCGCAGATGACGTCGTTGCCGCCGCCGCCCCAGATCTCGTCGTCTCCGCCGAGGCCAGCGATCACGTCGGCGCCGGCGCTGCCCTCGATGAAATTCGCGGCCTCTGTGCCCGTGTGTGTCGCCGGGATTCCGTTGCAGTCCGCCGCCTGTGCCGCTGACGGGAGCCAAAGTGCGAGCAGCACCGGCATCGCAACAGCAAATCGCCGAAGCGAGCTCGGCGTCCGCCGTCCCCGTATCCGAAGCGGCCGGCCGCCCCGCGGCTATTCCCGAGAATCAGGACCGCAGCTTCGCCAGGACCAACCGTGACCGTGGTCGCCGCCGGGCTCCCGCCGGTCAAGGCGATGCTTTCGCCGAAGGCGGGGTCTGGCCCAGCGGTCTGGACGACCACCGCCGCCTCATCGCCGCTGGGGATGTCCACCGCGAGGGAATAGGTGCAGGAGGTCGCGCCAGGATTCGAGAAACGGACGTACGCCGCCGCGAGCGGAGCTACATCCACCCCCCGAGGCCCGGTACTCGCGTACCCAGACGAGAGTTCGTAGGCGGCGTCGAGCGGTGGACGGCTGCCGGCCAGGGCGCCTCGATACGCGGCTCCCTCCTCGTAGGAGACGGACCCTGGGGCCCCTGCACGGTAGTTCCATGCTGCGAACTCCGTGAACAGTTGGGCGAAAGTCGTGCCCATGGCTGCCGCCGCCCATTCAGATGCCTGAGGGATCGTTGTCCTTCGGGCCCGCCGTCGAGGCCCAGATGGCGCGCACAGCGTCGGGTTGCACCTCCGAGAGAAAAACGCCAGAAGACCCACGAGCCGTACGGGGAGGAGCTCAATGGTGCCTCGGGATTGGCGAGCGGACTGACGTCGAGAAAGGCATAACCGGTGTTGATCTCGTCGAACGCCTCATCCTCCATCCACACGGCCGTCCCCTCGGTCAGCCATTCCGGTTCGCCAACCGCGTCATAGGCGTATTGGACTGCGTGGAAGAACTCGTGCGCCGCCGTCGCCTCCAGTGCTTCCAAAGCCGTGAGCTCATCGTCGGCGAACTCCGCGTAGTCGTTGTCCATCACGCAGTAACCGGCGCGGGCATCGGCAGCGCCTCGGGGCTTCTTCGCGGACTTGGCGGTGAAGCACTCTCCCTGGGTGGCACCATCCGCCCCGATGTCCGCCAGGTACACATCAAAGGCGCGGCCGTGCTTGCCTTTGAACGCACCTTCCTTGTCCACGAGTGGCGACTTGAAGTCGAGCACGAGGACTTCGATAGTCCACACCAGGTCAAATACGAGGGCGGTGAGACGAGCCTGGCTCTTGTCGGCGGCGTGCGCGCCGCGCTTCACCCAGTGGACGCAGATCTCTGCGCCCCGCGGCTTCGCCGCCTTAACGCGAGCTCGGGCGTTCCTCGTCGATCGCTCCGTACTTGGGCTCGTCAACCTTTGCGTTGTCAGTTGGCCGGGCAGTGGCTGCGGACGGCAGGATCAGTGCGCCAGCAGCGGCAGCCGCGCACACAGCCCCCCTCCGGACGAGCATCCTTGCCACGAGCCGGAATCTACCTGCTCAATCGCTGAGTAGCGCTGCCACCCGGCGGAACGATGGCGCGACGCCCTTCGTTCGTAGAGCGCAAGCGACTCTTGAAGCGCGCCTCGACCCTCTTCGTGACGGTCGCAGCGAGACAGGACGCTGGCGAGGTCAACCAGGCTGTCGGCGCGGGTGATGAGTTCGTCGGTCGCGGCCATCGTCTCCGACGCAGCACGCGCAATGTCAATCTGTTCATCGTTCGGATTCGGCGCGATCCGAGCAGCGAGGAGCGCAAGGTGTGCCCGGGCGATGCGGTCATCTGCGGGAGCGGTGGCGTCGACGAAGTCGATGAGCTCGCGCGCGGTGGCGACATCGCCGAGATCGAGCAGCGCTCGCGCAAGGTAGACGGCGGCCCCCACGGCAAAGCCGAGCTGGCCCATCTCCTGGAGCGACTCGAACCCTTGGCGAAGCTCCTGGCGCGCCGCCTCGGGGTCGCCCGCGATCAAGGCGATCATTCCCGAGATTTGGCGTCCAGGTCGCGAGTGCCACCTTCAAGCCGAGCTCATCAAGTACGGCGAAGCTCTCGGAGAACGATGCGTTGGCGTGGTCGAACTCGCCGCGCATCCCACGCAGACCGCCGATTATCAGCCTTGCGTTCGCAGCCGCGGCGGGACTGTCGGCGACCTGAGCCAGCAACTCCTCGGCCCGCGGTAACGCTTGATCGACGGGCATCGGACCCCAGAAGAGAGCTGATGTCAGCCATGAGAGCATCCGGGTCTCCTGACGGAGGTTGCCCGCCCGGCGTGCATGGATGACCGCCTTCTCGAGCTCCTCCACGCTGGCGGCGAACTGTCCTGCATCCATATGTAGATCTGCGAGGAGCTGGTGGCCCTGGGACAGGCCGTCCTCGTCGCTGTGCGCGGTGAACGTCGCCAACGCAGACTCGATGGTGTTGAGGTCGGCCACGCTCACCTCGAGCTCTCCGCAAGAGGTGGCTTTCGAGAAAGCTGCGAATCAGGACCGACCGCGCACGCATCCGGTCGTCTGCGCGCTCCTGGCCCCAGCCCGCGACCAGCTCGACGATGGCTGCCGCGCGGCCGAGCTCGCCGGCGTCCAGCAGGGCATCGAACAGCGCCGAGGCTGCAGTGACCGCTTCGTCTTCCCCCGGCGTGAGCAACGCGACCGCTCGACCGAGAAGCTGAGACGCGGCGACGACGTCCCCGCGCGCAAGGGCGTGCTGTCCGGCCGAGCTGAGTCGGCGGCCCGCGGCGATGCCCAGCTCGCGATGAGCCCCTTTCTCGCCGAGCTCCTTGCGATACAGGAAGGCCGACTCGAGATGGTGGCCGAGGATCTCGCCGTACTCGTCGGCACGATCACCGGCCTTGCGCTCGAGCCACGCAGCGAATGTCTCGTGCAGCGCAGCCCGTGAACGCTTGGATAGCGAGTCGTAGGCCGCGTCGCGCAGAAGCATGTGCAGGAATCCGAACGTATCTTCAGGCTCGAACGTCGTCCCAGCTCGCCGGACGAGCTGCTTCTTCGCAAGTTCGGTCAGTTGGTCGCCGATGCGCCCACGGCTTCGCGGCTCGGTCATGTCTTCGAGAGCACCGAGATAGAACTCGCGACCCACCACGGACGCGCTGCGGGTCGCCTCGCGTTGCGGGTCTGGCAGTCGATCGATGCGCGCCGCCAGGAGCGCCTGAATCAACACGGGGATCGAAAGGTCGCCGACGCTTCCGACGAATCGCAGTTGCCCTTCCTTAGGCGAGATCAGGCCCTGCTCGAGCAGCGAGGCGATCATCTGCTCGGCAAAGAGCGGGTTTCCGCCGGACGCCTCGGCCAGGCGCGCGACGACCTCGGGGGCGGGCACCCCTTGGTTTCCGAGCGCGTTTTCGATCAGCTTTCTGATCTCGCCGTCGGACAGGGCGTCAAGCGAGATCACAGACGCATTGAGCTTGCCGCCGCCCCACTGTGGCCGCTGCTCCAGAAATTCGGGTCGGGCGATACAGACGACCAGCAGACGCGCGCCCACCGAGCGCTCCACCAGGTCGTCGATGAGATCCAGCAGCAACGGCTCCGCCCAATGAAGGTCTTCGAAAACGATGGCGATTGGCTCCTTCTCCGCAAGTGCGTGAAAGAGCTGTCGAACTGCCCAGAAGATCTCCTCACTTGGTCCGGTTGCGTCGGCCAGGCCGATCGCGGCCGGCGAGCCCGTTTGCCACCGGCCGCCCGTTGGGCTCATCGCCGAGCAGCCTGTCCAGCGCCTCGATCGCCGTGACGCGGTCGTCTGCCTCCTCGATCCCCGCGACCCCCCTGACCATCTCCGCAACCGGCCAGAACGTGATGCCATGGCCATATGGAAGGCAATGCCCAGTGAGCACGCGCCCCCCGGTTGGCGAGAGTGTCCGCGACAAGTCGAGTCTTGCCCACGCCAGGCGCGCCGAGGACCGTGACGAGTTGACACAGCTCCTCGCGCACCGCTCGTTCATAGGCCCACTGCACGGCCGCGATCTCGGCTTGCCGACCAACGGCTGGGGTTTCCAGGCTCGGCCGCGCGAACTCCCTGCGCTCGATCCGGATAATCCGGGCGGCGGGCGCCTCGTTGGCATCGGACGTGATCGACTCGAGTTCCACGGTTCCGGAGACGAGGTCGCGCGCGCCTCCTCCAATCACAGACGTGCCCGGCTCCGCGATACGCGCAAGCCGTTCGGTTCCCCGCACGATCGCCCCGGTGACCCGCGGACTGGTCGCCGTAGCCCGAGGCGACGACGTCGCCGACATCGACGCCGATGCGAAGCTGCAGACGCACGATCGCCGGGCTCACGGCGCCCCAATCGATTCCCCGGCAGATGGCGTGAGCGTCGATAGCAGCGCTGGCCGCGCGCAGCGCATCATCCTCGTGAAGACGATCGACGCCGAAGAGCATCTGCACGGTTTCACTGTCGTTGGCCTCGAGGGCGCCGCCATATCGCGCGGCAATGGCGGTCAACTCGCTTCGAACCCGGTTCGCTATCGCCAGCTCCACCTCCGGATCGAGGTTGGTCGCGTCGCGGGTGCTGAAGTCGACGACGGCCGTCGCGATCGCAACCCGCTTGCGGACGGGCTCGGTTGGCGGCGCACCTGGCGAGGGATCGCTTTCCGGGCCAAGATCGTCGGCAGAGGCGAGGATCTCGACGAGGTTCTCAACGCTCGCTCCCCACATATTGTTGACGAGCCACACCCCTTGGCGTGTCGCCAGCGAAGCCAGCGCCGGCGGCAGCTCGTCCGCGCGAGGTGCTTCCGTGCTGTCGACGAGGACGGGAATGACCCTGACCCCGCGCTCGAGAGCGTCGCGATCTCGAGGGTTACGTAGTCGCCCGGCTGACCGAGGCGCCGCACTCCCTTGGCGTCCACGGCCTCGAGCCAACGCGGGCCGATTACGGCCAGCATCGCATCGCAGGATCCAACCGCCTTGCGGAGCACCCGCTCGAAGTCCTTGCCCCGGCTGGATCGTGTCGAGATCCATGAAGATCTCGGCACCTTCCAGGCGGACCGACAAAGAGTCGTAGAGCCGACCGGCATGGCCGCTGGAGTCGTCTCGTCGATAGCTCAGGAACACGCGAAGTGGTCGCGAGGACAGCTCGGGCGGCGGGGTCACCTGAGCCACCTAGACTGGCGTTTCGATGAGGTCCGACGAGATCCGCGAGACATTTCTGTCCTTCTTCGAGGAGCGCGGCAGCATGCGCGTGCCGTCATCGTCGCTGATCCCCTCGGCGGAGGACACGTCCACGCTGCTCACCGTCGCTGGAATGCAGCAGTTCAAGCCGTACTTCGAGGGCCGCGAGGAGCCGCCGGCCCGGCGGCTGACCTCCTCTCAGCGAACGCTTTCGCACCGTCGACATCGAGGTCGTCGGGACCACGAAGCGCCACCTCACGTTCTTCGAGATGCTCGGCAACTTCTCGATAGGCGACTACTTCAAGGCTGAGTCGCTGCGGTTCGGCTGGGAGCTCTCGACCGGAGGGTTCGGGTTCGACCCCGAGCAGATCTGGGTCACGGTCTTCGAGGGCGACGAGACCCTCGGGCTCGGCCCCGACGAGGAATCGATCGAGATCTGGCGCGAGATCGGCGTGCCCGACGCGCGGATCGTGCGCCTGCCGGCGTCCGACAACTTCTGGCAGGGGGGCCCGACCGGCCCCTGCGGCCCGTGCTCGGAGATGTACATCGACCGTGGCCCCGAGTTCGGATCCGACGACCTGCGCCCAGGCGACGACACGGATCGCTACCTCGAGTACTGGAACCACGTGTTCATGACCTACGAGCTGCACTCGGACGGCTCGCTGACCGACCTGCCGCAGCGCAACATCGACACCGGCCTCGGGCTCGAGCGGATGGCGGTCATCCAGCAGGGCGTCGACTCGGTCTTCGACACGGACGGGTTCACGCCGCTGATCGCCCTCGCGGAGGAGCTCTCGGGCGCGAAGTACGGGAGCGACGATCGCGTGACCCGGGCGATGCGGATCATCGCCGACCACACGCGCGGCGCCGTCAACCTGATCGCCGACGGCGTCGTGCCCTCGAACGAGGAGCGCGGCTACGTCTTGCGGCGGATCATGCGGCGCGCGATCCAGCAGGGCCGCGTGCTCGGCCTCGAGGCCCCGTGGCTCGGCCGCTTCGCCGAGAGGGTGATCGAGGGGATGAGCGGGGCCTATCCGCACCTCGAAGAGCGAGCGCGAAAACGTGATGCGCTGGGTCAACGACGAGGAGGAGAGCTTCGGTCACACCCTCGACCGCGGCACCGAGCTGCTGGCGAAGCTGGTCGCCGACGCGCGCGCCTCGAACACCTCGTGGATCGACGCCGAGGACGCGTTTCGCCTTCACGACACCTTCGGCTTCCCGTATGACCTGACCAAGGAGCTGCTCGCCGAGGAGGGGCTCGCGGTCGACGACGACGGCTTCGAGGAGCTGATGGAGGCCCAGCGCACGCGCGCACGTTCCGGTGGGGTCGACGCGCCGCCCGACCGCCACCAGCGAGTCATCGCGTTCGCGTCGTCGGCGCCGAAGACCGAGTTCGTCGGCTACGGCGAGCTGGTCGCGCGCACGAGCGTTGTCGCGACCGAGGATCTGGGCGAAGGAGTTGCGCTTGTCAAGCTCGAGGAGAGCCCCTTCTATGCGGAGGGCGGCGGCCAGGTCGCCGACAGCGGCGTGGTCGTCGTTGACGGCGACCGAGCTCGCGGTCGAGGACGTGTACCGGATCGGCGACGACCAGGCGATCCGTGTCGCCAACGGCGAGCGCGAGGTCACGAGTGGCGACCCGGCCGCGGCCGCGGTGGACCGCCGGACCCGCCACGCGACGATGCGAAACCACACGGCGACCCACCTGCTGCACGCTGCGCTGCGCGAGCGCCTCGGCACGCACGTCCGCCAGGCGGGCTCCGCGGTGCGGCCCGACAAGCTGCGATTCGACTTCACCCATGGCGCACCGCTCGGGGCGCAGGAGGTGCGCGCGATCGAGGACCGCGTCAACGAGTGGGTCAAGGCAAGCTTCGGCGTCCGCGCGCTCGAGATGGAGCGCACCGAGGCCGAGGCGCTGGGCGCGATGGCGCTCTTCGGCGAGAAGTACGGCGACTGGGTCCGGATGGTCGAGGTTGACGAGGTCTCGCGCGAGTTGTGCGGCGGCACCCACGTCGCTAACACCGCCGAGGTCGGGATCATCGCGATCGTCTCTGAAGGGTCGAGCGCTGCGAACGTCCGTCGCATCGAGGCGCTGACCGGGCCCGAGGCGATCGATCACTACCGCCGGCGCAGCGACGAGCTTGCCGAAGCGGGCGGACTGCTCGGGCTCATCGCGCGACCCGCTGGCGCGGCGCGCGCCGCGCCGCGGCGCGTCTCGCCGAGCTCGAGGCGAAGGTCGCCGAGCTCGATCGCAAGACCGCGGGCGACACGGCCGCCGAGATCGGCTCGACCGGCGAGACGGTCAGCGGGATCAAGGTCATCAGCGGGTCGCGGCGAGGGCGACCAGCAACGCCTGCTCGACCTCGCCGACCAGATCAAGCAGCGCGAGGGAGATGCCGCTGTCGTGCTCGGCGGCGCCGGCGACGGCAAGGTCGCGCTGGTCGCGAGCTTCAGCCCGAGCGCAGTCGAGAAGGGCGCGAACGCGGTCGAGGTGATCCGCGAAGCGGCCGCGATCGTCGGCGGCGGCGGGGGAGGGCGGCCCGAGGTCGCCCAGGCCGGGGGTCGTGACGCCGACAAGCTCGACGAGGCGCTCGAGACCGCGCGCCAGGCGATCCATCGCGCGCTTACATAGATTCCCTTGATGCGGGTTCTGGCGATCGATCACGGAGACGTACGGGCGGGTACGGCGATCTGCGATCCCACCGGCACGATCGTGCGCCCGCTCGGCGTGATCTCACCGCCGGACGCGAGCGAGGCCGCGCGCGTCGCTGCCGACGAGGGGGCGGAGTTGATCGTGGTCGGGCTGCCGGTGTCGCTGGACGGTGCCGAGCGGGGCCAGGCCGAGGCCGCGCGGGCGTTCGCTGCGCGAGGTCGCAGAGGCGGCAACGGTCCCGGTCGAGACTTATGACGAGCGACTGACAACCCGGATGGCCGCTGCAAGCACCCGCGGCGGCGCATCGGCACCGCGCCGACGCACTCGCAGCGGCGCATTTGCTCGAATCGTTCCTTGCCGCGAGGCCAAGCTGATGTCCGATTGGCATGACCCCTTCGCGAAGGACGAGGAGGACCTCGAGCGCGAGCGGCGCCGGGCTGAGCGTGAGGCTCGTCGGCGTGACCGCCAGGGTTCGCTGGGCGAGAAGGTCCAGGCCGAGCAGGCCGCCGCCGAGGTCGAGCCGACGACCGCCGCCGCGCGCCGGCAGGCCGGGCTTGAGCCCGAGCCGCCTCCGGTCGCGCCAACCGAGCCCCCGCCAGCCGCTGTTCCGCCGGCGACACCGCCCGCCGCGCCCCCACGGCCGCCGCGCACGGGTCCGGACGCGCTGCTCGTCCGCCGGATAGTCGGGGCGCTGATTGTCATCGCCATTGCCGCACTGCTCGTTTTCGGCGCGACCAAGGTGATCGGCGCGCTCGGCGGCGACGACGACCCGGCGGAGGCGGGCCCGAAGCCCGCCGCCGTGGATACCTCCGACCTCGTGATCCCAGAGGGCCTCGACCGCCACCAGATCGCCGATGTGGCGAAGGACGCGAAGCTCAAGGGCGACTACGAGGACGCGAGCAAGAGCTTCAAGGGCTTCGATCCAGCGGAGTACGGCGCCGAGGATGCCCCAAATCTCGAGGGCTTCCTCTTCCCGGCCACCTACGAGCTACCGAAGAAGGCGACGGTCAAGGACCTGATCTCGCGCCAGCTCGACGCGTTCGAGCAGAACTTCAACGGGGTCGACCTCTCCTACGCGGAGTCGAAGAACCTCAACGCGTACGACGTGCTGAAGATCGCGTCGATGATCGAGCGTGAGGTTCAGGTCGAGGACGAGCGCCCGCTGGTCGCCGAGGTCATCTACAACCGCCTCAAGGCCGGAACGCCGCTCGGGATCGACGCGACTATCCGCTACTACCTGCAGAACTACGACGAGCAGCTGACGGAGTCGGAGCTCGCTGACACCACCAACCCGTACAACTCGCGCGTCCTCAACGGCCTGCCGCCGACGCCGATCGGCAACCCAGGCTTGGCGTCGATCGAGGCGGCGGCCAACCCTGCCAAGGGCGACCTCTTCTACTTCGTCGTCAAGCCGGGTACCTGCGGCGAGCACGTCTTCACCGAGACCGAGGAGGAGTTCCTCCAGGCCGAGGCCGAGTACCAGCAGGCGCTTGCCGAGCAGGGCGGCTCGCCGACCGAATGCTGATCTGAGCTGATGCCGCGGCTCGCCGTCCTCGGACACCCGGTCGCTCATTCGCGATCGCCGGCGATGCACAACGCGGCGCTTGCCGAGCTCGGGCTTGGCGACGAGTGGTCATACGAGGCGATCGACGTCGAGCCCGACGGTTTCGAGGGTCTGGTCCGGTCCTTGCCCGAGCGCGGTTTCGCGGGGGTCAACGTGACCGTGCCGCACAAGCTCGCGGCGCTCGCCGTCTCAAACAGCTCGAGCGACGCCGCGCGGGAGATCGGCGCGGCCAACACGCTTACGTTCGCCGACGGCCGTATCGCCGGCGAGAACACCGACGCTGCGGGGATCATTGACGCCATCGGCGCTCCGGTTGCCGAGATGAATGTTCTCGTGCTTGGGGCGGGGGGTTCGGCGCGGGCGGCGATCTGGGCTCTACATAACGCCGGCGCACAGGTAGATGTCTGGAATCGCACGCCGGAGCGGGCGACCGCACTGGCAAGCGAGTTCGGGGTCGATCACCGGGAATCCAGGGGCGAGAAGCTCGATATAGGTCCTTACGACTTAGTGATTAACGCCACGACCGTCGGGCTCGAGCAGGCAGCCCTGCGTGCGCCCGTGCCCGCAGACCTAAAGGCACACCCCGTCGATGCCGATTCGATTGATGCAACGAAAACGGTGGTGGACCTGGTCTACGGAATCCACGAGACAGCCTTGGCATCGCATGCACGCGAGCGCGGGGCACAAGTCGTCGGGGGTCTCGAGGTCTTGGTTCGCCAAGGAGCCGCCTCGCTTCAGATCTGGACCGGCATCGAGCCGCCGCTGGAGACGATGCGAAGGGCGGCAGGCTCGAACGAACCGCATGCAAACAGAAAATCGCGCAGGACATCTACAGGCGGTGGCCGTCGGGGCTGAGGCACCGGCTGTCGAATCGCGGGCCGAGGGGAGCGTTGACGGCATCCCTGGGCTGACCGCCCCGCTCGGTCGTGGCAACTCAGCGATGTTCCTCACCGACGTGATCGTCGAGCTCGGCTACGCCACTCGCGAACGCGTCGACGCCGTCATCCAGGAGGCGCGGACGGCCAACCGCTCCGCCGACGAACTGCTCGTCGAGCAAAAGCTGATCGACAACGATCAACTTGCTCGCGCCGTTGCCGAGCGCTACGGCCTCGACCACCTGGACCTCAACTCCTTCCACGTCGACATGGGAGCGGCCAACCTGCTCTCGGTCGCCGCCGCTCGCCGCTATCAGGCGGTGCCCGTCGGCTACGTCGACTCGAAGACCCTCCTGGTCGCGATCGTCGACCCCGCGAACGTTCTCGCGATCGACGACATCCACATGATCACGGGCCTCAATTGTCGCGTCGCGGTCGCGGCCGCCGACGATGTCGAGGCGCTGATCCGTCGGCTCAACTCGCTCGAGAGCGCGGTTACCGAGGCTGTCGAGGAGGACGAAGAGCTCGAGCTCGCCGAGCTCGGCGAGCTGCGCGAGTCCGCCGACGACGCGCCGGTCATCAAGCTCGTCTACTCGATCCTCGGCCAGGCAGCCACCGAGGGCGCGTCAGACATCCACTTCGAACCCGGCGACGACGACATGCGCGTTCGCTTCCGTGTCGACGGCGTCCTTCACGAGGCCGCGCGGGTACCGAAGCGCATGGTCTCGGGCGTGGTCTCACGCATCAAGATCATGAGCGAGCTTGATATCGCGGAGAAGCGAATCCCGCAGGACGGACGCGTGACGGTCAACGTCGAGGGCCGCAAGGTCGACCTGCGAATCGTCACCCTGCCGACCCAGCGAGGGGAGGGCGCGACGATCCGAATCCTGGACAAGGAACAGGCGCTGCGCTCCCTCGACGAGCTCGGGATGGGCGGCGATGGCCGCGAGCGCTTTCAGTCTTCGATCAACCACTCGCACGGCTGCGTGCTCGTCACCGGGCCGACCGGCTCCGGTAAGTCGACCTCTCTCTACGCGGCGCTGGCGGAGCTCAACTCGGTCGACCGCAACATCGTCACGATCGAGGACCCGGTCGAGTACCGGATCGACGGCGTCACTCAGATGGGCGTCAACCGCAAGGCAGGCCTCGAGTTCGCGACAGGCCTGCGCTCGATCCTCCGAGCCGACCCCGACGTGATCATGGTCGGTGAGATCCGCGACGCCGAGACCGCGCGTATCGCGATCGAGTCGGCCCTGACGGGCCACATGGTCCTGTCGACCCTTCACACCAACGACGCGCCGGGCACGCTCAGCCGTCTGGCCAAGATGGGAATCGAAAGCTTCCTCACCGCATCCGCGCTGGATTGCGTCGTCGCCCAGCGCCTCGCGCGCCAGCTCTGCACCCACTGCAAGCGGCGCACCGTGATCCCCCAGGAAGCGCTGACCGACGCCGGCTTCCGGGTCGGCGGCGATCTCGAGGCCTATGAGCCGGTCGGCTGCGGACGTTGCACGCAGAGCGGCTACAAGGGCCGGATCGGCCTCTTCTCCGTGATGGTGATGACGGACCGGCTCAAGGAGATGACGATCGACGGCGCCTCCGAGGCCGAGATCACCGAGGTAGCGCGCTCCGAGGGCATGGTCACGCTGCGCGAGGACGGCCTGATGAAGGTCCGCGCGGGCGTCACGTCCATCGCCGAAGTTGCACGCGTGTCCTCGTGATCGTGCGCGGCTCAAGCTTTGACCTCCGAGTGACGATCTTTCGACCATGAGCATCGACTTCGCTTCAGTCCTCGCCATCATGGTCGAGAACAAGGCCTCCGACGTCCATCTTTCACCGGGCGTCCCGCCCGCGATGCGCCTGCGGGGGCAGATCACCCCGATGGAGGACTTCGAGCGGCTGACCCAGCAGGACACCCGCGAGATCGTCTACTCCGTGCTCAACGACGCGCAGCGCAAGCGCTTTGAGAACGAGCGCCAGCTCGACCTCGCGTACTCGATTCCGGGACTGGCCCGCTTCCGCGTCAACGTCTTCTTTCAGCGCGGTGCGATCAGCGCCGCCTTCCGACTGATCCCGAGCGAGATCCTCGACCTGCGAACCCTGGGCCTGCCGGCGGTGATGTCGGAGTTCACGCGCAAGCCGCGCGGCTTCGTGCTCGTCACCGGCCCGACCGGCTCGGGCAAGTCGACGACCCTCGCCTCGATGGTCGACATGATCAACAACGAGCGCCAGGATCACATCCTCACGATCGAGGACCCGATCGAGTTCCTCCATCGTCACAAGAACTGCATCGTCAACCAGCGCGAGATCGGCGCCGATGCGACCGACTTCGCCTCGGCCCTGCGCGGCGCGCTTCGCGAGGACCCCGACGTGATCCTCGTCGGCGAGATGCGCGACCTCGAGACGATCTCGACCGCGCTGACCGCGGCTGAGACCGGCCACCTCGTCTTCGCCACGCTGCACACCCAGTCGACCGCCCAGACGGTCGACCGCATCATCGACGTCTTCCCGCCGCACCAGCAGCACCAGGTGCGCATGCAGCTCTCGATCGCGCTTCAGGGCGTGGTCACCCAGCAGCTGATCCCGACCGCCGACGGCCAGGGCCGCGCGTGCGCCACGCGAGATCCTGATCCCGACCCCCGCGATCCGCAACCTGATCCGCGAGGGCAAGACCCACCAGATCTACTCGGCGCTGCAGACGTCGGGCGCGGTCGGGATGCAGACGATGGACTCCAACCTTGCTGGCTTGTCCGCGAGGGCAAGATCACCCGCGCCATCGCGGAGCAGCGCGCCGCGGTTCCCGAGGAGCTGCGCAGGCTGCTCGGCACCGTCGGTACTCCGGGCAACGGCGCCGGCACGGCTTCGATGCCGGCGGCGATGAGCTAGGGAGCTCTCTGCGATGGGCATGTTCACCTTTCGCGCGGTCGACCTCGCCGGCGTTCCTTCGCGCGGTGAAGTCGAGGCGCCCTCGAAGTCGCAGGTCGCCGACCAGCTCCGCCAGCGCGGGCTGATCGTTCTCGACATCTCCGAGCGTCACGAGGCGTTCAAGCTCGAGTCGATCCTCCAGCGCTTCAAGAGCGTGGACATGCGCGAGCTCTCGGTCTTCTCGCGCCAGTTCGCGACGCTGATCTCATCGGGTATGCCGATGCTGCGCTCGCTCTACACGCTCGAGGACCAGACCGAGGACCCGATGCTGAAGCCTGCGATCGCCTCGCTGCGAAACGACGTCGAGGCGGGTAGCTCGCTGCACGCCGCGATGGAGCGCCAGCCGGGGATCTTCTCGCCGCTCTACCGCTCGATGGTCGCGGCGGGCGAGGGCGCCGGTCGCCTCGAGCAGTCGCTCGACCGCGTCGCTGACCAGCTCGAGAAGCTCGACGCCCTGAAGCGCCAGGTCAAGTCGGCGATGATGTATCCGGCCGTCGTCTTCGGCGTCGCGCTGGTCGTCATGGTCGTCGTTGTGGCCTTCGTCGTGCCCGTTTTCGTCGGGATCTTCGAGGAGATCTCGACCGAGAACGGCGCGCCGGCCGACCTGCCGTTGATGACGAAGATCACCGTCGGCCTCTCCGACGCGGTCACGAAGGGCTGGTACATCCTCTCCCGTGCCTGGCTGCGGCGGGCTACATCTTCGTGCGCTGGAAGAAGACCGAACACGGTCGCATGCTCTGGGACCGCTTCAAGCTGCGCATTCCGATGAAGATCGGCGACGTGGTCCAGAAGGTCGCACTCGCCCGCTGGGCCCGGACATTCTCCGGCGCGGTCAGCTCCGGCGTGCCGATTCTCCAGGCGGTTGAGATCTCCGGCGAAACCGCCGGCAACGCCGTCATCCAGAAGGCGATGGACGACGTCTACACGTCGGTCAAGAACGGTGGCTCGATCGCCCGTCCGCTCGAGGAGAACTCCGTCTTCCCGCCGATGGTCAGCCACATGGTCGCCGTCGGTGAGGAATCCGGTCAGCTCGAGGGGATGCTCGAGAAGATCGCCGACTTCTACGACGCCGAGGTCGACGCCAAGGTCAAGGCGCTCACCTCGCTGATCGAGCCGATCATGATCATCGTCGTCGGTGTTGTCGTCGGGTTCATCGTGATCTCGATGTACATGCCGATCTTCAGCCTTTACGACAAGATCCGCTGAGCTCGAGTCGGCGATCGGCCGACATCAGGGATGCTCTGATCCGTGGAGAAGCTCGTGGGTCAGCTCGACTACGCCATGGTCGTCGTCACAGCGGCCGCCGAGGGTCGTCGTGGCGGCTGCTTGGTCGGGTTCACGACCCAATGCAGCGTTGAGCCGCCGCGCTTCGTCGTCTACGTCTCGAAGAAGAACCGCACGTACGCGATCGCCGAACAAGCCAACGCCCTGGGCGTCCACTTCCTCGAATCGTCCGATCGCGATCTGGCGGAGCTCTTCGGCGGGGAGACCGGCGACGAGACCGACAAGTTCGAGTCGCTCGCTTGGCGTGAGGCGGCCGGCGGGGTGCCGGTCATCGACCGTTGCCCCAACCGATTCGTCGGGCGGGTCGTCGACCGCTGCGCCCACGACGACGCGGATCACGTCGGCTTCGTGCTCGCGCCCATCGAGGTGAACCAGGGCCCGAGCCTCGAGCCCTTGATGTTTCAGGACGTCAAGGAACTCGATCCGGGCCACGATGCGTAGGCACCTCGACTAGGCTGACCAGCGATGGGTTGCCTGGTCGTCCTGCTCGCGTTCTTCTCGCCGCGGCTGGCGCTGTTCGCGCTGTGGCTGTTCGGCAACCTGCTCGACCGTGCCTTTGAGGACTGGTGGGTGCCGCTGCTCGGGTTCTTCGTCCTGCCGTGGACGACGCTCGGCTACGCCGTGATGTGGAACTCCGGCCGGGGCGTCGAGGGCTTCGACTGGTTCATCGTCGGCCTCGCGTTCCTGGTCGACATCAGCTCCTGGTCGCAGAGCGGCCGCATCGGCCGCCGCCGCAGCGCGCGCTACTACGCTAGCCCAGTACGAGGTCCGCGGCGGTGCGCAGGGTGCCGACGTCGCCGGCGACGAGGATCGTGGTGACGAACGAGTCGCGCCAGGCTTCGAGGTCGTGGCGGATCTTGTCGGGCGGGCCGATCAGCGACATCTTCTCGATCAGCTCGAAGGGGATCTCGGCCGCGGCCTCGTCCTTCTTGCCGGACAGATAGAGGTCCTGGACGGTCTCGACCATGTCGCCGTAGCCCATGCGGATCGGGACGTTGGCATGGAAGTTCTTGCCCTTCGCGCCCATCCCCCCGAAGTAGAGGGCGTAGTAGTGGCGCAGGGCGTCGGCGGCGCCCTCGACGTCGTCTGAGACGACCATCGGGACCATCGCGGTCACCTCGAATTCCTCGGCCGTGCGTCGCGCGCCCTCGCGGGCGAAGCCCTCGGCAAGCGACTCGGTGTAGATCTCCTGGTGGTAGGGGGAGAGCAGCATCGCCATCCAGCCGTCGCAGATCTCGGCGCCCATCGCGATGTTCTTCGGACCCTCGGCGGCGAGGAAGATCGGGATCTCCTCGCGCAGCGGATGGATCGAGGACTTCAGCGGCTTGCCGAGGCCGGTGCCGTCGGGAAGGGGGAGGGGGTAGGCGGGGCCGTCGGCGGTGACCGGGCCGTCGCGCTTCCAGATGTCGCGGAGGATTCGCGACGTACTCGCGGGTGCGCGCGAGCGGCTTCGCGAACGGCATGCCGTACCAGCCCTCGACGACCTGCGGCCCGGAGGCGCCGATGCCGAGGATCATCCGCCCGCCGGAGAGGTGGTCGAGCGTCATCGCCGCCATGGCCGTCGCGGCCGGCTGGCGGGCCGACAACTGCATGATCCCGGTGCCGAGGCGGACGTTCTTCGGTCTGCGAGCCCCACCACGCGAGCGGCGTCAGCGCGTCGGAGCCGTAGGCCTCCGCGCACCAGATCGAGTCGACGCCGAGCGCTGTCGGCCTCCGCGATCGCCTCGACGACGCCGGCAGGCGGGCCGGCCGACCAGTAGCCGGTGTTGTAACCAAGCTTCAGCGCACCCACGGGACGCGTGATCCTATTCACAGGCGGCCGATGCCGCGGATCACGAGCAAAGCTCCCAGCCCGGCGAACACGAGCGCGGCGATCGTCGAGCCGTAGCGATCGAGGAAGCGACGGATCGTCGCCGAGCACGCGCGTCGGCGCGGTCTGGTGCCAGGGCGCTGATCAGGATCGGCACGCCGATCGGCGCGAGGATGACGAGGTCGGAGATGGCGAGCGCGACGGCGCGATCGGCCGCTTGCGAGCCCAGAGTTCGAGATCTCGTGGAGCAGCGGCACGTACGCGGCGATCGCCGAGGTATTGGTCGCCATCATCACCGCGCCCAGGCCGAGGCACGCGAGCGGGCCGATTCGGCCGATCAGGCGACGTGGCGGCATCATCGCCGCCGCGGCGCACGAAGGTGAGCACGGCGGCGCCGAGCATCAGCACACCGAAGCCGATGTCGATCCAGGCGTAGAGGTCGCCGCCGGGCCCGAACGTTTCCTTCGTTGTTGTGAAAGACCGTGAGGCCAAGAACGCCGCCAGCGACGAGCACGAGCGCGAAACCCCAAAGAAAGCGACCACGCGTGCGCCAGCGGGCGGTCCGGGGCGGTCAACAGCAAGACGACCAGCGTGATCACGACCGGGTTCGCGGCCGCCGCGAGCATCAGCGGGAACAGGCGGGCGAGGAGCTCGAGCACGGGGCGCTAGGGTTCGACGACGGATCGTGGCGACCCGTCCGGGCGGATCGATCAATCGCACCGGGAATCGCCCCGCATCGAACGGGAGCACGTCGAACCGCGCCGGGAAGTTCGGATCGACGTTCTCGACTCGCCGAGCGCCTCGATCTCGACCTGGTTGGGTACGGGCGAGGTGACCGTCAAGCTCCAGCTGGTCGCCCACTTGCATGCGGATCGTCGGCCGGCTTCGCTGCATCCGCGGCAACATCCCGCACGATCAGCTTCCCCTCAGCGGTCGCCGTCGACGCCGTGGTGGTCGACGTGGTCGTCGAATCATCGGTCCGCTCGGGCTGCGTCGATCGGGATCAGCGCCACGATGATGCTCGAGAGCACCAGGAGGAAGAGCATCGCCAGGATCAGGCGCCGAGCGGCCATCCGCGCGAGCTTAGGGGCGCTGGCCGTTTCCGCCCCAGGCGTGTGGTGGGTACATCCGTCCAGACTGGGGGCCAGCCCCTATGCGGAGCTAAAGGTCACCCGGACTCAGGCCGATAGCTCCGCTTGTAAGGCCAGTGCCTTGGCGATAAAGGCAAATCCGCTGCGAGGCGGAGGCGCAAAGCCACGGGGCTCACAAGAGAGTCAGCCGGGCTACCGCCGGGGTCACGTAAGGGGATTCCGACCGGCTATAGCTCGGGGCTCTGGCGCAGAACACATCGATGTACCCAGGAGGTACCTCATGATTGAAAAGCTCCGCGTCAGGGCTCAAAGCGAATCGGGTTTCACCCTCGTCGAGCTCTTGGTCGTGATGCTCATCATCGGCCTGCTGGCTGCGATCGCCATTCCGGCGTTCTTCAACCAGCGCAACAAGGCGAACGACGCCAGCGCCAAGGAGTCCGTCCGTACGGCTCAGACGTCGATGGAAACGCTCGCCACCGATAACGGCGGTTCCTATGCCAGCGCCAACGGCGTTGCCACGGGTGCGCCGCTGCTCGTTGCGATCGAGGGCGCGTCGCCCCCGGCCTGCACCGGCAGCTCGCCGTCGTACACCAACGCGCCGTGCATCACGACGCTGACGGCAAACAGCAACTCGTACACGATCACGGTGGCCGCGAAGACCACCGGCAACACGTACTCGATCAGCCGCGCAGCCGCCGGCACGATCACGTATCCGTGCACCGTTACAAGCTCGGATCGCGGCGGTTGCCCGGGCTCCGGCACCGCGGCGGGAACATGGAACTAGGCATCAGCCCAGGTCCGAACTAGATCGAACGGGGGCGGCTTCGGCCGCCCCCGCATTCGATCCCGAGGGCGTCAGCCCTAGGGAGGGCTCAGAAAATGATCAACAAGCTAAGAAACAAGGCCAAGGAGCGAGTCGGGTTTCACCCTCGTCGAGCTCTTGGTCGTGATGCTCATCATCGGTCTGCTGGCGGCGATCGCCATTCCGGCGTTCTTCAACCAGCGCAACAAGGCGAACGACGCCAGTGCCAAGGAGTCAGTCCGTACGGCTCAGACGTCGCTGGAAACGCTCGCCACCGACATGGGCGGTTCCTATGCCAGCGCCAACGGCGTTGCCACGGGTGCGCCGTTGCTTGTTGCGATCGAGGGCGCGTCGCCCCCGGCCTGCACCGGCAGCTCGCCGTCGTACACCAACGCGCCGTGCATCACGACGCTGACGGCCAACGCGAACTCAGTACACGATCACGGTGGCCGCGAAGACCACCGGCAACACGTACTCGATCAGCCCGCGCAGCCGACGGCACGATCACGTATCCGTGCAGCCGTCGTCAACTCGAACCGGGGCGGCTGCCCAGGCTCGGGAACCGCGTCGGGGCTCTGGAACTAGCGCCCACGACGGGGGACGGGGGCCCACAGGCATCGGGAACGGCGGCCAATAGGGCCGTCGTTTTCGTTTGCAGACCTCAAGCCGCTCGCCTGATCTGCCGACAAACGAGCCGAGGATCCAACTTCATGTACCCACGCCTGCGCAAGCACCAATCGCTTCGTCATCGCCTCAGCAACGAGGACGGAATGACCCTGGTCGAGGTTCTCGTGAGCATCCTGCTCGTCGGCCTCATCGCACTTTCCTTCCTTGGGCTCGACGCCGTCGGGCGCACCAGCGCCGATCAGCGCCGCGTCGCGCAGGCGAGCCAGGTGGCCCAGCAGGACCAGGAGCGGCTGCGCGGGATGTCCGCCGACCAGCTCGCGACTCTCAATCAGACCCGGACGATGACGCTCGACGGGACGACCTTCACCGTCACCTCGACCGGCAAGTATCAGAGCGCGACGTCCGGCTCCGATAGCTGCGCTGCTTCGGCCTCGGCCGCCGACTACGCGAAAGTCGTTTCGAGCGTCGACTGGACGGCCAACAATCGCAATCCGGTGGTTCAGCAGAGCCTGATCACCCCGCGGATCGGCGGGTCGCTCGTCGTCCAGGCGATCGATCAGGGCGCAGTCGGGATCGCCGACGCGACCGTGACCGCCACCGGTTCGGAGGACGCCACCTCGGGGGTGGTCCGCAGTGGCCTCACCGACAGCGGCGGCTGCGTGATCTTCGGCTCGTTGCCGGTCGGCTCCTACTCGGTCAGCACGGCGCTCGCCGGCTACCTCGACTCAGCCGGCAATGCGACGCCGACGAGCTCGATCACCACCACCCCGGGCAGCTCGACCAATCTCACAGTCCGACTGGGTCAGCCGGGCAAGATCTCCGCGACGTTCACGGGCATCAGGAACAGCACCATCAACGTTCCCGCGCGGGCCCCCGCGATCTCATGGATCAACCCGAACATGTCGATCGCCGGGATCCTCGACCCGTCGACCAACGAGAACACCTCGCTGACGACGGGGCAGACGATCTTCCCGTTCATCACGACGGATCCGACGACCTTCACCAACAACTACACGGTCTACGCCGGCAGGTGCGCTTCTGCAATGCCGCCGTCCGCCACGCTGCCGGCGCCCACCAACAACCAGCAGTCGTACGCGACGGTCCCGCCGGCCGGCGCGGCGACGAGCACGAGCAACGGGCTCGTGACGGTGAAGATGCCGATCATCAACCTCACAGTCACCTACAACGGCGGCGCCGTCAAGCCGGCGCACGTGACCTTGACCGATTCGTGCGGCGACACCTGGAGCCCGACTATCGCGTCGCCCACGAGCAAGCCCTCGACCGGCTGGCTCGCTTTCCCGGGCCAGCCATATGGCGCCGGTTACACGGTCTGCGCCGACTACGACGTTCCCGGAGCCACCGGCTTTCGCAAGCGCACTGCAACCGTCAACAACACGAGCTTCACCGCGAGCAACGGCAACGCCGTCACCACCGCGATCCCGAACAGCACGAGCTCGATCTATCAGGGACTGTGCTGATGCGCGCGCGATCGGCCCTCAGGCGGCTTGCCCGCGAGGAATCGGGCATGACGATCGTCGAGCTGCTGACGGTGATGATCATCGCGATCATCACCTCGATCGCTCTGTTCAGCTTCCAGGACCTCGTCCTGCGCCAGAGCAACCGGGTCTTTGCCCGCGTCGACGCGACACAGGACGCACGTACGGCGATGGAGAAGATTCAGACCCGCCTGCACTCCGCCTGCATCGCCGAGGACGTCATCCCGATCCGCGTAGGCAGCGACGCGAACAACCTCAAGTTCATCTCGAAGTACGGCTCGGCCGCCGCGGTTGTCCCGGAGATGCACGTGATCTCGCTCTCCGGCACCACCCTGACCGACACGACGTACGCGCTTGCGAGCGGGTCCAGCCCCGGCACCTGGCAGTTCTCGTCGACCGCGATGACGAACCCGCCGCCGCAGCAGCTCCTTAGCAACGTCAGCGCGCCGCCGGGCAAGAGCGCGTTTACCTACTACCCCTACGGCATCGCCCGGGACTCCGGCGGAAACGCATACATCGATTCGGCCGGCAACTCCTACATCATGCTTCTGGACGGGCTGTCGACCCTGCCGTCGGGCATCCGCACGAGCACCGGGGGCGCGGTCGCGAGCGGAACGATGCCCGCCAACTCCCCGAGCCCGTTGACGGTGCCGCTCGATCAGGCCGGTGCGAACGCGGCGGCCGCGGTCGGAATCAACTTGCTCGTCGACGCCGACGGTGGCCTCGGAGCCAATCCGAACAACGCGAACGCACCGATCACGATCACCGATTCCGTCGTCTTGCGGATCACGCCGGTGCCGAGCGACAACAACCAGGGGGTTCCGAAGCCATGCGAATGAACGCGCTTCTACTGCGGCTACGCCGGCGTGCGGCGGACGAGAGCGGCTTCACGATGATCATCGCGATGATGGTCCTGATGATCGTCACCCTGTTGATCGGGGCGGCGTTCGTCGCGGCCAACGGCGATGTGGAGAACTCGCGCCATGACGTTGACTCCAAGCGTGCCTATTACTCGGCGCGGGCCGGCCTGAGTCGGTTCCTCTTCTTGCTCAATAAGAACAACGAGCTGTGGCAGACCTGCCCCGCACAGACCTCAACGACCGTGCCAGGCGCAACCGGTCAGACCTACGCCTACCAGCCGCTCCCCGCGAACGGCCAGTCCGCCTGCACGACGGCGAACCCGGTCGGGACCTTCATCGACCTCGCCACCGGCAGCTTCCGCATGCGCTTCACCGGCACCTCGAACGGCGTCTCGCGCACGATCGTTGCCCAGTTCAAGCGGCGCAGCCCGCTCGACTATCTCTACTACTCGAAGTACGAGACGCTCGACCCGAACACCTACGCCGACCCATCGAACTACCAGGACTGCGCGGCCTTCATCCGCGACAGCCGGCCGTCCAAGTGCGGCTACATCCAGTGGGTTACGGGCGACGACATCAACGGACCGCTCTATACGCAGGATCAGTACGTGATCTGCGGCTCGCCGACGTTCGGGCGCCCCGGCAAGTCCGACACGATGCTGTCAGCGGCGCCCGCGCCTGCGACACCGACGATCCAGATCTGCGGCGGGACTCCCACCTTCAACACCCCGACAGGGGGGCCCCTTGGCGATGCCGGCACGATCGACCCGCCGGCCGACAACACCAACCTGCTGCCGTACGCCACCGCAAACGGTCGTGTCTTCACGGGCAAGACCCAGATCACACTCAACGGGACATCCGCGAGCGTGATCAACGCTTCGCAGTCCGGGTGCACGGTTGCGCCGGGCTGCACAGTCAGCCTCACCGCGGATCCGATCATCTACGTGACGAACGGCAGCGGCTGCTCGGCGACGTACACGCCCTACTTCGGCGGCTCGGGCAACTACACGAACCCGTCGACGTGCGGAAACGTCCAGATCTCCGGCAACTACTCGACGTCGATCACGATCGCTGCCGCCAACGACATCATCCTCAAGGGCAGCATGACGACCGACCTCAACGGCTCGGCCGTTGCGGGGCTCGTCGCCAACAACTTCATCCGCGTCATGCACGGCGTCGATCCCATCCGCGATAACGGCAACCCGAACAACTGCAACGGGGCCGACAACCTCTCGGGCTACACCCTGCCGGGCATCCGGATCGACGCGGCGATCCTCGCCCTCCAGCACTCTTTTATCGTTGACAACTACGACTGCGGCGACGACATCGCAGGCGATCTCAACGTCAACGGAGCGATCGCGCAGATCTTCCGTGGAACCGTCGGTACCGGCGGTAACGGCAACGTCAACTCCGGCTATCTCAAGAACTACAACTACGACGACCGGCTCGCCGTTCTGCAGCCGCCGTACCTCTTCGATCTCGCTTCGTCGGCGTGGCGTGTGATCCGCGAGACCGGCTGCACGCCGGGCTCGACGGACCCCGCGCTGGCCTGTTAGCCCGGCTCGCCGCCTGAGCCGAAAGTAGGGTGGCGCTGCGATGGCGGCCTGGGTGGTACTTGCGTTCGTGGTGGGAGCCCTGGTGGGCAGCTTCGTGACCGTGCTGGCACATCGCCTGCCCCGCGGAGAGGGGTTCGTAACGGGCCGCTCGCGCTGTCCGGGGTGCGGAACGATGATCGGCGCGCGGGACAACATCCCGATCGTCTCCTGGCTTTTGTTGCGCGGTCGCTGCCGTGCGTGCGGCGAGCCGATCTCGGCTCGCTATCCGCTTACCGAGGCCGGGCTGGGGGCGCTCTGGGCGGGGACGGTCCTCGTCTTCGGCACCGACGACGTCGGCGAGGTGGTTCTCGGGCTCACCCTCTGCACGGTCCTGATGGCGATCACACTGACGGACCTCGAGCTGAAGTTGATCCCGAACGCGATTGTCGGCGCGGGGGCGCTTGCCGGAATCGTGATCGTCCTCGCGTTCGACCTCGGCGAGCTGGACGAGCGCGCGATCGCCGTGGCAATAGCCGGCGGGGCCCTGTTCGTGCTCGCGCTTGCGGTGCCGCGCGGGATGGGAATGGGCGACGCGAAGCTCGTCGCGATGATGGCCATCTACCTCGGGCGGTCGATCGCGCCGGCGGTCCTGGTGGGGTGCCTGGTGGGCGCGGTCGTTGGCGCAGTCATGGCCAGGCGCGAGGGCGAGGGCGCCCGCAAGTACAAGATCCCGTTCGGCCCGTTTCTGGCTCTCGGAGGCGTGGTGGGCCTCTGGTTCGGCGACGACCTCGTCGACTGGTACCTGGACACGTTCACGAGCGGCTAGCTGCGCCCCGATACGTAGGCGCAAGTTCTGGCCCACCGGGACGCCTGCAGCGCTCAAGTCATGCGCGGCGAAAGCCGATGCTCTTCTCGGAAGGCATCTAATGGACTTCGCCACGCTCAAGAACACCGAGATCAAGCTGCCACGGCTCAGCCGCGGCGGTAAGTCGAAGGGCGGCGCCTCGACAAAGGGCGTCGTTGGGCTCGATATCGAGTCGGCGAGTGTGGCTGCCACAGAGCTCCGCGTCAACGGCGGCGTTCAGGTCTCCAGCTTCGGCCTGGCCCCTCTGGGCACGGGCGTCTTCCGCGACGGTGAGGTCCGCGAGCCGGCCGCGCTCGGCGACGCGATCAAGGATCTCTTCGCGGCTCGCAAGCTGCCGCGCGACGTCCGCCTCGGCATCGCCAACCAGCAGGTCGCGGTGCGGACACTGCGCCTGCCGAAGATCGGCAGCACAGACGAGCTCGACGCCGCCGTGCGCTTCGCCGCTCAGGACCACATCCCGATGCCACTCGACAGCGCTGTCCTCGACTGGCAGATCGTCCCGACACCGCCGAACCCCGACGGCAGCCCGTCCTCGAACATCGAGGTCGTCGCCGTGGCCGCACGCCGCGAGATGCTCGAGCCCGCCGTCGAGGCAATTCGCCGCGCCGGCCTGCGACTCGTGGGCATCGACCATTCCGCCTTCGCACTGATCCGCGCGCTCGGGCGCGCCGGAGCCGTCGCCCCCGACGGTGGCGAGCTCGGCTATCAGCCGCCGCCGCTCGAGCCGGATCCGACGACCGGGTTCGACCCTTCGGTGATGGAGGGTCGCCTCTACGTCAACCTCGGCGACATCACCAACCTTGCCTTTGCTCGGGGCACCGCCTGCATCTTCAGCCGTGTCCTCAACTTCGGCACCGAGGGCATCGCGCAGAGTCTCGCCGAGAAGAGCGGGCTCACGCTCGAGCATGCGCGCCAGTGGCTCGTCCACGTTGGCCTCGAGACTCCGGTCGACCAGATCGAGGGCGACCCGCAGATCGTTGCCAGCACCCGTGAAGCACTGGTCGCCGGATCGGGCCGTCTCGTCGAAGAGCTCCGTCGCTCGCTCGAGTACTACGCGACCCTCGAGGAGTCCGCGCAGATCAGCAGCGTCACCGTTTCCGGGTCGGGTGTCTCGATCCCCGGTCTGGTCGAACAGCTTCGTGCCCAGCTTCCGCTTCCTTTCGAGGCAGCCATCCCCGGTCCGCTCTCGAGCGCAGCCGGCGCGGCCGCCGGGCGCCTGACTCTTTCTTACGGCCTGGGGCTGGAGGAGTAACGCGATGCGTCCGCTCAACCTCACCCCGCCGGAGGATCGCCGTGGCGACAGCGCACCGCTGCGCGCCGGCGCCCTCTCCTACGTCATCGTCGGCGTCCTCGCGGCCGCTCTCGTTGCAGTGGTCGCGCTGGTGCTCACCTCGAACAGCATCAATGAGGACAAGTCCGAGCTCGCTTCGCTGGAGGCACGCCAGGCCGCTGCACAGCAGGCCGCGGCGAGCCTCGCCCCCTACGACGAGTTTGCAACCCTTTCGCAGAGCCGCAACCAGACGGTCGCCGAGCTCGCTCGCAGCCGGTTCGACTGGGAGCGTGTCCTCCAGGAACTTGCGCTGGTGATCCCGAGCGACGTCACGCTCGAGTCGGTCACCGCGACCGCGACCGCCGCTTCCGCGACAACCACGCCCACCGAGGGTGGCATCACCGGCCCGTCGCTGGAGATCTCGGGCTGCGCGGACGGCCAGGAGGGCACGGCTCGCTTCCTTGCCTCACTGCGCGACATCGACGGTGTCACGCGCGTTGGTATGCAGAGCTCGACCCTTGCTGATGCCGAGAGCGGCCCTGATGCCGCGGCGGGCGGTAGTGGGTGCGAGAGCAAGGGCGCGGCAAACTTCCAGATCACGGTCGCGTTCGACGCCGTCCCGACCACGGCGCCGGCGACCGACACCGGCGTGGTTCCTGCCACTACCGAGACGACGCCTGCACCCGCGACCGACTCAACCGCGGCGCCGGCGGCGACCGACGGTGGCGTGGCAGCGACTGAGGGCGAGCAACAGGATGCGGTCGATTCGGCCGACAACCAGACTCGCAAGGCGGGTAACGCGGCTGGCGCCGTGGGGGCGGGAGACGAATGAAGTCCAGCGACCGGACAATCCTGATCGCCGTCGCGTGCCTAGGGCTCGTTGCCGCCTTCTGGTTCCTCGTGCTTTCGCCGAAGCGCCAGGAGGCTTCCGACCTCTCGACTCAGGTGTCGACCCTGCAGGCCGAGGTGGCCCAGCAAGAGGCTGACGCCGCGACCGCGGGCGCCGCGAAGACCGAGTTCAAGTCCAACTACCGCAAGCTCATCACGCTCGGCAAGGCCGTCCCGGTCGACGCCGACACGCCGAGCCTGCTGACCCAGCTCGAGACGCTGTCGCAGCGTTCGAACGTTCGCTTCCAGAGCATCGCGCTCGGTGGCAGCGGCGGGGCGCCCGCGACCCCGGCAACCGCCGTCACCGGCGCTCCAATCGCCGGTGAGGCAACCGAGGCAAGCGCCTCGTTGCTACCGATCGGAGCGAGTGTCGGCGCTGCCGGGCTTCCGCTCATGCCCTACGCGCTCGAGTTCGAGGGCGACTTCTTCGACGTCGCCGAATTCTTCGGAGAGATCGACGGGATGGTCGACCTCGAGGGCGACGAAAAGGTCATCGTCAACGGTCGTCTCCTGACGATCAACAGCTTCACCATGGCTCCGCTCGACACGGAGGCCGGTTCCGGCGCCAAGCTGGTGCTGGGCGTCTCGGTCGACGCGACCAGCTATCTGTCTCCGGCGGACCAGGGGATCACCGGTGGCGCCACGGAGACCGGTCCGCTGGCCACGCCACTCCCGGCCGCCGAGCCGAGCACGACCGAGCCGGTCACCCCGGCGGTGGTGGGCCAGTGAACGCCAAGGCGCCACAGTTTCTGACCGACGTCTATCGCGACCTGCGCGATCGGCACCTGCTGATCCCGGCGGTGGCGCTGCTCATCGCGCTCATCGCGGTCCCGGTCCTGCTGCGCAAGCCCGCAGACCCGGTTCCCCCGCCGCCGGTTGCGACCGCGCCCACGGGCGACGCGAGCGCCGTCACCTCCGCGGTGTTGGTGGACGACAGCGTGGACGTGCGTGACTACCGCAAGCGCCTCGCCAAGCTGAAGTCGAAGAATCCGTTCGAGCAGCGCTTCGGCGTCGACCAGAGTGGCTCCGGCGATGGCAGCGGCGGTGACGAGGCCACCACAACCGACACCGGTACGGAACTTCCCGCCGCGACGGGTGACGCCGGCACGGCGACCGCGCCAACCGATACCTCGACGAGCACCGACGTGTCGAGCGGCAGCCCGATCGACACCTCGACCACCCCGACTGACTCCACCGACACAACCGACACCGACACCGAGACGACTAAGCCCGAGATCCGCTTCCTCGCCGGCAGGGTGGACATCACGATGGGGCCGCTTGGCAAGGCTCGCGAGTACGACAACGTCAAGTACCTGACCTTCCTGCCCGACGACGCGGACTCCGATCGCGACGTTCGTCGGCCTCACCGAAAGCGGGGCGGGCGAGGAGGCTGTCTTCGCGATCTCGAGCCTCGTCGAGATCGGCGATGGCGATGGATCCTGCTCACCCCACAAGCCTGCCCCGTGCCAGTTCCTGACCCTCAAGGCTGGCGAGCAGCGCCACCTCAAGTACGACGGCAAGACCTATCGCCTCAAGGTGCGCGATACGCAACTCGTCGAGGTCAAGGACCCGCGCGAACAGAACTCCGAGGGTGACGACTCCGCTACCGACGGCACCACCGACGGCGGGGACGACACGCCCGGCGGTCAGCAGCCGTAACACTTAACCCGGCAGCTCCGCTCTAGCCTTGGCGCCGCAATGGCGCTGCGCTTCACAACTGCCGGCGAGTCGCACGGCCCCGGGCTGACCGCGATCGTCGAGGGCCTGCCGGCCGGGCTCGAGATCGACCGCGAGCGGATCGACGCGCGATATGGCGCGCCGCCAGCTCGGTCACGGCCGCGGCGGGCGCATGAAGATCGAGAAGGACTGCGGTCGAGGTCCGCTCCGGCATCCGCCACGGCCGCACCCTCGGCAGCCCGATCGCGCTGCTGGTCGCAAACCGCGACTACGCGAACTGGGAGGAGCGGATGAACCCGTGGCCGGTCGACGCGGAGGTCGAGGAGTCGCACCTGCCGCGCCCGGGCCACGCCGATCTCGTCGGCTCGCAGAAGTACGGCTTCCGCGATGTCCGCAACGTGCTCGAGCGCGCCAGCGCCCGCGAGACCGCTGCGCGCGTGGCCGCCGGGGCGATCGCGAAGGAGTTTCTGCTCGCGCTCGGCGTCAGCGTCCACAGCCACGTGCTGCGGATCGCCTCGGTGCGAGGCGACCGAGCTCGGCGAGCTGACGCCGGAGAGCTTCGCGAACGTCGACGAGTCGCCGGTGCGCTGCCTCGACCCGAAGGCCGAGGCGGCGATGATCGAGGAGATCAACCGGCTCCGCAAGGCCAACGAGAGCCTCGGCGGGATCTTCGAGGTCCGTGCCTTCGGGCTCGTGCCGGGGCTCGGCTCACACGTCGCCTGGGACGAGAAGCTCGACGGTCGCCTCGCGCACGCCGTCGTCTCGATCCAGGCGGTCAAGGGCGTGTCGGTCGGCGAGGCGTGGGAGGTCGCGGCCACGCCCGGGTCCGAGTCCCACGATGAGATTTTCTGGGACGAAGAGCGCGGCTACTTTCGCGAGACCAACCGCGCCGGGGGCGTCGAGGGCGGCATGTCCAACGGCGAGCCGCTCGTCGTTCGCGCGGCGCTGAAGCCGATCTCGACTCTCACCAAGCCGCTGCGCTCGGTCGACACCGAGACCAAGGAGCCGGCGCAGGCGATGCGCGAGCGCACCGACTCGACCGTCGTCCCGGCGGCCGGGGTCGTCGGCGAGGCGATGGTCGCCCTTGTCCTGGCGCGGTGCTATCGCGAGAAGTTCGGCGGCGATCACATCGACGACGTTCTCGCCGCCGTGCAGGCGTACCGGGAGCGGATCGATTGGCGGCGCTAGGCGAACCTGAGCGCGCAGCTCGTCTTCGTCGGCTTCATGGGCGCGGGCAAGTCGAAGGCGGCGCAGGCCGCGGGCCGCGCGGGCCTCGAGACGATCGACGCCGATCGCGAGCTCGAGCGCGAACTTGGCAAGCCGATCCCGGAGTTCTTCGAAGCCGAGGGCGAGGACGAGTTTCGCCGCCGCGAGGCTCAGCATGTCGTCGCGCTGCTCGACCGCGGCGACGTCGATGCGATCGCGCTCGGTGGGGGCGCCGTCGGTTCCGACCGGGTCCGCGCCGCTCTGCGCGGGCACGCCGTCGTCTGGCTCGACGTCGACGCCGAAGACGGCGTGGGGGAGGGTCGAGCACTCGAACCGTCCCCTCGCTCGCGACCGCGACGGATTCTTCGAGCTGCACGCCGAGCGCGCCGGTCTCTACGAGTCGGTCGCCAACGCGATCGTGCCCGGCCATCGCGCGGTGGTCGAGCGGTCGCTCGAGTCGCTGATCGCGCTGCGGTCGATGCCGCCGGGAACCCGGATGGCTTGGGCCCAGAGCGCTCCGGCGGCTATCCGGCCTTCGTCGGTCGCGGCCTGCTCGGCGCCGGCGCAGCCGCGGGGCGCGGGGCGCGGCGTTCCTGGTCACCGACTCCGCCGTCGGTGGGCTCTACGCCGAGGCGGTCGGGCCGGTCAGCGGCTCGATCGAGGTCGCGGCCGGCGAGCAGTCGAAGTCGCTCGCGGAGGCCGAGCGGGTGCTGCGCGAGCTCGCGACGCTCGGCGCGACGCGCTCCGATCACGTCGCTCGCGCTCGGCGGTGGGGTCGTCGGCGATCTCGCCGGCTTCTGCGCCGCCGTCTATCAGCGCGGCATCGGCGTCGTCCAGGTGCCGACGACGCTGGTCGCCCAGGTCGACTCGGCCTACGGCGGCAAGACCGGCGTCGACCTGCCCGAGGCCAAGAACTACGTCGGGGCCTACCACCTGCCCGACGGCGGTGCTCGCCGACCCGGAGACGCTCTCGACTCTGCCGGCGGCCGGAGCTTGCCGCGGGCTTCGTCGAGGTCCTGAAGACCGCGCTGATCGCCGGCGGCGGGCTATGGGAGCGGGTGCGCAAGCTCGACGCGCTCGACGTCCGCTCGCTCGACCCGCTGATCTTCGCCTGCGTTCGCACGAAGCTGGCCGTGGTCGCCGCCGACGAGCGCGACGGCGGCCTGCGCCAGGTGCTCAACCTCGGCCACACGGTCGGCCACGCGATCGAGTCGGCATCCGGATACGCGCGCTACCGCCACGGCGAGGCGGTGGGGCTTGGACTTCTGGCGGCGCTTGATCTCTCGGATGCCGGCGAGCTGCGCGGTGAGGTCGAGGTGATCCTGCGGCGCTTCGGGCTGCCGGTCCAGGATCGATCCCGCAGATCGAGATCGACGCGGTTCTCGAGGCGGTCGGCCGCGACAAGAAGCGCACCGCCGATGGCGTCGGCTTCGTCTTGTGCCCGGCGCCGGGCAGATGCCAGCGTCGGGCAGCTGATCGAGCCGAATAGGGTGCGAGACGCCGTGAAGGAGCTCTACTGATGCCACGTTCTCACAACCGAGTCGAGGTACTGCATGGGGTCAACCTCGACATGCTGGGGCGCCGCCCGGTCGAGCACTACGGCGGTCTTAGCCTCGACAAGCTCGAGCAGGAGATCCAGCGATTCGGCGGCGGCCATCGGCCTCACGGGTGAGCATGTTTCAGACCAACAGCGAGGCCGAATACGTGGAGCGGCTGCACCGGCTCGACGACATCGCCGACGGGGCGCTGCTCAATCCGGGCGCCTGGACGCATTACAGCTGCGCGATCCGCGACGCGCTGGAGATCTCCGGGGTCTGCCCGCCGTCGAGGTGCACCTTTCAGACATCCAGTCGCGCGAGCACTGGCGCAAGCACTCGGTGCTCGAGGGCCTCGTCCTCGGGGCTGTCTCGGGCAAGGGCCCGGAGGGATATCGCGAGGCGCTGGAGATCCTCAAGAAGGCGCTTCCGGCTTGAGCGTTCCGGTCGAGCGTGCCGATCGCCTCGCCGCGCTGGTCGCCGACCAGGGGCTCGACCAGCTGATCGTCGCCGACCTCGTGCGCCCCGGAGACTCGGGCGCCGACGCCGGCGCGAACTCGCGCTGGCTGACCGGGTTCAACGGGACCAGTTCGATGAGCGTGGTCGGCCCGCAGACGCGGGTTTTCATTACGGACTTTCGCTACGACGAGCGAGCTGCGAAGCAGGTCGAGTCGAGCTTCGATCGGGTGATCGCCGGCGCGCGGATGCTGCCCGAGCTCGCGTCGCACCTGCAGGGCCGCGTCGGGTACGACGATGGCGCCACGAGCGTCGCCAACCTGCGCAAGCTCGAGGAGGAGCTGCCGGAGGGGGTCGAGCTCGTCGCCACCTCAGGGCTGGTCGAGGGCCTGCGCACGGCGCAAGGACGCGAGCGAGATCGAGCTCGATCGCGGAGGCGGCCCGCCTGGCCGACGAAACGTATGAGTCGGTGGCGGCCGGAGGCCTTGCCGGACGCACCGAGCTGGAGGTGGCGGCGGCCGCGCACGCGAAGATCCGCGAGCTGGGTGGCGAGCCGTCATTTCCGGCGATCGTCGCGGCGGGCCCTAACGGGGCGCTGCCGCACGCCGAGCCCTCGGACCGCGAGATCGGCGAGGGCGAGTTCGTCGTCTGGGACATGGGCGCCCTCGTCGACGGCTACTGCTCGGACTGCACGCGCACCTTCGCCGCCGGCGAGCCTGACGCGGAGGCGTGCGAGGCGTATGAGCTCGTGCTCGCGGCGCAGCTTGCGGGTCTCGATGCGGTTCGCGCCGGGGTTCAGCGGCGCCGACGCCGATGAGGCTGCGCGCGCGGTGATTCGCGACGGCGGGCATGAGCGACCACTTCGGCCACGGGCTCGGCCACGGCGTCGGGCTCGAGATCCACGAGGCGCCGCGCCTCGCGCCAGAGCTCCGAGGACGTGCTCGAGGCGGACGAGGTGATCACCGTCGAGCCCGGCGTCTACCTTCCCGGTCGCTTCGGGATCCGGATCGAGGACCTCGTCGTCGTCACCGAGGACGGCCATCGCAACCTCAGCTCGCTCGACAAGGGGCTTCGAGTCGTCGGTTGACGGGTAGCGCCCCTTCGAAGAGCGACAGGAAAGCGAGGAATCAGATGGCGATCACGGTCGAATCGAACAGTCATCAGAACGGCGAGCGGGTTCCCGACGAGCACGCGTTCGGCGTGCCCGACGGCGAGGGCAAGGCGGCGGCCGAGGGCGGCAACCGCAGTCCGCACCTGCGCTGGTCGGGCCACCCCGAAGGCACGCAGTCGTTCGCGGTGATCGTCTACGACCCCGACGTGCCGGCGGATGCTGCCGACGTCAACTCCGAGGAGACGACGCTCGAGGAGGAGCAGGAGCGGGCCGATTTCCCGCATTGGCTGCTGGTCGACATCTCAGCCGACGTCACCGAGCTGCCCGAGGGCGCCGGGTCGACCGAGATCGTCGTCGGCGGCAAGCCAACGGGCGCGACCGAGCACGGGGTCACCGGCGTCAACGGCTACACCGACTTCCTCGCCGACGACCCGGACATGCAGGGCACCTACGGCGGCTACGACGGGCCGTTTCCGCCGTGGAACGACGAGCGCCTGCACCACTACCACTTCGTCGTCTACGCGCTCGACGTCCCGAGCCTCGAGCTCGACGGCGACTTCACCCTCGACGACGTGCGCTCAGCGATGGAAGGCCACGTCCTCGACGAGGGCGAGCTCGTCGCGACCTACACGCTGAAGGAAGACCTGATCTAGCGGCTTGCGAGAGGTCGACGGCCGGGTCGAGCCCGGTCGCGAACGCGACCAGGAGCTCGATCGTCGCCTCGACATCGCGCAGGTCGACGAGTTCGACCGGCGAGTGCATGTAGCGCAGCGGGATCGAGACCAGCCCGGTCGGAATCCCGGCGCGGGAGATCTGGTACGCGTCGGCGTCCGTTGCGGTGCGCCGGCCCGAGGTCTCGATCGAGTACTCCATGTCCTCGCGCTCGGCGGTCTCGACGAGCAGCTCGAAGACCTTCGGCGCCAGCGTGGCGCCACGGCCGATCACCGGGCCGGAGCCGAGCGGGTGGCTTCCGTTCTCCTTCTCGTCGACGCCCGGTGCGTCGGTCGCGTGGGTGACGTCGACGACGATCGCGATCGTCGGTTGCAGCTGGTAGGCGGAGGTCTGCGCGCCGTTGATGCCGATCTCCTCCTGGACCGCGGCGACGCCGGCGACGCTTGCGGCGTGACCGCCGCGCTCGTGGCAGCGGCGCGCGAACTCGAGCGCCACGTAGGAGCCGAGGCGGTTGTCCATCGACCGTGAGGCGAGACGCTCGCCGGCGAGCGCAAGGGGCTCGGCGTCGATCACCACCGAGTCGCCGATCCGCAGCATCCCGAGCGCCTCGTCGCGATCGGCCGCACCGACGTCGATGTGCATGCCCTCGATCTCGACGACCTTCTTGCGCTGATCCTCCTTCAGCAGGTGGATCGGCTTGCGGCCGATGACGCCGGGAACGGGCCCGTCCTTGGTGTCGACCGTCACCCGCTGGCCGACGAGGATCTGGGGATCCCAGCCGCCGATCGTCGTGAAGTAGGCGAAGCCCTTCTCGTCGACGTGGGTGATCGCAAGGCCGATCTCGTCGATGTGGCCGACGACGGCGACGAGGGTGTCCTCGGAGTCGCCGGCGACGCGCGCGATCGAAGAGCCGAGCCTGTCGGTCTCGATCGTGGCGAACGACGCGGCCTCGCGCCAGACCGCCGCGGCGTTGGCCTCGTATCCGGAAGGGCCGGGGGTGGAGAGGAGCTTCTGAAGGGTTTCGGGTATCTCGGGCATCGCTGGCAGCCTATTTACCCTCAGTCGCGTGCGGATATCCCGCAACCAGCTCGTCGACGAGGGTCGAGCTTGTCGACGACAGGTGGCGGGAGCAGGAACGGATAGAGGTCGGCGCTGCCCATGCTGCGGTTGAGGGCGTTGAGCGCGTAGGTGAGCGGGAGCCAATCGGCGAGGATCTCGGCGAACGGCACGTCACCCTCGCGCGGCGTGGAGCGCAGCTCCGCCGACGGGCTTGACGCGAGCGACCGCGTCGGGGCCTCCGACCTGGATGCGGTACTCGGCGGCCGTCTGCATCGTGTCGCGGATGTGCAGGTAGTGAGCGAAGGTCTCGGCCCAGTCCTCTGACGGGTGCATCGTCGCGTAGGCGCTCACGAACGCCTTGCTCCAATCCGCGGGCGGGCCCTTGTCGTAGTGGCGATCCAGGGCGTCGGAGTAGCTGGCGGTCTCGTCGCCGAAGACCTCGCGAGCGCGCTCGCGCTTCTCGTCGTCGGCCGTGAGGATCGGGAAGTAGAAGTGGCCGACCTCGTGGCGCATATGGCCCAGCAGCGTCCGGTAGGGCTCGCCCATCTGCAGGCGGCGCTGTTCGCGCCGCGCATCATCGGACTCGGCTAGGTCGAGGGTGATGAGCCCGTCCGCGTGACCCGTGGTCACGGGCTTCGCCTCGCTCGAGAGCAGGTCGAACGCGAGCCCCTCGATCGGGAGCCCGAGCTCGCGCAGCTCGAACAGCAGCCACCGCTTCGCCGCCTCGGCGGCGGCCAGGCGCTCCAGCCCGCGGACGTCGCCGTCGGCGGGGCGAGTGCGGGTGAGCTCGCAGCTCACGCACAGCTCGCCCTCGTTCTCCACGAGCCAGTTGCAGCGAACGAGGCCTGCGTTGGCGCAGCGAAAGAACGACCCAGGCTCGCCATCGAAGCGGTCGAGCTGGGCATCCTCGCCGACGTCGAGCAGCGTGATCAGCTCGTTCTCGCGTGGGCTCGAAGCCGAGCTTCGTCTTGCAGTTGAGGCAGGTCGAGTTCTCGAAGAAGACGAGCTGTCCGCAGTTCTGGCAGGCGAAGGTGCGCATGGGCGGCGAATGTAGCGGTGGTCCTGAGCCGTCGAAGATCGAGGAGCCACCGGACGCTGGCCGACGCGGAAGCTAGATCGAGGTTGCACCGAGGTCCGCCTTGCGGCCTCGAGCGGCGAGGACATCCAGCGCCGCGACTGCTTCGCCACGTGGAGCTTCGGTCGCCGGCTAGATCGCGATGCGGTCGCCGAGCTTCCAGGAAGCCACCGGTTGCTCGAGTGGAGCTTGCGCCATCCTCGCCTTCCGTGAGCCCGCCACCTCCCGAGCGGCGTCGCGGGTCTTCGAGCTCGACGCCGACGCGCTCGGCAATGAGGGCGATGTTGCGCTCGAGTCTCTCGAGGCGCTCGATGATCTGGGCGTCGGTGAGGCCTTCGGGCATGGTCTGGACGCTACCCTCGGCGCCGATGATCTCGACCAACCAGTTCAAGAACGGGACCCATATTGAGGTCGACGGAACGATCTGTCGGATCATGGACTTCCAGCACGTCAAGCCGGGCAAGGGCGGCGCGTTCGTGCGGCACCAAGCTCAAGCGCGTATCGCGGACGGCAACGTCGTCGACAAGACCTTTCGCGCCGGCGAGAAGTTCCGCCCGGTCCGGACCGAGACGCGACGCATGCAGTACCTCTACGACTCGGGCGACGTTGCGGTCTTCATGGACACCGAGTCCTACGAGCAGACCGAGATTCCCGCGCGACGGGATCGAGGACGAGATGCAGTGGGTGGTCGCCAACGACGAGGTCGAGCTGCTGCTGGTCGACGAGCGCCCGTCGGGCATCCAGATCGCAAGCGCGATCGACATGGCCGTCACCCAGACCGATCCAGGCCTCAAGGGCGACACCGCCTCGGGCGGCGGCACCAAGCCGGCCACGCTCGAGTCCGGCGTCGTCGTCCAGGTCCCGCTCTTCGTCAACGAGGGCGACCGCGTCCGCGTGGACACCCGCAGCGGCGAGTACGTCTCCCGCGCCTAGCGTCCGCGTCCTGACACACCCGCGCGTTGAGCCGCGCGCCGCAGCCCGCCACGCTGCGCCCCATGCCCGCCGAAAGGCGATTTCGGTCAGCCTGAGGCTGACGCAGCCGCCACTCGCGAGCGAAGCCTGGCCGAGATCGCTGGAGGGCAGTGGGGCGTGGTGGATCTCGCGGAGCTACAGGCTTGCGGTTTTGACCGGCAGCGCGGTGATGGTCCGTGAGCGGCGCGGCTCCCTTCACCGCCTCTTCAGGTCGGTCTACGCGGTGGGGCACTCAAAGCCGCCGTGGGAGGGGCGGATGCTGGCGGCGGTGAAGGCGTGTGGGCCGGGGGCAGTGCTCAGCCACTACTCCGCCAACGAGCTGTTCGGCTTCGTCGACCGGGTCGACGGAGTCCCGCATGTGACGGTCACGAGCGGCGCGCACAGGTCGAGACCCGGCATCCGGATCCACCGCTGTAACTGCCTTGACCCGCTCGACCGGCGCGAGCACCTCGGGATCCCGGTGACCTCCGTCTCGCTGGCCCTGCTCGACCTCGCCTCGGTAGTCGACGCCGCACGGACGCGAAGGGCAATCCGGAGGGCATTGGGAACAGGCAAGGTCACGGTACGCCAGCTCGGCCTCGTGCTCGAGCGCTATCCGGGCCGGCGCGGCGCCGCGACGTTGCGCGAAGCGGTGGCGTTAGGCGCCGCCCCTACCAAGAGCGATGGAGAAAGCGACGTTCTGGACATCATCCTCACTGACAAACTTGAGCCCCCGGAGGTCAACCGCCCGATGATGGTCAACGGCCGGCGCGTCATCCCGGACTTCCGTTGGCCGGACCAGCGACTGATCCTCGAGGTGGACAGCGCGGCCTGGCACAGCGATCCGCTGGCGCGCGCGGACGATCGCGAGCGCCAAGCGCTGCTCGAGGCTCATGGTGAGACCGTTTTGCGCGTGGATTGGGTCGATGCGGTCCTTTCGCCGGGAAAGCTTGTCGCGCGGCTCGTGGAAGCGGGAGCCGCCGGGCCCACCGCGTAGGCTCAGTGCATGCGCCGATCCGACCAGCGACGCGACGCCGTGTTCGCGCTCTACCAGCGCGACGTGACCGGACGCGGCCTCGATGAGCTGCTCGAGGAATCGAAGCCGTTCACCCGCGCACTTGCGGAGGCGACCGACGCCGAGCTCGCCGATCTGGACACGACGATCGCGGCGCTCTCGCGCGGCTGGGAGCTCGACCGGATCGCGCCGCTGGAGCGCTCGATCATGCGGGTTGCGCTGCACGAGATGCGCACCGGCCTGCCGCCCGAGATCGCGATCGACGAGGCCGTCAACCTCGCTCGCGAGTACTGCGGTGCCGAGGCGCCGGGCTTTGTCAACGGGATTCTCGGCTCGGCCGCGCGTGAGATGCCTGCACCGCAGGAGGCATCGTGAGCGGCGAAGTCCGGGGCATGGCCGACGAGCTGCGCTCGATCGCCGAGAAGCTTCGCGACCCCGAGATCGGCGACGAACAGGCTGCGGCGCTTGCCCGTGAGGCGGCCGAGCTCGTCAGCCGCGCCGGCAACGAGATCGACCGCGCCGTTCGCGAAAACGAAGCCGACGGCTGAACGGCCACCGCCGTGGCCGCCGACGCTGCATACCCGGACGACCTGCAGGCGCAGGTCGAGGAGTACCTCGAGTCGCTCCACTTCTCGGAGCTCGCGGCGACCGCGGGCCTCGACGACGCGATGCGCTACTCGCTGCTCGCGGGCGGCAAGCGAATCCGCCCGGTCCTCTGTCTGGCGGCGGCCAGGGCGGCTGGCAACGACCCAGCCGAGGTGCTGCCCGCCGCGGCGGCAATCGAGCTCATCCATACCTACTCCCTGATTCACGACGATCTGCCGGCGATGGACGACGACGAGCTTCGGCGCGGCCGACCGACGTCGCACGTCATGCATGGCGAGGACGTGGCGATCCTCGCGGGGGACGGCCTCTTTGCGGAGGCGATCCGCCACTTCTGCGACCACCAGCGCGGCGAGCCCGCCCATATTCTCGTCGCGCTCAGCGAGCTCGCCCGTGCAACCGGTGTGGGGGGGATGGTCGGAGGCCAGTACCGCGACGTCACCGCGGGCCAAGAGCTCGACGCTGACGGCCTGCGCGAGCTGCACTCGCTCAAGACCGGCAGGCTGATCTGCGCGAGCGTCACCGTGCCCGCTCCTGGTCGGCGGCCTCGACCAAGCTGCGACAATCCCGTACACCCGATTTGCGGACGAGCTGGGCGTCCTCTTTCAGATCGTCGACGACATCCTCGACGTGACCGGAAGCGATGAGGAGCTCGGCAAGCCGCAAGGATCGGACGAGCGCCATGGCAAGCTCACTTACGTCAGCCTCTACGGACTCGATCGCGCCCGCGAGCTGGCTGCTGATTCCCACGCCAAGGCGCGCGAGTCGCTCGCAGCGATCGACGGCGAGACTTCGGATCTCGAGCTGATCACGGACTTCATCCACACGCGCCAGACATGACCGACGACCACAACGACAACCCCGAAGAGCTCCGGCTTCTCGACGCCATCTCCGGACCTGCCGACCTCAGTCAGCTCTCGGATGAGCAGCTGACGCAGGTCGCCCAGGAGGTCCGCGAGCTGATCATCGACACGATCGGCGAGATCGGCGGGCACTTCGGCGCGAACCTCGGGACCTGCGAGCTGACGACCGTCCTGCACGCGCTGCTCGACTCGCCACGCGACAAGATCCTCTGGGACGTCGGCCACCAGGCGTATCCCCACAAGGTCCTCACCGGCCGCGCCGACCGGCTCGAGACGATCCGCCAGTACGGCGGCCTCGCCCCGTTCTGCTCGATCGCCGAGTCCGAGCACGACATCATGGGCGCCGGCCACGCGTCGACGTCGATCGGCTACGCGGTCGGCCTCAAGGAGGCGATGCGCCACGGCATCGGCGAGGACGGCAAGGTCGTCGCGGTGATCGGCGACGGAGCGCTGACAGGCGGTGTCGCCTTCGAGGCGCTGCACAACGCCGGCGGCCTGCAGACGCCGATCGTGATCGTCCTCAACGACAACGGCATGTCGATCTCACCGAACGTCGGCGCGCTCTCGCGCTCGTTCCAGCGGCTACGCGCGAATCCGCGCCTTTACCACGCACGTGAAGAGGTCGAGGACCGGCTTACGAAGCTGCCGCTGGGCCTAGGCCGCCAGATCGGCAAGCTCGGCCCCGAGATCAAGTCCGCGATCAAGGCCTACGCGGCGCCGGGGCTGATGTTCGAGGAGCTCGATCTCGCCTACATGGGCCCGTTCGACGGCCACGATGTTCCGCTGTTGCGCCAAAACCTCGCCGCGGCGCTCGAGGCTGATCGCCCGGTGGTCGTCCACATTCACACCGTCAAGGGCAAGGGCTTCGAGGCCGCGAGAATCCGGCGGGCTTGAGGGCATGGAGGAGTGGCACGCGGCCAAGCCGGGCTCGATCGTCGAACGTGCACCCGCGCCGAAGAAGCCGGCCGTGAAGGCGCCGGTCGCGCGTCCCGAGATGGTCGAGGGCAGCCGGCCCGAGGAGGCGTCGAAGCCGCCGCCCGCATACACAAAGGTCTTCGGTGACGCCCTCGTGGTCGAGGCCAAGCGCGACCCGCGTGTGATCGGGATCACCGCGGCGATGGCGGGGGGAACCGGCCTGACGACGCTCGAGAAGGAGTGTCCCGAGCAGTACTACGACGTCGGCATTGCGGAGCAGGACGCCGTCCTATTCGCGTCCGGTCTCGCGCTTCAGGGCGCGAAGCCCGTCTGCGCGATCTATTCGACCTTCCTCCAGCGCGCCTACGACCAGATCGTCCATGACGTCTGCCTGCAGAAGCTCAACGTCGTGTTCGCGATGGATCGCGCCGGCTTGGTCGGCGACGACGGCCCGACCCACCATGGCGCCTTCGATATCTCCTACCTGCGCTCGCTGCCGCACATCGTCGTCATGGCTCCGCGCGACGAGGCGATGCTCTGCCACATGATGCGGACCGCCGTTACTCACGACGAGGGCCCGATCGCCTTCCGCTATCCCCGCGGCAATGCCGAGGGGGTGCCGTTGCCCGACCGCGCGCGCGAGATCCCGATCGGCACCGGCGAGGTGTTGAAGGAGGGGGAGAGGGTGGCGCTCCTGGGCTACGGCTACGGCGTCAGCGTTGCGCTCGATGCCGCGGCGCTACTGGCCGAGCACGACCTTGACGTGACCGTCGCCGACGCCCGCTTCGCCAAGCCGCTCGACGAGGCACTGATCGAGCGGCTCGCCGCCGATCACGAACTGGTCGTGACCATCGAGGAGAACGTTCTGGCGGGCGGCTTCGGGTCGGCCGTGCTCGAGCACCTCGAGGACTCCTTCGGGGAGGCCGGCGCCGAGCGCGCCCGGCTGGTGCGGATCGGCCTGCCGGACCGCTATGTCACCCACGGCAAGCCGGCGCTGCTTCGCGAAGAAGTCGGACTCACCGGGGCCGCGGTTGCCGAGCGCGTTCAGAACGCAATCGGCGCCGCTTCTGGCATTCGGGGCTGACCCGGCCTAAATAGGTGGGGGACTGTGACCCTCATCACACCCAAACCGCACATACGTTCGTATCGTCCTTGAGGTCATGAGAGGCATTCCACTCTCCGTCCACGGCGCACTCGAGATGCTCGCGGCTCCCGCGATCATGGTCGCGCCCTTCCTCCTGGACTTCGGCACTGCGGCGACGATCGCCACGGTCCTGATCGGGGTCCTTCTGCTCGGCCTCTCCCTCCAGGCCGACGCACCACAGCCGAGCGTGCCGCTCTCAGCGCACGCCGGCTTCGACTACGCGCTTGCGGCGCTCGCTGTGATCAGCGGCGTGGCCATCGGCATCGCGAGCGAAGAGTGGTACGCACCAACCTTTCTGATCGGCGTAGGCGCAGCCCAGGTTGCGCTGACCGTGGCAACGCGGTTCAGCCATCCACGCGGCGCCTGAACACGTCGATCGCCCTCACATAGACAAAAAAAATACGTATCTCTCCTCCCTGTACCCCGAGACGCCCGGCCCGTTTGCCGGGCGTTTCGTTTTGGGTTGCCGGAGCGGAGTCACGGAGACGAGCGCGATTACCTCAGCGGGTAAATCGGCTCATGCGCCAAACGATGCGCCAAATCAGACTGAGAAGTGGCGAGCGACAGTGGAATTTGAGAAGAGTTCGGCCCCTGTCAGCGATCCGACGAGTCGCTCGCTCGACTGAGGTAGCAATTCGCCTGACGAACGACCCCGCGTAGAGGTCGTTCGCAGTGTTCTTCGCCCCGCGAATCTCCCGCTCGAGCCGAACGCACTCGTCGGAGACCCACTGCAACGAGGGTCAGCGCAGCGCCGACCGACCCGCCGGCTAGAGCGATTCCTAGAGCTCCGAGCGCGTCCACGGCATCGGCCAGGCGAGAATCGCGGCCGTCGCCCGATTCAAGACGGTCTGCATCGCTGCTCGATGCCGATCCACGAGTAGCGCTCCTGTCCCGCCAGCGGACCAACGGCACGCAGGCGACGATTGGCGGGACCGGCCAAGCCGACGGGCAGCCTGTCACCTACCGGATTGATGTCCACGATAACGGCGAGCCAGGACGTGCCGACACCTACCGAATCCAGCTCACCAATGGCTATGACTCGGGCGAGCGGGTGCTCGACGGCGGCAACATCCAGGTCAAGTTCGGCTGATGAGCTTTGGCAGTGCAACGGCTAGGGAGACGCGTTCGCGCAGATTCCGCGAACCTGCACGTTCCAGCTCCCGGCGTGAGGCTCCTCCTCGTGGGCCCTCGCAAAGACCGTTCCGGGAACGGTGGTTTCCGGGCTGGGTGAGCCGGAGTTGGTTATCACGACGTCAGTCAGCTGGTCCGGGCTACTACCGGTGGTGCCGCCGTTGATATCTGCACTGCCGCTGATCGCCACCTTCCCGGGCGGACAGGTGGCGACGGCAGATTTGGAGGAGATGGAGTCATTGGCACTGGCGTTCGTGACCTGCACCAAGCCGCTGAGACCAGGCTCACCCGGCTCACCCGGCGTCCCCTGCGCACCTTGCAGACCCCGCTCACCTTGCGGTCCTTGCTGCCCGGAGGGAAGCTGTCCGCCCGCGAAGTCCTCGCTGAGCAGCGAGCCGTTGGCAACCTTGGGGCTGGTTACGGCGTTGTCGGCAAGCTCGTCGGCCTTCACCGCGCCGGCCTTGATCTGCTTGGACTTCACGGTATCTCTCGCCAGTCCTGCCGCGTAAGCCCCTGCGCCCAAGGCGATGAACACAGCCACCGTCGCCATCACATTTGCGTAGGTCAGCCAACCCTTCACTCTGGCCACGCTGTGCCTCCTTCTCGGCAGTGGTCCCGTTCAACGCACCCTATGTGCCAGTGCTCGCACGTCAAGAGGGGAGAGAAGCGGGGGCGGCGGCCCGCTACCGCGCAGCCTCCCACCTCGCAAAAGAAGTGGACAGATCCGCAAGCCACGCCTACGGGCCGAGCGGCGATGGCACCCCTGCCCAAACCCCCCAGAAGCGCGCCGCCGAGAACGCGGCACTCAGGCGAGCTGAATCAGGCTGCCGGCTCCGGCCCCGTTCGACACGCATACTCCGCATGGGAAGTGCGTCCCGTCCGCGCCGACCAGGCGAACGTCGCGGAGTTGGTCCTATGGGCGGCATTTAGCGACGTTCGGTCTCCCGGGCGGAGGCCGCTTCGGACGAGGAGTAGCCGATTTTCGTCCTCTTGTCCGACTGGCGAGTTGGTCAACGGCGACCGCCGCGTAGTCGCTGCTGGTCGGCTCCAGCGCGATCCGCCAGATCTCTCTTGCCTGTACCCCGAGACGCCCGGCCCGTTTGCCGGGCGTTTCGTTTGGCTGGCTGACCTCGACATGCGTCGACGTCGGCCTCGCAGCCGTTATCCGTTCCCCGCCACGGGTAAGCCGCGTCGCTAAGGGGAAACGCTCAATCAGGGAGAAGCGCATGAAGCAACGCATTGTGCGGCGGCGAGTGTTGGCGGTCTTCGTCACAACTCTGTCGTCGTTCGGACTCCTCAGCGCGACGGCTGTCGCTCAAGAGGAGCCAGCCGAACGAGAGACCGCGAAGGTCAGCGTCGACGTCTCGGCGACCAAGTTCATCGTCAACGGTAAGCAGGTCTCCGCCGAGGGTCCGGTTGAGGCCAAGGTGGTCCGCTCTGACGGGAGTGTCGAGACGCTGACGAAAGAGGTCGACCTCAGAGTCAAGGCGGCGGGCAAGTGTCGTGTTCTCGAACTGCGGCTCGCGAAGCTCTATCTCAACCTCCTCGGGCTCGAGGTGCGCACGAGTGAGATCAATCTCGAGGTAACCGCAACCCCGGACCGGGCGCTCGGCAAGCTCTTCTGCGAGCTGTCGAAGGGGATCAAGCTCAGCAAGGGAGCCCTCGCCCGTAAGGCAGCGGACTCATTGAACGAGGCGCTCAAGGGACGGCCCCTGCCGATCCTCTCGTTCAAGGCGCCGGTGCGTTCACAGGACGCGCCCGCACAGCGCGCGGCTTCGCGGCCTAGTTCCCGCCAGGAGGAAGAGGTTCCGCCGGTGCCTCCGGGCAGCTGCGAGGTCCTCGACCTCCTATTGGGTCCGCTTCATCTCGACCTGCTCGGATTGGTAGTCGACCTCTACGGACCCAGCACGAGCGAGGCGGTCCGCGTGCTCATCACCGCTAACCCGAACGGAGGAGCCGTTGGGGCGGCCCTCTGTCAGGTTGCGGGCGAGCCTAGTCCGTAACGACGAGCTCGCGAACTCGCGACCTCCCCGGCCGGGCGATGCCTGGCCGGGGGGTCGCCGGGCTCGCGCGATCAGCCCGCGGCGCGTCGCTTCGAGGTGGCCCCGGCGCAGACCAGCCCGGGGGCGACCTCCTCGCGCTTGACCTTCGCGATCCAGGTGCCCGAAGTCTGGGTCGTCTGGATGTCGAAGTGGCCGCGGTCGTCGGTATAGCCCTTCGCGACTCGCTTGTCGGGGCCGACCGACGGACCCTGGACGATCACGATCCGGACCTTGCGGTTGGCGATGCACTCGAGGACGTCGGACTTGACCGCCCCGCGGAACTGGCCGACGGTCGGCCCGAGGTGCAGGGTTATGAAGTTGCCGACTGGCTGCTGGGCGGAGGCGGTGGTGCCTCCGATCGCAAGCGTGGCGAGGACGGCGGCGATGACGGAGGTTGAGCGTTTCATGGCGCGATCCTAAACCGCAACGGTCGTTAGGCTCGCGCCGACGCTGTCTCGACGGGAGGGATCAATTTTGTTCAAGGGCGGATCAAGGACGGCCGTTGCGCTGGCCGTAGCAGTCGCCGTGGCCACCACGGCGGCGGCAGGAGCGCTCGCGGCACCGACACTGACCGCCACGGCGAAGTCGCTCGTCAAGAGTGCTCAGATCAAGAACGGAACGATCAAGCCCAAGGATCTGAACCGCGCCCTGCGCTCCCAGATCGCCCAGACCGGTGCCACCGGGCCCGCTGGGCCGATCGGTCTAGCCGGCCCGCAGGGTTCTGCCGGCACCACCGGCCCGACGGGCGACCGCGGTCCCAGCGACGCCTACGCCGGGTCAGGAACATCGCCGGGCGCCGTCGGTGTCACCAACACGACCGTCGCCACCGTCGCCGACCTCCCCGCCGGGGCCTACGTAGTAATCGCCAAGACCACGCTCAACAACAACGACGCCTCGGCGCGGACGATCAGCTGCCGGCTTCTGTTCGGTCCCGGTGGCGGTCAGATAGTCGACGAGACCGAGGACATTCTCCTGCCCGCAGATGGGGCTGGCTCGGAGGAGGCGATCACGCTGACCGCTGCTGGCACGACCGCCGCGGCGGCCAGCGCGACGCTCCAGTGTCGTACGAGCGCGGGCGCCACGGCGGCCCGCCTGCCGAAGGTAATCGCGATCCAGGTCGGCGCCATCCACTGAGCGGTAGCTTCCCCGCCATGGCGAAGCAGCGGATCGACTCGTTGCTGGCTGAGCGTGGCCTCGCCGGATCGCGGACCAGTGCCGCCGAGTCGGTTCGGGCAGGACGCGTTCGCCTCGGCCCGGATGGCCCGATCGCGCTGAAGCCGAGCCAGCTCGTGGCCGAGGACGCCGAGCTGACGATGGTCGAGCAGCCGCGGTTCGTCTCGCGCGGCGGGATCAAGCTCGAAAACGCTCTCGGCACCCTCGCGATCGACGTCGCCGGTCTTGGTTGTCTCGATGTCGGCGCCTCGACCGGCGGCTTCACCGACTGCCTGCTCAAGCGCGGCGCGACGCGCGTCATCGCCTTGGATGTCGCCCACGGGCAGTTCGACTGGGGGCTTCGCAACGACGAGCGTGTGACCGTGATCGAGAGCCGCAACGCGCGCGACCTCGAGCCCGGTGAGCTTCCGTTCGTGCCGGCGCTGGCGGTGATCGACGTTTCCTTTATCTCGCTGACGAAGGTGATCGGCGCGGTGGCCGGCGCGGTTGCTGACGACGGTGAGCTGCTCGCGATGATCAAGCCGCAGTTCGAGCTCGGCCGCGGCCGCGTCCGCGGTGGCGTCGTCCGCGACGCCGAGGACCGCCGCGAGGCGATTACGAGCGTCGGACGCTCGGCCGAGGACGCTGGACTCGCCGTGCTCGGCTTCGCGTCGTCAGGACTGCCCGGTCCGAAGGGCAACCGCGAGACCTTCATCCACCTCGCGCGCACCGGCGAGTCGATCGCCGATCTCGATGCCGCGATCAAGAGGGTGGAGCCATGACCGGCCGGGCCCAGACCGCGGTGGTCCTGACCCATACGCAGCCCGAGCAGACAGCGGAAGCGCTTGCGCGCGCGCTCGAGATCGCCGAGACCCAGGGCTGTCAGCTCTTCGCCAGCGACGCCGAGCGCAACAAGCACGGCCAACTCGGCGAGCGCCTGCTGCCGGCGGCCGAGCTCGAGCGGCCGGACCTCTGTCTGGTGCTCGGCGGCGACGGGACGATCCTGACCGCGCTGCGCACCTACGCGGGCACTCAGGTGCCCATCTTCGGCGTCAACTACGGAACCGTCGGCTTCCTCGCCGCGGCCGAGCGCGAGGAGCTCGATGCGGGCCTCGGGGCCGCGTACTCCGGCGGATTCGAGGTGATCCAGATGCCCGGCCTCGACGCGGGCGACGCCAGCGAGTATCCGGCACCGGCCTTGAACGACGTCTCGCTGATCCGACGCCATCGGGGGCGCGTCGCCGAGCTCTCCTACAGCCTCGGCGGCAAGGAGGTCGGACACGTCCGCTGCGATGGCCTGGTCGCCGCAACCCCTGCCGGCTCCACCGGCTACAACCTCGCCAACCAGGGGCCGATCCTCGCGTGGGGAGTGAAGGGCTACGTGGTCAGCTTCATCGCCCCGCACACGCTCACCGCGAGAGCGCTGGTAGTCGCGCCCGACGACGTCCTCTCGGTCACGAATATCGCTGGCCGCGATCCGGTCGAGGTCGTCCTCGACGGCGAGCACGTGGGTGAGCTCGCGAGCGGCGCGGCGATGGAGATCCGCTTCCGCGAGGACGCCTCCCGGCTTGCGCAGCTCCCCGGGGCGAACTTCTACCGGCGTATCCGGGACAAGTTCGGCCGGTTGGCCCACTAGAGCAGCAATCCGTCGGGCGGCGCCGCTACAAACGGGCGGATGCTCCGCGAGCTCCGAATCGAGAACCTGCTCCTTATCGAGCGCGCTGAGTTGCGCCTCGGCGAGGGACTCAACGCGATAACCGGTGAGACCGGCGCCGGTAAGACCGTGCTCGCGCATGCGCTCGACCTGCTCACCGGCGGCCGCGCGCGGCCGCAGATCGTCAGGCCCGGCGCCGAGGAGGCCTGGGTCGAGGGCGTCTTCGACCTGCCGCCCGATCTTCGCGACGACCCCGAGCTCGCAGAGATTGCCGAACGGCTGCCCGCCGACGCCGACGAGATCGTGCTCGGCCGGCGGATCGGCACCTCCGGCCGCACGAGCGCCTTTGTCGCGGGCCGAGCGGCAACAGCTGCCGACCTGCAGGCGCTCGGCGCGCGGCTGATCGCCTTCTACGGCCAGCACGAGCACCGCAAGCTGACGCTCGCCTCGGCCCAGCTCGAGATCCTCGACGGCTTCGCCGGCCCGGACCACCTCGAGCTGCGCGGGCGCTATCGCGACGCTCACGCGACCGCTGTCGCCGCGGAGGCTGAGCTCGCGGTCCTGCGTGAGCGTGAGGGCTCGCGCGAACGCGATCTCGATCTGATGCGCTTCGAGTTGGAGGAGATCGAGGAGACGGCGCCGGAGGAGGCGGAAGAGGATGAGCTCGAGGCCGAGCGCGGCCGCCTCCGCCACGCGGAGGCGCTGCGGGCTGCGGCCGCCACCGCGCTGACCGCGATCAGCGGCGACGGCGAGGACGCCGGCGGTGCCCGCGATGCGCTCGGGGTGGCCGATTCGGCGCTTGACGGCGTCGCCGGTGTCGACGCGGAGCTCGATGCGCTCGCCGAGCGCCTACGCGCGGTCGCCCTCGAGCTCGACGACGTCGGCAGTGATGCGCGGTCCTATCTCGACGCGATCGAGGCCGATCCGGAGCGCCAGCAGGCGGTTGAGGAGCGGCTGGCGGCGATCGACCGCTTGAAGCGAAAGCACGGTGGCAGCGTCGAAGCGGTCCTTGCTCACGCGGAGCACTGCCGCGCGCAGATCGAGCGTCTCGCCAATGCGGAGGAGCGGGCTGCCGAGCTCGATGCCCGCGTTGCCGAGGCGCAGGCGAGCCGTGCCGGACTTGCCAAGGACCTGAGCGCGGGGCGCCGCGACGCGGCCGGGCGCCTCGGCGAGCGCGTCGCCGTCGAGCTCGCCGAGTTGGCGATGGACGGTGCAACCCTCGAGGCGGAGCTCGAGCCTCATCCGGACGGCTTCGGGCCCGCGGGCGCGGAGACCGTCGAGCTGAGGATCGCGACCAATCCGGGGATGCCCCTATCGCCGCTCAAGGATGCGGCTTCGGGTGGCGAGCTTTCGCGAATCATGCTTGCGCTGAGCGGCCTCGGGAGTCGCGACGGTGGCCTCACCCTGGTATTCGACGAGATCGACGCCGGCGTCGGCGGTAACACCGCTCGCGCGGTAGGCGAGCGCCTGCGCGACCTCGCCGTCGGGCGTCAGGTGATCTGCATCACCCACCTGCCTCAGGTCGCCTCGCTGGCGACGACCCACTTCAGGATCGAGAAGTCAGCCGTGGCCGGGGCGACTACGGCGACGGTCGAGCGTGTCGACGGGGACCGCCTGGTCGAGGAGATCGTCCGCATGCTGGGCGCGGACAGCGACGATTCGGCGGCCAGCACGCATGCGCGGCGCCTCCTGCGCGCTGCCTGAGCGAACTCGACTCCGCATAATCGGTGCATGGCTCTGCGAAGCCGGGCACGCGCGTTGCTGCGTGGGCCCGAGATCCAGCTGCGGCCCAACGAGACCCCGCCGATCGTCGGTCCCGCAAAACTCGGCCGCAAGACAAAGAACCTCGTCAAGCGCTTGCGCCCTGGCGACGTCGCCGTGATCGACCACACGGACCTCGATCCGATCGCTGCCGAGGACCTTGCGGCGAGCGGGGCGATCGCGGTCGTCAACCTCTCGCGCTCCTCGACCGACCGGTATCCCAATCGCGGCCCGCTGATCCTCGCTCGTGCCGGCATCGCTCTCGTGGACGTGCCGGCGGCGCCGCTGTTCGAAGAGTTGCGCGACGGTGATGAGGTCGTGCTTCGGGGCGGCGAGGTGAGTGTGAACGGCAGGGTCGTCGCCACGGGGACCGCGATCGACGTCCAACACGCGACCGAGCAGCTCGAGCGCCAGCGGGCACGGATCAACGAGGCGCTTTCGGAGTTCGCCCGCAACACGATCGAGCACGTCCAGGACGAGAGCGAGCTGCTGCTCGGGCGCCTTGGCTTCCCGCCGGTGCGCACCGACTTCCGCAACCGCCACGCGCTGATAGTCGTCCGCGGTACGACCTACCGGCACGACCTGCGGACGCTTCGCGCCTACATCCAGGACACGCGGCCCGGTCCTTGTCGGCGTCGATGGGGGCGCCGACGCGATCATCGAGGAGGGATTTCAGCCCGACATGATCCTCGGCGATATGGACTCGGCGACCGACGCAGCGCTCACCGGCGGAGCCGAGCTCGTCGTCCACGCCTACGCCGACGGTCGCGCGCCGGGTCTCGAGCGGCTCGAAGCGCTCGGGCTGGAGCCGCTCGTGGTGCCGGCGATCGGGACCAGCCAGGATGTCGCGATGCTGCTCGCACACGAGAACGGCGCCGAGCTGATCGTCTCGGTCGGTGCCCACTTCAACCTCACCGAGTTCCTGGACAAGAACCGCGCCGGGATGTCGTCGACGTTCCTAACCAGGCTCCGCATCGGCGAGACGCTGATCGATGCCAAGGGCGTCAGCCGTCTCTACAACCCGGGCGTCCGTGGCTGGCACCTGTGGGCGTTCCTGGCGATTTCGGTGATCCTGATCGCCATCGTCGTCCTCAGCTCGCCGGCGTTGGCGGAGTTCTTCGATCTCCTCTGGCTGAAGATCAAAAACCTGTGATCGCGGAGCATGAAATGCGGAGCGGAGCTGCGCCGCTGTTGAGGCGCCTTATTTGATGGGTTACTCGGCCAGGTATCACGCGGCATCGCTCGCCGCCGTCTTTCTCGCGCTCGCCGTCGGCATCCTGGTCGGCGTGGGCTTCGGCTCCGACATCGTCAGCGGCACCGCGGACGACCTCGAGGCAAGTCTGCAGTCCGACATCGAGGCCAAGAACGAGCAGATCGACGAGCTCGAGACCCAACTCGCCGACGAGCGCGAGTTCAGCAGCGCGGTGGCCCCCGCGGTTGTCGAGAACCGACTGCGCGAGCGCCAGGTCGCGATCGTTGCGTTCGGCGAGCTCGACGACAGCCTCGCCGACGATGTTCGCGCGGCGCTGGCCCCGGCCGGAGCGACGCTGCGCGAGATCGCGGTCGTGCGTGAGCCTCCCGACGCAGATGCGGTCGACGAGGCGCTGCCGCGGCGCCGCGGTCGCAACGAGACCCGCGACGAGCAGTTGACGCGAGCGGCCAATCTGGCCGGTGAGGCGCTGATCCGCGGCGGCGAGCGCTTCGACGCGCTTCGAGCGGCGCTGTTCTCGCGCTACAGCGGCGACCCCGGCGGGCTCGACGGCATCGTCATCGTCCGCCAGCAGCCCGAGGGTCTGAGCGAGCGCGACGCCGCCGCCTCCGCCCTGATCGAGGACGGGATGATCGAGGGGATGCAGGGCGCGTTCGACGATCTGCCCGGAACCGAGCCCGTGACCATTGCCGGGGCCGAGAGCACGAGCACCGATCCGAGCTCGATCGAATTCTTCGCCGACCACGACGCCGCCAGCGTCGACAACGTCGATCAGCTTTCCGGCAGGGTGGCGCTCGTCTACGTCTTGGCTGGGGCCGAGGGTGAGTTCGGGGTCAAGGAGACCGCCGACGCCCTGCTGCCCGATCTGCTCGCGACGCCGGCCGACGACGGGCGGGGCTAGCCGGTGCTGTCCGGGCTGATCGTCTCGACGCTCGTTGCTGCGCTCGTGCTCGGTCCCTGGCTACGCGACATGCAGCGAAGCGGCCTCGCGCGGACGAACTACGCGGGCCGCGAGCTCGCATTTCCCGTCGGGCGCAGCGCTGATCGCCTGCTCGCTCATCGCCCTTGCCCCGCTCGCGGTGCTCGACGATCGCGCGGACCTCGACCTGCTCGACCCCGGGCTGCGCCAGTGGATGGTCTACGTGATCGGTGTCGCGATGCTCGGCCTGCTCGACGACGCACTGGGTCGTGGCGCAGATGCCGACACGCCGCGCGGCTGGCGCGGCCACGCCCGTGCGGTTGCGGGCGGCGGCTTCTCGACCGGCGCGATCAAGGCGGTCGGGGCCTTCGCGCTTGCCGCCTACGCGGTGTCGGGCCGCGGCCAGGAGGGCATCGACTACGTCGCCGACCTCGCGCTCCTGCTCCTGGCGACGAACCTCTTCAACCTCCTCGATCTGCGGCCGGGCCGGGTCGAGAAGACGTTCGCGCTGCTGCTCGCCGGCCTCTGCCTCGGCGCCTGGACCGATGCGCCCCTGACCTTGCTCGGAGTGTTCATCGGCCCGGTTGCAGTGGGTGCCTTCTTCACTCTGCGCGAGCGGGCGATGCTCGGCGACACCGGCTCGAACCTCGTCGGCGCGCTCGCCGGGGTCGCGATGCTGATCACGCTCGGCGACACGGGCCGCTGGATCGCGCTCGCGATCGTCGCGGCGCTCACGATCTTCGGGGAGTTTCGGTCAATCTCGAAATCCATCGACAGAATTCCGCCACTGCGCTGGCTAGACTCGCTCGCCAGAGTGAGTCGGGACGAATTGACGCGATGAAGCCGGGCGAAACACGCTTCATTTTCGTCACCGGGGGCGTGGTCTCGTCACTGGGTAAGGGGATCGCCGCGGCTTCGATCGGGCGCTTGCTGGTCTCCCGCGGTTTCCGGGTGCAGATCCAGAAGTTCGACCCGTACATCAACATCGATCCGGGAACGATGAGCCCGTTCCAGCACGGCGAGGTCTTCGTCACCGAGGACGGCGCCGAGACCGATCTCGACCTCGGTCACTACGAGCGCTTCACCGATCACAACACTTCGCGGGCGTCGAACGTCACCGCTGGAGCGGTCTACAACTCCGTGATTCGCCGCGAGCGCCGCGGCGACTACCTCGGCGCGACCGTCCAGGTGATCCCGCACATCACCGACGAGATCAAGCAGCGGATCCTGATCGTCGCCGAGAGCCAGGCGGTCGATTTCGTCATCACCGAGATCGGCGGCACGGTCGGCGACATCGAGTCGTTGCCCTTCTTGGAGGCGATCCGCCAGCTTTATTCCGAGCTCGGGCCGAAGCGCTGCATGTTCCTGCACCTGACGCTGGTCCCATACATCGGCCACGCGGGCGAGCTGAAGACGAAGCCGACCCAGCATTCGGTCAACGAGTTGCGCCGGATCGGCATCCAGCCGCACGCGCTGCTGGCGCGCTCCGAGCAGGGCCTCGACCGTGAGATTCGCAAGAAGATCGCGCTGTTCGCGAGCGTCCCAGTGGAGGCCGTGATCTCCGCTCGCGACGTCGACAACATCTACAAGGTGCCGCTCGTCTACCGGGCGGAGGGCGTCGACGACCTCGTCCTCGACCACTTCGCGATCGAAGATGCACCGCCGCCCGATCTCGAGGAGTGGGAGGCGCTGATGCGCCGCGCCGACGCCTGCGAGGGGAAGACGCGGATCGCGTTGGTCGGCAAGTACGTCGCCCTCGCGGACGCCTACAAGTCGGTGATCGAGGCGCTCACCCATGGCGGCTATCACCACGCCACGAACGTCGAGGTCGAGCTCGTCGACTCCGAGGACTTCGATCCCGAGGAGATCGCCAAGTGGGCCGACGGGATCCTGATCCCGGGCGGCTTCGGCGAGCGCGGTATCGAGGGCAAGATCGAGGCGACCCGGATCGCCCGCGAGCGCGGCATCCCGCTGCTCGGCATCTGCCTCGGAATGCAGATCGCCGTCGCCGAGTTTGCCCGTCACGTCGCCGGCATGGACGGCGCGAACTCGACCGAGTTCGATCCCGAGACGCCGTTCCCCGTGGTGGACCTGCTCCCGGAGCAGAAGGAGGTCTCGGACATGGGCGGGACGATGCGCCTCGGCGCCGACCCGGTGAAGCTCCACGACGGCACCCGGGCACGCGAGATTTACGGCGAGGCGGTCATCTACAAGCGCCACCGCCATCGCTTTGAGGTCAACAACCAGCTGCGGCGCCGCCTCGAGGACGAGGGGCTCGTCTGCGGCGGCACCTCGCCCGACGAGCGGCTGGTCGAGATCGTCGAGCTTCCGGACCACCCGTTCTTCGTCGCCTCGCAGTTCCACCCGGAGTTCAACTCCCGCCCGACCGCGCCGGAGCCGCTCTTCCGCGACTTCGTCGGCGCCGCCTCGCGCCTCGCGGCCGAGCGCGGGGAGGGCCCGCCGACCGAGGAGAGCGAGATCTCCGACGCGGTCAACGTCGACGAGCTGCACGCCCGCCGCGACGGCTAGTAGCGCGCCTGCCCGTAGCCTCCCGCTCGTGGACGAGGGCGAGCGGGTGATCCGCGATATCTGGCGGCGCTGGAATGACGGCGAGCGGTCGCCCGAAGCGATCGATGTCGATCCCGGCATCGAGATTCACTCGGCACTGGCAAAGAACGTCTACTCGGGCCGCGACGGGCTGCTTTCGTGGATCGCGAGATCGACGAGCAGTTCGAGTCGTGGGAGCTGGGGATCGATGAGGCCCGCGCGCTCGGTCCAGACGCGTACATCCTCCACGGCTCGATCCGCGCTCGCGGGCGCACGAGCGGCGTCGATCTCGACCAGGCGGCGAGCTGGCTCGTGGATCTCCGCGACGGCCGCCTGCTGCGTATCCGAAACTTCATCGGTCAGGCGGCTCGCGACGCTGCGGAGTCGGCCGCCTCGCGATGAGCGACCGCATGCTCGAGCGCTTCGTCCGCCTTTGCGAGACGGCGAGCCCGACCGGCTCCGAACGGGCGGTCGCCGACGACGTCTTCGCCGAGCTGACCGAGCTGGAGATCGAGGTCGTCGAGGACGACGCGGCCGAGCCCGCGCGCGCCGGCGCCGGCAACCTGATCGCTCGGGTGCCGGGGACGGGGGAGGGCTGGGTCGCGTTCTTCGCCCATCTCGACACCGTTCCCGAGCCCGGCCGGATCGAGGTCGAGCTCGCCGACGGCGTCTTTCGCAGCCGCGGCGAGACGATCCTGGGGGCCGACAACAAGGCGGCGGTCGCGGTGCTGGTGGAGCTTGCGGCCAGGGCCGCGGCCCTGCCGCGGGAGACGGGCGTCGAGCTGATCTTCACGGTGGCCGAGGAGGACGGACTGCGCGGAGCGAAGGAGGTCGACCTCGGAGCGCTGCGAGCCCCGCACGGGTTCGTCCTCGATCACGCCTCGCCGATCGGCGAGGTCATCACGGCGGCGCCGACCTACCAGCGGATCGTCGCCGAGTTCGAGGGTGTTGAGGCACACGCGGGCATCCGTCCCGAGGACGGCCGCTCGGCGATCGAAGCCGCAGCAGCGGCGATCGTGCGGATGGACCTGGGCCGCCTCGACGAGGAAACGACGACGAACGTCGGTCTGATCGCGGGCGGGGTCGCGTCGAACGTCGTCGCGGGTGCCTGCAGGGTGGAGTGCGAGGCGCGCTCACTCGACGAGACCAAGGTCGCAACCGCAACGGCGGCGATCATCGACGCGTGTACCTGGGCCGCCAGCGAGCGCGGGGTCGACGTGGACGTGGACGTCGATGAGGTTTTTCGCGGCTACCGCCAGGCGTCGAGCTCGCCCGGCGTGCGTCTCGCGCGAGCTGCGCTGGAGCGCCGGGGGATCCAGCCGCGCGAGGTCGCGACGGGTGGCGGCTCGGATGCCAATGCGCTGATCGCGCGCGGCTACGACGCGGTCCTTCTCGCCAACGGCACGACGGACAACCACACGCCGAGCGAGAGCGTCGGCGCGGCGCAGCTGACCGAGATGCTCGCCGTGTGCGAGGCGATCGTCGAGCTGGCCGGCACCGAGGCGGAGGCATAGCGTGCTCAAGCTCCGTCGCGGGCACCGTCGTATCGGTCGACCCGCTCGAGGTCGAGATCGACGGCGAGCGCCGGCGCGCATGGGCCGACGCCGGGCTCGTCGGCCCGGTCGAGGTCGGCGACGAGGTGTCGTCAACGTCGAGGCGCTCGACCTCGGCCTCGGGTCGGGGGGCTTCGACATCGTCCACGTCAACCTCACCGCGGGCTCGAGGGCGAGGGAGCGATGGGCGAGCACGTGATCAAGCTCAACTACACGTCGCTTCAGCACCCGGTCGAGCCGGTCGAGGTCGCCGAGGACGCGGACGAGCGCAGGGCCGAAGCCGCCGGTCGCGGTGATCTCCCTCCACGGCCACCTGGCGCCGGTCGCGTGGGCGGCGCAGCAGCGGCGCCCGGGTCTGCGGGTCGGGTTCGTCCAGGGAGCTGGTGCCGCCCTGCCCGGCGGGCTGTCGCGCGACCTCGTCGATCTGCGCGAGCGCGGGCTGATCTGCGGCCACATCACGGCCGGGCGCCGCCTACGGTGGCGAGCACGAGGCGATCTCTGGTCGCGGGCGCGATCGATGCCGCCGCGCGGCGGCTGGGGTGGGACGCGGTGGTCGTCGGCCCCGGGCCGGGATCCTCGGCTCGGCCACGCAGGCTCGGCCACGGCGGGATGGCCGCCCTCGACGCGGCCCACGCCGCGCTGGCGCTGGGGATGCCGACGCTGCTGTGCGCGCGGATGTCGAGCACGGACGAGCGTCCGCGCCATCGCGGTCTCAGCCACCACACGGCGACGGTCTTGGAGATGCTGCTGGCGCCCGTGCGCGTGCCCGTGCCCGAGGCCGAGATCGAGGGGTGGCCGCTGCTCGGCGCGAGGGCGCGCCGGAGGGCGGGTCGGCGCAGGCCGCGCTCGACGACCTGATCGCGATCTGCACCGGCCGCCACGACCTCGCGGTCGAGAGATCGACCTCGACGGCTACGCGGCGAGCGGCCTGCCGGCGACGACGATGGGGCGCTCGATCACCGACGACCCGCTCTTCTTTGCGGCGCCGCTTGCGGCGGGACGGGCGTTGGCCGCGGCGGTCGACGGGTAGGAGCACGGGATGGAGCGAATCGATTCGAAGACGGTTTACGAGGGCACGATCATCGACGTCCGGGTCGACCGCTTCCGCTACGACGATGGCGAGGAGGCCGATCGCGAGATCGCGGCGCACCCGGGCGCGGTGGCGATCGCCGCCTACGACGACGAGGTCGTCTGGCTCGTCCGCCAGCCGCGCGAGGCGGTCGGAGAGCCGCGTCTGCTCGAGCTGCCGGCGGGCAAGCTCGACGTCGAGGGCGAGTCGCAGCTCGATTGCGCCAAGCGCGAGCTGGTCGAGGAGATCGGGCGGAGCGCCAGTGACTGGACCGAGGTCAAGCGCTTCTACACCTCGCCCGGATTCGCCGAGGAGGAGGTGACGGTGTTCTTCGCGACCGGGATCGAGGAGGTCGCAGACCACGAGCCCGATCCCGAGGAGCGGATCGAGATCGTGGCGTGGCCGCTCGCTGAACTCGACGCCGCGATCGAAGAGTGCGTCGACTCGAAGACGCTGATCGGGCTGCTGGCGTTACGGGATCTCGCTGCGGTAGTCGCGTTGCACCGGCAGGTGCGGGCCTGGCGTAGGAGAAACCGGCGCCATGGCCATCGCCGTCCCCAAGCCGACCGACGCGCCGACCACCGACGCGCGGTTCGAGGCGCTCGTCCTCGACTTCATCGCCCATCTCGAATTCGAGCGCGGCCTCGCCCGCAACACGCTCGACGCATATCGCACCGATCTTCTGCAGTTCGGCGCCTTCCTCGCGCTACGCGGTCGCGATGCGATCGAGGTGGAGCGCGCCGACGTCGCCGACTTCCTCGCCGATCTCGCGACGGGCGTCGCGCCCGCGGAGGACGGGAACGGTGGCCGTCCGGCGTGCTCGCCGGCGACGATCAGCCGCAAGACGGCCTGCCTGCGCTCGTTCTATCGCCACCTTCGCCGCGAGGAGCTGATCGACGAGGACCCGACCGCGACGCTCACGCCGCCCGCGAAGAGCCGCAAGCTGCCGCAGGTGCTGAGCCAGGCCGAGGTCGGAAAGCTCCTCGACAGCGCCCGCGACGCCGATCCGATCAGCCTGCGCGACCGCGCTCTGCTCGAGATCATGTACGGCTGCGGGCTGCGCGCTTCCGAGGCGATCGGGCTCGAGATCGGCGACGTCGACATGCGCCGTGGCTTCGTCCGCCCGCACGGAAAGGGCTCGAAGGAGCGGATCGTCCCGCTCGGGCGCGAGGCGGCGCGGGCGATCGACCGCTATCTGCGCATGGGGCGCCAGCAGCTCGTCGGCGAGCGGATCGAGCGCAAGCTCTTCGTCAACTTCCGCGGCGGGGCGCTGACGCGCCAGGGCCTCTACAAGATCATCCAGCGCCACGCCAAGGCCGCAGGGCTCGAGGGCCGGATGAGCCCGCACACCCTGCGCCACACGTTCGCGACGCATCTGCTTTCAGGCGGCTGCGACCTGCGCTCGGTCCAGGAGATGCTCGGTCACGCCGACGTCGCCACGACCCAGCTCTACACGCACCTCTCGCGCGAGCGGATCAAAGAGGTCTATTTCAAGGCCCACCCGCGCGCGACCGTGTAGCGCTCGCCCCTCAGGTGAGCGGGCGCTGGTACCAGGTGACGTCCCAAGGCTTGTCGAACTTCACGCCGACGCCCTCGAACGTGCCGACCTTCGTGAAGCCGAGCGACTCGTGCAGTGCGGCGCTTGCGGGGTTCGGCTCGGTCATGCCGCCGACGGCGAGGCGTAGCGGCGAGGCCTCGAGCAGCTCGATCAGCCGCGCGTAGAGCGCCCTGCCGATGCCCCGGCCGTGCGCCGTCGTGGTCGACGTAGATCGAGGTCTCGCAGGTGGTGTCGTACGCGGCGCGGTCGCGAAAGCGCTCGCTGTTGGCGTAGCCGGTCACCTCGCCGTCGTCGTCGAGCGCGACGAGGAAGAAGTAGCCGACGCCGGATCGCTGGCGCCGAGCAGCTGGCGCCAGTGCGCCGGGTCCGGATCGATCAGGTCGAACGTCGCCGGGGACGTCTCGACGTAGTGGCGGTAGATCCGCGGCGATCTGGTCGAGGTGCTCGGGGGCGGCGTCGACGATCTCCATCGCAGGTTGATAGCAGCCATCGATTGCAGGTCATGCCCGAGTTGCCCGAGGTCGAGACGATCCGCCGCCAGCTCGAGCCCGAGGTCGCCGGGCGCACGATCACCGAGCGCCGAGGTGCTCGACGAGCGCTGGACGCGGCCGCTGTTGCCGACGCGGGTCGAGGAGCGTCTCGCCGGGCGGCGGATCGAGGACGTCGGGCGGCGCGGGCAAGTACCTCGTGCTGACGCTCGACGACGGCTCGGCGCTGGTCATGCACCTGCGGATGACGGGCAACCTCCTGATCCGCGAGGGCGACGAGGACGAGCGGCGGGCGGCTTGGGATGCCCCGCCTCTACGAGGCGGATGCCGAGCGCTCGCCACCTGCGCGCGCGGCTCGAGCTCGACGACGGCAGCGAGCTGTGGTTCACCGATCCGCGGCGCTTCGGCCATGGCGAGGTCCTCGGCCGCAGGCGAGATCGACGCGTACTTCGCCTCGCGGCTCGGGGTCGAGCCGCTCGAGGATGGGCTGACGCCCGACGCACCTGCTCGAGGTCGCCGCCGGGCGGACCGCGCCGCTGAAGTCGTTTCTGCTCAACCAGGCGATGGTCGCCGGGATCGGCAACATCTACGCCGACGAGGCGCTGTTGCGCGCGCACCTGCATCCGCTCTCGCCGGCCGGCTCGATGCGCCTCGAGCACGCCGAGGAGCTGGTCGACGGGATCGTGGGCGCGCTGGAGGCCGGGCTGGCCAACGGCGGCTCGTCGATCGACGACTATCGCGACGCGCGTGGCGAGCGCGGCTCGATGCAGGACGAGTTCCTCGTCCACACGCGCGAGGGCGAGGACTGCCTGCGCTGCGGCGAGACGATCCGCCGGATCGTCGTCGGCGGGCGCTCGACGTACTTCTGCCCGAACTGCCAGGTGCGGCTGCGCCGCCGGCCGCGCGCGCGCAAGCGATGCAGCCGGCGCCACCGCCCGACGGCTTTCGGATCGGCCACTGGACCGACGCGGAGGGCGTGACCGGGTGCACCGTGGTGATCGCGCCGCCCGGGTCGCGCGGCGGGGTCGACGTGCGCGGCGGCGGGCCGGGTACGCGCGAGACGGACGTGGTCGGGCCGTTCGCGGCGACGTCGGAGGTGACCGCGGTCTCGCTCGCCGGTGGGCAGCGCCTACGGGCTCGCGGCAGCCGACGGCGTGATGCGCTGGTGCGAGCGCGAGGGGCTCGGCTACTCGACGCCGGCCGGGCTCGTGCCGATCGTCCCGGCGGCGATCGTCTACGACCTTGCCGCGGGCGATCCGTAGGCGCGGCCGGACGCGGCCTCGGGCGAGGCGGCCTGCGAGGCGGCGAGGCAGGGGTTCCCGCAGCGCGGTGCGGTCGGCGCGGGCACGGGGGCGTCGGTCGGCAAGCTGCACGGCCGCGAGCACGCGACGCCGGGCGGGGATCGGCTACGCGGCGGCGCGCACTGGGGCCGGCCACACGGTCGCGGCGCTTGCCGTCGTCAACGCGTTCGGCGACGTGATCGGCGCCGACGGCGAGGTCGCTCGGCGGGATGCGCGACGGCGGGCGGACCGCCGAGGAGATCGTGGCGCTCAGCGCGCCGCCCGGCGCGGCGCTGGTGGAGCCGCGCAATACGACGCTCGTGTGCGTGATGACCGATGCGCCGCTCGACAAGCCGAGCTGCGGGCGGGTCGGCGCGGATGGCGAGCGCCGGACTGGCCCGAGCGGTCGATCCGGTCTTCTCCGATGTCGACGGCGACGTCTGCTTCTGCGTCGCATCGGGCTCGCTCGACGAGATCCCCGTTGCCGCGGATGCGCTGATGACCACCGAGCGGCTGATCGCCCTCGGCGTCGGCACGCTTGCGGCCACGGTGACCGCCGCGGCGATCCGGGACTCGGTCGCCGCCGCCGCGAACTGCGGCTAGCGTCCTCAGTGGGGACGCTAAACGCAGCTCGCGAGCCGTCCGCCGCTGCGGACACAATTTCGTCACCTTGCCGGGGAAGTTCAAGACCGAAGCGATCGTGTTGCGCAGCATTCGCTACGGCGAGGCGGATCGGATCCTGCACCTGTTCAGCGCGAGCCGGGGTCGGATCAGCGCGATTGCCAAGGGCGTGCGCAAGCCGCGTTCGCGCTTCGGCGGGCGGCTCGAGCCGTTCTTTCGTCTCGATCTGATCCTGTACGAGGGGCGCAGCGACCTCTGCACGGTGACGTCGGCGCACACGCTCGACGGCCACGCCGAACCTGCGCGCCGACGGGCCGGCGCTGGGCGCTGCGGCGCGCGGCGTGCGACGCGGTGCTGCGCCTCTGCGACGCCGAGGAGCCGAACCCCGGCGCGTACAACCTGCTCTGCCGCTATCTGACGATCCTCGACGGCTCCGAGTCGCTCGCGGGCGACGGCAGCGGCGACGGCGCCGCCGGGCTGGCGACCGCGCTCGCGTTTCGGATCAAGCTGGCGCTCGCGACCGGGTTCGCTCCCGAGCTCGCCGCCTGCGCGCGGTGCGGCGAGCCCGATGGGCTGAGCGGGTTCTCGGGTTCGCCGGCGGCGTGGTGTGCTCGGCGTGCGAGCGCGAGGGGTTCACCTTCTCGCGCGATGCGCACACGTTCATGGTCGAGGCGCTCGGCCATCCGCTCGCGCAGGCGCCGAGCGGCGGCGAGCGGACGCTGCGCCAGGTCGAGCGCGCGATCTCAGAGACGGTCGAGCACCACGCCTCCGTGCAGCTGCGCGCCGCCGCCTGAGCGCCAGTCGCGATCGCAGCGCCACCTAAGCTCCTGCCGATGGAGGGAGTCAGGCCGCGCGACAGGCACGAGCTGCTCGAGGCGCTCGGGGGTCCGCAGGGGATTGCTGATTCGAGCATCCCGGCGCTCGCGTTCGTCCTCGTCTACACGTTCAACGGCAACGAGCTGAACTCGGCGGCGTGGGTGGCGGTCGGCGTCGGCGCGCTGATCACGGTCATCAGGCTGGTGCGTCGCGAGAGCCTGCAGTTCGCGCTCGCCGGGCTTCGCCGGGCGTGGCGATTGCCGCGTTCATCGCGTCGAAGACGGGCAAGGCGGAGGACTTCTTCCTGCCGGGTCTGCTGCTCAATGCCGGCTACGCGCTTGCGTATCTGATCTCGATCGCTGATCCGCTGGCCGCTGATCGGGGTGATCCTCGGTCCGCTCGGCGGCGAGGGGATGGCGTGGCGAAAGGATCCGGAGAAGGTCCGTCTGTATTCGCGCGCGAGCTGGATCTGGGTCGGGGTGTTCTCGCTGCGTCTGGCGGTGCAGCTGCCGCTTTATCTCGCGGGTGCTCTGCTTGCGCTCGGAATCGCGAAGACGGCGATGGGCCTGCCGATCTTCCTGCTCGCGATCTGGCTCACTTTCCTGGTGCTGCGCCGTGGGGAAGAGGCCGAGGCGCGCCTATCCTCTTGAACTGAGTTGGAGCAGACACGCCGATCCAGTCGCAGCCGGCCTCGATCTCGTTCGAGCAGCGCGTCCGTGCCTGGGAAGAGCGGAGTTTCTCGCCGAGCGCGGCGACGCGCTCGTATCCGGCGCATGCGCGCCGCGCCCGAGGAGGACAGCCCGGTGCGCACGCCGTTTCAGCGCGACCGCGACCGGATCGCGCACTCGAAGGCGTTCCGGCGGCTCAAGCACAAGACGCAGGTGTTCATCGCGCCGGAGGGCGATCACTACCGCACCCGGCTCACGCACACGCTGGAGACGTGCTTCATCGCGCGCACGGTCGCACGCGCGCTGGGGCTCAACGAGGACCTGACCGAGGCGATCGGGCTCGGCCACGACCTCGGCCACCCGCCGTTCGGCCACATCGGCGAGGAGGCGCTCGACGAGGCTCTGCGCGCGCGCGGCGCGGAGGGTTTCCGGCACAACGAGCACTCGCTGCGCGTGGTCGAGGTGCTCGAGCGGGGCGGGCGGGGGCTCAACCTCACCGAGGAGGTGCGCGACGGGATCCTGCGCCACACGGGCTCGACCAACCCGGCGACGCTGGAGGGCCGGATCGTCCGGCTCGTCGATCGCGTCGCCTACATCAACCACGACATCGACGATGCCGTGCGGGCCGGGCATCCTCGACGGAGTCCGAGCTGCCGGCCGGCGAGATCGAGACTGCTCGGGCCGACAGGGTCGGCGCGGATCGACACGCTGGTGCGCGACATCGTCGAGACGTCGGCGGAGCGCGGCGACATCGCCCAGTCCGAGGAGGTTGGCGGCGCGATGCTGCGCCTGCGCAAGTTCATGTTCGAGAACGTGTATCTCGGCGACGAGGCGCGCAGCGGAGCACGACCGCGTTCACCGCACCATCCAGCGGGCTGTTCGACCACTACCTCGAGGACCCGTCGCGAATCCGGCGGATGACGTTGCGGGGGATGATCTGCAGCGGGTCACCGATTACATCGCCGGGATGACCGACCGCTACGCGATGTCGACGTTCGCGGAGCTCTGATGGCGCTGTTCACGCCGGGCAGCGTCGAGCGGGTGAAGGAGGCCTCGGACATCGTCGAGGTGATCTCGGCGCACACCGACCTGCAAGCGGTCGGGCACCCGGTACACGGGGCTGTGCCCGTTTCACGACGAGCGCTCGCCGTCGTTCTCGGTCGACCCGGCGGAGAAGCTCTACCACTGCTTCGGGTGCGGGGTGGGTGGCGACGTGATCAAGTTCGTCGAGGAGAAGGAGGGGCTGCCGTTTCCCGACGCGGTGGAGGCGCTGGCCGACCGGTACGGGGTCGAGCTCGAGCGCGAGGCGGAGGATCCCCGCGCGGAGGAGCTGCGGCGCAAGCGCGGGCGGCTGAGCGAGCTGCTCGAGCGGACGGCGGGCTTCTACTCGACGTTCCTCAACGACGCGCCGCAGGCGAAGAGGGCGCGCGAGTATCTGAGCGGAGCGCGGGCTGGGGGAGGAGGCGCTGAGGGAGTTCGGCGTCGGCTGCGCGCCCGGGACGTGGGACACGGTCCTGGTCCGCGGCCAGCAGGCTGGGTATTCGACCGAGGAGCTCGAGGCGGCCGGGCTGGTGCTCAAGAGCCAGAAGGGCAAGGGCCATTACGACCGGTTTCGCTCGCGGATCATCTTCCCGATCCGCGACGCGCGCGGGCGGGTGCAGGGGTTCGGCGCGCGGGCGCTGCTGCCCGACCAGAAGCCGAAGTACGTCAACTCGCCGGAGGGTGAGCTGTATTCGAAGCGGCGCACGCTCTACGGGATCGAGCGGTCGCGCCCGCAGATCGTCAAGAGCGGGCGGGCGGTGGTGGTGGAGGGCTACACGGACGTGATCGCGTGTCACCAGGCGCAGATCCGGGATGCGGTGGCGATCATGGGCACGGCGATCACGCCCGAGCAGGTGAAGCTGCTGTCCGCCTACGCGGAGGAGGCGGTGCTCGCGCTCGACGCCGACCGCGCCGGCCGCGAGGCGATGCTGCGCGCGCAGCAGGTTGCGGGCGCGCGGCTGCGGCTGCGGGTCGCGCGGATGCCGGAGGGCAAGGATCCGGCCGATCTGCTCGCCGGTGGCGATGGCGCGAGCGCGAACGCGTTTCGCGCCGCGATCGACGCCGCCGAGGATCTGCCGGTCTTCCACGTCCACACGCTGCTCGACGACGCCGACCTGAGCATCGCCGACGGGCCGCGACCGAGCGCTCGACGAGGTCGTGGGAGTGATCGGCGCGATGCCCGACTCGATCACGCGCGAGGAGCTGATGCGCGAGGTCGGCAGCCGGTCTGGATGCCGATCCGGGGCTGGTCGCGCGCAAGGTTGCTGGAGCGGGGAGGGGGGGGCATCTCGAGGCGGCGCCGGCGAAGTCGAGCCCGAGCGCGCCCGCGGCGAAGCGCGAGGCGCCGCGGCCGCTCAACGCGCGCGAGCGGCGCGAGCTGGCGCTACTGGCGATGTGCGTGCGGCTGCCCGCGGAGGGCGCGGAGTATCTCGAGCGGCTCGACCGACGATCACTTCACGAACCCGGTCGCCGCGCGGGCGCGCGGCTGGCTGCTCGGCCACCTCGAGAAGCCGACCGAGGGGCTCGACCGCGCCGACGAGCCGCTGCTCGCCTACGTCACCCAGGTCGTCATGCAGGCCGAGCGCGAGCCGGCCAGCGCCGAGGCGATGGAGCTGAGCATGCTCGAGCTCGAGGTCTCGCGGGTCGACGCGGAGATCGCAGCCTCGACGCCTCCTCGGACGCTCCGCCGGTCGAGCTTCAGCGCAAGCGCGCGGAGCTGACGGAGCGCATCGCGCGGTCGCAGTCGTAGCGCTGGGCAGGTAGCCTTGGCCGTCGATCCGGGGTAGCTCAACGGCAGAGCGATCGGCTGTTAACCGATAGGTTGTGGGTTCGAATCCCACCCCCGGAGCTTTAGGCCAGCGCTTGGTCCTCGACCAGCTCCGCCGCCCGCGCCGCCCCGTCGTGACTCGCCGCCCAGGCTCCGATCTCGCCCGCGCGCGTCGCATAAGACGGCTCGGCCAGCGCCTTTCGCGTCGCCAGCCGCAGCGTCGACGCGCGAAAGCAGCCGCCACGGCAGCATCACGCCCGGCGCCTGACCAGGCGACCCGCGCGCCCGTCTCGGCCATGTCGCCGACGGCCGGGACGCATACGAGCGGAACGCCGGCGCCGAGCGACCGCGCGACGGTGCCATGGCCGCCGTGGCAGATCGACGAGATCGGCCGCGGCAGTCACCTGCGAGTAGCGACAGCCAGTCGACCAGGCGCGCGTTCGGCGGCGGCGTCGGCAGCGGCTCCGGCGGGAAGTGGCCGTTGGTCGTCGCGAGCACGCGCACCGGCTCGTCGGCGAGCGCCTCCAGTGCGACGCGGATCAGCCGGCAGTCCGGGTCCTGCGCCGTCGACGCGGCGACCAGCACCAGCGGCTCGTCGCCCTCGGGAAGCTCAATGTCGGGGTAGGGCAGCTCGAAGCCAAACGGCCCGGTGACGTGAACACTCGCCGGCCACGCGCGCGGATATTCGAGCTGCGGAAACGTCGCCACCACCGCCAGCTCGTCGGAGATCCCGCCATGAAGGCGGTCGATCGGCTCGAGTCCCACCACCGCCCGCGATCTCGTTCATCTCATCGCGGCCCTGCTCAAGCCCACGGATCAGCATCGGCAGCGCCCGCCGCCACAGGCCGCGCCCGACGGCCGTGCGCGGCGCCAGCGCGCCGAACGCGAAGAACGGCAGCCCCGGCTCCTGGACGGGATAGATGTGCGGGATCAGCGTCGCCCGCTGCAGACCGGCCCGCTCGGCCGCGAGCGCGGGCGCGAGCGTGAGGATGTCGCTGACGACCACGTCGAAGCGCTCGCGCTCCATCAGCGGCAGCAGCGCGAGCGCCGCGTCGGCGGCCGTCGGCCTCCTCTGGCCGCTCCGGGGTTTGCGGCGGAAACGTCGTGTACTCCTCGGCGGCGGTGAAGCCGATCCCAAGCGCCTCGACCGGCTCGCGCCAGCGCTCCCACGTCTCGACCAGCACGTCATTCCCGCGCTCGCATGGAGCGCCCGCGCCAGCCCGATCGCGGGAAATGCGTGGCCGGCATCGCCGAACGCGGCGACCATCACCTTGCAAGATCGCTTTCCGGAGCCGTTCGCCGATTTGACCCTTGCCGTCATCTCGCCGACCATTGTTCACGTGAGACGTCACACAGGCGATCCAGCGCGCCGACTCCGCGGCGCCGTCGACCGCTTCCGCGCCGGACGAAGGAGGCGATGCTGCGCGGCATCGACACCAACCGGATCATCGTCGGCGCCTACGTCGACTCCGAATCCGGCGGCATCTGCCCGATGCTCGCCGCTCACCGAAACGGCGGCCGCACCGACGTCGCCGAGTTCGCCCGCGCCTGGGACGCCTACACGCACCCGCGCCGGCCGCGCCGCGCCACCCGCCGCGAGGTCGGCAAGCTGCGCACCCTGCTCGAGCAGAGCCTCGAACCGCGACACCTCGCTCGACCACCTCTCGATCGCCGAGCTCGCCGCTCAGATCCGCGCCGAGCGCCGCCAGCGCGCCGGCCACGTTGAGGTCCCGGCGCCGGTCACCGTGCCGGAGACCGACCGACGAGCCGATCCAGGTCCGTCGCCGCGCGCCGAAGAGCGACCTGCTCACGGCGACCGAGCGCGAGCTCAGCCGCACCTAGCGCAACGTGCGCGCTAGATGATCTCGCCGGGTCGCTGGAAGACGATCTCCGGCACCAGGCAGTAGCTGCGACGTCGTTCAGCAGGAAGCGCACCGATTCCGCGATGTCCTCGGGCCGGATCATCTTCTCGGCCGGCACCTGGCTCCTTGACGAACTCCGTCATCGGCGTGTCGACGAACCCGGGGCACAGCGCCGTCACCTGAATCCCGTCGTTCTCGTGCTCCTGCTGGGTCGCCTGGCTGAAGCCGACAACGCCCGCCTTCGTCGCCGAGTAGACCGAAAGCCAGCCCTGGCCCTTCTTGCCGGCGATCGAAGCCGTGTTGACGATCAGCGCCTTGCCGTGCTCGGCGCCCGCCTCCTTCAGCATCGGCAGCCCCTCGCGCGTGGCGAGGATCAGCCCGCGCAGGTTCGTGCCGATCTGAATGTCGAGCTTCTTCGACGGTGATCTCGGACATCAGCCTCGCCGATCCCGACGCCCGCGTTGTTGACGAGCACGTCGAGACGCCCGAACCGTTCGCGATGCGAGGCGACGAGCGCCGACGATCTGCTCCTCGTCGGTCATCATCGCCGGCAGCCGAGTGGACCTCGTCGAAGCCCTCGTCGCGCAGACCCGCGGCGGCCTCGCTCGAGCTTCTCCGGGCGCCGGCCCGAGATCGTGACGCCGTAGCCGTCCGCCAGCAGCATCCGCGCGATCGCCAGGCCGATCCCGCTCGAACCGCCCGTCACCAGCGCTGCACGTTCCGCCACTCGAAGCTCCTCCTTAGACGTCGACGATCCGGCGCGCCACCCTATCCGGCCGCTCCGCCGCTTAGCGCAGTCGTTAGCCGGCCTCTCTAGCATTGCCCGCGTGGGACTGGTCCGTTTGAAGCAGGGCGCCGCCGATCGTCGCGGTGGTCGTCGGCGCCACCGTCGCCGATCGGCTGCGGCGACAGCGACGAGCCGATCGGCCCCATCCTCTGATGCCGCCGGCCGCATCGACGCTTCCCGACCACGGCGGCGGCACTCTCGACGACATCCTCGCCGACACCGAGCCCGGCGACGACATCGTCGTCGCCGCCGCCGGCAGTCGATTTCACCGTCGGCAAGAACCGCCTCGCGGTCGGGCGTCTTCAACGTCGACGGCACTCCCAATAGCGAGGATCTCAACGCGGCGCTCTACATCGCCCACGGTGCTGGGGGTAGAGCTGAGGGTCCATTCCCAGCGCGCGCGAGAACCTCGTCACGACTCCGGCCTTCGCCTCCCAGACCACGACAACGCGACCCGGACGCTGCCAAGGCCGTCTACTGTCACGGACGTCAACTTCGAGCAGCCCGGCGAGTGGCGAATCGTTGCCGTCGTTGACAAGCGCGGACGGCGAGCCCGCGTTGCCACCCGCGTGGACCGAGCGTCGTCGCCAAGGCCACGGATCGGATTCCGGGTGTCGGCGACAAAGCACCCGTGATCCACACGCCAACCGTCGACGATGTCGGTGACATCACCGACATCGACACCCGCGTGCCACCGGACACGATGCACGACGTCGACCTACGCCGACGTCGTGGGCAAGAAGCCCATCGTGCTCCTGTTCGCGACGCCGGCCTTGTGTCAGACGCGCGTCTGCGGCCCGGTGGCCGATGTCGGCGGAGCAGGTCAAGAACGAGCGCCCAGACGACGCCGCTTATATCCACATGGAGATCTGGAACGACAACGACCCGAACAAGGGCGCGCGGCCGAGCTGTTCGCAGCCTACCAACCTGCGCCAGCCGAGCCGTGGCTATTCGTGATCGACTCCGACGGCCGGTCTCGACGCGCATCGAGGGCGCGTTCAGCCTCGACGAGCTGAACCAGGCGCTCGACCGCGTCGAGCAGTAGCCGCGCTCAGCTGGCGCCGTCGCCATTGAGCTTGCGCATCTCGACGCCGGCGCTCAGCTCGGCAACCGCCGGACCGCGGTAGACGCCGCGAATCGGCGGCACATCCTGGTAGTTGCGCCCGTGGCCGATCTTCACGTGCGTGGCGCCGGCGCGACCGCGGTTGGTCGGGTCGACGCCGATCCAGCGCCGCTGGCCGTCCGAGTCGGGCAGCAGGCCCTCGAGCCAAGCGTGCGTCTGTACCTCGACCGACTCGGCATCGCCGTCCTTCGACGTGGCAAATAGATAGCCGGACACGTAGCGCGCGCCAATGCCGTGACTGCGCAGGACCATCGCCCCGAGGTGGACGAAGTCCTGGCAGACGCCGGCGCCGCCCTCGAGCAGGTCGGCGACGGTCGAGCCGACGAAGGTCGCACCCGCGCGGTACTCGAAGCGGTCCGGGATCGCGTCGGCAACCGCGAGCAGCGTCTGCAGCGGCGTTTCGCCGCGAACCTCGTTCGGCAAGCTCGCTGAAGCGGACGTTGGTCTGGCTGCGGGTCGGACTGCAGCAGGAACTCGCCCGCGTCGACGCGGTAGTCCTCGGTCGCGATCGCCTCCCACGGCTCGTTCGGGTCGACGTCCTGCTCGACCGTGGTCACCCGCATCTTCGCCTCGATCCCGAGCCGCTCGTGCGGCTCGGTGACGCCGAACTCGATCACCTCGGAGCCGAAGTAGTCGCGGTACTGATGCAGGCGCGCCTCGGGCTCGACGCGGAAGGAGAAGTCGTCGACCGCCTGGTGGCGCGTCGTCGCCGGCTTCACCCGGAGAACGTTGAGGTTGTCGCGCACCGGCTCGGAGTACTCATAGCCCGTCCAGTAGGTGATCTGGAATCGCATCAGGCCACCACGTGCGGTTGGGCGGCAGCGCCGCCGAAGTAGCGCTTCTCGATCTCGACGTCCGCCTCGGAGAGCTCGTCGCCGACGTGCTCGAGCAGACTCGGCCAGCCGCTCGCCCGGCTCGACCGCAAGCTGGCCGTGGTGGAACTCGAGCTCGGCGCGCAACCGCGCCAGGCGCAGAAGCGGCGGCGCGGTGCGATAGCTCGGGTCGGCATCGGTGAGCCTCGCGTGAAGCAGCTCGAGCGCCGCCGTCACCGAGTGCGGGATAGCTCGGCTCGAACAGCAAGAAGCGCGCGACCGGATACGCGTCGGCCGGGCCCGGAACCGAGCGCCGGAACGCCTCGAGTCCACCAATCGCCTGGAGCAGCGCCGCGGCGGGCCCGCCCTCGGCGGGGCGCTCGCCGAGCGAGGGGACGATCGAGACGCGCAGCATCCGCAACATCATGCTGGCGCCCTCGGCGTGACGGCCTGCGGACAGGAACGCGTACGCCTGGTCGCGGAGCATCGTCTCGTCGGCCAGACCCCACCACAGCGCGCAGCGCTCGCGCACATACGAGTAGACCGAGTACGGCCCTGTGCGAAGCGCGGAGCCGAGATCGCACGTGTCGAGCTCAAGGTAGAGCGTGTTCAGCGACTGCCACATCTCGCGCGAGACGACGTCGCGAACGCGTCGCGTGCCCTCGCGTGCCCGCTCGACGCAAGCGGTGACCGAGGCGGGGCTGTCGGCATCGAGCGTCAGCGTGCGCACCGCGGTGTCGGTGCCGACCGGCATCGCGTCGTCGGCGGTCGCGGCGCCGAGCGCGGCCATGACCGCCTCCCAGGGCAGGTTCGACCCACCGGGGCCGCCGGGTGACTGCAACGACGCGCGAAAGAGCCCGTCGAGCATTCGCGCCGTGTCGTCGGCGCGCGCGACGTAGCGGCCGATCCAATAGAGCTCATGGGCGATCCTGGCGAGCATCAGCCGTCGCGTCCGCGTCTGCTGCTGTTGCTGCTCCTGGCCGGTCCACGTCGAGTGCGGGATGGCCGGCATGTCCGGGAGCACGCGCCCATCACTGCTGCCGCCGAAGCTCGGGACCGCCTCCGGGCCGCCCTCCGACAGCACCCACGTGTCCTTCGAGCCGCCGCCGCGCGAGGAGTTGACGATCATTTCGCCCTCGGCGAGCGCGACTCTGGTCAGCCCGCCCGGGATGATCCGCAGCTCTGAGCCATACACCGCGAACGGGCGCAGGTCGACGTGGCGGGGAACGAGTTCTCCGCCGGGCGTCACCGTCGGCGTCGTCGAGAGGGACACCATCTCCTGCGCGATCCAGCGCTCGGGTGCGGCGCGGACCAGCTCGCGCTGGCGCGCAGTCTGCTCGTCCGAGGCGCGCGGGCCGATGTAGACGCCCTTGCCACCCGATTCGCCGGTCGGCTTGACCACCAGCGTGTCGAGGCGGTCGAGCACGTACTCGAGCTGCTCGGGGTCGCGCAGCAGATAGGTCTTGACGTTGTCGAGCAGCGGCTCCTCGCCGAGGTAGTAGCGGATCATCTCCGGCACGTAGGCGTAGACGGCCTTGTCGTCGGCGACGCCGGTGCCGACTGCGTTGGCAAGCGCCACCGTGCCGGCGCGATACGCGCGGATCAGCCCAGGAACACCGAGCAGCGAGTCTGGGCGGAACTCGAGCGGGTCGATGAAGTCGTCGTCGAGGCGGCGGTAGATCGCATCGACGCGGGCCAGGCCCTCGGTCGTCCGCATGTAACAAATGTCGTCGCGGACGACCAGGTCGCCCGCCTCGACCAGCTCGACGCCCATCTGGCGGGCGAGGAACGAGTGCTCGAAGTAGGCGCTGTTGGCCGGACCCGGCGTCCACACGACCACGGTCGGATCGCGGCCGGGCGCCGGTGCGATCTCGCGCAGGGCGCTCAGCAGCAGCTGGGGGTAATGGTCGACGGCGCGAACGCGGTAGCCGGTGAAGAGCTCAGGAGCGAGCCGCGTCATCGCAAGGCGGTTCTCGAGCACGTACGAGATCCCCGATGGCGTGCGGCAGTTGTCCTCCAGCACGCGCCACGTGCCGTCGGCATCGCGCACGAGATCGCAGCCGGCGACATGGCAATAGATGCCGCCGGGCGGGCGAACGCCGTGGACAGCGCGGCGAAACTGCGGCGAGCCGAGAACCAGCTCCCACGGGACGATGCGGTCGCGGACGATCTCGCGGCCGTGGTAGACGTCGTCGATGAACGCGTTCAGCGCTCGCAGCCGCTGGGCGAGGCCTCGCTCGATCTGATCCCACTCGCCGGCCGGAATGATCCGCGGCACCAGATCCAGCGGGAACGGCCGGTCCTGTGTGCTGGCGCCGTCCGGATCGACGATCGCGAAGGTGATCCCCTGCTGGCGGAAGATCTCGTCGCGGCGCCGACCGAGGTCGACGAGCGTGAGTCGGCCCATGGAATCCAGCGTCGAGATCAGGTCCTCGGCATGGCCGCGAGGCTTTCCTAGCGACTCGAAGAGCTCATCGGCGAAGCCAGGGGTGGGCTCGTACTCGCTAGAGCCGCCGACCAGGCGGGACGGCGCAGCGAGGGGATCTGTGGCGGGGGCTTCGTCGTGCATGGACTGGCGTCGAGCCTACGGCTCACGGTTCTGGTACCCGAGCGTAGGGTCGACCACGCACCTCCCCAATCGCCGCCTGTCGAAACCGCAGAGGCCAACCTTCGACACCGGGCGTGGCGGAGTAGGTTGGCGGGCATGAGCACCTCTCAGCCCCTGGCACTGGTCACTGGCGCCTCGAGCGGAATCGGCGAGGCGACCGCGCGGCGGCTCGCGCGCGATCCCGGTCTCGGCATCGTGCTGGTAGCGCGTCGCGAGGATCGCCTCCAATCGCTCTGCCGCGAGCTCGGCGACCGCGCCACATACGTCGCCGCCGACCTCACGGACTACGACGTGCCCGCGCAGGTGCGCGAACACGTTGAGGAGCGTGGCGGTCGCCTGACGCTCCTCGTCAACAACGCCGGCGCCTCATGGCGCGGGACCTTCGCCGAGAAGGGCTGGGCCAACGTCAATCGCACGATGGAGCTCAACTTCAACGCCGTCGTTCGGCTGACCGAGACCCTGCTGCCGCTGCTGCGCGAGTCAGCGCCGAGCGCGATCGTCAACGTGGCGAGCACCGCGGGGCGCGTCGCGCGCCCCGGCGCCGGCGCGTACTCCGCGAGCAAGTTCGCGCTGGTGGGGTGGACCGACGCGCTGCACGCCGAGGAGAAGGCCAACGGCGTGCACGTCGGCATGGTCCTGCCCGGTTTCATCCAGACGGAGGGATTCCCAGCGGAGGAGCTCCGAGCCAAGGCGACGACGCGGTGGTTGGTCTCGACGACCGACAAGGTTGCCGAGGCGATCATGGAAGCCGGTCCCGGAGGGAAGGCGGAGCGCTACGTGCCGCGTTATTACGGAGCTGCCGCCGTTGCGCGGATCACGATGCCCCGCCTGATCCGCCGCGCGACCTCGGGCGGGATCGGCAGCGCGATGACGACGAAGACTGGGGCCGACGCCGCCGACGCAGATAATCCGTAGTGCCACCCACCTCAGGAGGTACCAGCAAATGGTCAACCCAATTCCAGACGGCTACCCGCGCGTTACTCCGTACCTGATCGTCGACGGCGCTGACGCCGCCATTGACTTCTACAAGTCCGTGCTCGGCGCGAGCGAGCGAATGCGCATGGACGGACCCGACGGGAGGGTCGGCCACGCGGAGCTGGAGATCGGCGACTCGGTGGTGATGCTCGCCGATGAGCACCCGGAGATGGATATCCGCGGCCCGAAGACCGTGGGCGGCACTCCCGTGTCACTTCACGTCTACGTGGAGGACACGGACGGTGTCTTTGCTCGGGCACTGGAGTCCGGCGCGTCGGTTCTCCAAGCCGTTGAGGACAAGTTCTACGGCGACCGGTCGGGAAGCTTCGAAGATCCGTTTGGCCACCATTGGCATGTCGCGACGCATGTGGAGGACATCTCGCCGGAGGAGATGTCCAAGCGCGCGGCGGAGACCGCCAGCGCGGACTGAACCGGCGTCTGCCGCCGCGGCGCCGTGATAGACCTGCCCTCGGCGGTCACCGGCGACGGATGAGGACGATGAGAGAGATGCGGGTCGTGAGCGTGCGTGCGTGCCTGGCTGCGGTTCTTGCGTGCGTCGCGACACTCGTGGCCGCGTCGCCGGCGAACGCCGCCGGCGGCACCCCGAAGATCAAGGTGCTCTCGAATCGGGCCGACCTCGTCTCCGGCGGTGACGCTCTCGTCCAGGTGAAGGTGCCGAAGGGCACCCAGCGGTCCGAGCTCCACCTGACCGCGGGCGATCGCAATGTCACCCGTGCTCTCAAGAGCGTTGGGCCGAGGCGCTACCGCGGGTTGATCAAGAAGCTGCCGGAAGGGCGCGTGCCGTTGGTCGCACGAATCCGAGGCGGCAACGCGGCAAAGCTGAAGCTCACCAACCATCCGATCGGCGGGCCGATCTTCGCCGGACCACAGATCCAGCCCTGGGACTGTCAGGACACGGCGGTCGACGAGCAGTGCAACGAGAGGCCGACGTTCGAATTCTTCTACCTGCCTGAGGGTGCTCCGACCTCCGGTGCGCCCCTTCCCGGCGTGAGCGGCAACGGCAGCGGTGGCCCGTTTCAGCCGTACGACCCCGCCAGCCCGCCGACCGATGTCTCGTCGACGACGACCACCGAGGGAGTCACGGTCCCGTTCATCGTCCGGCTCGAGCAGGGCTACATCGACCGCGACCAGTACGCGATCGCGGCGCTCTACGACCCGACCAAGCCGTGGAAGGCGACCAAGCCGCAGCCCCAGTTCAACCATCGCCTGGTGATCACGCACGGCTTCAGCTGCGACACCGAGTACAAGACCGGCGATGCGCCCAGCGTGCTCGTCCCGAAGGTCCTCGGCGGCGGTTTCGTGGTGATGGCCAACGCGCTCGACCACGCGGGACACAACTGCAACCTGCTCACACAGGCCGAGTCGATCGTGATGACCAAGGAGCGCGTGATCGATCGCTACGGCACGGTCGACTGGACCATCGGCAGCGGCTGCTCGGGCGGCTCGCTCACTCAGCAGCAGGTCGCCAACGCCTATCCCGGCGTCTACCAGGGGATCACTCCACAGTGTTCGTTCACCGATGCCTGGTCCTCGGCAATGCAATACGAGGAGTACTTCTTCGGTCTGGAGTTCCTCCAGAACCCGAGTCGGTGGGGTCCGGGCGTCGCGTACGACCCGGTGGCGATGACGAGGTTCTTCGACCATCCGAACCCCGCCAACCCGATCAGCTTCACCACGGCGATCCCCAACTCGGGTGACCCGTCACGTCCCTGCCCCGGCGTCCCCGACGAACAGGTTTACGACGCGACCAGCAACCCCGATGGCGTGCGCTGCACGCTGCAGGACTACATGGTCAACGCGTTCGGGGTCGACGAGCGCGGCTGGGCGCGGCGCGGCTTCGACAACGTCGGCATCCAGTACGGGCTCAAGGGTCTGCGCGAGGGGCTGATCTCGCCCGCTCAATTCGCCGACTTCAACAGCGGCATCGGCGGCGGCGACCTGGATCTCAACATCACCCCGGAGCGCACCCCGGCCGATCCGATCGCGCTCAAGCGGCTCTACCGCACCGGGGCGATCAACTCGGCCAACAATCTCGACCAGGTCGCGATCATCGACCTCCGCGGACCGGATCCGGGCGCCTTCCACGACGTCTATCGCACCTACGCGATGCGTGCTCGGCTCGAGCGGAACTTCGGAACCGCCGCCAACCAGGTGTTGTGGCGGGGGTCGGTACCGCTGGTCGGTGACCCGTCCTTTGCCGACGACTCCGTCTTCGCGGTGGACCGCTGGCTGGCGAAGGTCGACGCCGACAAGCGCGACATCCCGCTCTCGCAGAAGATCATCGAGGACAAGCCCGAAGCCGTCGGCGACCGCTGCACCGACGGCGCCGGCGTCGACGTGCCCGCCGCGGTCTGCGATGCGAGCGTCACCTCCTACGGGACGCCGCGCCAGGGCGCCGGCGGTCCGCTGAGCGAGGACATCATGAAGTGTCAGCTCAAGCCGCTCGATCGGGGCGACTACCCGGTGACGTTCACCGACGATGAGTGGACGAAGCTCGAGCGGGCGTTCCCCGACGGCGTCTGCGACTGGAGCAAGCCGGGCGTCGACCAGGGCGGCGCGATCCCGTGGCTGACCTACCAGGACAAGCAGGGCGACGTGATCTACGGCGGTAAGCCGCTGGGCGATCCCCCGAAGTCGCGCAGCTTGAAGTAGGGCGTAATCTCGCTCGCGTGAGCGAGCACGACTACGTCATCGTCGGCGCGGGCTCGGCCGGCTGCGTGCTCGCGAACCGGCTCAGCGAGGACGGATCGACCCGCGTTCTGCTGATCGAGGCAGGTGGTCGCAACCGCCATCCGAACATCAGCATCCCCGCCGCGTTTCCGAATCAGTTCCACACCAAGCTCGACTGGGATTACGCGACCGAACCTGAGCCAGCGGTCGATAACCGCTCGCTCTACATCCCGCGCGGCAAGGCGCTGGGCGGCTCGAGCTCGATGAACGCGATGCTCTACGTGCGCGGGCGTCCGCTGGACTACGACCTCTGGGTCGAGCAGGGTGCGCGCGGCTGGGGCTGGAACGACGTCCTCCCGTATTTCCTGCGCTCCGAGGACAACGTTCGCGGCAAGTCGGAGTTCCACAGTGCCGGCGGAGAGCTCCGGATCGAGGAACAGCGCTCGCCGCGCCGGTTGAACCGGCGGCTGCTGGAGGCCTGCGCTGCCGCGGGAATCCCCCGGATAGCCGACTACAACGGCCCCGAACAGGACGGCGCGGCGATGTTCCAGGTCCACCAGAAGGGTGGTCGCCGGTGGAGCACCGCCGACGCCTTCCTGGCGCCAGCTCGTGGCCGCGCCAACCTCGAGGTCGTCACCGGCGCCGCCGTCACCGGTATCGAGCTCGCGGGCAAGCGCGCCACCGGCGTCCGCTATCAGCGCCGCCGAGGCGGCGAGCAGGTGGCACGGGCTGGGGCGGAGGTCATCCTCAGCGCGGGCGCGATCGGCTCGCCGCAGATTCTCCAGCTGTCCGGAATCGGGCCACGTGCGCGGCTCGGCGACGTTGGCGTCGAGGTTCGCCACGAGTTGCCCGGCGTGGGTTCGAACCTTCAAGACCACCCGTTCCTGACGATGATGTGGGAGGTCTCGGAGAGCGGCACGCTCTACGGCGCCGACAAGCCGAAGTATCTGCTCGAGTGGCTGCTGCGTAAGTCCGGGCCGCTGACCTCGACCGCCGCGGAATCGGTCGCGTTCGTTCGCACCCGCCCGGGCCTGCCGGCGCCCGACATCCAGTTCCACATGGGCGCCCTCTACTTCGAGGACCATGGCGCCGAGGAATTCGACGGCGACGCGATGACGATCGCGCCGGTGCTCGTGAGTCCGAAGGCAAGGGGAGAGGTGTGGCTGCGCTCGGCCGACCCCGCCGACAAGCCGAGGATCCTCACCAACTCGCTTTCGGACCCCGAGGACGTCGAGTCGATGGTGGCCGGGATGCAGCTAGGCCGCGAAATCGCCTCGCAGTCGCCACTTGCCGAGGTGGTGTTGCGCGAGCTCAAGCCCGGCTCCGAGTACGCCGACCGTGACGGGCTCGAGACCGCCCTCCGACAGCGGCTCGAGCTGATCTACCACCCGGTGGGAACCTGCCTGATGAGCGACGACTCAGACGACGCCGTGGTCGACTCCGAGCTGCGCGTGCACGGGCTCGAGGGTCTGCGCGTTGTCGATGCCTCGGTGATGCCGGTGATCCCCGGCGGGAATACGAACGCCCCGACGATCATGATCGGCGAAAAGGCCGCGGATCTCATTCGCGGCCGGGCTACCGTCTGAGGACGGCAACGCTCGAAAGGAGCAGCAACATGGCGGCACGCAAGGGCAACGCGGAGTGGCGGGGAGACCTCAAGGGCGGGGAGGGGGAGCTCACCGTCGGTGACGGCGTCTTCAGCGGTTCCTACTCGTTTGCGTCGCGGTTTGAAGAAGGGGAGGGAACCAACCCGGAGGAGCTCATCGGTGCTGCTCACGCTGCTTGCTTCTCGATGGCCCTGAGCCACGATCTCGCCGAGCACGGTCACGCGCCCGAGTCGGTGCGGACGACGGCGAGCGTCTACCTGCGCCCGACCGACGATGGCCCGACGATCACCCGCATCGAGCTTGAGACCGAGGGGCGGGTGCCCGGAATCGACGAGGCGCATTTCATCGAACACGCCGAGCAGGCGAAGGCCGCGTGTGCTGTGTCACGGGCTCTGGCCGGCGTCGCAGAGATCACCGTTAACGCCCGCTTGGCGACCTAGCCCGGGTCAGCCTCCCCGCACGAACGCGACCCGCGAGGTATTGAGCAGGATCTCGGCACATACTGGCCGAAGCGCGGTCAGTAGCAGGTCAGGAGGATGCGCGCACGAGCCCCGCAACCGCTGAGATGGCCCGCCGCGGCTACTCGGTCGTCGTCGTGACGGTGGTTTCGCGGATGGGGTCGTCCTCGTTATCGCTCTGGCCGTTCTGAATGCCAAGGAAAATGAGGATCACGGCGACGATGATCACGCCGCCGATCAGGAGCTTGTTCATGCCCTTGCTCTACCCGAATCGAGACCGTTGAACGGCTGGTCCGCGCCGTGAGTCGCCAGAATCGCCCCATGGGTGACCTGAGACAGGCACGAGGCGGTCGAGTCGGGGGTGCCGGCACTTCCACCGGAGAGCAGGTGATCGTCCGCTTCGACGGTGAGGCTCTCGATGTTTTTCACGAGACGGGGACCGAGCGTTACCACGCCGCAATGATCGACAAGATCGGCATCGAGCCAAGCGAAGCACCGACCGGCGAGGTGTTCGTAGTTGGCGCGCTACGTCACGGTTGCCGAATACCGGTGCGCTTCGAGGGCGCCGAACGCGAGGCCCTCAAGGCGATCATCGCCAAGGTTCGCGCAGCCGCGTGACGAAGCAATACTCGCGTTCCCGGGCCGGTAGCTCAGTTGGTAGAGCAGCGGACTCATAATCCGTAAGGCGGTGGTTCGAGCCCACCCCGGCCCATCACAGCAACATGAACCAGCACGCCGAGTCACGTTCGCGGGGCCGATCGAGTCGATCACCTCCAACCGCAGCGCGGCCGGAATCCTCCTGATCGTCGGCCTGGCCACAGCGCTGTGGTCGGCCTCGGCTTACGTCGGCGCGTTCATGCGCGCCGCGAACATCGCCTGCTGGCGCTGGTCGCGATCGCGCTGGTGCTCACGGGCCCTGTGGTGCTGGCCGTGGTGATCATCATGATCTCGATCCTCGCCGACGTTCCACGCGCCAACGAAGAGATTCAGCTCGAGCCGCGCGACGAGCCCGACGACAAGCGCACGACCTGAGGCAGTTGCTCGGCCGTATCGCGGACGACGTCGGCGAGCTCGGTGCCGACGGTCTCCCAGGCGTAGGACCGGATCGCCTCCTGTCGGGCCGCCGCGCCCAGTCGCCTGCGGACGAGCGGCCGGTTCACGGCCGCCACCATCGCGTCGACTAGCGCCGGACCGTCGTCGGGTGGGATCAGCCAGCCGGTTTCACCGTCATCGAGAATGTCGGCCGGGCCGCCGCGGTCAACTGCGATCGCCGGCAGTCCGCACGCCATTCCCTCGACGAGGACCTGGCCGAACTGCTCGTGCGCCGACGGATGAACCAGCGCGTCGCTGGCGTTGAGGAAGTCCGGCAACTCGGTGTGAGAGTGCCAGCCCGCGAGAAAGACGTTGTCGACGCCGGTGCGCTCGATCACGTCATGCGGGTGCTCGCCCTCCCATTCGCCGGGGAATCCACCGAGCAGCACCAACGCGGTGCGATCCTCGAAGCGAGGCTGCGCCGCCGCGAAGGATTCGATCATCAGCGGGAGCCGCTTCACGTCGGTGAAGCGGCCGACGCTCAGCAGGACGGTGCCTGTGAGCGCCCGAAGATCCGCCTCGGGGTAGGAGATGCTTCCCGGGCGCTGGCCCGGTCCCCAGCCCTGAGGTCGCGCCACGAGGTGGCGACGCCAGTGTTCCGCGCGGTCGATGTCACGCGGAGAGAAGTTGGCCTTGAACCCGTTCGGGACCGTCACGAAGCGCTCCGGGTGGATGTCGAGGATGGTGCTGGCGCGCCGCATGCCGTTTGGGCTGTTGACGACGATTCGCGCGCATCCCGCGGCCCAGTCGCTGAGCCGTTGAGCCCAGCTCGACGCGGCTCCCCAGCCGGCGGGGATTCCGTGGGCGATCCGCTCCAGCATGAGCAGCTCCGATCCGTGGATGTGGCCGATCACCGGGACGTCGGGAAGCACGCGGGCTGCCGCCTCGTTGAGCGGGCTCAGATGGTGGAGGTAGAGGAGATCGACACCCGGCTGTGCGGCTCGGGTGAGCTCACGTGACCAGGCGTCGACCTGGTGTGCGTAGAGGTCGCCGCCAAGCGCCGCCATGATCGGATCCTCGGCCCCCGGGCGGTCCTCGTACGAGGCGTGCATGGGCGCCGTGCCGGGTGGCCCATCGAACCCGAGCGGGTCGCCGCTGGCGAGCGCCGGGGTGAAATCGACCGGGTGCAGATCGCAGTCGCCGAAGAAGTTCCGCGCCGAGCCGTGGGCGCCGATATCGGATCGCGATCCGGCCATGACGGTGACGTCGACGCCACTGCGCCGAAGCTCGCCGGCGATTGCGCGGCACGCGTGCGCGGATCCGCCGCGAGGGTAAAAGTAGAAGCCCATGAGGACCCGTAGGGCTTGTCGGCGGATGCACCGAGGTTAGTGCGTGTCCGCACAGACACTGGGAGGGCGCTTTAGCGTGGGCCGAAGGTGAGCGCCGTGGAGATGGCGCGACCGCCCGGGATTGGCAGCCCGTGCTCCTCATGCGGAATGTTGACGAGCTGGCCGCCGACGATGAGGCTGGCGGACCCACCACCGTCGAGGTTGATCGCGTCCACGGCGCCGAGTTCGATCATCGTCCGGGCCAACTCGCCGAGTCCGAGGCCGGCCTCGGTCAGAGTGCGGCCGTCGCAGACCATCGCGATCAGCTCGGTCGCGTTGACGCCGAGCGCGGCGCGCGGATGGCGCCCGAGGGTGATGTCCGAGTCGAACTGGCGGGCTCCCGCAGAAAAGCCCTCTGGGTCCGCACCGTCCTCGATTAGGTTCGAGCCGTGCCGGACCAGCATCGGCCCGGCCTGCAGAATGTCCCCGGCCGGTTCGGGCGGCAGCTCGGCCCGCGGGCGTAGCGCCACCTCGCCGTTGCTGTGCACGCAGGACCTGATCTGGTCCCAGGGAGAATCGAAGGGAACGCTCGTCAGCGCTTGGCCGTCGATTCGGAGGTCACCGAGGGGGATGCCCGCGGCGCGGATGTAGAAGCCGCCGATAAGGGCATTGCCAACCTGATTCGCTGCGCACCACTCGACCAGTGGCTGTATCGGATCCAGCGCGACCACACGGGCGGTGTGCTCGGATCGGTCGAGGCGAAGGACGTGGACCGTAGTCGCGCGGCCGTCCTCTGTTACTACCCGCCGGACCTCGGGTGCATGGCGGGCCATTGCCGACATCAAACACGACCGCGCGGTCGGGCGATATCGGCCGGTCGGCGCGGGTAGACCTCGGGCGCAAGCGACCGGAAGGAGACGATCATGGCTGAGGTCAACACGCTGGAGGAAAAGCTTGCCGAGGTGCTGGGGCTGGCGCAGGCTGCGCAGGGGCTTACCGAGAAGGTCGAGGGGCTCGTCGATGACGATGCGATCGCCGAGCGCCTGCAGAAGATGCGTAAGGAGGCCGAGGAGACGGAGCGCCGCTGCACCGAACTCGCCGATAAGCGCGAGGGTAAGAAGACGGCGGTCCTCGACAAGGCTCGCGAGACCAAGCAAGAGGCCGCGGAGATGGCCAGCGCCTACCTGGGTGACGACGCCGACGGACTTGACGGATTCGAGTTCATGATGATGGCCGAGGCCGGTGAGGTCGGGCATTGGGCAGTGCTGCGCAAGCTCAACGAGAGCGCCGGCGAGGAGGAGCTAAGCGCCCTGATCGAGTGGGCGTTGCCGATCCAGGAGAGCCACCTCGAGACCGCCAAGGATTGCGCGCTGGAACTCGCCGGCGAAGAGGATCCATACGAGGAGGAGTAGGTACGGCGGCCCGGGATCCAGAGATCGCGGTCGTCGGGGCCGGAATCGTCGGCCTCGCGACCGCGCAGGCCATCGCCGAGGCGGGGGAGGGGGTGGCTGTCTACGAGGCCGCGCGCCCTGGCGGCGGTCAGTCTGCCGCGGAATCACGGCTGTTTCGCCACGCCCACGACGACATTCGGCTCGTCGAGTTCGCTCGCCGCGGCCGCGAGGGCTGGAGGGAATGGGAGGAGCGCTTTGAGACCGAGCTGATCTCGGATGGCGGTGCCCTCGCCCTCGGCGACTCGGCGCTGGAGCGCCTTGCCGTGCTTGACCGAGCCGGTGGCTTCGAGGCGCACGAGGTCGATTCGGCAGAGGTGGCGCAGCGGCTGCCGCTGCTCGCGGATTACCACGGCCCGGCAATGTTCGACCCGCAGGCGGGCGCGATCCGTACGACGGCGGCGATCCGCGCGCTCTCGAGCCAGCTCGAGGCATCGCTGCGAGACGAGGTGGGGGAGGTACTCGCGTTGGAGCCGACGCCTGACGGTGTCCGAGTGAGAACCGTCGGTTCGGTCGCGAAGTACTCACGAGTAGTTGTCTGTGCGGGGCGCGGCACGCCGGCCCTCGCCGCAGGGGTGGGTCTCGAACTCCCGGTCGAGACGTCGCGCCACGTGCGGCTCGAGTTCGAGGTGCGCGAGCCGAGGGACGCGGCGCTGGCCTGCCTGCAGGACTCCAGTGGGGCGTGGGGTGAGGAGGGGATCTATGCGGCGCCGCTGCCGGGCGGCCATCGATACGCCGTAGGCCTCAGCGAGACAACCCGGGATGCCGAGCTTCCGGAGCTTGCCGAGCGCGCCGCTGAGTACGTCGGGCGTGCGCTGCCTGGGCTCGATCCGGCGCCAGTCGGCCACTTGCATTGCTGGGTGACGACGGTGCCGTGGTCAGACGACGGGTTCGCGGCCTGGGAGCACGAGGGGATCGTCTTCGTCGCCGGCCACAACCTCTTCAAGCAAGCGCCGGAGCTGGGGCGAATGCTGGCTACGGCGGCGCTCGAAGATCATCTCCAACCCGAACTCCGCGAACACAGCCGACTGGGAGCAGGTCAATAACGTAGACGGGGGATGGCAGACGCGACAAAGAGCCAGGACGGTCTGGCGTTCGACAGCCCGCAGGGCCGCTGGGTCCTGGCGGCCGCGGTCCTCGGCTCCGGAATCGCCTTTCTCGACGGCACGGTCGTCAACATCGCGCTGCCGGAGATCGGCCGCGACCTCGGCGCGTCGACGGCTTCGCTGCAGTGGATCTCAAACGGCTACCTGCTGACGCTCGCGTCGCTGATCCTGCTCGGCGGCTCACTCGGCGATCGCTTCGGTCGCCGCAAGATCTTCTCCTCGGGAGTCGGCGTTGTTCACCGCTGCGTCGCTCCTGTGCGCGTTCGCCCCGAGCGACGAGCTGCTGATCGTTGCCCGGATGCTTCAGGGAGTCGGCGGTGCGCTGCTGACTCCGGGGAGCCTCGCGATGATCGAGGCGAGCTTTCGCCCGGACGACCGGGCGAGGGCGATCGGCGCCTGGTCGGGCCTCGCCGGCGTTTCGACCGCGCTCGGCCCGCTGCTTGGCGGATATCTGATCGAGGCGGTCTCCTGGCGGGCGATCTTCCTGATCAATCTGCCGATCGGGATCTTCGTGATCCTCCTGGCCGGGCGTCACGTGCCGGAGACGCGTGACCCGACCGCGACGGGGCGGCTCGACGTGACAGGGGCGGCGCTGGCCGCGATCGGGCTCGGCGCGACCACATATGCGCTGATCCAGGCACCCGATGCGGGGGCCTCGGCGTCGATCGTGATCTCCGGCATCGGCGGGCTCGCCGTGCTGGCCGCCTTTCTGGTCCACGAGGGCCGCACCGCGAACCCGATGATGCCGCTGTCGATGTTCTCCTCGCGGCAGTTCAGCGCCGCGAACGCGTTGACGTTCGTCGTCTACGCGGCGCTTGGCGGCGTCTTCTTCCTGCTTGTCGCGTTCCTGCAGATCTCGATGGGTTACTCGCCGATCGCCGCGGGGGCCGCGTCGCTGCCGATCACCGCGCTGATGTTGTTCTTCTCGGCACGCTCTGGCGCGTTCGCGCGGCGGGTCGGGCCGCGCATCCCGCTCACCGTCGGACCGCTGATCATCGCCGCCGGCCTGCTGCTGATGACTGGAATCGATCCGGGCGATTCCTACGTGACGGGCATCCTGCCCGCCGTTTTCGTGTTCGGCGTGGGACTCACGGTCGTCGTCGCCCCGGTGACCGCGACCGTCCTTGCCGCCGCAGATTCGCGGCAATCGGGCATGGCATCCGGGGTCAACAACGCCGTGGCGCGAGTCGGCAGCCTTCTGGCAGTTGCCGTCCTCCCGCTCGTCGCCGGCCTCACAGGCGATCAGTTCTATGACCCCCAGGCGATGGAGGACGGCTTCCGGGTCGTCGCTTTTCGTCTGTGCGGCTCTGTCCGCGCTGGGCGGCCTGATCGCGTGGGCGTGGATCCGCAGCGATCTCCTGGGCGACGACGAGCCCACCGAGCCTGAGCACGAGACCTATTCGTGCGACGTCGCGGGGCCCCGGCTCGCGCCGTCAGAACGCTGAGCGCGCGAGCTCCCACGTGTCGTAGGAGCGCGTGCGGAAAATCAGCCCGTCCTCGAGCTCGAAGACCCAGCCGAGCCGTTGCGAGTAGCCGCCGCCGTCCCGCGAGTCGTAGGCGGTGCCGAGAGCCAGGACTCGGTCGCCACGGGCCTCGAGCTCGTCGAGCGCAAGTCGGAGCGCGCCGACGTCGTCGCCGAACTGGTTGAGCCAACGGCGAATGCCCTCGTGACCGGTGGCAACACCGCCCCCGCTCCACACGCTTGGATGTAGCTCCACCTGGGGATCGACGTCGCGCAGGGCCGCCTGCACGTCACCGGCGTTGATCGCGGCGAATAGGGCGCGGACGACTTCGGCGGGATCGCTGATGTGGAACCTCCGGAACGCCCCGACGCACGTGACTTACTTACCGCGATTAGACCTTTGTTCCCGCGTGAACCGGGCGCGCGGCCGCCCGCTTCGCCTTCTTTTCGTGCGCGTCGGGCTTCAGTGGGGCCGGACGCCCAAGATGGTATCCCTGGACGAGGTCGACGCCGAACGTGCGGAGCAGTTCGAGCGTCGCCTCGTCCTCGACGCCCTCGGCAACGGTCCGCATGTCGAAGTTGCCCGCGACATCGACGAGGGAGCGCACGACGCGCTGGTTGGCCGGGTCGTCCAGGAGCCCGCGCACGAACTGGATGTCGATCTTCAGCTCGGTCACCGGAAGGTGCTTGAGATAGGTGAACGAGCCATACCCGGTCCCGAAGTCGTCCAGCGCGACGCCGCATCCGAGTGTCGTCAGAGCGGTGACAAGCTCGTGCGCACGTGACAGGTTCTGAGCCGCCGCCGTCTCGGTGATCTCGAAGGTGACTCGCCGCGCGATTCGCGGGTCGGCGAGAGCCTCCTCGATCTCGTGCAGCAGGCGCGGGTCGCCCAGGCTCTTGGCCGAGAGGTTGATGGCCACCGGCATCCGCCTGGCGAGCTCAGCACCGTGGCGCACCGCCCAGCGATCGATCTCGGTGATCAATTCTGAGCGCTCGGCGTGCGGCAGAAAGTGGTTGGGCGTGATGATCTCGCCGTCGAGTTCCATCCGCAGCAGCAGCTCGTGATGGTCGACCTGGTGACTGCGCGGTTCGACCACCGGCTGGGCCCAGAACGACAGCCTGCCGTCGGACATCGCCTCTTCGACCCGCTCGCGCCACTCGCGCCCTTCGCGGTCGCGCCGCACGCGCTCCTCGCGCAGGCGGCGGTCGGTGATGTCGTGGGCGGTGCTGGAGGAGCCGATGATGTTGCCAGTGTGGTCGCGCATCGGCAGCACGCGCAGCCCGATGTCGATCAGGTTGCCGTCGCGGTCATAACGCTGCGTTTCGATTGCGACCGGCTCGCCGTCGCGCACCTTTGCCGAGACCTTGCGCATCTCGGCCTGGCGCTCGGGCGGGACCAGCAGCGAGGTGATCGTGTGACCAAGAGCCTCCTCGGCGGTGTAGCCGTAGAGACTTTCGGCGCCGTGGTTCCAAGCGGTGATGCGGCCATCGGCGTCCGCGGTGAGCATCGCGTCCTCGGAGAAGCGAACGATCGACGCGAGGCGCTCGTTCTCCTCATCGCGGCGCTTGCGGTCGCTTATGTCGCGCACGAAGCCGGTGAAGATCGGAGGAGTGGTGGAGACCTGGCTGACGGTGACCTCGACCGGGATCGTCGACCCACGCGACGTGCACGCGAGAAGCTCGGTGCGAGCGCCGATCAACGGACCGTCACTCGCCCGTGCGAGGCCGCGGTGGTAGGCGTCGCGGAACGGCTCAGGAACGATCAGATCGGCGAGCTCGCGGCCGATGGCCTCGTCCGCGGTGTATCCGAACGTGCGACGCGCCGCGCGGTTCCAGTCCAAAACGATGCCCTCGGCGTCGACTGAGATCACGCAATCGAGCGCGGCCTCGGTCGATGCGCTTCGCAATGCCTCGGCTCTCGACGCCCGCGAGCTCGCTCGCCTCCGCTCGCGACCGACGATGACCAGCTGGGCGCACGCCACAACCAGCGTGAGCCCGGCGAGAATGACGGTGGCGGTCTCGAGGCGATCGAAGTGGTCGTAGATGAGAACCCCCGCGGCGCCGCCGGCCGAGACCGCCGCGATCGCGGTGAGGGACTGCTCCGGGTCAGTGTGTGGTGGGCGTGGGCTAGGTTCGAGCCAAGCTGAAATTGCGATCGCCAATGCGCCGGCAGGCCACATCGAGTCGACAACGGCGCTCCAGCTCTGCTCGGCGGCGACCTGCGTCGCGTACACCGAGTCTGCGACGGCCACGAGCAAAAATCCAAGACTGAGCATCCCCAGCACGCGATCAAAGCGCCAGCCGCGCGTCGCAAAGGCGAGGATCGCGGAGAGCAGAAGTGCGAGATCGAGCAGCGGGTACGCGACGGTTGTGGCGACAGCGGCTGTCGCCCCCTCGGCATCGCCGACGACCTTGTCAAGGACGAGCAGGGACCAGATCGTCGCCAGACCCAGCACCGAGACGACGATCCCCGACGACAGGAGCGCCTGGCGATTGGCGCGCCCGCGAAGAATGGCAAGCCCGGCCAGCAAGGCTGCGTACATGCCGAAATAGAGGCCGTCCGCGAGCGATGGGTACGGGACGTTCGTTCGGTCGAGGAGTACCTCGTTGTAATAGATGTCGCCCGCCGCCCAGGAGACCATCCCCGCCCCGATCAGGCCCCACGCGAGCCGATGCTCTGGTCGCTTGATCGCGCGGACGACGACCGCGATAGCTGCGCCGGCGACCAGAAGATCGTAGGACCAGGTGCCGAGGGTCGTGTCCACGCCGGCGGCGACGTGCACCACCAGTCCCGCGATTCCGCATGCCACAAGCACGCGACCCCACGGAAAACTCTCAATCACTCGTGTTTTGCGGCGCATTCTCCCTTCAGTTCGTCGGCATTCCAGGCAATGACTTGAGCCCGCTCCACGACTGTTACCAGCGCGCAGCGACCGCCCCAGGGGCATAGGCTGGCGGCCCGGAAGCACCCGATGGGATTCCTGACTCCGACTCCGCCGCCGTTCGACCTCGCTGAGTGGAGGGCGAAGCCGCACCTGTCGCGGATCAAGCCTCTCGCTCAGGACTGGGCGATCAACGGATTCGGGACGCCCGAGGCCGTCTACCTCCTCTACGTCGTCAAGCTCGTCGTCTTCGCGCTCGGCGGCTTCCTTTTGATCTCGGCAACGACGCCCGGCCTCGGCGGTCTCGGCGACTTCGGCAGACTGGTGGACCGAGCCGATCGTGTTTCAGAAGGTCGCGGTTTGGCTCGTGCTGTGGGAGGCGATCGGCCTCGGCTGTGGCTCGATGCCGCTGACCTTCCGCTTCAGCCCGATGATCGGCGGGATCCTCTACTGGCTCCGCCCGGGGACGGTGCGAATGCCGCCGTGGCCCGGCAGGGTGCCACTGACCGCCGGCAGCACTCGCACGCTCGCCGACGTCGTCCTTTACGCAGGCGTCCTCGGCTCGGCGCTCTACCTGCTGTTCGCCGGCGAGGAGCCGGCCGCCGGGACCACGGCGGGACGCCTCGACCCGGCTGCGATCGCGGTCCTGCTGGCCTTCCTCGGCCTCCTCGGTCTGCGCGACAAGGTCGCGTTTCTCGCCGCGCGCCCGGAGATTTACGGGCCGCTTCTGATCGTCTTCATGTTCCCGCTCGAGAACATGATCGTCGGCGCGCAGATCGTCTTCCTCTGCATCTGGCTCGGCGCCGCCGGGTCGAAGCTCAACCGCCACTTCCCGTTCGTCGTCAGCGTGATGATCAGCAATACGCCGTGGAATCGCTCACGCAAGGCGAAGGCCCTGCTCTACGCGAAGTACCCGGACGACCTGCGACCGGGTTGGCGAGCTGCGATGGCCGCGCACCTCGGCACCGCGATCGAGATCACGTTGCCGATCCTCCTGTTCATCACCAGCGGCGGCGTCGTGGGGACGATCGCGGTGGTCGGGATGGTCCTGTTCCATGTCCACATCACGTCGACGATCCCGCTCGCCGTTCCGCTCGAGTGGAACCTCTTCATGATCTTCGGGATCCTCTTTTTGTTCGGGCACTACGGCGACGTGCCGCTCTCGACGCTGGATAGCCCGCTCTTGCTCGCGATCCTGCTGGCCATCTGCGTGGGCCTGCCGATCCTTGGCAACTTCCGGCCCGACTTGGTCTCGTTCCTGCCGGCGATGCGCTACTACGCGGGCAATTGGGCGACGACGCAGTGGCTGTTCAATAAGTCGAGCGGAGCGGAGGAGAAGCTCGATTCCACGATCAAGAAGCCGGCGCCGGTGGTGGTCGAGCAGCTGACGAAGTTTTACGACCGCGAGACCGCCGAGTACATGCTCAACAAGGGCCTCGCCTTCCGGGCCATGCACTCGCACGGCCGTGCTCTAAACGGGCTCCTGCCACACGCCGTCGGCGACCGCGTCGAGGAGTACCACGTCCGCGAGGGCGAGCTGATCTCAGGAGTCGTCAACGGCTGGAACTTCGGTGACGGCCATCTCCACGGGCTGCAGCTGCTCGAGGCCATTCAGGAGCGTTGCAACTTCAAGCCGGGCGAGGTCCGGGTGATCACGCTCGAGTCGCAACCGGCGCACATCCAGCGCCAGCACTACCGGATCTACGACGCGGCGACGGGGCTGGTCGAGGAGGGCTGGGTCTCGGTCGCGGACATGGTTGCGCGGGTGCCGTGGCTTGACGAGAGCTGGGATTTCCCGGTCGACGTCACCTGGCGCGCAGAGCCAGCCAGCGCGCCCGCGTGAGCACAGCGGTAGTCGTCGGGGCCGGGCCGAACGGTCTCTCCTGCGCGGCGACGCTGGCGCGCGCGGCGTCAAGGTCACCGTGATTGAGGCCGCCGACGAGATCGGCGGCGGGGCGCGATCGAGCGAGCTAACACTCCCGGGGCTGATTCACGACGACTGCTCGGCCGTGCACGCGATGGCGGTTGGAGCGCCGGCGCTCCTCGAACTCGATCTCGCACGCCACGGCCTCGAGTGGTGCTGGCCGGAAATCGACCTCGCGCATCCACTTGATTCCGGTGAGGCGCCGGTGATGCTGCGCTCGATTGACGAGACAGCCGCCGGTCTCGATGCCGACGGCGCCAATTGGCGGCGGATCTTCGGTGCGCCCGCAGCAGGCTTCGACGACCTAGGCGAGGACATCTACCGGCCGATGCTTCACGTGCCGCGCCACCCGCTACGCCTCGTGCGGTTCGGGCTTCCGGCGGCGGCGCCGGCCACGCTGCTGGCCGGCCGCTTCAAGGGCGCCGAGGCCCGCGCGCTCTTCGGCGGCGTCGCGGCCCATGCCTTCCGGCCTTTATCGACACTGATGAGCTCGTCCGTGGGGATGGCGCTCATCTGCGCGTGTCACCGCTACGGCTGGCCGGTCGCGCGCGGCGGCTCGGCGAGCGATCACGGCCGCGCTGGCGGCGGTGGTGTGCGAGAACGGTGGATCGATCGAGACCGGGCGGCGTGTGCGCAGCCTTAGCGAGCTGCCCGCTGCCGATGCGATCGTCCTCGATCTTGCGCCGCGCGCGGTCGCGGAGATCGCCGGCGACCGGCTTCCGGCGCGTGTCCGGCGCGCGTACGAGCGCTACCGCCACGGCCCAGGCGCGTTCAAGGTCGACCTCGCCGTCGACGGCGGCGTGCCGTGGACGGCGGAGGCAGCACGCCGGGCCGGCACCGTTCACGCCACGGGCTCGTTCGAGGAGATCGTCGCCGCCGAGCGCGACGTCAATCACGGACGGATGCCCGAGCGACCGTTCGTGCTCGTCTGCCAGCAATCGATTGCGGACCCGAGTCGCGCTCGCGACGGGGTGCACCCGATCTGGGCCTACGCCCACGTGCCCAGTGGCTACGACGGCGACGCGACCGAAGCCGTCATCGATCAAATCGAGCGCTTTGCGCCTGGTCTGCGCGAGCGGATTGTCGGCCGCTTCGTGCGCTCGACCGCCGACCTGGAGGCCTTCAACCCCAACTACGTGGGCGGCGACATCATCACCGGGGCCAACACCGTGCAAGCAGATCCTCTTTCGTCCGCGGATCACGCTTGATCCGTATGCGACGGGAATTCCCGGCGTCTTTATCTGCTCGGCTGCGACGCCGCCGGGGGCCGGCGCTCACGGTATGAACGGCTACAACGCCGCGCACTCGGCGCTGCGCCACCTCTAGGCCGTCGCGAGCCCCCAGTGGTTGACGGTCAGCGGCCTGTCGCCGTAGAGGACCTCGCGCTCCTCCACCCAGGTGAACCCAGCATTGCGGCAGAGCGCGTTCGAGGCGACGTTTGTTGCCCCCGGGAAGGCGTGGATTGCATCGATGCGTGCCTCGGCGCGGCAGCGTGCGATCAGCTCGGCGAGAGCGCTGCTCGCGATGCCGCGGCGCTGAAAGCGGGGCAGCACCATCCAGCCGACCTCGAACATCTCGACGCCGTCCTGGGTCGTCGGCCAGACGCCGATCGTTCCCGCGGCAACGCCCGGCTCGGGCTCGATCACCAGCCACCAGTCGCCAGCCTCGACGTTGCGCCGGCGCCGCGCGTGAGTCTTCGGGATCGACTCGGCCGGCTGGGGGCCGCCGAGCTCGCTCATCACCAAGGGGTCCGTTTCGAGCTCCTCGGTCAGCCAGATGTCGGCTTCGGCGTATGGGCGCAGCTCCATCGGCCAAGCGTATGCCTCCAGGCAAGCGGGTAGGCCGAATACGAAGCAACGAGGAAAGGACGACGATGTCCGTATCACTGGAGACCCCTCCGACCCCCGACCCGGGCCCGCCGGCTCCGCCGCATCCCGACCCGGCCCCGCCCGTGAGCCCACCCAACCCCGAGGTTCCCGGACCCGATCCGGCCCCGCCGCCTCAGATCTGAACCCGGCGGTCGCTCAGGTGGGCGACCGGATCACGTTCGTCGGGCACTCAACCGTGCTGATCGACCTGGGTGGCGTCAGGCTGCTCACTGACCCGGTCCTGCGCGACCGGGTGCTGCACATCCGCCGCCACGCACCCGCTCCGGCCGCCGAGTCGTCGCGCGGTATCGACGCGGTGCTGATCTCCCATACGCACGCCGACCATTTCGACCCACCCTCGGTTCGCGAGGTTGCCCCGTCGCGGCTCGTCGTTCCCGCGGGAAGCGGGCGGGTCATGTCTCGTCGCGGCTTCCACGAGCGCACCGAGTTGGCAACCGGGGATGCGCTCGAGATCGAGGGAGCCAGGGTCACGGCCGTGCGGGCCCACCACGACGGCAGGCGCTGGCCAATTGGCCGTCGCATTACGTCGATTGGCTATCTCGTCGAGGCGAACGGCCGCAGCGTCTACTTCGCCGGCGACACGGCGCCATTCGACGAGATCGGCGAGATCGCGCCCGACGTCGACGTCGCTCTGCTGCCGATCTCAGGCTGGGGGCCGAGCCTTCACGAGCGCGTCCACCTCGGTCCACATACGGCGGCGAAGGCCGCTGCGGCGCTTCGTGCGCGAGTCGTGATTCCAATCCACTGGGGGACGCTTCTGCAGATCGGCCTCGCCAAGCGCCGAGACGATCTGTTCGAGCGGCCGCTTCGCGAGTTCGCCGAGAACATGGCGAAGATCGCGCCGGATGCCGAGCTGCGGGCGCTGCGGCCTGGCGAGTCGACGACGCTCGATGGCTGACCCGCCATTCGGGGGGTTTGCGGCGAAGAGGCGTAACCTGGCGACCGCGGTGGGGTAGCCGGGGGCTATGACCGCAGCAAGCTGAGACAGAGGCGCTTTCAAGCGAGGCACTCGACCTCGTCGTACGGCTGCTGCTCGAACTCGATGTGGACGAGGAGAGCGCGGACGCGGATCCGTTCAGCGACCGCATCTGCGAGGCGATCTGCGAGCTGACCTCGCTCGAGCGCGCGGTCCTCTTTCTCTACGACTCCGCGAGCCAGCTGGTGGTTCCAGCCGGCAGCCACGGCGTCGACCCGGAGCTACTCGCGCATACATACGGGGCGCTCGAGGAGACGCCGATCGCGCGCGAGGCGCTGGAGCGCGACTCCGTCGTCGTCGTCGACAAGCTCGCGGGCGCGGTTCCGGACCGCTACGCCGACGTTCCGACGGTAAGCGGGATCTCATGCACTCCGGTGATTGCCGCCGGGCACATGTTCGGCGTGATCTTCGCCGACCGCAACGGCGGTGAGCTCGAGCTCGAAGCCGGGGAGCGGCGGACGATTCGCGCGCTTGCGCGGGCAGCGGCGCTCGCCGCGACCGTCCGCCAGGCCGCGACGCAGCGCGAGCGCGACGCCCTGCTGCTCGAGCGCGTCGGGTTGGCGCGCGAGGTGCACGAGAGCGTCATGCAGCGACTGTTCGGCGTTTCGATGGTTCTCGGCTCGGGCCGTCGCTTGTCAGCCGAGGATGCGGAGCGCTCGGCGTCCGAGATCGAGGCTGCGCTGTCCGAATTGCGCGACGCGCTCGATCGCTCGCTCGAGGCGACCTCCAGCCCGGTGCCGGCGACCACCTTGCGTGATGAGCTCGCTCGCCTCGGGCGCCAGTACAAGGCGGTGCCGATCTCGGTCTGGTGGGACGCCGAGGCGGAGGTTCCCGACGGCCTCGAGCCGCTCGCGGTCTCCGTACTCGGCGAGGCCCTTCGAAACGCCGAGAAGCACGCCGACCCGACCGAGGTTCGCATCGCGATCACCGCGCCGGACGGCAAGTTCGCGCTCGAGGTGCGCAACGACGGCCTCGGCCGAAGCGATCCCGCCCCTGGCTCGGGGCTCGGCCTGAGGCTTGCCGCTTACGAGGCGCTGCAGCGCGGGGGCATGCTCGAGTTCGGACCCGAGGGCGAGGAGTGGCGGATTCGGCTGCTGCTGCCGATCAGCGAGGTTGCGAGTGTGGTTGGCCGGTGATCGCGGAGTCCGAAGGACGAAGCGGAGCCGCGCCGCTGTTGAGGCGCCTTAAGTGACCCGAGACGAAGACCGCCTGCGCGTTCTGGTCGTCGACGACCACGCCGTTGTCCAGTGGGGCTTCAAGGTCCTGCTCGGCAGCCAGAGCTGGGTCGAGCGCTGCATCGTCGCCTCGAACCCCGAGGAGGGACTGGCCGCGGCGCAGCGCCACAAGCCGCACGTCGCGCTGGTCGACCTGTTCCTCGGCGAACGCTCGGGATCGGAGCTGTGCGAGGCGCTGCGCGAGACATCGCCGCAGACGCGGGTCCTGCTGATCTCGGGAGTCGGCTGGATCTCGCCGCAGGCAGCCCGGAGCGCCGGCGCCCACGGGTTCGTCTCCAAGGACTGGAGCGCCGACGAGGTCGCCATGGCGGTGCGGATGGTGGGCAAGGGGATGACCGTCTTCGGCCGTCGCGAGGACGCGCCTGAGACGCCGCTGAGCGAGCGCGAGCGCGAGGTGCTCGGGCTGATCGCCACCGGCGCGACGAACAAGGAGATCGCCAAGCGGCTGTTCCTCTCGCCCGCACACGGTCAAGGAGCACGCGAGCGCGCTCTATCGAAAGCTCGGCGTGAAGAACCGCGCCGAGGCGACCCGTCGCGCCGAACGTCTGGGTCTGACCCGCTAGCCGACCCCCCGACGGTAACCCCCCGGTTGGGGGGTTAGCGCCGTTTCTCGCTTAACCCATTCCCTGCACCGCGATAGGTCTGGGGAATGGGCGCCGACGCCGACACACTCGCGATCCTCTTCTGCGGCCAGGGGGTCTCAACCGATGGCGAGCGCGAGCTCGTGGCCGAGCGACGACCGGACCTGCTGGACTTGGCCACGGAACTCGTCGGCGACGATCCATTCGCCAGGGCGGCGGAAGCGACCCGCTTCGCGCAGCCTGCGATCTACTGCGCCCAGATTGCGCGCTTCGAGCGCGCGCGGACGGCCGCAGGCCGCGCTTCACGCCGGCCATTCGCTTGGGGAGCTCGCCGCGCTTGCCACCGCCGGGGCGCTGAGCGAGGCCGACGGCCTGCGCCTCGCCGTCGAACGGGGGCGGCTGATGGACGAGGCGGCGACCGAGGCGCCGGGCGGGATGCTCGCCGTCGGCTGCGATCGTGCTGAAGCGCTGGCCCTCGCGGTCGACAGCGGCCTCTCGCTGGCGAACGAGAACTCGCCCAAGCAGTTCATTCTCAGCGGCGCCAACGATCGGCTCGATCGCGCCGAGCACAAGGCGCGCGAGCTCGGGCTGCGGGCGAAGCGCCTGGCGGTCGCCGGCGCGTTTCACTCGCCGCTGATGGAGCCCGCGGTCGCACGCTTCGAGGCAGCGATGGACCGCATCGAGTTCCGCCAGCCCGAGATGTCGGTGATCTCGGGAGTCGCGGCTCGCGCCTTCCCGGCGGATCCACGGGCCGAGCTTTCCCGGCGCTCATCAGCCCGGTCCGCTGGGTCGACGTCCTTCGGCGGCTCCGCGCGGACGGTGCGAGGCGCTACCTCGACGTCGGCCCGGGCAAAGTGCTCGGCGGGCTCGTTCGTCGCACGCTCGAAGACGTCGAAGTGATCAGCGGCGACGCGGTGGCGGCGCATGCGTAGCCCCGTCGAAACACCGGCCGTGGCCCCGGCGGAGCCTTCGAAGGAGCGCAGCGCCGTTGCCGGGATCGCGTCGATCGCGTCTGCGCTTCCGGAGCGCCGGGTGTCGAGCGCTGAGATTGGCGCGCGCCTCGGCCTCGACGCTGACTGGGTCGTCGTCGCGGACCGGCATCAACGAGCGCCGCCATGCCGCGCAGGGCGAGACGCTTGCCGGCCTGGCCGCGACCGCGGCAGAGCGCGCGATCGAGGACGCCGGCGTCGCGGCGGCCGACCTCGACCTGGTCCTCGTCGCCACCTCCACTGCGGACGAGCGTGTGCCGACGGCGGCGCCGTTGGTTGCCGGGCTGATCGGTGCCGATCGCGCCGGGACGATCGACATCGGCGCTGCGTGCACCGGCTTCGTTTCCGCCCTCGACCTCGCCGCGGGAGCGATCGAGTCGGGCCGTGCCGAACAGGTGCTGGTCATCGGCGCGGAGCTGATGAGCAGCGTGCTCGACCTCGACGATCCCCGTACCGCCGGCCTCTTCGGCGATGGCGCGGGCGCCGTCGTCGTCAGCGCCGGCGGCCGCCGGTGCGATCGGACCGATCGTTCTGCGCTCAGACGCCTCCGCGTCGCGACTGATCACCGCCTCGCACGAGGAGAACCTCGTCCGCATGGATGGGCGCGCGACCTTCCGCAACGCGGTAGCCCGCCTCAGCGAGGTGACGCTCGAGGTCGTCGCGGCGTCCGGCAGCGGCCTCGACGACGATCGACCTGTTCGTCTACCACCAGGCCAACGGCCGCATCCTCAGCGCCGTCGGCGAACGCCTCGGCCTCGACGCCGGCACGCGTGGTCGACTCGATCACCGTCCACGGCAATACCTCGGCGGCAAGCATTCCGCTTGGCCCTCGACGAGGCCCAGCGCGACGGCCGCCTCGTCGACGGCTCGCGTGTGCTGCTCGCCGCCTTCGGCGCCGGCCTCACCTGGGGCGCCGGGATCATCGAGTGGGGGAGAGCTACGTAGTGGCCGCGACGGGGACACGCGACCAACGCGCGCCGTCGAGTGACATCGGGAATGAGGCGCCTCAACGGCGGCGCGGCTCGGCTGCCGCCTCGCATGCCTCCGTGCCCGGTGTGCTCGACGGCTGCGCGCTCGTCACGGGCGCGTCGCGCGGCATCGGCGCCGCGATCGCGCTCGAGCTCGCGGCTGCCGGCCAGCCGGTCGCCGTCAACTACCGCAGCGACCGCGAGGCGGGCGAGTCGATCGCCGCCGCCGCGAGCGAGCTCGGTGTCGAGGCGATTGCAGTCGCAGGCCGACGTCTGCGACCGCGGGCGCAGCGGACGCTCTACTCGGTGCCGCCGAGGCCGAGCTCGGCCCGGTCTCCGTGCTCGTCAACAACGCCGGGGTCACCGCCGACGCGCTCTCGCTGCGACTCAGCGACGACGGACTGGGACCGCGTGATCGAGACCAACCTCAGCGCCGCCTTCCGACTCACGCCGGCCGGGCGCTCGACCCCGATGATTCGCGCTCGCGCCGGGCGGATCATCAACGTCGCCTCGGTCGTGGGCGTCCGCGCCAACGCGGGCCAGGCCAACTACGCCGCCGCGAAGGCGGGGCTGATTGCGCTCACGCGGACGGTCGCGGTGGAGGTCGCACGCCGCGGGGTCACGGTCAACGCCGTCGCGCCCGGCCTGATCGCCACCGACATGACCGCGGACCTTGCGGGCGGCCTCGCCGACGCTATCCCCGCACGGCGGCCGGGGACCGCGGCCGAGGTCGCGGCCTGCGTCGCCTTCCTCGCCTCGCCGGCGGCGTCCTACGTCACCGGAACCACGCTCACCGTCGACGGCGGCATGAGCGCCTGAATCACAGAACCCGAAGGAGTCACGCAAGTGCCCGAAACCGCATCGAAGGATCAGATCGAAACCCGCGTGATCGACGCGCTCGTCGAGTTCGGCGAGGAGCGCGAGAACCTCAGCCCGCAGGCCCGCTTCGAGGACCTCGACGTCGACTCGCTCGACCTCGTCGAACTCGCGCAGATCGTTGAAGACGAGTACGGCGTCGAGATCGCCGACTCGGACCTGGACAAGATCGAGACCGTCTCAGACGTCGTCGAGCTGATCAACGCGAAGGTGGCCGCGAAGTAGTGACCCGAGTCGCGATCACCGGCCTCGGCGCCGTAACCCCGCTCGGGGTCGGCGCGTCCACGCTGAGCGACCGCTGGGCGGCCGGCGAGTCGGGGATCGAGGACGGCCTCGGACGCTGCCGCGAGTTCGAGCCGACGGATCACATGAGCCGCCGCGAAGCACGGCGCGCGGACCGCTTCACCCAGCTCGCGGTGGTCGCGGCAGACGAGGCGATGGCCGAGGCGGGTTGGGGGGAGGAGCCTCCGTACGACACGACCCGGATCGGCTGTGTGATCGGCACCGGGATCGGCGGGATCGCGACGATCGAGGAGCAGCACACGATCCTCGGCGAGCGCGGGGCGGGGGCGATGTCCCCGCTGTGCGTCCCGCAGATGATGGCCAACGCGGCCGCCGGCGCCGTCGCAATCCGCCACGGCCTGCGCGGCGAGTGCTACGGGACGGTTTCAGCCTGTGCCGCCGGCGCGCAGGCGATCGGCGCTGGAATGCGGATGGTCGAGCGTGGCGACGTCGATGCCTGCGTTGTCGGCGGCGCCGAGGCCGGCGTGACGCCGCTCGCCATCGCCGCGTTCGCCGGCATGGGCGCCACGTCGAAGCTGGGAATCTCTCGCCCATTCGATCGGCGTCGTGACGGCTTCGTCATCGCCGAGGGGGCCGGCGCGATGGTGCTCGAGAATGCCGATGCCGCGGCCGAGCGCGGGGCTGAGGTGCTCGGCTGGCTCGGTGGCTACGGCGCCACCGCCGATGCCTTTCACCTGACCGCTCCGGATCCCGAGGGCGACGGTGCCGCACGCGCCATCGCCGCTGCACTCGCCGACGCAGGTGTCGAGCCGGGCGAGGTCGCCTACATCAACGCCCACGGGACTTCAACGCCGCTCAACGACCGTTCCGAGACCGAGGCCATCAAGCGCGTGTTCGGCGAGCGTGCCCCCTCGATACCGGTTTCCTCGCTGAAGTCCTCGATCGGGCATCTGCTCGGCGCCGCCGGCGCGGTCGAGGCGGTGGCCACGGTCAACGCGCTACGTGCCGGAATCGCGCCACCGACGCTCAATTTCGAGGAGCGCGACGAGGGCCTCGACCTCGACTACGTGCCCGGCAGCGCGCGTGAGCTCGAGCGCAACGGCCACCCGCCGATCGCGATCTCGAACTCGTTCGGCTTCGGTGGCCACAACGTCGTCCTCTGCTTCGAGGCAGTGGCTTGACCCTTACCGCTGAGCTCCCGGTTGCGGTGGAGGAGGGGCGGGCGCTTACCCCGCTCGAGCGCCTCGAGACCCTTTGCGATCCCGGCAGCTTTCGGCCGCTGCGCAGCGCGGTGCGTTCTAGCCGAGCGGGAGACCGCGCGGTTGATGGCGACGGAGTGCTGGCGGGTGCCGGGACGGCCGACGGCCGCCCGATCTTCTGTTACTCCGAGGACCCGGCATTCATGGGTGGCTCGCTCGGCGAGGCGCACGCGGAGACGATCGTCCGGGTGATGCGCCTGGCGGGGTCCTCCGGCGTGCCGATCGTCGGCTTCGTCGAGTCGGGCGGCGCGCGCCTGCAGGAGGGACACGCAGCGCTCGCGGCCTACGGCCGCATCTTCCGCGAGGCGGTCGCTCTTTCGGGCCGGGTGCCGCAGATCTCCATTGTCGCCGGGGTCTCGGCCGGGGGAGGCGCCTACGCCCCTGCGCTCACCGACTTCGTCGTCATGACCGAGCAGGCGCGAATGTTCCTCACCGGACCGCGAGTCGTCCGCGAGGCGCTCGGCGAGGAGTGCTCGATGGACGAGCTCGGGGGGCCGGGCGTTCATGGCTCCAACGGCGTCTGTCAGCTCGTCGCCGCGGACGAGGCGGACGCGGTCCGCGAGGCCCGCCGCTTGCTGGCGCATCTGCCCGCGCCCCTCGGAACACCGCCGCCACGCCGGCCGTCGCGGCCGCCGAGCGGGGAGGCGGTCGCCGTCCCAGCCCAGGCGCGCCAGGTGTACGACGTGCGCGATGTGGTCGCCGCCATCGTCGACGGCGGGGACGCGCTGGAACTCTGCGCCGGCTGGGCGCGCAACATGGTCACCGCGCTGGCGCGGATCGATGGCCGCAGCGTCGGGGTCATGGCCAACCAGCCGTGGCGCCTGGGCGGCGTGATCGACGCAGCAGCCGCGGAGAAGGGTGCGCGCTTCGTTGACGCCTGCGATCGCTTCGGCCTGCCGATCATCGTCCTCGTCGACACACCCGGGTTCATGCCTGGTCGCCGGCAGGAACACGCCGGCGTTATCCGTCAGGGTGCCGCACTGCTGCGCGCCTTTGCCGCCGCGACGGTTCCGCGGCTGACGGTGGTGCTGCGCAAGGCCTACGGCGGCGCCGTGATCACGATGAACTCGAAGGAGCTGGGCGCCGACATGGTCTTCGCCTGGCCCGCGGCCGAGATCGGGATCATGGCCTCGAGCCAGGCGGTCGGGATCGTCGAGCGGCGGCGGATCGCAGCCGCACGCAACGGCGACGTTGCCGGAGAGCTTGCGCGGGCATACGCGGACGAGCACCTCACCGCGACCGCGGCAGCCGCCAGCGGCTTCGTCGACGAGGTAATCGAGCCCGAGGCGACGCGCGCGACGCTGGCATGGGCTCTGGAGACCCTGGGGGACCGCGGACGATGAGCTTCGCGTCCTATGTCGCAATGGGAGACAGCTTCACCGCCGGCACTGGCTGCTCGCCTGGAAGCCGCTGGGCCGACCAGCTCGCTCAACATCTGGCACACGGTCGCCCTGATTTCGTCTACCGCAACCTCGCGGTCGAGGGAGCGTCGAGCGGCGAGGTCCTCGATCAGCTTCCGGCGGCGGTGGCGCTGCGGCCGGAGCTCGTCACGGTGGTCTGCGGAGCCAACGACGTTCTCTTCTCGGTCCGTCCAGACCCCGACGGCTATGCCCGCCGCCTTGGCGCCGTCTTCAACGTCCTTCGCGCGGCCGCGCCGGGGGTGACTCTGGCGACGGCGACCGCTCCCGAGAGGTGGGACTTCCTCGATTTCGGCCCGCGGACTCGCGGCCGGCTCGAGCGCGGCCTCACCGAGTTCAACGAGGCCACCCGCGCCGTCGCCGCCGAGCACGATGCGCTCTGCCTGGAGGTGGCCGGTCACCCCGGCCTCGGGCGCGCCGAGAACTTCGTCTCCGATGGTCTGCATCCGTCGGCTCGTGGACACGACCAGGCTGCCGCGAGTTTCGCGCGGCTCCTCGAAATGGAGGTTGTTGCATGACAGAGATCGGCGCGCAGCTCAGGGGACGCGGACGCACGATTGGCGAGGCCGACATCACGTCGTTTGCCGCTCTCACCGGCGACTGGCACCCTCAGCACACCGATGCACAGTGGGCCGCGGAGAGTCCGTTCGGCGAACGCATCGCGCACGGGATGCTCGTGCTCTCGTACGCCATCGGGCTGCTGCCGATCGATCCCGAGCGCGTCGTGGCTCTTCGGGCGATCCGCAACGTGGTCTTCAAGCGCCCGGTCGAGATCGGATCGACGATTCGTGCCGAGGCGGAGGTCGCGGCCATTCGGCCCCTCGATGACGAGCAATCCCTGGTAGAGCTGAGCCTCCGCGTCCGCGGGACCGATGGACGACTCGTGGCTCGTGGCACGGTTGAGGTGCTTTGGCGCGGCGAGGGCATCTCGGACACCGCTTCCAGCAACGGCAGCGGTGGCGAGCTCGAGCTCTCGCCGCTTGCGGACGGGCGCGTGCTGGCGTGAGCCTCGAGGGCAAACGCCTGCTGATTACCGGCGTGATCACGCGCCACAGCATCGCCTTCGCCGTCGCCCGCGAGGCGCAACTCGCCGGCGCTGAGGTCGTCCTCAGCGGCTTCGGCCGCTCACGCCGGATGACCGAACGGGCCGCGAAGAGGCTGCCCGAGATGCCCGATGTGCTTGAGCTCGACGTCAACAGCGAGGCTGATCTCGCAGCGGTCGCGATGACCCTCGAGGATCGCTGGGGCGCGTTGGACGGAGCGCTTCACGCAATCGCGCACGCCCCGCAGGACGCCATCGGTGGCGGGTTCATGACGGCTGGATACGAGAGCGCGGCGCAGGCCTTCAGGACCAGCGCCTACTCGCTGCAGGCGCTCGCGCGGCACCTGGCGCCGATGCTGGAGCGCGCCGACTCCGGCGCGATCGTCGGGCTCGACTTCGACGCCTCCGTCGCCTGGCCCGCGTACGACTGGATGGGGGTGGCCAAGGCCGCGCTTGAATCGACCTCGCGCTATCTCGCCCGCGACCTCGGTCCGCGCGGGGTGCGGGTGAACCTCGTCTCCGCCGGGCCGGTTGAGACCGCCGCCGCCGGGGGAATCCCGGGCTTCGAGGACCTCGCCGAACGCTGGGGCGACCAGGCGCCCCTCGGCTGGGATGCCGGCGATCCAACTCCGATCGCCCAGGCCGTCTGCTTTCTGTTTTCCGATTGGTCGCGGGCGGTGACTGGGGAGGTCCTCCACGTGGACGGCGGCTTTCACGCGGTCGGCGCACCGGCTGTCGCGAAGCCGGCGGAGGCTGTAATCGCCGTCTAGACGCTGCGTGGTACCGTGCCAGGCCTCTGAGAGTTAGGGTGCCCTAATAATGAGTCCTCCGCCGCGTCTGGCCAAGCTTGCCGCCCTCGCCGGCGCGCCCCTCGAGGAGATTGCGCTTGCGATCGCCGCGGAGTTTCGACCCGTGGACGCCGACCGCGCACGTGCGCAGCTGGATCTCCTTGCGTCAACCGTCGATCCGGCGGTGGTGGGGGACCCGGAGCGCCGGGCGGAGGAGCTGATGGACGCTCTCAACGAGCGGGCGGGCTTCACGGTGGAGGGCGATGGGCAGCCGCACTCGCTGATGCTCGACGAGGTCCTATCGCGGCGCGGCGGTCATCCGTTGGCGCTGGCGATCGTGTACGCCGCCGTCGCCGCGCGCGCCGGCTTCGCGCTGCACCCGGTGGGATCTGAGCGGGTCGTGCTTCTGGGCGATCCGCAGCCGACGCCGCCGCTGGCGATCGACCCCGCGCCCGGACAGGCGGTGCCGGCGGAGATGCGGTGGCTGTGCCCGCACCTGGTCGGGTTGCGGATGATCGATGCGATCGGGATCCGATACATGAACCGCGGCAACCTCGCGGCCGCCATTCGAGCCGCCGAGTTGCGGCTGCTCCTGCCGCTGCATCCGCGCCTTCGCGAGCACCACCTGCTCGCGCTGCGCAAGCTGCGCGCTCGCCTCAACTAACCGGTCGGCCCGTCCGCCAGATAGGTTGGCGGCGGCCAAGCTTGAGGGAGGAGAGCCGTGATCCATCGCAGCGATGAATCCGAGGTAGAGATTCCGGTCGGGGACGTGACCTCGTTCGTTTTCGAGCACGCTGGTGCGTACCCGGACAAGCCCGCGCTGATCGACGGCCCGAGCGGGCGCGTTCTCACCTACGGGCAGCTCGGCGAGCAGATCCGCGCCCTTGGCGCCGGCCTGACCGAGCGTGGGTTCGGGCACGGTGACGTGCTCGCCGTGTACATGCCCAACACGCCCGAGTACGCCGTGGCCTTCCACGGCGTTGCCGCCATTGGCGGCAAGTGCACAACGGTCAACCCGCTGTACACGGCGAAGGAGCTCGGCCATCAGCTCAACGACGCCGGCGCGCGGATGCTGCTGACGGTGCCGGCCTTCCTCGAGGCCGCGCAAGAGGCCGCCGAGCTTGCCGGGATCGGCGATGAGGTCTACGTGCTCGGTGAGGCCGATGGGGCCAAGTCCTTCGCCGATCTGCTTGGCGACCCGGAGTCGGCCCCGGACGCCGACATCGACGCCGAGAATGACCTCGCCGTGCTGCCTTACTCCAGCGGCACCACCGGCCTGCCGAAGGGCGTGATGCTGACCCACCGCAACCTGGTGGCGAACCTCACCCAGCTTCAGGCCGGCTTCCCGATCTCCGAGGACGACACCCTGATCGGCGTCCTGCCTTTCTTCCACATCTACGGGATGGTCGTGATCATGAATCAGGGCCTGCGCGCGGGGGCGACGATCGTCACCATGCCGCGCTTCGACCTCGATCAGTTCCTGGGCCTGATCCCGGAGCACGGCGTGACGCGCATCTACGTCGTGCCGCCGATCGCGCTGGCGCTTGCCAAGCACCCGGCCGTCGACGGCCACGATCTCTCGTCGGTGCAGGTGACCATGTCCGGCGCGGCCCCGCTGGGTGCCGAGCTTGCCGACCGCGTCGCCGAGCGGATCAGCTGCAAGGTGATCCAGGGCTACGGGCTCACCGAGACCAGCCCGGTCACGCACGTGATCCGGCCCGACGGTCAGAACAAGCCGGGATCGATCGGGCCACCGCTTCCGAACACCGAGTGCCGGCTGGTCGACCCGGAGGGCGGGGAGGACGTCGCCGAGGGCGAGCGCGGCGAGCTCTGGATCCGTGGCCCGCAGGTGATGAAGGGTTATCTGAACAACGACGAGGCGACCGCGGCAACCGTCGACTCCGACGGCTGGCTTCACACCGGTGATGTCGCGGTCGTCGACGCCGACGGGTTCTTCACGATCGTTGACCGCCTGAAGGAGCTGATCAAGTACAAGGGCTACCAGGTGGCTCCGGCCGAGCTGGAGGCGTTGATCGTCAACCACCCGCAGGTCGCCGACGTCGCCGTGATCGGGGTCCCCGACGAGGAGGCCGGCGAGCTGCCGAAGGCGTTCGTGGTCGCCGCCGGTGAGGACGCTCGACCACGACGAGCTGATGGAGTGGATCGGCGGTCAGGTCTCGCCGCAGAAGCGGGTCAGGCTGGTCGAGACCGTCGAGTCGATCCCGAAGTCGCCGTCAGGCAAGATCCTCCGACGCGAGCTCAGGGAGCTGTAGCAATAACCTCGCGGCCATGAACGAGCCGCAGGCGTGGAGCTGGGGGGAGAGGCTCGGCCTGGTGGCCGGCGCGCTTGGCGTCCTCGCCGTGCTCTTCGCGCTCGGAGCGGTTCTGCACCTCGGGCCGTTCGAGCGCAAGGAGCTCTCCCAGGGCGAGCTGCTCGCGCAGGGTGACGAGATCTGCCGTCGGGCGCACGACGCTTTTGAGGACTTGCAGGTCAAGCAGCCGCAGACGCCCGACCAGGCGGCGGCGCTCACCGGTCAGCTGCTCGATATCGCCGAGGATGAGCGCGACCGACTCGCGGAGCTCGACGGGCCGGACGAGTTCGATGACGAGCTACAGACCTACCTCGACGCTCGCGAACTAGGAATCGACGCCTTGCGTCGCGGCCACCAGGCGGCCGAGGCCGCCCGAGCCGACATCTACGCCGAAGCGCAGGCCGAGCTCAGCGAGACCCAGCGCCAGCGGATCCAGATCGCCCGGCAGGTCGGGTTCGCCGAATGCAGCCGGAAGATCGGTAAGTCGTAGCCACGACGGGCGTTAGCGCCTGCGGGCCAGCCAGCCGAAGCCGACCGCGACCGCGAGGTTGAACGCGCCGGCGAGCGCAAGACCCTCGCGTGCCCCCGGGCGGTTGAACGCCGGGGACTTCGACCAGACCACATCGGTGGCGATCTCGGTGCCGCGCAGCCAGGCGAGCGCCCACCAGTCCTCGGGCCGGTCGCGTCGTTCGGCAACCAGATGCGCCGCGGCGAAAGTCAGCCAGATCGGTCCGCAGCGCCGAAACAGCTGACGAGCGTCGGGGGAGGGGTCGTCGTGCCCGATCGCTCGGAGCGTCGCATCTGGGGCCACGAGCGCCGCCGTGCCCAGGGCGAGATCGAATCCGATCATGTTTCGGTTGGTCAGCCGGAGTACGTCTTCGAGGTTCATCGGGCCGATCCAATCACAGCGGAGGCCAACGAAGAAGCCGCGGGCAAAAAGGAAACGGCCGAGGTGAGGCGAATCAACGGCCGTGACCAAGACCGCTACGAAGACCCGCCCCGCCGCCCGCACCCGAACCGCGTCACCGCGCCCGAGCCGTCGCCAGGCCACCCGGCCCAACGGCAAGGCGCTCTCGACGTACATCACAGAACGCTTCGACGAGTTCTCTCGCTCACAGAAGGACGTCGCCCGCTACATCGTCGACCATCTCGACGAGGCCGCGTTCCAGACTGCCGAGGAGCTCGCCCGCCGCGCTGACACTTCCTCATCGACCGTCGTGCGCTTCTCGCAGGCGCTCGGGTTCGAGGGCTATCCAGAGCTTCAGCAGGCCGCGATCGAGGAATACCGCAGCCGCGGGCCGGCCGAGAACGGCGAGGCCTCGAGCTCAGCGCCGCTCTTCGACTTCGACCACTCCGAGTTCGAGGCTTCGCTTGCTGCCGATCACGCCAACGTCGAGGAGACCGTCCGCAACCTCACTCGCGAGCAGGTCGAGGCGTGCGTCACCTCGCTGGCAGGCGCCAACCGCGTGATGATCGTCGGCATGGACCAGCTCGCCTTCTTCGCGAGCTACCTGCGCCATCTCCTGGCGCTGCTCGACATTCGCGCCGAAGTGGTTGCCAGTCCGCGCCAGGACTCGATCACCCGGCTCTCGCGAGTCGACGAGGACGCGCTGGTCATTGCCTTCTCCGCCGGCCGCGCGCATCCGATCGTCGTTCGGGCGATGAAGCTGGCCAAGCACCGCGGCGCCTCGACGATGGCGATCACGGATGCGACGCTCTCCGACATCGGCGAGCACTCCGACCTGACGCTCTATTACTCGTCAAACGGTCCGTCCTTCACGCGCTCCAACACCTCGCTCCTGGCGATCGTCCAGGCACTGGCGCATGGCGTCTACGCGAGGGACAAGGGCGCGTACAAGGACCGCATTCGCGCTTACAAGCTGAAGTAGCGCGCTCTGGCGCGAGTGGCGCATGAGCGGACCAAATCCGGCTCTACGAGCGGTGTCTAGGCCCCGTCGAGGCTTGGTGAACGATTCCTGCCATGCAATTGATCCTGCAAATGCTCACTAAACGCTGATATTCGGGCATGCGGGCTCTAGGGTCGTCGGTCCGTGCCAACCGTTGTCCGCCCGCTCAAGCAGCGACTTCTCGTCGCCGCAGCCGTTCTCGCCGCCTGTCTGACGGGCGCCTTGGCGACGGGTACGCGCTCGAGCGCCCAAAGCGCGCAGCTGGACGAGGTGCGAGCCGAGCAGGAGCGAGATTCGCGCCGCGCTTGACGAGCACAACGCCGCCGTCGATGCACTTCTCGGCGAGGTCGCCGACCTTCGCGTCCAGGAGGACAAGGTCGCGGCCGAGCTCGCCAAGCAGGAGGCTGAGCTCGCGGAGGCTCGCGATGAACTGGCGGCTGCACGGGCGGAGCTCGCGGCCAACAAGGACAAGCTTCACAGCGCGCTCGGCGAGCTACGCCGGCCTGCTGGTCTCGATCTACCGCCAGGGCGAGCCGGACGCGGCCGCGCTTCTGCTCGAGGCGGATGGCCTCGACGAGCTTGCTGCGACCAAGAGCTATCTCGACCACATGCAGGACTACGAGGCCGAGGTGGTCAACCGTGTTCGCGCGCTGCGCACCGAGTCTCGCGACGCCGTCGCCACCATCGAGGCGTCGATCGAGCGCATGGAGGTCGCCCGCGCGGCCATCGAGGAGCGCCAGGCAGGATCTCGCCGTCTCCCGCGCAGCGCTCGAGGAGCGCGAGGCAGCGCTCAACGCCGCGCAGGCAGAGCGCCGCGAGGAGCTCAACAAGCTGAAGGGCAAGGAGGACAGCCTCGTCGAAGCGCTCTCGACGCCGGCTCCGACGACCGACCCCGCCACCGGGGAGACCTCGACTGCGCGCCGAGCGAGCCCGTGGCACCGCCGAACGGCTCGACCGCCACGATCAACTCCGACGGCACGGCGACGGCGCCCGCGGACGCTCCGCAGGCGGTCAAGGACGCGATCGCCGCCGGCAACCAGATCACGAACTCGCCGTACCTGTACGGCGGTGGTCACGGCTCGTTCGACTCGCCGGGCGGCTACGACTGCTCCGGGTCGGTCAGCTACGCGCTTCATGGCGGCGGGCTGCTGTCAACGCCGCTGGACTCCACCGGCTTCATGACCTGGGGCGACCCCGGTCCCGGCCAGTGGATCACGATCTACTCGAACCCGGCCACGCATACATGGTCATCGCGGGCGTTCGCTTCGATACCTCTGGCGCGCCGCCGCGTTACCAGTCGGCAGCCGCACGGAGCTCGGCCGGGTTCGTCGCCACGCACCCGCCCGGCTACTAGGTCGACTACGCAATCTCACGTATGAGCCGGGCGCCCGGTCCGGATACGGTGGGCGCAGTCGACTTGGAGGTCCCTTATGAAGCGGTCCGCGCTCGTCCTCGCCATCGTTGCTTGTGCCGGGCTGGTCGCGCTCGCAACGAGCGCGCAAGGCCACACAAAGCAGTACCCGACCAAGGTCGGGAAGGTGAAGCGCGAGCTGGTCCCCGGCGTCGGTTACCGCTATTGGGGTCAGATCACCTCGCCGGAATCCAAATGCGAAAAGCGCAGGATCGTCACGGTCGCGGTCAACGTCGTCGAGCCCACCGAGACCGCCCGCACCGACTCGAACGGCAACTGGGAGATCATGTCGACGTTCGGCTTCCGGACCGAGACCTTCGTCACGGTCAGCGGCAGCTCCGCTCAGAGCAGCGGGAATCACAAGCACACCTGCAAGGTCGGCCAGGGCTCGACCGTCTTCACTGATTCGATCGAGCCGGGCAACCCCTAAGCGGCTACTAGGTCGTTTCAGGCTTGGACGTTCCGAACGCCGTTCGTCTCGTATCCTGAGACGCGATGGCCGAGACCGGGACATTCCGCGTCAAGCGCGGGTTGGCGGAGATGCTCAAGGGCGGCGTGATCATGGACGTGGTCACGCCGGATCAGGCGCGGCTGGCCGAGGAGGCCGGCGCGGTCGCGGTGATGGCGCTCGAGCGGGTGCCCGCGGACATCCGTCGCGACGGTGGCGTTGCTCGCATGAGCGACCCCGCGATGATCAAGGGGATCCAGGAGGCGGTGACGATCCCGGTGATGGCGAAGGCCCGGATCGGCCACTTCGCCGAGGCTCAGATCCTGCAGTCGCTCGAGATCGATTACGTCGACGAGTCCGAGGTCCTGACCGTCGCCGACGAGGCCAACCACATCGACAAGCACGCTTTCGAGGCCCCGTTCGTATGCGGCGCAACGGAGCTCGGCGAGGCGCTTCGGAGAATCGGCGAGGGCGCCGCGATGATCCGCTCAAAGGGCGAGGCCGGGACAGGAAACATCGTCGAGGCTGTTCGCCACCTGCGCGACATCATCGGGGGCATCAAGCGCCTGGGCGTCCTGGGGCCTGAGCAGCTCTCTTCAGCCGCCAAGGAGCTGCGCGCTCCGATCGACGTCGTCGAGGAGGTTGCACGGACCGGATGGCTGCCTGTGCCGCTCTTCTGCGCCGGCGGAATCGCAACGCCCGCCGATGCCGCGCTGACGATGCAGCTCGGCGCCGAGGGGAACTTCGTCGGCTCCGGAATCTTCAAGTCCTCCGAACCTGAGCGCACGGCCCGCGCGATCGTCGAGGCGACCACCCACTTCAACGACCCCGAGCGGGTCGCCGCCGCCTCCATGGGTCTCGGGGAGGCAATGCGCGGCGACGACATCGCCGACCTGATGGAGCGGGGCGAGCTGCTGCAGCAGCGCGGGGTCTGACCCTGAGAATCGGAGTTCTCGCCAGCCAAGGGGGCTTCGCTGCGCACGTCAAGATGCTGCGCGACCTTGGCGCCGAGGCGATCGAGGTCCGCACCCCGGAGGCACTCGCCGGGCTTGACGGGCTGATCATTCCCGGCGGGGAATCGACGACGATGATGAAGGCAATCGCGCGCGACGGCCTGGGGCCCGCGATCAGCGCCCACGCCGAAGAGGGCCGGCCGATCCTCGGCACCTGTGCGGGGATGATCGTCTGCGATCGCGAGCACCTCGGCCTGCTCGATGCGACCACGCGGCGCAATGCCTTTGGCCGCCAACTGGCCAGCTTCGAGGCCGACCTCGAGATCGACGGCATCGGTCCCGAGCCGATACGCGCCGTCTTCATCCGCGCTCCGTGGATCGAGAGCCACGGGGCCGGTGTCGATGTCCTCGCGGAGGTCGACGGCCATCCTGTCGCCGTTCGCGAGGGCAACCTCGTCGCGTGCTCGTTTCACCCTGAGCTCACCGACGATTCCCGCCTGCACGCCCTGCTGATGGCATTGGCGACTTCGGCATGCGAGGATCGCGCACGCTCAACAACCGTCAGCTGACCCGCTACACCCCCCGCTGGAGATGATCGACTACCGCGTAGCCAACCTCGCCAAGATACTCGTCCACTACTCGACCAATGTCGGCCGAGGGAGACACGTGTCTGATCGAAGGGCCGACCACCGCCGAGCCGCTCGTCGCCGCGGTCTACGAGGAGGTGCTCAAGGCCGGGGGCAATCCGATCGTCTCGCTGCAGCTCGAGCGCCAGTCGGCGACTTTCTATCGCGAGGCCTCAGACGCGCAGCTCCAGTACATCTCGCCGCTCTCGGAGTGGGCGGCGCAGGAGTGCGACGTACGTATCGCGATCGGAGCCGACACCAACACCCGTGAGCTGTCGCAGGTGGCGCCGGAACGCCAGACCCTTCGCCAGCAGGCGACGAGGCACCTGATGAAGACGATGATGGCCCGCGCCGCCGAGGGATCGCATCGCTGGGTCTACACGCTGTTTCCGACGAACGCCTATGCCTCGGACGCCGAGATGAGCATGGGCGACTTCGAGGACTTCTACTTCCGCGCCTGCCTGGCCACCGACGACGACCCGCTCGGCGCGTGGAAGCGCGCGTCGGCCGAATGCCACCGGCTCGCCGGCTGGATCGAGGGGCACGAGGAGGTGCGGATCGTCGCCGACGGCACCGACCTGCGGCTGGGGATCGCCGGGCGGCACTTCATCGCCTGCGACGGCGACCACAACATGCCGGACGGTGAGTTCTTCACAGGTCCGATCGAGGACTCGGTCGAGGGTGAGGTGACGTTCTCGCTGCCCTCGGTGATCGGTGGCCGCGAGGTGGCGGGCGTTCGACTTCGCTTCGAGGCCGGCAAGGTTGTCGACGCGAGCGCGACTCGCGGCGAGGAGTACCTGATCGGCATGCTCGACACCGACGAGGGCGCACGACGACTGGGCGAGCTCGGGATCGGCACCAACTACGGGATCGACCGCGGCACCAAGGACGTCCTGCTCGACGAGAAGATCGGCGGCACCGTCCACCTCGCGGTCGGGGCGAGCTACCCCGAGTCGGGCGGCGAGAACGAGAGCGCCGTCCACACGGACATGGTCTGTGACCTGCGGGCAGGCGGCCGCATCGAAGTCGATGGCGAACTGTTCCAGCAGGACGGGCGCTTCACCGTCTGACGGTAGTCTCGCGCCCACCAAGTCTCTGTCAGCAATGTCCCAAGGAGGACAAGTGATCAAACCCAAACTTCGTAGCACGCTCCTGGTGAGCGTCGTGCTCGTACTGAGCCTCGCGCTCGCCGGCATCGCGACGGCGAACGCCAACAAGCAGGGCTTCGACGTCGTCAGCGGCAAGACCGTTCTCGCGCCTGACGTCGACACCTTCGAGGCCCTCTCCGACTACGGGATCGTCGTGACCCCGGTCGAGGGCGCGAAGAGCAACGCCAAGGGCATCGTCTTCCCGATCACCGGCGGCGAGGTCTCCTCGAACGTCACCGGGACGATTGAGCACAGTGGCGGACTCGAGTTCATGAACTCCAGCGGTGCGACGCTCGTCGTCGACGACTTCCTCGTGAAGCTCGGCAACAGCAAGGCGAAGCTGTTCGCAACGTCCGGTACCGACGCGTTCCGGTTCCTCAATCTGGACATCAGTGGTTCCCGGATCACCGGTGAGCAGGGTGGCGCGCTGAACATCAAGAAGATCGACGCGACGCTCGCGAAGCCCGCGGCGAAGGCGCTGACGACGTTCGTCGGCACGCCGATCGACAAGGGCACGCCGATTGGCGAGCTCAAGATCAAGGCGGAGACCGACGAGCAGTAGCGCTCGGTAGACCCGGCCGCGACCGGACCCCGATCCGGTCGCGGCGCGGTGTCGGCATCCCATCCGAAGGCGCCGCCTCGGCTCCCCCCATCGCCCTGGCAAAGACCGGGGCGACGCGCTGCACCTCAAACAGCCAGAGGCCCGCGAAGTTGCGCGCCGCTCGTAAACTCAGCTGCCATGTCCGGCCATTCCAAGTGGGCGTCCATCAAGCACAAGAAGGGCGCGACCGACGCCAAGCGCGGTCAGCTCTTCACGAAGCTCGCGCGGGCAATTGCGATTGCCGCGCGCGAGGGTGGGGGAGACCCCGATGCGAACTTCACGCTGGCGGCGGCGATCGAGAAGGCAAAGAGCTACTCGATGCCCAAGGACAACATCCAGCGGGCGATCGACCGCGGCTCCGGTGCCGGCGGTGGCGACGAGCAGGTTGAGCGCGTCGTCTACGAGGGGTACGGCCCAGGCGGCGCCGCGATGCTTGTCGACGCGCTGACCGACAATCGCAATCGCACCGGGTCCGAGGTCCGCAACGCGTTCGACAAGTCCGGGGGCAACCTCGGCGAGCCCGGCTCAGTCGCCTGGCAGTTCGAGAAGAAGGGCGTGATCCTGCTCGACGGCGAGCGCTACTCCGAGGACGATCTGCTCGGCGCGATCGACGCCGGGGCGGAGGACGTTGCGCCCGATGGCGACGTGCTGAAGGTGACGACGGAGCCGTCCAACCTCAGCGCGGTTCGAGCGGCTCTTGAGTCAGACGGAGTCGAGATCGAGTCGGCCGAACTGGCGATGGAGCCCAACGCGGTCGTTGAAATCGCCGAGGAGAGCGAGGCGCGTGCGCTGGTGCGCTTGATCGAGACGCTCGAGGATCACGACGATGTCGAGGCCGTGCACGCGAACTTCGATATTCCCGAGGCCCTGCTCGAGCAGGTCGCGGCGTAGACATTCAGAGCGGTTTGCTGAGAGCCGATCGTCGGCAGCTTGAAGGCCTCGTAGAGCTTGGTGCGTCCGTCGCGGACCCAGCCGCACGCCTCGTAGAAGCCGACGGCGGGTGACGCCGTCCAGGACGTTGAGCGTCGCGCGATCGCAGCCGTCCTCGCGCAGCCAGGATTCCGCGCGCAAGTAGCAGCGCTCGGCCGAATCCGCTGCCGTGCTCCGCGGGATCGACGAACAGCGAGACGACGTGGCCGCTGCCCGGCCCCGTCCCCTCCGCGGCGCCGAGGGTTGCGACAACGCCGACGATCGTTCCATCCGGATCGCAGGCGACGTCGGCCCGGAACCGCTCGCTCTCGAAGTCCTCACGCCAGACCTCGAACTTCGCGCTCTGCGTGTCCCTCCGGCAGCGCCCATCCCGCCGGCGCCCAGTCGGCGGTCAGCCGATCGCAGCGAACGACGAGGGCGGCCACCTCCTCGAGGTCTTCGGCGCGAATCCCGCGGAACAGTCGTTGCGACACGCCTCAAGGATGAAGGCATCCGACCGCCCGCGCAGAATCCGTAGTCGTGATCCTCGTCATGGGCATAGACCCGGGCGTGGCGAACACGGGCTTCGGCGTCGTGCGCGTCGCCGGCAACCAGATGGCCGCCGTGGATGGCGGCGTGATCGAGACGCCGGCGGGACCGCCACTCGAGACCCGGCTCGCCCGCATCCACGCTGAGCTCGAGAAGCTGATCTCGTGGCACGAGCCCGCGGCGGTCGCTCTCGAGGACATCTACTTCGGCAAGAACGTGCGGTCCGCCCTGGCAGTGGGCCAGACCCGTGGCATCGCGATGTTGGCTGCCGCCCAGCGTGAGATCCCCTGCTTCGACTACACGCCTCAGGCCGTGAAGCAGGCCGTGTGCGGCACCGGGTCCGCCGCGAAGAAGCAGGTCCAGCACATGGTCGGAGCCCTGCTCGGCCTGGCGCAGGCTCCCGAGTCCGACCACACCGCGGACGCGCTTGCGGTCGCGATCTGTCACGCCGGACATATGCGGATGCAGGCCGCGGTCAGTGCCGCTCACCCCGCGGCGGCGAGCGTCGCATGATTGCTTCGGTTCGTGGCGAGGTCCTCGTCCGGCGTCCCGATCACGTCGTGATCGAGTCCGGCGGAGTCGGCTACCGGCTGACCGTCTCTGCCGAAACGCTTAAGGCCGTGCCAGCGCGCGGCAAGGAGATCGGCCTGCACGCCCATCTCGTCGCTCGCGACGACTCCCTCTCGCTCTACGGCTTTGCCAGCGAGGAGGAGCGCGATCTCTTTCTCTACCTGACGTCGGTTTCGGGCATCGGCCCCAAGGTCGCCATCGCGATCCTCTCGGGCGGGACTCCGCGCGAGCTGCTGCGAGCGATCGCCGCCGGCGACGCGAAGCGCTTTCAGGCCGTGCCGGGCATCGGCAAGCGCACCTCCGAGCGGGTCATCGTCGAGCTGCGCGAGAAGGTCGCCGGTGAGCTTGAGGAAGGCGTGCCGACGATGGTCGCTCGCGATGAGGACGACCCGCGCTCGCTGGCCCGCGAGGGGCTCGTTCACCTCGGCTACTCGATCACCGAGGCCGAGACGCTGCTCGCTCGCGCCGAGGGGGACACCCCGGAGGAGCTGATCGGCGCCGCACTGCGCTCCGCCGGCTCGGCGGGAGATTCGTGAGCGTCTCGCGCGATCCGAACTTCGACCTCGACGCCGAGATCGAGCCGCCCGTCGAGGAGGTGCGGATCACCGGAGCCGATGACGAGCTCGACCGCTCGCTGCGCCCGCGCAAGCTCGAGGACTTCGTCAACCAGGAGCAGGTGACAGGCCAGCTCTCGGTCTTCATCGAGGCGGCAAAGCGCCGTGGCGAACCGCTCGACCACGTCCTGCTCGCGGGTCCCCCCGGACTCGGCAAGACATCGCTGGCGCACATCATCGCTGCCGAGCTCGGCGCGCCCATCGTCCAGACCGCGGGCCCGGCGCTCGAGCGCAAGGCCGACATCGCTGCGTTTCTGACCGGCCTGGAGCCCGGCTCGGTCTTCTTCATCGACGAGATCCACCGCCTCAACCGCGCGATCGAGGAGACGCTCTACCCGGCGATGGAGGATCGCCAGCTTCCGATCGTCCTCGGCCAGGGCGCCGGCGCGCGCACGGTCACCCTCGACCTGCCCGCGTTCACCCTCGTCGGTGCGACGACTCGCGCCGGCCTGCTGACTACGCCGCTGCGCGACCGCTTCGGCGTCTCCCAGCGCCTCGAGCACTACGAGCCGCCCGAGCTGGCGCGGATCGTGCGCCGCTCTGCCGGGATCCTCGGCGTGGAGATCGAGCCGCAGGGCGAGGTTGTGATCTCGGAGCGCTCGCGCGGGACGCCGCGCGTGGCCAACCATTTGCTCAAGCGCGTCCGCGACTACGCGGAGGTCCGCGGCGAGGGCCACATCACGGCCGAGATCGCTGCCGACGCTCTGGATCTGCTCGAGGTCGACTCCGCGGGCCTCGGTCGCCACGACCGCACGATCCTGGACACGATCGCCGTGAAGTTCGGCGGCGGGCCGGTCGGCCTCTCGACTCTCGCCGCCGCTGTCGACGAAGAGCAGGAGACCATCGAGGACGTCTACGAGCCGTACCTGCTCCAGCAGGGCCTGATCAAGCGGACCCCGCGCGGCAGAGTCGCGACCGAGAGAGCGTTCGCGCACCTCGGTCTACCAGTGCCCGACCGCGCCGCGTCACTGTTCTAAGCCACGCCTGTGCGCATGGACGCCATCGCTAGGCTTCCCCGCGTGCCGTTCTTCATCTGCCCGAACTGTGGGAACCGCGAGCTCTCCGGCGAACGCCAGGGTCTGAGTTCGCGCCCGAAGCAGTGCTCCAAGTGCGGAGCGCCGTTTCTGTTCGAGCTGCTCGACGACTATTACCCGGCACCCGACGCCGCGTTCTTCATCTGCGACCAGGATGCGCGCCTGCTCGACGTCGGCCGCAACGGCTTCGAGCTCACCGGCCTCAAGGACGAACAGGTCATCGGTCGGCCCGTCCGCGAGGTTCTCGGGCTGGAGTGGATCGACGAGGGCGACGGTGGCGAGACCGCCGACACAGACGCCAACGGCAATACGGATCCGATCGAGACGACGCTCGAGTGGGGCGTGCGCTCGCTCGGCAAGCGCGTTGCCGTCAACGCGGAGGGCGATCTGCCGGCCGAGGCCGTTGCAGATCTCTTCCCGGCCTACGACGACGACGGCGGCCTGTTGCTCGTTCTCACGCCACAGTAGGTAGCTATGAGGCGGAGCGAAGCGAAGCCGAGTTGCGCCGCCGTGGAGGCGCCTTTTAATGGGTAAGCGGCGTACCAGCCTGATCGTTCTCGCGCTCGTCCTCGCGATGATCGGCGGCTCGCTCTACGTGATCACGTCGAAGGCGACCGTCCTCGGCCTCGACCTCGAGGGCGGCACCGAGCTGGTCTACCAGGGCCGTTCGACCCCGCAGGTGCCCGAGGTCACGCAGGAGGACATCGACCGGGCGATCGAGATCATCCGCGAGCGCGTGGACTCGCTCGGCGTCTCCGAGCCAGAGATCTCACGCCTTGGTATCGATCAGATCCAGGTTTCGACTCCCGAACGTCTCTGACTCCGCACGAGCCACCGAGCAGATCGGCACCACGGCGCAGCTCTACCTCTACGACTTCGAGCCGAACGTCATTCCGCCGGATCCCGACGTCCCCGATCCGGCGTCTCGCCCCTACAACCGGCTGATCGACGCCGTCGAGGCGGCCGGGAAGCAGCCCGAGGAGTCGGACGCAAACTGCGAGCAGGACGGCTGCACGACGAGCGGGCCGACCTACTACCTGTTCGACAGCGAATCGCTGCAGCTGATCGGCGAGCCGTCGGAGAACCGTGAGGATCTCTTCCTCAACTACGCCGACGGCGAGCAGCCGGAGGGCACCGAGGTCAAGGAGGTCCCGCGCGGAACCGTCGTCGTCGAGGACAAGCCGGCCGACGACGCGACCACCGAGGACGTCGACGAATCCGAAACCGGCACCTCGCAGTTCTTCGTCATGCGCGACCGGCCCGGACTTTCGGGCAACGAGATCACCGACCCGAAGCAGGAGTTCGACCCGGTCACCAACGTGCCGAACGTCACCTTCGGCTTCACCGACGAGGGCCGCGAGTCGTTCCAGCAGGTGACCCAGGACATCGCCCAGCGCGGCCTCGACAACTGCCTCACGGCGACCAGCTCGCCATGCACGGGAATCTCCGAGAGCGACGCCGATCAGTTCTCGGGCTCGTTCGCAATCGTCCTCGACAACGAGCTCGTCTCGCGGCCGATCATCAACTTCGTCGCGAACCCGAACGGGATCGACGGTCGCACCGGCGCGCAGATCTCCGGCCTCGACAGCCTCACCGAGGCCCAGGACCTCGCCGAGGTCTTGCGGATCGGCGCGCTGCCGATCAAGCTCGCGCTGATCAGCCAGTCGACCGTCTCCGCAACGCTTGGTCAGCAGGCGCTCGATCAGGGTCTCAAGGCCGGTCTGCTCGGCCTCGGCGATCGTCCTGATCTTCCTGATGTTCTATTACCGCTTCCTCGGCGTCATCGCCGGGCTGGGGCTGCTGGTCTACGCGCTCTTTTACCTGGCGATGATCAAGTTGCTGCCGATCACGGTGACCCTCCCGGGTATCGCCGGCCTGATCCTGACGATCGGCGTCGCCGCGGACTCGAACATCATCATCTTCGAGCGAATCAAGGAGGAGGCCCGCGCGGGGCGCTCGATGTTGTCGGCGATCTCCGAGGGCTATCGCAAGGGGATCGCGACGATCATCGACGCGAACGTCATCACCCTGCTGACGGCCTTCATCCTCTTCGGTCTCGCGACCGCAGGGGTCAAGGGCTTCGCGCTCACGCTCGGTATCGGCACGATCGTCTCGCTGTTCACGGCCGTGCTCTTCACGCAGGCGATCCTCGCTCTGCTGGGCCGGTCGAATCTGCTGCGCTCGCGTGCATTCCTCGGCGCCAGCGGCGAGGGCAAGCAGTGGAAGTTCGACTTCACGCGGGCGTCGAAGTACTTCTTCGCGATGTCGGGCGTGATCCTGGCGATCGGCGCAATCGCCTTCGCGACGAAGCAGCTGAACTTCGGGATCGATTTCGAGTCGGGCAGCCGGATCGAGATCGCCCTGGCCGAGGACGCGTCTGCGGAGGAGGTCCGGACTGCGCTGTCCGACGCCGACATTCCCGGCGCCGACGAGGCCAAGATCCAGGAGGCTGAGAACGAGGAGTTCGGCAGCAACGTCATCAACATCGAGGCGCAGTTCACCCCGCAGGAGACCGACCGGGTCCGGGCGGTCCTCGAGCAGACTTTCGGCCTCGAAGGCGAGGAAGCTGGGTTCAACTCGCAGGTCGTCGGTCCGACTTTCGGCGAGCAGGTCGCCAACAAGGCGCTCATCGCGATCATCTTCAGCCTGCTCGTGATCGCCGCGTACGTGGCGGTCCGCTTCGAGGCCAAGTACGCGGTGCCGGTGATCATCGCCCTGATCCACGACATCCTGATCACGGCGGGCATCTATGCGCTCGTCGGCCAGGAGGTGACGAGCGGGACGGTCGCCGCCTTCCTGACGATCCTGGGCTACTCGATGTACGACACGATCATCGTCTTCGACCGAATCCGCGAGAACGTGCCGCGGATGCCGCGCGCCGCCTTCTCGCAGATCGTCAACCGCTCCATGAGCGAGGTCTTGACGCGATCGCTCATCACCGGCCTTTCGACCGTTTTCCTTATCGGCATGTTGCTGGCCTTCGGTGGCGAGACTCTGCAGACGTTCGCCTTCGCGATGATGGTCGGCGTCGCCTCGGGTACCTACTCGTCGATCTTCATCGCGGCGCCCGTGCTGACCGAGTGGAAGGAACGCGAGCCCGCGTACAGATCCCGCCGCGCGCGGATCATCGAGGCGATGGGCCGCGTGCCGACCTTCCCGGAGGAGAACGTCGTCGCCAAGATCGACGAGGTCGAGCGTCATGCCGCCGCCCAGCCCGTCGGCGATGGCTCCGACGCGGCCGTCGCACCGCCGACCGCGCCGCGCACCTCACCGGCGACCGCGCCGGTTGCCGTGGACGAGCCGCCGGTCGAGCGCGCGACCCCGCCGGAGCCGAGCCCGGAGGAAACCGGCGAGGGCATTGCCGGCCGATCCGAGACTGGCGCCGATCGCACACAGCCGCCGAAGCCGCCGAAAAAGCAATCGCGACGCCGCCGTAAGCACGGGAGGTCTCACTGATGGCCGCACTCGTCTGGTTCACCACGGGAGTGGCCCTCTGGCACTTCACAGTCTTCATCCCTGACCGCTTCTGGGCGGGGATCGTCGGTGCGCTGCTCGGTGCCGCAACCGGCGCCATGATCACCGGCGCGATCGGCCAGGTGATCACCGGCGACAGCCTCGGCGAAACCGGCATCGAGACGGTGCTCTTCGCGATCCCGGGTACGGCCCTCGGCCTGCTCGCGATCTACGCGATCGGCCTGCGTCAAGAGCGCGCGCACGCGGTCGAGCCTGCTTAGAGCGCAGGTGTGGAGATCTGGTTCCGACTGTCGGAACTGAATCTCCACGGCTGCCCAGCGACCCCCTACGCAGCCTCGTTGTCGTTCTGAAGTCCGCAGGTTGCGGCTTCGCGCACCCCCCGAAGCCGTCCGCAGCGCTCGTCAGCCTGGCATCGTGGCCACCGCTGCCGTCAGAGCCTTCACCCTCGAGCCCTATGCGTACCGCGAAGCGCGGACGCTCATGGACGGGCTCGGCTTGGCCGAGCCGGTCGCGGTCACGCTCGTTCGCCGTGGCTATCGGACGGTTGACGAGGCGCGGGCGTTCCTCGATGCCGCCGACGACCATGACCCGTTCGAGTTCGAGGCGCATGGCGGAGGTCTGCGAGCGGATCCGAGCCGCGATCGCCGCCGGGCGCCGGATCACCGTGCACGGCGACTACGACGTCGACGGCGTTTCAGCCACGTCGATCCTCGTGCGCACGCTGCGTGGGCTCGGCGGCGACTGCGACTGGCTGATCCCTGGGCGGCTGACGGACGGCTACGGCCTGACCACCGCCGGCGTCGAGACGCTCGACCGCGCGGGGTACCTCGCTGCTGATCACCGTCGACTGCGCGATCAACGCGGTCGAGGCCGTCGCGGCCGCCCAAGCCGCCGGGATCGAGGTGATCGTCACCGACCACCACCAGCCGGGCGCCGAGCTTCCCGACTGCCCGATCCTGCACCCGGTCGTCTCGGGTTATCCGTTCGGCGAGCTGTGCGCGGCCGGAGTGGCCTACAAGCTCGCCGCCGCGCTGCGCGGGGCGGAGGCGGTCGAGTCCGAGCTCGACCTCGTCGCGCTCGCCACGGTCGCCGACCTGGTTGCGCTGCGAGGTGAGAACCGTGCCCTTGTGCGCCGTGGGATCGCCGTGGCTCGCCGGGCCCGCCGGCCCGGACTGCGCGCGTTGATGGCCGCCGCCTCGGTCGCTCCCGAGACCGTCAACGAGGTCGACTTCGGCTTTCGGCTCGGACCGCGGATCAACGCCGCCGGCCGCCTGTATCGGGCGGACGCGGGTGTGGAGCTGATGCTCTGCACCGATGACGCCCGCGCGACAGAGATCGCAACCGAGCTCGATCGCGCCAACTTCGAGCGCCGAGAGGTCGAGCGCGACACTCTCGCGGCGGCCGAAGCGGCGCTCAAGGAGCTCCCCGAAGAGCTGGCCAAGGCCCCCGGGCTTGCGCTTGCCGGGCAGGGGTGGCACGCGGGCGTCGTCGGGATCGTTGCCTCGCGCATGGCCGAGCGCCATCACAAACCGGTGGTGCTGATCGGGCTCGACGGCGAGCGGGGGAGGGGCTCGGGTCGCAGCATCGCGGGCTTCGACCTGCTCGGCGCGCTCGATGCCTGCGGCGAGCACCTGGCCCGCTACGGCGGACACCGAGCCGCCGCCGGGTTGGAGATCGAGACGGACCGCGTCGAGGCATTTCAGCACGCCTTCGCGGAGCACTGCGCGACCGCCCGCGCGGGGATGCCCGCCGCGGTGCCGGAGGTTGTCGATGCCGTCGTCGGTGGCGAGAGCCTCGGCCACGATGTCGCCGAGCAACTCGCGCGACTTGGCCCGTTCGGCAACGGCAACCCAGGCGTGCGCCTGCTCGTCGCCGGAGCCCGCGTCGGCGACCTGCGGCCGATGGGCGAGGGCGACCGCCATGCACGCTTCACGATCTCGAGCGGCCGCCGGCGCGCCTCGGGCGTGGCGTTCGGCGTCAATGGTTCGCTCGCCAAGGCCGTCGCCGATCCGCACGATGTGTCGGTCGAGCTCGAGCTCAATCACTGGAACGGTGCGGTCGAGCCGCGGGTGGTCCTGGGAACGCTGTACCCAATCGATGCCCAGCCCTCGGCTGACCCGTCCGCCCCCGGACGCGAAGCGGAGGAGGCGGACGGCATTGGTTCAGAGGAGTGGTGGCGGCGGCATGACGCCGAAGCATCCGCCGAGCTCGAGCCGTGGCCGCCGCTGCCACCGACCGCCAGCTTCGATCGCGAGGAGGTCGTTCGCAAGTCTCCGTCGGTCATCGCGACGATCGCCGCGCTGGCGTCGTCGGGCGAGACGGTCCTCGCGCTGTGCGCGGACTCGCTGCGCCGGCGGGAGCTGGTCGAGCGCGCTGCGCGTCCGGCTCGCTTCGGTGGTGGCGAGCTGGCGATCGTGTCGCCGCGGATGTCAGATGCGGCTATTGCCGCCGCTGAGGCGCGTGTGCTCGTGGCCGGATCCGGCGTCGTCCTCGCGGACTGGGCATCGCTCGCGCGCAACCCCGCTCTGGCCGCTCAATTTGCGCACGTCGTCGTGATCGATCCACCACCGTTCGCTCACCTCGAGCGCCTCTGCCGCCTCGGCGCCGGCTTCCTGCATCGGGTTGACGGCGATGCCGAGCGCGAGTTCGCGCTTCGGGTCCACGCCGACGAGTGGCCGTCGCGCAGCTCGCTGGCCGACCTCTACCGGGCGCTCGGCGCGGCCGGGACCGACGGCATCGACCTCGAGCTCCTGCGGCGGATCGTCTGCGGCGATGGCCGCACCCATCCCCGTTCCGCCGAGTGCAGCGCCCGAATGGCGCGCGTTCTGAGCGAGCTGGAGCTCGTGCGCTGGGACGGATCCGGCCCAAATCGGACCCTCGGCGTCGTATCCTCAGGCGGGACGGATCTGGAGAATTCACCGGCATTCGTCGCATACCGTGGGCGGTACGAAGAGGGTCGGAGATTCCTGACAGGGCGAAGACAGACCTAGAGCGCGACGAGTCGGCGACGGCCGCGCTCGTTCGCCGTGGGCACATTCAGGTCGGCGCCGCTGAAACCGCGGGCCCGGCGGCTCCGATCAACGAGGTCACCAAGAACCTCGACGCCGATGACCGCGCACTGCTGGGCGACCTCTTCGCGGTCATCGGCGAGCACACCGCAAACGGCAACGAGGACATCGACCGCGACGCGATCGAGCGCGCCTTCGCCTTCGCGTGCGAGCGCCACGCCGACCAGAAGCGCAAGTCCGGCGAGGACTTCATCACTCATCCGGTCGAGGTCGCGAAGATCTGCGCCGGCCTGCGGCTCGACACCGAGACGCTCTGCGCGGCGCTCCTTCATGACACGGTCGAGGACACCTCGGCGAGCCTCGACGAGGTGCGCGAGAAGTTCGGTGACCCCGTGGCTGCGCTCGTCGACGGCGTCACCAAGCTGACCGGCATCACCTTCCAGAGCCGCGACGAACACCAGGCCGAGAACTACCGCAAGATGATGGTGGCGATGGCCACCGACGTGCGGGTCATCCTGATCAAGCTCGCGGACCGCCTCCACAACATGCGCACGCTGGAGGCGCTCAACAAGCAGAAGCAAATGGAGAAGGCGCGCGAGACGCTCGAGATCTACGCGCCGCTCGCCCACCGCCTCGGCATCCACGCGATCAAGTGGGAGCTGGAGGATCTCTCCTTCCAGCGCCTGCACCCGCGCAAGTACGAGGAGATCAAGAAGCTCGTCGCCCAGCAGCGCGTCGAGCGCGAGGACTACGTCTCAGAGGCCGGTGAGTTCCTCGCCGGCGAGCTCGCCAAGGTCGGGATCGAGGCCCAGATCTCAGGTCGCGCCAAGCACTTCTATTCGATCTACTCGAAGATGACCAAGAAGGGTCGCGAGTTCAACGAGATCTACGACCTCACCGCGATGCGCGTGATCGTCGACTCGGTCAAGGACTGCTACGGCGCCATCGGAATCATCCACTCCCTGTGGAAGCCGCTGCCCGGGCGCTTCAAGGACCTGATTGCGACGCCGAAGCTCAACCTCTATCAGGCACTGCACACGACGGTCATTGGCCCTGAGGGCCGGCCGCTCGAGATCCAGATCCGTACCCCCGATATGCATGAGACCGCCGAGTACGGAATCGCGGCTCACGTCATCTACAAGGAGGGCGCGGTCAAGGGCGCAACCGAGCGGGACAAGATGACCTGGCTGCGCCAGCTGCTCGAGACCGACGGCGAGGAGGATCCCGCCGAGTTCCTGGAGGCACTCAAGGTCGACCTCTTTGAGGACGAGGTCTTCGTCTTCACGCCGCGTGGCGAGGTCAAGAATCTCTCGGCGGGCTCGACCCCGCTCGACTTCGCGTACTCGGTTCACACCGACATCGGTCACCGCTGCGTTGGCGCCAAGGTCAACGGCAAGATCGTGCCGCTGCACTACACGCTGCGAAGCGGTGACATCGTCGAGATCCTCACCTCCAAGCAGGAGCGCGGCCCGTCACGCGATTGGCTTGCCCTCGTGCGGACGAGCCGCGCCCGCAACAAGATCCGCGCATCGCTCAAGCGCGAGCGCCGTGAGGACGCCGAGCGCCGGGGCCGCGAGGAGCTGCAGACCGCGCTGCGCAAGAACGGCCTGCCTCCGCAGAAGATCGCCGGTTCGCCGATGCTCGCGGACGTCACGCGTGAGATCGGCTTCCGTAAGGCCGACGACTTCTACATCGCAGTCGGCCAGGGCAAGGTCTCGCCGAAGACGGTGATCAACAAGCTGATGCAGCGGCTCAAGTCCGGTGACGCGGTCGCCGGCGATGAGACCGAGGCGCGGCTGGCCAGCGTCCTCGAGGGCCGCGATGAGCGCCAGCGCCGCACCCAGGAGGCATCGAGCTACGGAATCAAGGTCGAGGGCGTCGACGATGTGGTCGTCCGCCTCGCGAAATGTTGTCGCCCGGTTCCAGGTGACGAGATCGTCGGCTACGTCTCGCTCGGGCGTGGGATCACGATCCATCGCGACGACTGCAAGAACGTCGAGGCGCTGATGAAGGCGCCGGAGCGTTTCACCGACGTCTCGTGGGCCGGCGATAACGCCACTTCCTACCGGGTCGAGCTGCAGGTGGACGCTTGGGACCGAACCCGTCTCCTTGAAGATCTCTCGAGGACCTTCTCGGAGGCGGGCGTGAACATCCTCGAGGCCAACTGCTCGACCAAGCACCCGATGGTCCGCAACCGCTTCGTCGTCGAGGTGGGCGACTCGCAGCAGCTCAAGGGAGCGATCAGTCGCCTGCGCAGTCTCGACTCGGTGTTCGACGCGTACCGAGTGACGCCGACTGAGTGACGAGTTACGCCGTGAGGCCGCGGGTCAGTGTCGTGGTGCCGCTGCACGGTGACCAGGCCTACGCTGACCGCGCGCGTGCCGCGTTCGCGCAGCTCGAGCTGCGCGACGGCGACGAGCTGATCGTCGCTGACAACAACGCGGATCCTGATGCCGCCGCCTCCGTGCGCGAGATCGCGACGGTCGTCAGCTGTCCCGAGCTTCAGTCGTCGTATTACGCCCGCAACTCTGCGGCCGCGGCGGCAACGGGGGAGTGGCTCCTGTTCGTCGACGCCGACTGCGTGCCGGCTAGCGACCTGATCGACCGTTACTTCGCCTCCGCGCCTCCTGAGCGGACGGGAGTCGTCGCCGGGGCGATCCTCGGCCGCGCAGGGCAGGACTCGCTGCTCGCGCGATACGCCCGCGATCGCAACTTCCTCGACCAGGTCGATGGGATGCACGCGAAGGGCGGCGCTGGTGCTGCCACCGGCAACCTCCTGGTTCGGCGCGCCGCCTTTGAGGAGGTCGGCGGTTTCGCTGACGGGATTCGCTCCGGTGGAGATGTCGACCTCTGCTGGCGGCTACAGGACGCGGGCTGGGAGCTCGAGCGGCGACCAGAGGCCACGGTGGAACACCACCACCGCGACGACCTTGGCTCGTTTCTGGCGATGGTCGCCCGCTACGGCGCGGGGTCGCGGTGGCTGAACGAACGCCGCCCCGGTGCCGCGCCGCGGTGGCCCTTGGCGACCGGCCTGCTCGGCAGCGCGCGGGATATCGCCGTGCATCTCGCGCGCGGACGCCTTGAGCCGGCGGCGTTTCGGGCGATCGACGGCCTCGGCCTGATCGCCCACAATGTTGGCTATCGCGCGAGCAACGACCCGTGAGGCTCGGCGTAGGCGATGCTGCGGTCGCGGCCGGCTGCCTTGGCCGCGTAGAGGGCCGAGTCGGCCTCGTGCAGGAGCCGATCGAGCTCGAGGGTGGGCGGTGTGTCGCAGGCGAGCCCGGCACTTATCGTCAGCGGTCCCACGCCAAGCTCGGCGGCGGCGAACGCTCCGCGCACGCGCTCCGCATAGCCACGCGCCTCGTCGCGATTCGAGCCCCAGAGCAACACGGTGAATTCCTCGCCGCCCATCCGGGCGACGATGTCTGTCTCCCGGCTCTGCTCTTGGAATATCGCCCCCAAGCGCTCCAGCACGCGGTCGCCTGCGTCGTGACCCCACTCGTCGTTGATCCGCTTGAAGTAGTCGATGTCGAACGTGACCGCGGCGATCGACGCGTCATCGCGTTCCGCGCGCGCGATCTCGGCGGGCGCGCGCTCGTCGAAACCGCGCCGATTGAGCAAACCGGTGAGGTCGTCGATTCGGGCCTCGGCGGAGGCCACGGCGACCAGCCTCTCGTTGCGGCGAGCGAGCTCGTGCACCACCGCGCCGACCACGCCGATCGGAACGACGACGTCGAACCAGCGGTCGAGATAGGACGAGGCCTCCGGGAGCGCGATCAGGGCGACGGCGTGGACGATCCCGATCCAGACGACGATGAGGACCGTGCCGATACGGCCGAAGAAGTAGGCCACCCAGATCACCGGCCAGATGTAGAGGACTGCGCCGTCGCCCGGGCCTGGGCTCGTGGCTACAGCGAGCCCGATCATCGCTACACCCAGCGGGCCCAACGCGGCCAACGCCGCCGTCGGGAGCTTGGATCCGCGAACGAGTAGAAGCGTCAGGACGAGCAGGGAGATGATGCCCGGCGCGATCGTGGACTCGGGGCCCTCGCTCGTCAGCGCCTGGCTGATGCCGAGGAATGTGGCACCGGCGTACATCGCCGCTGCGCTGCGCGCCATCTGGCGTTTGGTCTGGGGATCTCGTTCGGCAGGAAGCCGCATGACTATTGCTTCGGCAGGCTGCGGCCGGACCTCAAGACCCATGGCTAGACGCACAGACGGGTGTCGGCTTGCAAACTGGCGATGCCGACCGCGTCGGTGCCCAGACTGGGCCTCATGGATGCGACAACCGCCACCGGACTCCTGGCCCTGGCGCTGACTGCGCTCGTCCTCGTTTCGGCGTCATATCTGCGCTATCGGGTCACCCATCGCTATGTGGCCGACGATCTCGACGCCGCCCGGCGCGACGCCGCGCGCCGAAGCCGTGGAGTGATGGCGGGGAAGGCGGGGGAGCAGATGGCGCCGCTGGTACCGGCCTTTTCGGACCGCTTCGACCCGACCGAGGCGCGCTTTCTCGGCGCGCCAATCGACTACATCGTCTTCGACGGGCTGGCTAGCGGCGAACTGCGCGAGGTTGTCCTGGTCGAGGTGAAGACGGGATCCGGGCGGCTCAACGCCAACGAGCTCGAGGTCGAGCGGGCCGTCGCTGAGGGCCGCGTCAGCTTCGAGACGCTGCGACTGCGCTGACGGCCGCGCGGATCTTCTCCGCGGTCTCGGCGGCATGGTCGTCGGCCTCGTACTTCGTTCGCGGCCAGAAGAAGCCGCGGAGCCCGTCCTTGCGCACCCGCGGCACGACATGCGTGTGCAGGTGGGGAACGGATTGGCTCACCACGTTGTTGATAGCGACGAACGAGCCCTGTGCTTCCATCGCGTCGCGGACCGCGACCGACAGCATCTGAACGTCCGCGAAGTAGGGCGCGATCAGCTCACTCGGAAGGTCGGGCAGCGTTTCGAAGTGCGTGCGGGGAACGACGAGCGTGTGGCCGTGAAAGACGGGCCGGACATCGAGAAAGGCGACCACGTCGTCGTCGGAGAAGACGATCTCGGCGGGCTCTGAGCCGGCGACGATCCGGCAGAAGAGGCAGTCGTCCGGCACTTACGCGACGACCGTGAGCGCGCCGGGGTCGACCGCGAGGTCGAGCTCGGCGTGAGCGCCGATGAAGTCGCCGTCGACCTGGATCGGGAAAGGACGCGCGACGCCGGCCGCGTCGAGGGATGCGGACACCACGCGCGCCGAGGTGACGTCGTCGAAATGCGTGATCTGGCGGTGGCGCGAGGCGCGCAGGCCCTCGGCGAGAACGCGGGTGACGATGGGCGCCATGTCGCGCTGCGCGGCGCGGCGCAGAATGGCGACCGAGAGCGTGCCGTCGTCGATCTCGATGCCCTCGCAGACGCGGACCGGGCGCCGGCCGAAGTAGGTGAACGGATCTGAGTTCTGTGAGAGGACGGTGACTCCCTCGATCTGTTCGTCGCCAATCTCGAGGCGCATTACCACCGGGCGGCGCAGGTATTCGCGATAGAACGAGCTGACCGCGACCGCCGTGTAGAAGTACGGCCCGGCGCGTGCCTTGAGCTTGGGCTTGCGGTCGACACGCATCGCCGCGGAGGCGTCGAGGCCGCAGCCGCATGAGAAGACAAAGCGGCGCCCGTTTGCGATCCCGAGGTCGATCCGGCGCGGCTCGAAGCGGTCGGCAAGCCCGAGCAGGTGCTCGGTCGCGTCGACGACGTCGTTGGGGATGCCGAGGGTGCGCGCGACGACGTTCGTTGATCCACCCGGCAGGATGGTCACCGGGACGTCTGTGCCGGCGAGTCCGTTGGCGACCTCGTTGAGCGTGCCATCGCCGCCGAAGGCGACAACCAGGTCGTAGCCGCCATCGATTGCCTCGCGCCCGATCTCGGTGGCGTGATTCTGCGCCTCGGTCGAAACGGCCTCCACCTCGTAGCGCCCCTGCAGCGCGTAGACGACGAGGTTCTTCAGCCGGTCGGAGACCGTGGTCGCGTACGGGTTGACGATGATCAGCATCCGCTTCTTGCGCGGGCGCGAGATCGACGAACCGTTCGTGATCGTTTCGGGTTTCTCGGTGGTGGCGGCGGCGCTCACGGCGGGATCGTAACCTCGCCGGCCTCACCGGTCGCCTCGAAGCGAACGACGTCGCCGTCGGCGACCTCTCGGACGATGCCCGCGTCGATCAACAGGTCGACGTGACCGACCACTTCGGACAGGGTCAGGAACGCCTGTGTGACCGCAACGTTTCCCCACAGCGAGTGCGCGAGCTCGTACGCGGTGCGCGGCCGCTCGGCGATCAGCCCACGGAGCTTCTCGGCTCGACGGCGGTGCATCGCAAAGCGCTCGTCGATCAACTCCACGTGGTTGGTGATCGGCTCTCCGTGGCCGGGGAGGAGGATCTCCGCGTTGAGCTCGCGCGTGCGCGCCAGCGAGCCGAGATAGGTGACGAGCGCCTTTGGCCTCTCGTCCGAACCGTCGAGAGGGCGCGAGAGCAGGGGGTTGGAGGAGATGTGGGCAATGAGGTGATCCGCGCAGATCAGGATTCGCCGCTCGCCGTCCCAGAAGAGCGTGTCCGAGGGGCTGTGCCCGGGCCGGTGTTGGACCTCGAGTGAGCGATTGGAGAGCTGCAGGTGCTCACCGTCGGCGAGGGGCCGGGTGACCTTGGCGGCTGAGCCCCAGCCGCGAAAGCTGGCCGAGACGCTGCGCAGGGCGCTCACGATGTCGTCCGGGATGCCGTAACGGCGCATCAGCCCCCCGGCGAACTCATCATCGCGTTCGGTGTCGGATCCGTAGCTCTCGACGAAGCCGACCACCTGCTCGATCGCCGCCACGTCGGCGCCGGAACGCTCGGCGACGATCTCCACCAGCCCGAGGTGGTCGATGTGCTGATGGGAGATCACGACCAACTCGAGCTCCTCGATGGAGCGGCCGGCATCTGCGAGCTGACGCTCGAGCTCGTCGAGCGACTTGCCGGAGTTTGGGCCGGTATCGACGAGGGTCAGCGGCTCGTCCTCGATCAGGTAGCAGTTGACCCTGCCGACGGCGAAGGGGGTCGGAATCCGCAGGCGTCGGATTCCAGCGGCGGCGGCGAGCTCGAGTGCTTCGTCGGGGCTCAGCTGGCCCATCGTCCCCGCAGCCGTAAGAACGGCTCCTCGATCACTCGGTAGGAGAGGAACGCGATCGCGATCGCGATTGGGATTGCCAGCGCGGCGAGGGCACCGAGCTGGGGTGAGGCGCCGGCGTCGGTGAGGAGTTCGAGCAGCGGCACATGCCAGAGGTAGAGGCTGTAGGAGGCGATTCCGAGCAATGCCAGCGGCCGCAGCTGCAGGGTGGCGAACAACGGGCCGCGCTTCAGCGGCAGCACGCAGGCCGCGAGTGCGAGGAAGCTGCCGAAGGCGACCAGGAAGTCGAGGTCGTAACCGGCGAAGGCGACGATGGCCCAGAGCGCGATGCTCGCGACGAGCCATAGGTCCGCGCTGGCGAGCGGGCCGGGAAGGCGCAGCGGGCGCTTGCGCAGGCCGATCTCGAGCAGGGCCAGGAGCATTCCCGGCGCGAAGAACATGAAGTTGGTCGTCAGGCGGTAGTGCCAGGTTGGGTTAGCGGCGTCCACGGGATAGACGAGGAGGATGCGCGCAACGAGCGAGCCGACCGCGACCGCGGCGACAATGACTGCTGCCGCGCGCAGGGAGCCTCGCGCGAGCCAGCCGACCGCGAACGCGAAGAGCGGCAACAGGACGTAGAACTGGAGCTCGACGGCCAGCGACCATGCGGGGCCGTTGACCTGCCCCGCGGTTTCGGGCGAGAGGTTCTGCGTGAACGTGAAGAAGCGGATCCACGTGGACAGCGACTCGCCCTGCAGGGCGAGGACGACGGCCATGCAGACCAGGTAGAGCGGCACGATCCTCAACAGGCGGTTGGTCGCGTAGGTCCCGAGCGGGATCGTCGGACCTTCGCCGTAGAGGCGCTTGGCGAACGGCCTGAAGATCAGGTAACCGGTCAGCGCGAAGAACAGCGAGACGCCGAAGCCACCGGCGTAGAGCAACTGCTGGAACGCGGGCGGGTCGAGAAAGGCCTGGTTGGCTGTTCCGAGGACGATGTAGAACAGCGTCACGTGGCAGACGAGCACGCTCAATGCCGCGACGGCACGCAGCGATTCGATGGATGCCGCGCGGCGCTCCCCCGCTTGATCGATCGTCGCCGCCCCCTGCGAGGCCGAAGCGGCCGGGACGACGGCATCGCTCACGAGCGGATTAGGGCCAGGACCTCGTCGCGCTTGGCTTCCATGTCCTCGCGCGAGATCAGCGATTCGAGGTTGAGCCGCAGCAACGGCTCCGTGTTCGAAGGCCGGACGTTGAAGTGCCAGTCCGAATAGTCGACCGAGATCCCGTCCAGGCGGGTGATCTCGGCGTCGGAGTACTTCGCCGCGATCTCCTCCATCTTGGCCTCGGGATCGGCGACCTCTGAGTTGATCTCCCCGGAGATGAAGTAGCGGTCGCGCAGCGAGCCGACCATTGCGGAGAGCGGCCTGCCCTCGGTCGCGAGCAGCTCGAGCACGAGCAGCGCAGGGATCGTGCCCGAGTCCGCGCACCAGAAGTCACGGAAGTAGTAATGGCCGGAGACCTCGCCGCCGAAGGCCGCGCCGTGCTCGCGCATCGCCGACTTGAAGAAGGCATGGCCGACGCGGTTGACGATCGATTTGCCGCCGGCCTCAGCGACGGTGTCGGCGACCGCACGACTGGCACGGACGTCGTAGAGCACGGTCGCCCCAGGCTGCTTGGCGAGCATCTGGCGAGCAAGTAGGGCGGTGAGGAAATCGCCGTCGACGAAGTCGCCGCGGTCGTCGATGAAAAAGCAGCGGTCCGCATCGCCGTCCCAGGCGATGCCAAGGTCCGCACCCTCGGCGAGGACGCGCTCGATGATGAACTCGCGGTTCTCGGGCAGCAACGGGTTCGGCTCGTGATCGGGGAACTCGCCGTCGGGAACCCAGTAGGTCTCGACCAGGTCGAGCCCGAGGCGCTCGAGCAGGGGCCCGACCATGGGGCCCGCCATGCCGTTGCCCCCGTCGACGACCACCTTGACGCCGCCGACCTTGTCGGGGTCGATCGTGCCGAGCACGTGGCGCTGAAAATCGTCGTAGACGTCGGTCGCCTCCACCTGGCCGCCGCCGGGCGGATCGCCGAGATCGCCGCCGAGGACGAGGTCGCGAATCTCACCGATGCCGGCGTCGCCCGAGAGCGCCAGCGCGCCCTCGCGCACGAGCTTGACCCCGGTGTAGGCCTTCGGGTTGTGCGAGGCGGTGACCATCGCCCCGCCGTCAAGCCCTTGCGAGCCGACGAGGAAATAGAGCATCTCGGTGCCGACCATCCCGGCGTCGACGACATCGGCGCCCTCCGCGACGATTCCGTCTCGCAGGCGGCCGGCCATCTCCGGCGCCTGCAAGCGCATGTCTCGTCCGAGGCCAATGCGCAGTTGGTCGACGGGCTTGTCGCGCAGGTCGCCGAGCACTCGCGCGAACGCGCGGCCGATCTGGAAGTTGATCTCGCCGTCCATCTCGGAGCCGTAGAGGCCGCGGATGTCGTAGGCCTTGAAGATCGCTGCCGTGGGTTCAGCCATCGAATCGCCCGTTGATTGCCGCGTAGCTTTCCTCGAGCGACTGCGGCATCACCCGCGTATCGCCGAGGACGGGCATGAAGTTGGTGTCGCCGCCCCAGCGCGGGACCACGTGCATATGGATGTGGTGCTCGACGCCGGCACCGGCCGCCCGGCCCTGGTTGAAGCCGACGTTGAATCCCTGGGGCTCATAGACGTCGTCGAGGATGCGGATTCCCTTCTGACCGAGAGCCATCATCTCCGCGATCGTCTCCGCGTCGATCTGCTCGATCGCGCCGACGTGCTGGTAGGGCGCGACCATCATGTGGCCGTTCGTATACGGAAAGAGGTTGAGGATCACGAACGCCCGCTCGCCGCGGTGGACGATCAGGTTCTCCTCGTCGGCATCCGCCTGCGGCTTGGCGCAGAAGATGCACTCCTCGGACGAGTCCTTTGACGCGTCCTTCACGTATGCGAGACGCCAGGGCGCCCAGATTCGCTGGTTGGCCACACGGCGGGAATCTAGGGGTTACGGGTTCCGGCGCGGTGAGCGGAAGCCCCAGGAGTCCGCGAACCAGCCGGGCAAGCTCGCTTCGAGCGAGGTCTCGAGCTCGCCGCCGCGGGCGTCGTCGACGACCCACCACGAAACGTCGGCATCGTCGCCATCACCCGCGTCGTCGCCTGGGGGGTAGATGTAGACGCAGCCGAGGAGCTGGCCCTCCTCCGCGTCGAGGATCGCGAAGTTGAAGCCCTCGCGTGTCTCCATCTCGTCCGCGTGGTGGGCGAGGTCCTCGCGATCGGCCTCCACAGTCATCGTCTCAGGCGGCCAGCCCCACTGCCCGCCATAGATCTTCCACAGCGAGTCGCGCGAGCCCATCACGGCGGGTAGATCGATCTCGGCATCCTCGGCGCGGATCGGGCGGAGGTGATGTCCGCTCTCGAGGTCGAGGCGCTTGGGGTAGTCGAAGTCGGGCGGCAGCCAGGTCACAGCCAGCCGCGCTTGCGGAAGTACGCGAGCATTCCGAACAACAGCGCGACCATCGCGCCGACGATGAGCCAGAAGTCCGTGGGGTCGCCCTCGCCCGGGACGCCGACGTTCATGCCCCAGATGCTCGCGATCAGGGTGAGCGGCAGGACGATGACGCTGATCGAGGTGAGCACCCGGAGGATGTCGTTGACGCGGTGTGAGATGAACGACTCGTTCGTGTCCTCGAGCGCCTCCACGACCTCCTTGTAGTTCTCGAGCATGTCCCAGATGCGCTCGTGGGCGTCGCCGATGTCGTCGAAGTAGAGCTCGAGGTCGCCCTCGGTTGCGAGGAAGCGGGACTTGAGGTTCTCGAGGTCGCGCAACACCGTCCGCTGCGGGCGGATGACCTTGCGGAAGTTGATGATCTCCTGCTTGACGTTGGAGATGTCGCGGACGACCTCCTCGGAGCGGCCCTCGAAGATCTCGTCCTCGACCACGTCGAGCTTGTTGCCGATCTTGCGCAGCATCGGAAAGCAGTAGTCGAAGGCGTCATCGATGATCCGGTACAGGAGGAAGCCGGGGCCCTTCGAGAAGAGCTGATCGCGCAGTTCCTCCTTCTGGCGGCAGCGCTCGAACAGGTACTCGACCGGCTGCAGCGGCGTGTTGGGGATCGTGACGAGGAAGTCGGGCCCGACGAAGATGTCGAGCTCGCCCGCGTTGAGACGGCCAACCTGGCGGTCGAACACCGGAAAGTGCAGAACGATGAAGAGGTAGTTCGGGTACTCGTCGATCTTCGGGCGCTGGTTGCGGGAGAGGACGTCCTCGAGATCGAGCGCGTGGAAGTCGAAGTGCTCCTCGAGCCAGGCGGTCTCGAGGGGCGTCGGCCGCTCGATGTTGACCCACCGAAGGCCAGAGCTCTCGACGGTCTCTACGCGGGGTGTGCGCTCGCGCGGCTCAGCCGGTACGGCGAGATCGCCGCCACGCCGGCGGGTCAGCCTGGGCTTTGGAAGGCTCGGCATCGTTCTTCTCGCTCGTAATCAGGTCCATTGCGCGTCTGGTCCCAGAGTACGCCACCCGCAGGCGGCCCTGCGCAAGGCGCCGACCAGCCTTGGTACAGTGCTCGCCACATACCCGCTGCATCCAGAGGGGTGGAGGGACTGGCCCGATGAAACCCCGGCAACCGCCGAAGGTCTTACGACCTGAGGACGGTGCCAATTCCAGCAGACGACGTGTCTGGGAGATGTGAGTGGAAGTCCGATCCGGACCTCTGCTCGCAACAGCAGAGGTTTTTTCGTCAAAGAACCGGATTTGGAAGGAGTTTCATCAGATGGCACCGCAAACGCTCAGCTGTAAGGAGTGCGCGACGGAGTACCCGCTCGAGGCGCACTACGTGTGTGAGAACTGCTTCGGGCCGCTCGAGGTCAGCTACGACCACAGCGGCTTCGACGTGGAGGCCGCAAAGCGGAAGATTCAGGCGGGCCCGTCGGGAATTTGGCGCTACGCCGACTTCCTGCCGATCACCGAGAGGCCGCGCGATCCGCTGCAGCCAGGCCTGACCCCGCTCATTCGCGCGGACCGGCTTGCCGAGCGCCTCGGCCTCAAGGAGGTCTGGATCAAGAACGACGCGGCCAACCCGACGCATTCGTTCAAGGACCGCGTTGTCGCCGTCGCGCTGGCGAAAGCCCGCGAGCTTGGCTTCGAGACGGTGGCCTGCGCGTCGACGGGGAACCTGGCCAACGCGGTCGCCGCGCATGCGGCCGCGGCTGGGCTCGAGTCGTATGTGTTCGTTCCCTCGGACCTCGAGGAGCAGAAGCTGCTGGCGACTGGCGTCTACGGGACGAACCTGGTCGGCGTCAACGGCAGCTACGACGACGTCAACAGGCTCTGCACCGAGTTGGCCGCCGAGCGCCCGTGGGCGTTCGTGAACGTCAACCTGCGTCCGTATTACTCCGAGGGGTCGAAGACGATCGCCTACGAGCTGGTCGAACAGCTTGGCTGGTCACTGCCTGACCGCGTCGTCTGCCCGATCGCGTCGGGATCGCTGTTCACGAAGATCGCAAAGGGCTTCAGCGAGTGGATCGAGCTCGGGCTTGTCGACGGCGAGCTGCCGACGTTCAGCGGCGCTCAGGCGTCGGGGTGCGACCCGGTTGCCACCGCGTTTGAGGCGGGGCACGACGTGTGTCGCCCGCAGCGGCCGGACACGATCGCGAAGAGCCTCGCGATCGGCAACCCGGCCGATGGCGTCTACGCACTCGAGCTCGCTCGCGAGACGGGCGGGACGGTGGAGTCGGTGAGCGACGATGAGATTCGCGCCGGGATTCGCCTGCTGGCGGAGACGACGGGGATCTTCACCGAGACCGCAGGTGGCGTGACCACGGCGGTGCTCGCGAAGCTCGCCGAGGAGGGTGCCATCGACGAGTCCGAGCGGGTCGTTGCGATCATCACCGGCGAGGGTCTGAAGACGCTCGACGCGGTTCGCGATGGGTTCGAGATCACCGAGATCGAGCCGACTGTCGCGGCTTTCGAGTCCGGCGTTGAGGCCGGCCGCGGCGGTCGCGGTCGCCTAGGCGTCGCGCGGTCTGAGCTAGATTTCGCCCATGGCGATTACGGTCAAGATTCCGGCGCAGCTGCGCGCGGCCACGGATGGTGAGGACTCCCTCGAGGTCGACGGGGATACCGTCGGCGAGGCGCTCGACGCCGTCTTCAACGCCTATGCGGATCTGCGCGAGCGGATCACCGAGGACGGGACCCTGCGCCGCTTCGTCAACGTCTACGTCTCGGGTGAGGACATCCGCTTCCAGGATGGCCTCGACACGCCGCTCGCTGACGGGGACGAAGTGACGATCCTGCCGGCCGTCGCCGGTGGCCGTTAACGCGCGTTCCCACGATCCGGCGGACGTTCCCGTCGCGATCCTCGCGGGCGGCCGCGGCACGCGCCTCCAGGAGCACACGCACTCGATTCCGAAGGCGCTGGTTGAGATCGGCGGCAAGCCGATCGTCTGGCACGTCATTCGGATTTATGCGGCGCAGGGCCATCGGCGCTTCGTGTTGCTGACGGGCTATCTCGGTGAGCAGCTTCAGGCGTTTGCTGCCGCCGAGCCGTGGCCCGAGGGGGTGGAGGTCGAGTGCTTCGACACCGGCCTGGATACGAATACCGGCGGGCGGGTGGCGCGGGCTGCCGATCGGCTCGGGTCGGGGCGGTTTTGCCTCACCTACGCCGATGGCGTCGCGGACATCGATCTCGCCGCGCAGGCCGAGGCGCATGATCCCGCGAAGGCGGACGCGACGATGACCGTCGTTCGCCCCCACAGCCAATGGGGCGTCGCGGTGATTGGACGCTGATGAGCGGATCACCGGGTTCGAGGAGAAGCCGCGACTCGAGCACTGGATCAACGGGGGTTTCTTCGTCTGCGAGCCGGCATTTCTCGACGTGGTCGGCGACGACAGCGTGCTCGAGCGTGAGCCGCTCGAGCAGGTGGCGGGGGCCGGCCGTTTGGGCGCCTATCGCCACGATGGCTTCTGGGAGTGCATGGACACCTACAAGGACGCGGTGACGCTGAACGATCTCTGGAGTTCGGGCCGTGCGCCGTGGCAAGTCTGGGATCGCGAGGGGGTGGAGGCATGAGTGGGACCGCTCTGGTCACCGGCGGACGTGGGTTCGTCGGCGCGTGGCTGGCGAAGGCGCTGCTGGAGCGCGGCGATCGCGTTGTTTCATTCGATCGCCGCCGGCTCAGCGAGCGCCCGTCGGCGATCGGGATGCTCGGCATCGAGGATGAGCTGGTCCAGGTCCAGGCGGACCTGACCGATGCCGACGAGGTCGGCGCGGTGCTCGACGAGCACGGGGTTGACTCGGTGTTCCACCTCGCCGCCGAGACGATCGTCGGAACGGTCGCGGAATCGCCGGCGCAGGGGTTCGAGTCAAACGTGCGCGGGACGTGGACGGTGCTCGAGGCGTGCCGAGAGCGCGAGCTGCCGCGGGTTGTCTTCGCCTCATCGGACAAGGCCTACGGCGCGCACGAGACGCTGCCGTACCGGGAGGATTTTGCACTTCAGCCGACCGCGCCGTACGAGGCGTCGAAGGCGGCGGCGGACCTGATCGCCCGCAGCTATTGGACCTCGTACGGGGTCCCGGTCGCGGTCACCCGCTTCGCCAACATCTACGGGGGCGGCGACCTCAACTTCTCGCGGCTGATCCCTGAGGCGGTGAGCGCGGCGATCTCGGGGCGTGCGCCGGTCCTGCGGTCCGACGGGTCACCGGAGCGAGACTTCCTCTACGTCGAGGACGCAGCGAACGCGTACCTGGCAATCGCCGACGCGCTCGACCGCGATGACGTCAGGGGCGAGGCTTTCAATGCCGGCGGCGGTCGGGCGCATCGCATCGGCGATGTCGTTGCCCTGATCTCGCGGCTGGCGGACACGGGCGTCGAACCGGAGATCCGCGGCCAGGGGAATCCGGCCGGGGAGATCGACCGCCAGTACGTCGACCCGACGAAGCTGCGTGAGACGGTCGGCTGGGAGCCGTCCGTCGGGCTCGAAGAGGGGCTCACGCGGACGATCGCCTGGTATCGCGAGCATCCGGAATCGCTCGCACCGGCCGTTTAGGATCGGGGCCGATCAGTATCTCCGCGATCATCGCGACGGCCATCGGCGTCGCTGCGATCGGCGCCCTCATCACCCTGCTCAAGGGGCAGTGGCTGTTCTTCTCGGCGGGGTGGATGACGGTTGGCGTCGCCTGGTGGGTCGCGCCGTTTCGCCTCGCGCAGCCGAACTCGCTGTGGGCGCGTCACCTGTACGGGCCCGAGAAGCTCGAGCGAGCGAGGGAGCGGTACGGGCCCAACGGCACGTTCGGAGCGCGGGGGAGACTCTGACGCGCCCGGCAGGATTCGAACCTGCGACTTCCGCCTCCGGAGGGCGGCGCTCTATCCACTGAGCTACGGGCGCTGGGCCGCGGAGCTTAGACCGCCGAGATACGTCTGACCCACCATGGAGGTGGTCCAGACGTCACTCGGCCGATAGGTGGCACCCTGCCGATTATGGAAATGGACCTCGTCTTCCTCGGGACCGGCGGTTCGGCGCCCACAGCGCGCCGTTCAACCGCCTGCCTGCTCGCCCGGGTCGGCGGCGACCGCCTCCTGTTCGACTGCGGCGAGGGCTCGCAGCGCCAGATGCAGCGGTCAACCGGGCTCGTCCAGGTCGACGCAATCTTCGTCACCCATCTGCACGCCGACCACTACCTCGGCATTCCGGGTCTGCTGAAGACCTACGACCTCAACGATCGCGAGCGCCCGCTCCACATCTACGGCCCCCCGGGCCTACTCGACCTCTTCGCTGCACTGCGCCGCGTCTTCGGCCGCCTCGGCTACGAGGTCGATCTCACCGAGCTCGAGCCCGGGACGCCCGTACGCCAAGACGGCTACGAGGTCCAACCCTTCGAGGTCGCCCATCGGATGAAGGCGTTTGGCTACGCGCTCGTCGAGGACGAGCGACCGGGCCGCTTCGACCCCGAAGAGGCAGCCCGGCTCGGCTTGAAGCCCGGCCCAGAGTTCAAACGACTGCAGGGAGGGGAAACCGTCAACGGCGTCAGCCCCGCCCAGGTCATGGGTGCGACCCGCGCCGGCCGCAAGCTCGTGATCAGCGGCGACACCGCGCCGTGCGAGATGACCCGCGTCGCCGCTCACGAGGCGCAGCTCCTCGTTCACGACGCGAGCTTCGCGGACGAGGAGGTGGCACGAGCGGCGGAGACCGGTCACTCGACCGGGCGCCAGGCGGCGGAGCTCGCCGCCGAGGCCTGTGTCGAGATGCTGGCGCTCGTCCACATTTCATCGCGCTATGACGTACGCGCCGTGCTCGCCGAGGCCAAGGAAGCGTTCGACCCGACGATCGCACCGCGCGACTTCGACGTCGTCGAGATCCCGTTCCCCGAACGCGGAGCCCCGCGCCTGGTCGACCGCGGCGCGCGCAGCCGTCGCGCGGAGACGACGGTCCCCACGCCCGCCGCGGAGTGAGCCTCGACGAGCGGCTCGCCCGCTGCATGCACGTGGAGTCGCTGCGACACCGCGAGCTGCATCCCGAGCACCACCACCACACCCTCTTTCAGGCATCGACGATCGCCGCGCTGCTCGAGGGCAACTTCGAGGGTGACGTGACGATCGAGGAGCTCGCCGGCCAGGGCGATCTCGGCCTCGGCACGCTCAACGGCCTCGACGGCGAGATGATCGTCGTCGACGGCCAATTCTTCCGCGCCGACGTCGACGGATTCGCCGCCGAGATCGACCCGGTTGAGCGCACGCCGTTCGCCGCGGTCACCTGGTTCGAGCCCTCGCTCGACCTCGACCTCGAGGAGCCGGTCGACTATGACAGCCTGCTCGCCGGGATCGACGCGCTCGCCGCCGATCCCGAAGCTGGCTGTGCGATCAGAATCGACGGCGAGTTCGAGCTCGTGACGGCGCGCTCCGTTCCGCGCCAGTTCCCGCCCTACCGACCCCTCCTCGAGGCGATGGCCGACGAGCACGTCTTCGAGTTCACCGATATCGAGGGCACGGTGGTCGGCTTCCGCCTGCCCGACTACGCCCGCGGCGTGGGCGCGGAGGGCTACCACCTGCACTTCATCAGCGCCGACCGTGAGCAGGGCGGGCACGTGCTCAGCGCACGGACGAGCCACGTCACGGTCGCGCTCGACCTGTCGGGCGAGCTGCACGTCGAGCTGCCACCGGGGATCGAGCTCGACGCAAGCGAACTCGACGAGGCGACGGCGACCGCGCTCGACCACGCGGAGCGCGAGGCCTGACTCTCAGCCCAGCGGGGCGACGTGGTCGGCGATTGCGTAGGCAAGCGCCGGCGCCTGGTCTTCCTGAAGGAAGTGCTTGGCCGGCAACAGCACCGGATCGTCGACGCCAAGGACCTGCTGCGCGCCGGCGAGGTGATCGAGGCCCAGCGCGGGGTCGCGCTCGCCCCAGACGATCCGCACGGGGAAGGCGCGATCCGCGAGTCCCTGGGCGAAAAACCGATCCTTCTCGGGAGTGAGCTCGAAGCCGCGCATGATCCGAAGGAACGCCCGGCCGCGGTCGAGGCGCAGCAGCAGCGCATGGTGGGCATAAATCTCGGCCCGCGAGATCGCCGATCGGTCGGCGACCCCCTGCTGGCGAAACAGCGCTGCCCAGGCAATTCGCGGCGTTGCCCAGAGCCAGAGCTCGCCGACGCCGGCGATCGCGTACGGGGCCATCACCCACGGCCGCCGGAAGCTGGCCGGGCGCAGGTCCGTGTTGAGGACGGTCAGCGACTGAACCCGCCCCGGGTTGCGGATCGCCCATTCGCAGCCGATCGGGCCGGCGATGTCGTGGACGACGAGGTGGCAGCGTTCGAGCCCAAGCTCGTCGATCGCTTCGCCCAGCCACCGTGAGAGGCCCGACCAGGAGTAATCGAAGTCGACCGGCCGATCCGCGAGGCCGAGGCCGGGGAGGTCGAGCGCGATGGCGCGCAGCCCCTGATCATCGAGGCGGGGCAGCAGCTTGCGGTAGAGAAACGAGCTGGCCGGGACGCCGTGCAGACAGACGACCGGTGGTCCCTCACCCTGCTCGCGGACGAAGCTGCGCACGCCGCCGGCGACGAAGCGCCTCCCGGCGGCGCTGTGGATGTCGATGAGCTCGGCGACCTCTGCGTTCACCCGCTGATGATTACCAGGCGCCTCAACCGGCATCCGCTCGCCTCGGGCTCCGCGATCGAAGCCGCAACGTCGGCGGTCGCCGGCGCCCCCTTGCGGTCGCCGACTATCGCTGTTAGCCTTGCTCGGTCGGTTCCTTTAACCCGGTCCGTGAGACCAGGAAGGGGCGCGCAAGTGGAAGTTCAGCCCGAGACGGGTTGTCCTCGATCGTGACGATCTGCGCCGGACACTCGTCCGGATCGCGCACGAGATCGTTGAAAAGAACCCCGGCGACCGAGCTGCCGTGGCGCTCGTCGGGCATCCATACCCGCGGCGCCATCATCGCCCGTCGCCTGCACACGCTCGTCGGCGAGCTCACGGGCAGCGGAGGTGCCGCTCGGCGACCTCGACATCTCCTTCTACCGCGACGACATCCTGGGCGCGAGCCAGGCGCGCAGCCCATCGTCCACAGCTCTCACCTGGACTTCGAGCCCGACGGTCGCACGGTCGTGCTCGTCGACGACGTTCTCTTCACCGGGCGCACGGTGCGGGCGGCGATCGACGCCCTCTTCGACTACGGGCGGCCGCCGCGAGTTCAGCTCGCCGTCCTGATCGACCGCGGCCACCGCGAGCTGCCGATCCGACCCGACTACGTCGGCAAGAACCTGCCAACCGCGCGCGGCGAGCGCGTCTATCGTCCGCCTCGAGGAGACGGACGAGCTCGACGAGGTGACGATCGAGCGCGCACGCGGCGCCGGTCGCGAGCGGGGGAGGACCAGCGATGAAGCATCTGCTGTCAATCGAGGATCTCGACCGCACCGAGATCGAGCGGATCATGCAGCGCGCGGCCAGCTTCGCCGAGGTCGGCCGCCGCGACATCAAGAAGGTCCCGACGCTGCGCGGTCGCACCGTCGTCAGCCTCTTCTACGAGTCGAGCACGCGGACGAGCAGCTCGTTCGAGCTGGCCGCAAAGCGCCTCTCCGCCGACATCATCTCGATCAAGGCCCAGGGCTCTTCGGTGGACAAGGGCGAGTCGCTTCGCGACACGATCGCCACGCTTAACGCATACTCGCCCGAGGCGCTGATCATCCGCTCGCCCTACGCCGGCGCAGCCCGCCTCGTGACCGATTGGACCTCCGCCGCGGTCATCAACGCCGGCGACGGCAAGCACGAGCACCCGAGCCAGGCGCTGCTCGACGCCTACACGTTGCTCGACCGCTTCAGCTCGCTCGAGGGCAAGCGGCGGACCGACCTCGAGGGCAAGCGGATCTGGATCGTCGGCGACGTCCTGCACAGCCGGGTCGCGCGCTCCTGCGCTCTCTGCTTCCGCATGCTCGGGGCCGAGGTGACGCTCTGCGGGCCGCCCACGCTGATCCCTCGCGGTGTCGCCGAGGCGCTCGGCGTGGACGTCGCCTACACGCTCGACGACCTGGGCGAGGCCGACGTCGTCTACGCGCTTCGAATGCAGCTCGAGCGGATGACCGACAGCTTCGTCCCCTCGATGCGCGAGTACGCGATCAACTACCAGATCGATTCGCGGCGTCTCGGTCCGCGTCAGCTGCTGATGCACCCGGGCCCGGTCAACCGCGGCATCGAGCTCTCAGCCGCGACGTGATCGACGGCCCGGCATCGCTGATCACCGCTCAGGTGGAGAGCGGGCTCGTCGTGCGGATGGCGGTCCTCTACGAGCTACTCGCCGGCCGCGGCGAGCCACGCGGCGCCGGCGCCGAGGACGCCGATCTGCCAGCGCCGACCCCGATCGGAGAACCGGCGTGAGGCTTGTTTCATCCCTTGACTGGCGCGGCAGCGAGGCCGAGCCTCCGGGCCGATCTCGTGATCCGGGGCGCCCGTGTGCTCGACCCGGTCGCCGAAATCGACGCAATCCGCGACGTGGTCGTGCGCGACGGTGAAATCGCGCAGCTCGGTGAGGCCGGGAGCGGCGACGTCGACGGTGCCGAGGTCATCGAGGCGGACGGGATGACCGTGATGCCGGCGTTCTTCGACCCGCACGTGCATCTGCGCACACCGGGCCGCGAGGACGAGGAGGATCTCGAGACCGGCCCGCGCGCGGCCGCGGCCGGCGGCTACTGCGGGATCATCGCGATGGCCAACACCGACCCGGTGGTCGACACGGCCGCCGACATCGCCGCGCTGCGCGAGCGCGCCCGGGAGCAGGCGACGATCCCCGTTGGCTTCGTCGGCACGGTCACGAAGGGCATGAAGGGCGAGGAGCTCTCCGAGATGGCCGACCTCGCCGCCGCCGGCGCCGTTGGCTTCTCCGACGACGGCCTGCCGATCGCCAACGGACGGGTGATGCGCCGCGCCCTCCAATACCAGCGCCTGGTCGGCCTCCAGATCGCGCTCCACGAGCAGGATCCCGACCTCTCGGAGGGCGGCGTCATGAACGAGGGCGAGGTGTCGGCCGCGCTCGGAATCGGCGGCTGGCCGTCGATGGCGGAGTCAACGATGATCTCCCGCGACATCGCGCTCGCGATGTACGAGGAGGCGCGGATCCACGTTCAGCACCTCTCGGCGTTCGAGTCGGTCTCGACCATCGAGCACGCCAAGGCCTACGGCATCGAGGTCACGGCGGAGGCGACGCCGCACCACCTGACGCTCACCGACGAGGACGTCCGCAGCCTCGACTCGCGGTTCAAGATGAACCCGCCGCTGCGCACAGAGGCCGACCGCCAGGCGATGATCGAGGCGGTGCGCTCCGGAACGATCGACTGCATCGCCACCGATCACGCGCCGCACTCGCGCGACGAGAAGGAGGTGCCCTTCGAGCAGGCGGCGATGGGCGTCATCGGCCTCGAGACCGCGTTCTCGGTCCTCTACACCGACCTCGTTCTGCCGGGCGTACTCGACCTCGAGACGATCGTCGAGCGTCTCGGTGGCGGCGCGGAGGCCTTCGGATTCGAGCGACCGCGGATCGCGGTCGGCGCCGAGGCGAACCTGACGCTTGTGCGATCTCGAGGCCGAATGGGAGGCGGGTGCCGAGGGCTGGGAGAGCCGCTCGGAAAACTCGTGCTTTGCCGGGCGTCGCCTGCAGGGCCGGGTGCTGATGACCGTCGCGGCAGGCCGCGTCGCCTATCGCCAGCGCTCATTTGCGATGGGAGTGGCGTGAAGCTCGATCGCGAGCACACGACGCTGGTCGTGATCGACGTCCAGGAGGCGTTTCGCAAGGCGCTCGACAGCTTCGACGAGGTCGCCGCGAAGTCGGCGCAGCTCGTGCGTGGGGCCGCCGCGATCGGGGTGCCGATCGTCGTCACCGAGCAGTATCCGAAGGGTCTCGGCGCCACCGTTCCCGAGGTGGCCGAGAGCCTGCCGAGCGGGATCCAGGCGCTCGACAAGGTGCGGTTCTCCGCCGTCGGGGTCGGAGGGCTTCGACCTCGGTGACCGCGACCAGGCGCTCGTCTGCGGAATCGAGGCTCACGTCTGCGTCGCGCAGACCGCGCTCGACCTGATCGATCTGGAGACCGAGGTTCACATCGCTGCGGACGCCGTTGGCTCGCGCACCGATGCGGACCGCGACATCGGCCTCGCGCGCATGGAGCGCGCCGGCGCTGAGATCACGAGCGTCGAGATGGCGCTGTTCGAGCTCCTCGGGTCGGCTGACGCGCCCGGATTCAAGGAAGTGCAGGCGATAGTCAAATGAGTGCCGCCGGCTACGTACTTCTCGAGGACGGGACGCGCTTCGATGGCGAGATCTGCGGCACACCGGCCGGAGCGCTGGGCGAGGTCGTCTTCAACACCTCGATGACCGGCTATCAGGAGGCGGTCACGGATCCGAGCTACGCCGGCCAGATCATCACCTTCACCTATCCGATGATCGGCAACTACGGGGTCGGCGCGCCGGCGATGGAGTCCGACCGCGTCCAGGCACGGGCGGTGATCATGCGCGAGGCTCGAAACGGCGAGGACGCCGCCGATGCCGAGGGCGGCTGGCTCGACTGGCTCGAAGCGTGCGGAGTCACGGCGATCACCGGCGTCGACACCCGCTCGCTGGTCCGCCATATCCGCGACCAGGGCGCGATGCGCGGCGGCATCTTCGCGGCGGGGGTTGCCGAGTCCGAGGCGCGCGAGCGCATCGAGGCCGAGCCGTCGATGGCGGGCGCCGACTTCGCCCGCACGGTCAGCCCGAGCGAGGCGATCGAGTTCGACGGCGACGGGCCGCACATCGTCGCCCTCGACACCGGAATCAAGCTTTCAATAATTCGTCAATTCCGCGAGCGGGGCGCACGGCTGACGTTGCTGCCCTGCGACACCTCGCCAAGCGACGTCCTCGCCCGCGATCCCGACCTCGTCTTTCTCGCCAACGGGCCGGGCGATCCCGCGGCCCTCGACTACGTCGTCGACAACGTCCGCGAGCTCGTCGGCAAGAAGCCGGTGGTCGGAATCTGCCTGGGCCACCAGCTGCTCTGCCGCGCGGTCGGGCTCGAGACGTTCAAGCTGCCGTTCGGCCACCGCGGAGCGAACCACCCGGTCAAGGACCTCGAGACCGGCAGGATCGACATCACATCGCAAAACCACGGCTTCGCCGTTCGCCCGCCCGACGGCGGCGAGACGATCGAGGCCGACGAGCCGGTGCGCTGGGAGACGGACTTCGGCGCGGCCGAGCTGACCCACATCAACCTCTACGACCGCACCGTCGAGGGCCTGACGCTTCGCGATGTCGCCGGCTGCACGGTCCAGTACCACCCGGAGGCGGGGCCGGGGCCGCACGACGCCCGCTACCTCTTCGACCGCTTCCTCGACATGGCCAAGGCCGCGTAATGCCGCGCCGCGACGACATCAAGAAGATCCTGTTGATCGGCTCGGGCCCGATCGTGATCGGCCAGGCCGCCGAGTTCGACTACTCGGGCGTGCAGGCGTGCAAGGTGCTACTCGAGGACGGTTACGAGGTCGTGCTCGTCAACTCGAACCCGGCGACGATCATGACCGACCCCGAGTTCGCCGATCGCACCTACGTCGAGCCTCTGCGGCCCGAGAACGTGGCGCGGATTCTGGAACGCGAGCGCCCCGACGCGGTGCTGCCGACGCTCGGCGGCCAGACCGCGTTGAACCTCGCCAAAGCCCTTCACGACGACGGCACCCTCGAACGCCTCGGCGTCGAGCTGATCGGAGCCGACTACGACGCGATCCACCGCGCCGAAGATCGCGAGGCCTTCCGCCAGACGATGGAGGATGCGGGCCTGCGGGTGCCGTGGTCGACGATCGTCGAGTCGGTCGCCCAGGTTGAAAAGGGCCTCGCCAGCGGCGACATCAAGCTGCCGGCGATCGTCCGGCCGGCGTTCACGCTCGGCGGCCAGGGCGGGGGAGTGGGGCACACCGAGACCGAACTCCTCGGGGTCGTCTCCGAAGGTCTTGCGGCGAGCCCGATCAACCAGGTGCTGGTCGAGGAGTCGGTTCTCGGCTGGGGCGAGTTCGAGCTCGAGGTGATGCGCGATCACAACGACAACGTCGTGATCATTTGCTCGATCGAGAACATCGACCCGATGGGCGTCCATACCGGCGACTCGGTCACGGTCGCCCCGGCCCAGACGCTCACCGATCCGCTCTACCAGGAGCTCCGCAACCAGGCGATCCGCGTGATCCGGGCCGTCGGCGTCGAGACCGGCGGCTCGAACGTCCAATTCGCTGTCAACCCGGAGAGTGGCGAGATCGTCGTCATCGAGATGAACCCGCGTGTGTCGCGATCCTCGGCGCTCGCCTCGAAGGCGACAGGCTTCCCGATCGCAAAGATCGCCGCCAAGCTCGCGGTCGGCTACGCGCTCGAGGAGATCGACAACGACATCACCGGGATCACGCCGGCCTCGTTCGAGCCGACGATCGACTACGTCGTCACGAAGATGCCGCGCTTCGCGTTCGAGAAGTTCCCCGGCGCCGAGGGTGAGCTCACGACCCACATGAAGTCGGTCGGCGAGGCGATGGCGATCGGCCGCACGTTCCGCGAGTCGTTCGCGAAGGCGATGCGCTCGCGCGAGCTCGACGCCGAGCCCGATCTGCCCGCTGCAGACGAGGAACTGATCGAGCAGCTGCGGACCCCGCGCGCCGACCGCTTCGACCTCCTGCTCGAGGCGTTTCGCCGCGGCGTCTCCGTTGCGACGCTGCACGACTGCACCTCGATCGACCTCTGGTTTCTTCGCGAGCTCGAGCTGCTCGCGACCGAGGGCGACGGCACCGAGGGCCTCGACCGCACGTTCCGCTCGGTCGACACCTGCGCGGCCGAGTTCGAGGCCCGAACGCCGTACTACTACTCCGGGCACGAGCGAGGCGCGGACCTGATCGGTGAGGTCCGTCGGGGGGACCGCGAGTCGGTCGTGATCCTCGGCTCGGGCCCGAACCGCATCGGTCAGGGGATCGAGTTCGACTACTGCTGCGTGCACGCGGCGATGACCGTGCGCGAATCGGGCCGCGACGCGGTGATGATCAACTGCAACCCGGAGACGGTCTCGACCGACTACGACACCTCCGACCGCCTCTACTTCGAGCCGCTGACCGCCGAGGACGTCCTCGCCGTCCTCGAGGTCGAACAGCCAGAAGGAGTGATCGTCCAGTTCGGCGGCCAGACGCCCCTGCGGCTGGCGAAGTCGCTTCAGGACGCCGGCATCACCCTGCTTGGGACGCCGGTCGACGCGATCGACCTCGCCGAGGACCGCGGCCGCTTCGGCGCGCTACTGCGGCGGATGGAGATCGCCCACCCGCCCTACGGCACGGCGCACTCCGCCGAGGAGGCGCTGATGACCGCGCAGGACATCGGCTTCCCGCTGCTCGTCCGTCCTTCCTATGTGCTCGGCGGCCGGGCGATGGAAATCTGTTACTCGACCGATGACCTCGCTCCCTACCTCGAACGCCACGTCAAGGCGGACCAGGAGCACCCGTTGCTGCTCGACCGCTTCCTCGAGGACGCGATCGAGGTCGACGTTGACGCCCTCTGCGACGGCGAGACCTGCAAGGTCGCGGCGATCATGCAGCACGTCGAGGAGGCCGGTGTGCACTCCGGCGACTCGGCCTGCGTGATCCCGCCGATGAGTCTGGGCTCCGAGATGCTCGACGAAATCGAGGAGACGACGCGCCGGCTCGCGCTCGAGCTGGGCGTCATCGGCTTGATCAACATCCAGTACGCGGTCGCCGGAGGCAAGCTCTACGTGATCGAGGCCAACCCGCGCGCGTCGCGCACGGTCCCGTTCGTATCGAAGGCGATCGGGGCGCCGCTGGCGAAGATCGCCTGTCGGTTGATGCTCGGCGAGCCGCTGTCGGATATCGAGCTGCCGACGATGCACAACGGACACGTCTCCGTGAAGGAGGCCGTGCTGCCGTTCGCGCGCTTTGCCGGCGCCGACTCGGTCCTTGGTCCGGAAATGAAATCGACCGGCGAGGTCATGGGTGTCGCAAAGGACTTCCCGACCGCCTACAGCAAGGCGCAGGCGGCAGCCGGAGTTTCGCTGCCGGAATCAGGAACGGTGTTCATCACCGTCACCGACAACGACAAGGCCGCGGCGACCCAGCTTGCCGCCCGCTTCCACGACCTCGGCTTCGAGATCATCGCCACCCGCGGCACCGCCCAGGCGATCTCACGGATGGGGATCCCGGTTCGCGCCATCAACAAGATCAACGAGGGCTCGCCACACGTCGTCGACTACATCCGAAACGGCGAGGTCGACATGGTGATCAACACGCCGACGGGGTCCGGCGCGCGCTCGGACGGCTACGAGATCCGCTCGGCCGCCGTCAAGCGCGGCATTCCATGTGTCACGACGCTCACGGGCGCCTCTGCGGCCACGCGAGCCATCGTCGCGACACGTGAGGGCGAGGCGGAGCCGATCTCCTTACAGGAGCTCCACGGGATCGAGACGCGCAAGCCGCAGCCCACCGAACCGCGATGAGCGACCGCGTTCTCGCGCCGTTCGGCCGCCGCCGCTGCGAGGTCGTCGCGAACGAGCCAACCGGCGGCTATCGGATCGTCGCAGCGCTCGATCCTGGGGGTCCGGAGCCCGCGGCGGGGCAGTTCTACATGCTGGCCACCGACGAGTGGGGGAGCCCAAGCGGACGTCCGTATCTGCCGCGTGCTTTCTCCGTCGCTGCCGCGCTGCCCAGCGAGAACGGCGTCCGGCTCGAGTTCCTGCTCGAGGCCGTCGGCCCCGGCACCGAGCGGCTGGCGGCGCTCGAGACCGGTGAAGCCCTCCACGTCACCGGGCCGCTCGGCCGGCCGTTCTCCGCGCTCCGCGATCTCGCGCCCGACGCTGCTGGCGCAATCCTCGTCGGCGGCGGGATCGGGATCGCGCCGCTGGCGATGCTCCGGCGCGACCTCGCCAGCCGCGGCGTTGCCCAGCGGGTGCTGCTCGGGTTCCGCGACCGGGCGCACTCAGGCGGGATCGACGAGCTCTTTCGCTGCGAGGAGATCCGCACCGCTTCCGAGGACGGACACACGGGACATCAGGGTTACGTCACCGACCTGTTGTCGGTGATGCTCGAGGGCGATGAGGCCGAGACGGCGGCGGTCTACGCGTGCGGCCCGCCGGCAATGCTCGAGACGGTGCGCGCGATGTGCGCCGAGCGCGAGGTGCCGGCCGAGCTGGCCATGGAGACGCCGATGGCCTGCGGCTTCGGCTCCTGCTTCGGCTGTGCGGTGCCGGTCCGCGGTGGCGGCTACATCCGCCTCTGCGTGGACGGCCCGATCGTGCGCGCCGAGGACGTCGAGACCGCACTGATCGCTGGGAGCGGCCATTGAATAAGCCGCCTCAACAGCGGCGGGGCTCGGCTACGCCTCACAGCACCCTGGCAACGGAGCTGTGCGGGATCGAGCTCGAGCACCCGCTCATCAACGGCAGCGGCACCTTCGATGCGATCGCCGCGCGCCGGGCATTCGGCGAAGCGGTCGACGCCAGCTTCCCGTTCAGCATGTTCGTCTCGAAGACGATTACCCCGGAGCCCCGGACCGGGAATCCGCCGCCGCGGCTTTTCGAGACACCGGCGGGGATGATCAATTCGATCGGCCTGCCGAACAAGGGTCTGGAGGGATTTCTCGAGGCCGACCTGCCTGAGCTCGCCAGCTTGCCGGTCCCGCTCTGCGTCTCGGTTATGGCACCGAGTCGCGAGGGGTTCGCCACGCTCGTCGAGCGGGTTGGCGCTCGCGATGAGGTCGCTGCAATCGAGCTCAACGTCTCCTGTCCGAACGTCAAGTCCGGGCTCATCGTCGGCGAGCAACCCGACGAGACGCGAGCGCTCTGCACCGCGCTGCGCCCGCTCACCGACAAGCCGCTGATCGTGAAGCTGACGCCGAACTGCGCCGACCCCGCCGCGGTCGCGGCAGCGGCGGCCGAGACAGGGGCCGACGCGGTCTCGCTGATCAACACGCTGAAGGCCTCGGCTTCGCACCCGCAGACGCTCGAGCCATGGCTCGGAGCCGGCAGCGGCGGGCTGTCGGGTCCGGCGATAAGGGCGATCGCCCTCGACCAGGTTCGCCGCGTAGCAGCGGCGGTTTCGATCCCGGTGATCGGGATGGGCGGGGTCGAGTCGGGCCTGGACGCGCTCGCCCTCATGGCTGCCGGTGCGAGCGTCGTCGCGGTCGGAACCGCAAGCTTCCGCGATCCTGCCGCTGCGAGCCAAATCCGGGAAGAGTTGACCGCGGAACTCCACTCAAGAGGCCTTGAGCGACCGATCGCCGAGAGCCTCACGTCGACCTCAAGTTGAGGTCGAACCGAATTTCGTCCGAAACGGCGGGATCGGCTTGCACGCCATGCCTGCGGGGATATACTGCCGCCGCGCCGTGGCCCCCGTCTCCGTCGACATAACATCCGCCGTTCCCGAAAGGTCTCGCGAGCAGCGGATGCGAGCCCTGCAGCGCGCGAACGAGATCCGTTCGGCGCGCGCCCAGCTGAAGCGCGACCTCAAGGCGGGCAAGGCAAAGATCGAAACTCTGCTGCTCAATCCGCCTGAGTACGTGATGTCGGCGAAGGCGTTCGACATGATCCTCGCGGTCCCCAAGTACGGGCGCGTCAAGGCGAACAAGATCCTGACCCAGTGCCGGATCTCGCCGTCGAAGACGATCGGCGGCCTCTCCGAGCGCCAGCGCGCCGAGCTCGTCCACCTGCTCCGCCGCTAGTCATCCGCCGCTAGCGACGCTTACCCTCTGGCCGCGATGGCCAAGGTCTTCGTGATCACCGGCCCCTCGGGGGTCGGCAAGGGGACGCTGATCCGAGCGCTGCGCGAGCGTGTTCCGGAGCTCGCACTGTCGACCTCGGCGACGACGCGCGCGCCACGGCCGGGCGAGCGCGACGGCATCGATTACTTCTTCCTCGACCGCGACGAGTTCGCCGGCAGGGCGGACGCCGGCGAGTTCGTCGAGCATGCCGTCTACAGCGGCAATCGCTACGGCACGCTGCGGTCGGAGCTCGACCGGCACCTGGCCGAGGGCGAGTCGGTCGTCCTCGAGATCGAGGTGCAGGGAGCCCGCCAGGTTCGCGCGGCGATGCCTGAGGCCGTCCTTCTCTTCATCGCCCCCCCGGAGCCGGCCGAGTTGCGCCAGCGCCTCGAAGGGCGGGGCGCCGACAGCGATGAGGCGATCGCCGAGCGGCTGCGCACAGCCGAGCTCGAGCTCGATGCGCAGGAGGAGTTTCAACGGGTGATCGTCAACGACGACCTCGACCAGGCGATCGAAGAGCTGGAGCAAGCCGTTCGAGCCCAGCTTTAGGGCGCGATCGCGACCAGGCGCCTCAACAGCGGCGCGGCTCCGCTTCGCCCTTCGGGCTCCGCGATCGCACCCACTACACTGCTGCGCCTGATGATCAAGCCAAGAGTCGATGAACTTCTCGCCCGGACCGATACCCACTACGCCGCGGTGCTGGTCGCAGCCAAGCGCGCCCGGCAGCTGAACAGCTATTACCGCGCGCTCGGTGAGGGCAGCTACGAGGAGTACACGCCCCCGATGGTGGAGACCCACGACGGGCAACTACCTGACGATCGCTCTGGAAGAGCTCGCCCAGGGCAAGATCAAGTACCGCTACCGGGTCTAACCCCGGCGTACGATCCGCGCATGGCGCGGATCCTTCTTGGTGTCAGCGGCGGTATCGCCGCCTACAAAGCACTTGAGCTCGCGCGGCTCGCTACGACCGCCGGCCACGGTGTGCGTGTCGTCATGACCCGAAACGCCCAGCGCTTTGTCGGCGCTGCGTCGTTCGAGGGGATCGTCGGCTCGCCGGTGCTGGTCGAAGAGTTCGAGCACGACCCGATGCGCGGCGGCTTTCCCGGGCGACCCGCGTTGGCTCACGACCCGATCGGCCATCTCGCCCTGGCGCAGAACGCCGACGTGATGATGGTCGCGCCGGCGTCGGCGAACACGATCGCCAAGCTCGCCGCCGGCATCTGCGACTCGATGCTGACGACGTCCTTCTGCGCCACGACGGCGCCACGCGCGGTCGCGCCGGCGATGAACGACAAGATGTATGCGGACGCTGCGACGCAGGCCAACTGGAAACGCTCGCCGGACGCGGCGTGCTGGTGATCGGAGCCCGACTCGGGCGCGCTTGCCTCGCGCGGCGAGTTCGGGATCGGCCGACTGCCAGCGCCGGAATCGCTTGCTCCGCGCGATCGAGGCGATGCTTTGGACCGGCGGCCCCTGGGACGGTCTGCGCGTGCTCGTCACCGCCGGCGGCACTCGCGAGCCGATCGACCCGGTCCGCTTCATCGGCAACCGCTCGAGCGGGCGCATGGGCATCGCCCTGGCTCAGGCCGCCGCCCGGCGCGGGGCGGCGGTGACCCTGATCTCCGCCAACGTCAACGCTTCCCTATTGCCTGGACGGGATGGAGCACGTTCGCGTCGAGACCACCGAGGAGCTTGGCGAGGCGGTGCGCTCGCGCTTCGCCGATTCCCACGTGCTGTTGATGGCGGCCGCGCCGGCCGACTTTCGCGCCGCGGATCGCGCCGGCACGAAGATTTCACGCGAGGGCGATGGCCTCGACCTGCGCCTCGAGGCGACCGAGGACATCCTCGCCGGCGTCGGCGCCGTCGCGTCGCGCCGATCAGACGGTCGTCGGTTTTGCCGCCGAGACCGGGGCGGAGGCGATCGAGCGCGCCGGAGCAAAGCTCGAGCGCAAGGGCGCCGACGCAATCGTCTTCAACGACGTCTCGCGCGCCGAGATCGGCTTCGACTCGGCCGACAACGAGGTGACGATCGTCGAGCGCGACGGCGAGCATCAGGTGCCGCTCGCGTCGAAGGACGACATCGCCGACGCGATCCTCGACCGTGTCGAGGCGCTTCGCGCCGGCGCAGCCCGCCAGCGGCTGAAGACACGGTTTCTACACTTCGTATGTGGCTGAAAAGGACACATACAAGCTCTATCGCGAGGGCATCGAGCTGCTCGAGGACGGCAGCTTCGACGCCGCGACGGTCCCGCTAGCCGAGGTCGCCCGGCGCACGCCGGAGAAGACGTCCGTGCGCGAGGCGCTGGGACGCGCGTACTTCCGCAATCGCCAGTTCGCTGAGGCGGCGACCGAGTTCGAGGCAGTGGTCGAAAGCCACCCGGTCGACGACTACGCGCACTTCTGCCTGGGACGGGCGCTCAGCCTCACCGGCGAGCGCGAGCGCGCCCGCCATCACCTGGCGCTTGCGTCGAACCTGCGACCGGACCGCAGCGACTACCGCGAGTACCGCGACCGGCTGCGCGCCGCGTCGTAGCCTGATGCGCGCGCTCGTCCAGCGCGTCAGCGAGGCCTCGGTCAGCGTCGATGGCGAGGAGCTCGCTCGGATCGGGCCGGGGCTGGTGGTCTTGCTCGGCGTGCGCGTCGGGGATGAGCAGGACGCCGCGGACCGTCTCGCCGACAAGGTGCGCGCGCTGCGGATCTTCGACGACGCGGCCGGGCGCATGAACGAGCCGCTCGGCGAGCGCGAGATTCTCTGCATCAGTCAGTTCACGCTGTATGCCGACGCGCGCAAGGGCAACCGCCCGAGCTACGTCGATGCAGCCCGGCCCGAGCAGGCCGAGCCGCTGTACGAACGCTTCTGCGAGCGAGCCGGCGCCAAGCGCGGGCGCTTCGGCGCGCAGATGGCCGTCAAGCTCACAAACGACGGCCCGGTGACGCTCTTGCTTGACGCCTGAGGCGGGCTTGTCGGCGCGAATGCCGGGGCTATACTGGCTCGACCTTCTTACGTACCGTGACCCTGTTGAGGTGGGCCCGGGCCCACCTTTTTTTTGGCCTGACGGGGCGTGAGAAGGTGAGAGAGACAACCTTTCGAGGACCGAATGACCGAGCTTGAACAGCTACAAACGACGATCGAGGAGCGACTCGACGCCTACGATCCGCAGCTCGAGCTGATCGCCTTGGAGCGACCGGCTGGCGAGACGCTGCGCCTCTATATCGACCACCCAGACGGGGTCGATCTCGGGCGCTGCGAGCGGGTCACCGGCGAGCTTCGCGACCTGCTCGAGGCATGGTCGCTGGAGGTCTCCTCACCGGGCGCCGACCGGCCGCTGACAAAGCCCGATCACTACCGGCGCTTCGTCGGCCGCCAGGTCAAGGTTCGCACCAGCGAGCCGATCGACGGGCAACGCAACTTCACCGGAACGCTCGCCGACGCGGACGACGAGAGCGTCGCGATTGAAATCGACGGCGAGGCTGTCCGCATCCCCTTGAGCGAAATCCGCCGTTCCAATCTGATTCCTGAATTTGAGGTGATGGCTTGAGTCGCGAGATCGTCGAGGCCCTGAAGGGTCTCGAGCAGGAGAAGGGCATCGATGCCGAGACGCTGATGGCGGCGCTCGAGGATGCCCTGCTCTCCGCCTATAAGAAGAGCCCCGGCTCGGCCAAGTACGCGCGTGTCGATCTCGACCGCGAGACCGCCGATTTCCGCGTCTTCGAGCTGATCCTGCCGCCCGAGCTCGAGGAGAAGCTCCTCGCCGAGGTCGCCGAGGAGCAGGAGGCCGTCGTCGACCCCGAGACCGGCGAGCTTCGCGAGCCCGAGGACCCCGAGCTCGACCCGGAGATCCTCGCCCCGTACGAGGACCAGATCAAGTCGCGCGACGTGACCCCCGACGACTTCGGCCGCATCGCGGCGCAGACCGCCAAGCAGGTGATCCTCCAGCGGATCCGCGAGGCCGAGCGCCAGATGATGTACGACGAGTACCAGGACCGCGTCGGCGAGCTCGTCACCGGAATCATCCAGCAGTCGGACAACCGCTACACGCTGGTTCAGCTCCGCGAGCGCGTCGAGGCGCTGCTTCCGCGTTCCGAGCAGGTCTGGAACGAGCGCTACGACCACGGCATGCGCGTCAAGGCCGTGATCACCGACGTCTCCGCAGAGGGCAAGGGCCCGAGCATCGTCGTCAGCCGCCGCAGTCCCGAGCTGATCAAGGAGCTGTTCGAGCTCGAGGTGCCCGAGATCGCCGACGACCTCGTCGAGATCGTCGGGCGTCGCCCGCGAGCCGGGCTATCGCTCGAAGATCGCGGTCATCTCCCACGCCGATGGTGTCGACCCGGTCGGCGCCTGTGTCGGCCCGCGCGGATCGCGAGTCCGCATGGTCGTTTCCGAGTTGCGCGGCGAGAAGATCGACATCATTCCTTACAACGAGGAGCCCGCCCGCTTCGTGGCCAAGGCGCTGTCGCCGGCCCGGGTGCGCGAGGTCCTCGTCGACGACGAAACCAAGGAGGCGACCGTCATCGTCCCCGACGACCAGCTCTCGCTGGCGATCGGGCGCGAGGGCCAGAACGCCCGCCTCGCGGCGAAGCTCACCGGCTGGAAGGTCGACATCAAGTCGCAGTCGGAGTTCGTCGAGGAGGACGAGGGGATCGAGTACGAGGACGAGGAGCAAGCGGCTGACGGCCGTTGTGCCGCGGTCCTCTCGGCCGGACGCCGCTGCCCGAACGCAGCGCTGCCCGGCTCGCGCTATTGCGGCCTGCCCCAGCACCAGGCGCTGGCGCGCTTCAGCACCAACCAGGTGACCGTGCTCGCGCCCCTCTCCGACGAGGAGGTCGCGGTGCTCGCTGATCCCAACGCCGACGAGGGTCAGGTTGCGACGCTCGTGGCCAAGGCCGAGGCCGAGTTCTCCGAGGAGGCACGAGGAGGAGGCTCCGGCTGCGGAGGAGGCTCCGGCCGAGGTCGAGGCTCCGGCTGAGGAGAGCTCCGTCGAGGCGCCAGTCGCCGAGCAAGCCCCAGAGGTCGAGGAGGAGCCCGAGGCTCCGCGCCAGAGCCGATCGTCGAGATGGCGATTGCGCCGAGGCCGAGGAGGCGCTGGCAGAGGATGCGGCGACCGAGGAAGAGCCCGCGGAGGCGCAGTCCTAGTTGGCACGTAAACGAGTTCATGAGATCGCCAAGGCGCGAGGCCTGACGAGCAAGGAGGTCCTCGCGGCCCTCAAGGCCGCCGGCGTCGAGGCCAAGGCCGCCGCTTCAAGCGTCGAGGAGGACGTTGCGCTGAAGGCGCTTGATGCCGCCAACGGCGGCGCTGCGCGCCCGCCACGCCGGCCGCACCCGCTGCGCCCGCCCGCGCAATCCCAAACCATCCGCAAGCTGTCGCACCCGATCCCGAGCCCGCCGCGCCGGCCCAGCCCGGCTGCCAAGGCAAAGCCTGCGGCCGAGCAGGCGGCCACGCCAGCCCAGCCGGCTGCCGCCGGCGATGGCGGCGGCGCCGGACAGAAGAAGCGTCGCCGCGTGGTCATCGACTCGCAGGCCGCTCGCCGCGATCAGATGTCGAACGCGCCGCCACGCCGCCCGCCGCGCCGCCGCGGTGGCCGCCGTCGCCGGCCGCTGCTCGAAGAGCCGCCGCTCGGGCCGCATGTCGAGGTCGAGCAGCCGCCGCTGAAGGTGCCCTCGGGCGCGACCGTGCGCGAGGTCGCCGAGATCTTCGGCGTCGGCAGCGCCGACGTGATCAAGCAGCTCATGAGCCTCGGCGAGATGGCGACGCTCACGCAGACGCTCTCCGACGAGACCGTCGAGGTGCTCGCCGACGCGCTCGACCGCAAGGTCGAGATGGTCAGCGCCGCCGAGGAGGTCGCCGAGGCGCCCGTCTTCGATGACGCCGACGACGAGCTCGTCGACCGCCCGCCGGTGGTCACGATCATGGGCCACGTCGACCACGGCAAGACGTCGCTGCTCGACGCGATCCGGGAGACCGAGGTCGTCGCCGGCGAGGCGGGTGGGATCACCCAGCACATCGGCGCCTACCAGGTCCACTCAAACGGCAAGACGATCAGCTTCATCGACACCCCGGGTCACGCCGCCTTCACGGCGATGCGCGCCCGCGGCGCCGACGTCACCGACATCGTCGTCATCGTCGTCGCTGCTGACGACGGCGTGATGCCGCAGACGATCGAGGCGATCGACCACGCAAAGGCAGCGGACGTGCCGATGCTGGTCGCCGTCAACAAGATCGATCTCGATGCCGCCAACCCCGACAAGGTCAAGGGCGAGCTCGCCACGCAGGGCCTCAACCCCGAGGATTGGGGCGGCGACACGATCTTCGTCAACGTCTCGGCCAAGACGCACGAGAACCTCGACGAGCTGCTCGAGAGCATCCTGCTGCTCGCCGAGGTCGAAGAGCTGAAGGCCAATCCCAACGCGCCCGCCTCCGGCTCGGTGATCGAGTCGCATCTCGATCCCGGCCGCGGTCCGGTCGCGACCGTGCTCGTCCAGCGCGGAACCATGCACGTCGGCGACTCGGTCGTCGCCGGTCCGCAGTGGGGCAAGGTCCGCGCGATGCAGGACCACACGGGCACCCACCTCGAGCAGGCGCGAGCCCGGCGACCCGGTCGAGGTGCTGGGCTTCGACGGCGTCTGCGAGGCCGGCGAGCGGGTCGAGGTCGTCGAGAACGACCGCAAGGCCCGCCAGATGGCCGAGGAGCGCGCGCACCGGCTCAAGACCGAGCAGCTCGCGCGCCGCCAGTCGCGCCGCCTGACGCTCGACGAGGTCTTCACCAAGGCTCGCGAGGGTCAGCTCAACGAGCTCAACATCCTTCTCAAGGCCGACGTCTCGGGCTCGCTCGAGGCGCTCCAGGACGAGATCGCGAAGCTGCCGCAGGACGAGATCACGGTCAACGTGATCCGCAGCGCCGCGGGAGGGATCAACGAGTCCGACGTGATGCTCGCCGCCGCGTCCGACGCCGTCGTCATCGGCTTCAACGTCCGCCCGCTTGCCGACGCGCGCCGCGCCGCCGAGCAGGAGGGCGTCGAGATCCGCACCTACTCCGTGATCTACAAGGTCACCGAGGAGCTCCGCGCGGCGATGGAGGGCATGCTCGCGCCCGACGAGGTCGAGGAGACGCTCGGCAACGCCGAGGTCCTCGAGCTGTTCAAGGCTTCGAAGGTCGGCACCATCGCCGGCGTCAGCGTCACCGACGGCCGCCTCACCAAGGGCGCCGAGGTCCGCCTTGTCCGCGACGGCACCGTCGCTTGGACCGGCCGGATCGGCTCCCTGCGCCGCTTTAAGGACGACGTCCGCGAGGTCGAGGCCGGCCTCGAATGCGGCGTCGTGCTCGAGGGCTTCCAGGACGTCAAGGTCGGCGACGCTCTCGAGGCATTCGAGACCGCCAGGTCCAGAAGACCCTGGAGTAGCGCCGGCGGCCGTTTCGCCGCACCGGTTTGCAGGTAGGGGTGGGGGAGCGGCGATTCGCCGCCGAGTTACGTCTCAACCACCGTATGGGTGGTTCAGACGTCTTTCGACCGCAGCGCCGTCGTCTGCCGCCCCTTACCCAGCCCAATCCGCGTCCGCGTAGCCTCGTGGTGTGGCCCCGACCACCTACGTCAGCGTCACCGAGATCCACCTGGATCTCCGGCACTCGCAGTCACTCAAGGACAAGCGCAAGGTGGTCAGCTCGCTGAAGGCCCAGATTCGCCATCGGTTCGTCGCCGCGATCGCCGAGACCGACGCACCAGGACGACCGCCGGCGGGCGACGCTCGTCTGCGCGCTCGTCGGCGGTGCCGAGGTTCGCGAGCGGGCTGCCGAGCTCGAGCGGTTCGTCGAGGCGCGGTGCCTGGACGGCTGCCGCTTTGAGCGCAAGCTGGTCACCCTGGACGATCTGACCGGCTGAGGCGCGGCCCCGGCCCTGTTAACTTGGCCTGGTCATGGCTGGTGGCGACCGCATGCGGCGGATCGACGAGGTCATGCGCAAGGTGATCGGGTCCGCGATAGCGACAGAACTCGAGGACCCGAGAATCGGATTTGTGACCGTGACCTCTGTAGTGACCAGCCCCGACCTGAGATCAGCCCGCGTCTACGTCAGCGTCCTCGGCGAAGGCGAGGAGGAGCGCGAGGAGACCCTGAAGGCGCTCGCCTCCGCGCACGGCAAGCTCCAGTCGGCGATCGCGCGCGAGGTCCGGATCAAGCACACGCCGACGCTGACCTTCTATTACGACGACAGTCTCGAGCGCGGAGTACGCCTGGCGTATCTGCTGGAGGACGACGACCAAGGGGAAGAGGACGAATGAGTGAACCGGCGACGCTGACGACCAGCGTCGATCAGACGGTCGACGCGCTGCGTGCCGGGGACCGCTTCCTGCTGACCACCCACGAGGGCCCCGACGGCGACGCCCTTGGCTCGCTGCTGGCGATGCACCACATCCTCGCCCAGCTCGGCAAGGACTCGGTGATGTTCCTCGATGCGAAGGAGTTCCCGCTCCCGGTCGAGTACCGCTTCCTGCCGCTCACCGACGTCTTCCACGAGCCACCCGCCGACGTCGTCGATCGCACGCTCGTCTTCCTCGACTGCGGAAACATCGATCGCATGCCGGTCGACTTCCTCCAGCGCGATGGCGCCCGCATCCTGAACGTCGACCACCATCACGACAACACCCGCTTCGGCACGGTCAACCTCGTCGACACCGAGGCCTCATGCACGGCCGAGATCGTCCTCGAGCTCGCCCACCGGCTCGAGATCGAGGTCACGCCGGAGATCGCGACCGCGCTCTACGTCGGGCTGATCACCGACACCGGCAAGTTCATGTACGAGAACACCCGGCCGGCGTCGCATCGCATGGCGGCCGAGCTGATCGAGGCGGGCGTCGACGTCAACGACATCTACCGGCGGCTCTATGAGCGCGTGCCGACTCGAGAAGCTCGCGCTGATCGGCCGCGCGCTCGAGAAGATCGAGCGCTTCGACGATGGCCGACTCGCGGTCACCTACATCTCCAACGACGACTACGAGGCGACCGGTGCGGGCGAGGTCCACACCGAGGGCGTGATCGACTTCCTGCGCTCGCTCGAAGGTGCGCGCGTCGCCGCGGTGATCCGCGACAAGACCGACGGCGGCCGCTCCGCCCGCAAGGTCAGCATGCGGTCCAACGACGGCGCCGTCGACGTCTCGCTGATCGCGCGGCGTGAGGGCGGGGGAGGGCATCGCCGCGCCGCTGGCTTCGGCAGCGACCTCCCTACGACGAGCTCGTCGCGTTCATCCGAGAAGAAGTCGCCGCTCAGCTCGACTGAGGGCCACGGCGCGTCCTCCTCGTCGACAAGCCGGCCGGGATCACGTCGCACGACTCCGTCGCACGCGCGAAGCGTGCGTTCGGGGTCAAGGCGGGTCACGCGGGCACGCTGGACCCGTTCGCGACCGGGCTGCTGATCGTCCTGCTCGGGCGCCCGGCGACGCGTGAACAGGCGCGGTTCATGGGACTGCGAAAGATCTACCGCGCGACGGCCCGTTTCGGTGCCGTCTCGACGACCGGCGATCCCGAGGGCGAGATCACCGAAACCGGCGTCGTCCCGGACGAGCTCGTCCTGCCGACCGGAGAGGTGCGCCAGCGCCCGCCGACTTACTCGGCGATCAAGGTCGACGGCGAGCGCGCGTACAAGCGCGCGCGACGCGGCGAGGACTTTGAGATGCCCGAGCGGATCGTCGACGTTCACCGCTTCGAACTGCTCGATCGCAGCGGCGACGAGGCCGAGTTCGAGATCGAATGCTCGTCGGGCACGTACGTCCGCAGCCTGATCGCCGACCTCGGGGACGCCTACTGCACGGCGCTTCGACGGACCGCGATCGGGCCGTTCAACGTGGACGACGCCGACGAGTCGGCGCCCATCCCGCTCGCCGACGCCCTCGCACGCCTCTAAAGTCCCCGCGCGTGAGCATCGAGGTCACGTCGCTACCCGAGGCCGTGAGCCGCCCGCGCAAGGTCGCGATCGGCACGTTCGACGGCGTCCACGTCGGCCACCGCCAGGTGATCAAGGGGGCCGACACCGTCCTCACGTTCGAGCCGCACCCGCTCAGCGTGATCCACCCCGAGGCGGCGCCGAAGCTGATCATGCCGTTCGAGATCAAGCGCGACGTGATCGAGGGGCTCGGCGTCGAGGAGATCGTCGTGATCCCCTTCGACCGCGAGTTCTCGGCGATCGAGGCCGACGAGTTCTGCTCGCGGATCCTGATCGAGACGCTCGACGCCAAGAGCGTCGCAGTCGGCGAGAACTTCCGCTTCGGCAAGAAGGCCAAGGGCGACCCCGACCTACTGCGCTCCCACGACGAGTTCGAGACGACCGTCGTGCCGCTGGTCGAGGTGGACGGCGAAACCGTCTCGTCGACGCGGATTCGCGCCCTGGTTGCGGCCGGCGACGTCGAGGGCGCGATGCGCTGCCTCGGCGCTCCGTTCCTGCTCGAGGGGACCGTTGTGGAGGGTGACAAGCGCGGCCGCACCCTCGGCTACCCGACCGCGAACATCGTGCCCTCCGAGGACTTCGTCTATCCCGGCCATGGCGTCTACGCCGCGTTCGCCGACGGGATCCCGGCCGCCGTCAACGTGGGCGTCCGCCCGACGTTCGAGACCGGGCGCGGCGTGCTGATCGAGTCGTATCTGATCGACCACGACGCCGATCTCTACGGGCGCACCCTGAGGATCGCGTTCATCGCCCGCCTGCGTGGCGAGAAGCGCTTCGACGGGCGTGGACGAACTCGTCGCCCAGATGGGCCGAGACGTCGAAGAGGCCAGAAGGCTCTGTGCTAATTTCTCTCCGCCGCAGCCCTGAAGGGGCGCGGCGTTTTTATGGGTCTTACCGCAGAGAAAAAGCAAGAGCTGATCGGCAAGTACGGCCGGTCCGACGGCGACACCGGCTCGGCCGAGGTCCAGGTCGCGCTGCTCACTGAGCGCATCAACGAGCTCACCGAGCACCTGCGCACCCACACCAAGGACCATCACTCGCGCCGCGGCCTGCTCATGCTGGTCGGCAAGCGCCGGCGCCTGCTGCGCTACCTCGAGCGCTCCGACCTCGAGCGCTACCGCGCCTCGTCGCCGAACTCGGCCTGCGCCGCTAGGCGCCCCAGAACCTCTGATGATCGAGGTCGGCTCCGAAGCTCCGGAGTTCACGCTCCTCGACCAGGACGAGAACGAGGTCAGCCTCTCGGACTTCCGCGGCCGCAAGGTCGTGCTCGCCTTCTATCCGATGGACTTCAGCTCGGTCTGCTCGGACCAGTTCTCGATCTACCAGGAGGTGCTGCCCGGAGATCGCGGAGCGCGGGGTGACAGTTCCTCGGCATCAGCGTCGACCACTCCAATGCCCACGCCGCCTTTCGCGAGAAGCTCGGTACCGAGATAACGCTGCTCGCCGACTTTCATCCCAAGGGCGAGGTCGCGCGCGCCTACGGTGCATTGATCGAGGAGCGCGGCCACAACAACCGCTCGCTCGTGCTCGTCGACGAGGAGGGCATCGTCCGCTGGGTGCATGCCGAGCAGACGCCGCTCTCCATCCCCGGCCCGAACCTGATCTTCGACGCGCTTCAACGGCCCTCTGACTGAACTGACCAGCGCCGCCGTCCCGCCGATCGGCGACGGCGATCATGTGCGCGGGTTCTGGGGCGGACCTGATCGTGTACCTCGACCTGGGCTGTGCGGTGTGCGCGGCTGAGTGGCCCGAGCTCGCGGCTCGCGACGTGCGTCTGTGCGTGCGCCACTTCCCGATCGCCTCGCGCCGGCCGCGCTCGCCCGCGCTACACGCTGCGGCGGAGGCCGTCTCGCTGCAGGACCCGGCGGCCTTCTGGTGGTTCGTCGACTCGATCTACGCCGACCTCGGCCACCAGGACGACCCGCACCTCTGGCAACGCGTGAAGGAGCGTGGCCTCGACCTCGAGCGTTTCGAGCGCGACCGCCGTTCCGAGGAGGTCGCGAGCCGGGTCCGCGCGGATTTCGAGAGCGGCATCCGCGCTGGGGTCACTGGCACCCCGGCTGTTTTTACCCCCTGAGACGCCGTCCTCGCGACCGCCATCTGCGTCCGGGCGTAGCACCCAAACCGCATCTCGCAGGGAAGGGCCGGCATCTGCCGGCCCTTTCGCGTTCCCTCGCCGCCTCGTGCCGCCCTTGTAACATCGGCCGCGTTAGAGAACGAGAAGTTCTGAACGTGGGCGGCCAACCGGGCCGCCGAAAGGAAACACGAATACATGAGTATGTTTGACGTGAGTCGCGTCTCGACCCAGATCGGCGGCGAGGAGATCTCCTTCGAGACCGGCAAGCTCGCCCGCCAGGCAGGCGGCGCAGTCGTCATCCGCCAGGGCGACACGATGGTGCTCGGCACCGCAACGGTCGGCAATCTGCGCGATGTCGACTTCCTCCCCTTGACGGTCGACGTCGAGGAAAAGCACTACGCCGCGGGCAAGATCCCGGGCTCATTCTTCCGTCGTGAGGCACGCGCGGGCGAGAAGGCGACGCTTACGGCTCGCATGATCGACCGCCCGATTCGCCCCCTCTTCCCGAAGGGCTGGCACTTCGAGACCCAGTTGGTCGCCCAGCCGCTCTCGGTCGATGGCGAGCACCCCTACGACATCCTCGCGATGAACGCGACCTCCGCCGCGCTCGCGATCTCCCCGGTCCCGGTCGCCGCGCTCGTCGGCGCCGTGCGGGTCGGCAAGCTCGAGGGTGACTTCGTCGTCAACCCGGCCGAGGAGACGCACGCCGAGCTCGAGATGGACCTGATCGTCTCCGGCTCCAAGGAAGCGATCCTCATGGTCGAGTGCGGCGCCGAGGGCGTCACCGAGGCCGAGGTTCTCGACGCTCTCGACATCGCCCATTCAGAGATCAAGAAGCTGATCGAGGCGATGGAGGAGCTCGCGGCGAAGGTCGGCAAGGACAAGATCGAGGTCGACGCCCCCGGCATCGACGAGGGCGTCCTCGAGCAGGTCAAGTCGCAGTTCGGCTCGAAGCTCGAGGAGGCCACGCAGGTCCGCGAGAAGCTCGCCCGCCAGGACGCGATCAAGGCTGTCGAGGAAGAGGCGCTTGCCGCCCTCGCCGCCGGTGAGGGTGACGTCGCGGTCGACCCGGAGAAGGCTCCGGAGGTCACCCGCGCGTTCGCGAAGCTCGAGAAGGACATCATCCGCAAGCACATCGCGGTCGACAAGAAGCGCCCCGACGGTCGCGCTCAGGACGAGATCCGTCCGATCGAGACCGAGGTCGACATCGCTCCGCGCGTGCACGGCTCAGCGCTGTTTACCCGCGGTGAGACGCAGATCCTCTCGAGCGCCACGCTCGGGACGACCCGCATGGACATGAAGGTCGACAACCTCGGCCTCCAGGAGAAGAAGACCTTCTGGCACCACTACAACTTCCCGCCGTTCTCGGTCGGGGAGGCTGGGTTCATGCGCGGGCCGAAGCGCCGCGACATCGGTCACGGCGCGCTCGCCGAGCGGGCGCTCGCGGCGACGATCCCGGACGAGGAGGAGTTCCCGTACGTGATCCGCGTCGTCTCCGACACGCTCGAGTCCAACGGCTCGTCCTCGATGGGCTCCGTGTGCGCCTCGTCGATGGCGCTGCAGGCAGCGGGCGTCCCGGTCTGCAGCACCGGTCGCCGGTGTCGCCATGGGCCTGATCAAGGAGGGCGATGACTACATCGTCCTGACCGACATCGCCGGCGTCGAGGATCACCTCGGCGACATGGACTTCAAGGTCGCCGGCACGAAGGACGGGATCACCGCCCTCCAGATGGACATCAAGATCACCGGCGTCACCTTCGAGATCCTCACCGACGCCCTCGAGCAGGCTCGCAAGGGCCGGCTGTTCATCCTCGACAAGATGGCCGAGGCGATCGACGGTCCGCGCGAGCAGCTCTCGCCGTATGCGCCGGCGATCGAGTCGATCAAGATCGACTCCGAGAAGATCGGGGCCGTGATCGGCAAGGGCGGCGAGACGATTCGCGGCATGCAGGAGGAGTTCGAGGCCGAGATCGACATCGACGACGACGGCACCGTTCGCGTCTACGCGCCGAGCGTGCGCTCAGGTCGACGGTGTCATCAAGCGGATCGAGTCGATGACCCGCGAGGCCGAGATCGGCGATCACTTCCCGACCGCGAAGGTCGTCAAGACGACCACGTTCGGCGCGTTCGTCGAGCTGGTCAAGGGCACCGACGGCCTGCTGCACATCTCCAACGTCAAGCCCGGCGAGCGGGTCGAGACGGTCGAGAGCGTGCTCTCGCAGGGCGACATGATCGACGTCACCGTTGCCGAGGTCGACAAGGAGCGCGGCCGCATCGGCCTGCGTCTCACCGACGACCCGCAGATCGCCGGCAAGACCCCGGAGGAGCTGCAGAAGCTCGGCACGGGCGACCCGACGATGGGCGGCGGCGGTCGCGGCGGGAACGGCGGCGACCGCGGCGGCCGTGGCGGCGGCGACCGCGGCGGACGCGGTGGACGCGAAGGTGGCCGTGGCGGTCGTCAGCGCGAGCGCCTCGACTGAGCTCCGTCGAGCGAATGACAGACCTCCCAGAAGGCGTCGAGCTAACCACGCTCGACTCGGGCATCCGAGTTGCGACCGAGGCCGTTCCCTCGGTGCGCTCGGTCGCCCTCGGCCTCTGGGTCAGAACTGGATCACGTGACGAGACGCCGGCTCAGGCCGGCGTCTCGCATTTCCTCGAGCACCTGCTGTTCAAGGGCACGGAGCGCCACTCGGCGATCGAGATCTCCGAGCTCTTCGACGGGATGGGCGCGGCAACCAACGCCGCCACCGGCAAGGAGACGACGCACCTCCATGCGCGCTTCCTCGACGAGCACACCGAGGACGCGTTCGACCTGCTCGCCGAGATGCTGCTGGCGCCCTCGCTGCCGCCCGACGAGATCGACTCCGAGCGCCAGGTCGTGCTCGAGGAGATCGCGATGTACGAGGACGAGCCGCAGGATCGCGTCCACGACGTCCTCGCCGAGGCGATCTACGGCGACCATCCGCTCGGCCGCCGGGTGCTGGGCCGCGCCGAGGTGATCGCGGGAGTGCCCGTGCCCGACATCGCCGAGTACCACGGGGCTCGCTATACCGCCGACAACATCGTCGTCGCCGCCGCAGGTCACGTCGACCACGCGAACATCGTCGAGCTTTCCGAGCGGCTGCTTGCCGGCGCCGGCACGGGTCCGGCAGCCGGTCCCGAGTCCAACGGCGCGTCCGAGCAGGCGCGGCTTCGCTTCTACGAGAAGGAGACCGAGCAGTACCACATCTGCTTCGGCGGTCCGGGCATTGCCGCGGGGCGACGACCGCCGTTTCGCCCTCGGGATCCTCGACACCGTCTTCGGCGGCTCGGTTTCCTCGCGGTCTGTTCCGCGAGGTTCGCGAGAAGCGCGGCCTCGCCTACTCGGTCGGCTCGTACACGAGCGAGTACATCGACCGCGGCTTCATCGCGATGTACGTCGGCACGCGCGCCGACAACGTCGCCGAGGCGTGCGAGATCATCGGTCGCGAGCTGGCTTCGGTCCACGAGCGAGGGGATCGGCGAGGACGAGCTCGCCCGTGCCAAGGAGCACGTCAAGGGCCGGATGGTCCTCGGCCTCGAGGCCACCGGAGCGCGGATGGGCCGGCTCGCCCGCGGAGTCCTGTTCGACGTGCCGGTGCTTTCGCTCGACGAGATGCTCGAGCGAGTAGACGCGGTAAGCCTCGATGAGGTTGCCGAACTCGCCGCTGAGCTCTACGACCCGCTCGCGCTTCGCCGCAGCTTGCGTCGGCGCCGACGAGGATTGCTTCAAGACCGCTGCCGGGTCCGTCTCGGAGGCGCTTGCGGCGTGATCAAAGTCGCCGTGTCCGGCGCGGCGGGGCGGATGGGGGAGACCGTCTGCGAGGCGGTCGAGGGCGCGGATGACCTGGAGCTGACCGGGCGCGCCGACCCGCAGCTCGGAACGGACCTTGCTGCGGTTCTCGGCGATGCCGACATCGTGGTCGAGTTCTCGACCCCGGCGACGGTCGTCGACAACGTCCGGGCGTGCGTCGAGGCCGGCGTCCACGCGGTGGTCGGCGCGACCGGATATGACGCGGACGAACTACGAGCTGTCGCTGAGGCGGGCTCGGCCAACGTCTTCGTCGCACCCAACTTCGCGATCGGCGCAGTGCTGATGATGACTCTGGCCGCGCAGGCCGCACGCCATATGCCGGAGGTCGAGATCGTCGAGCTTCACCACGACCGCAAGGTCGACGCGCCATCGGGGACAGCCAAGCGCACCGCAGAGCTGATCACCGAAGCCGGCGGCTCGGTCCACGAGCCGATCCACTCTGTCCGGCTGCCCGGCCTGGTCGCCCACCAGGAGGTCATCCTCGGCGGCGAGGGGCAAACGCTTACGATCCGCCACGACTCGATCGACCGGCGCTCGTTCATGCCCGGCGTGTTGCTCGCCGTGAGGCGGGTCGCGGAGCTCGAAAACCGTTTCACCGTAGGGCTGGAAGCCCTGCTCTAGGTCCCAGGAGGATCCGATGACAGAGACCGAGATCACCAGCCTGACGAGCCTCGACGCCACCGCGCAGGCCGAGCTGGTGCGAAACGGCGACGCCTCGCCGACGGAGCTGGTCGAGGCCGCCATCGCTCGGGTCGAGCAGGTCAACCCCGAGCTCAACGCTGTCATTCACGAGCTGTTCGAGGAGGGTCGTGCGGAGGCCGAGTCACCTGACCTTCCCGACGGGCCCTTCAAGGGAGTCCCGTTCCTCTTCAAGGACCTCGGTGCCACCTATGCGGGTCAGCCGATGCACCTGGGCATGCGCCTCCTGAAGGAGGCCAATTTCCGTGCGCCGATGGACTCCTACCTCGCGGAGCGCTTCCGCGCTGCCGGGTTCGTGGTCATCGGCAAGACGAACACTCCCGAGCTCGGCATCCTGCCGACCAGCGAGCCCGTCGCTTACGGAGCTACCCGCAACCCGTGGAACACGGAGCACACGGCCGGCGGTTCGTCCGGAGGCTCGGGCGCTGCGGTCGCGTCCGGAATGGTGCCTGTTGCCCACGCCAATGACGGCGGCGGCTCGATTCGAATCCCGGCGTCCATCAACGGCTTGGTCGGCCTGAAGACGACCCGCCAGCGGACGACGGAGGGGCCGATGATCGGCGACATGATGGGTGGGCTCACCGTCGAGCTGGCCGTCACTCGCACGGTCCGCGACACCGCCTCGATTCTCGACGCCGTGCACGGTCCTGCCCCGGGTGATCCCTACGCGGCGCCACAGCCCTCGCGTCCGTATGTGGACGAGCTCGACGTGGAGCCCAAGTTTCGGATCGGCATCGCCGAGCACCCGGCAGTACCCGACCTCCAGTCGCACCCCGACTGCATCGCGGCGGTGCACGCTGCACGCGACCTGCTCGTCGAACTCGGTCACGAGGTCGAGGAATCCTCCCCGCTCGACGCTCAGATGGCGGAGGCGCTCAACCTCGAGGACACCTTCCTCACCCGCTGGGCGGCCGGGCAGGCCGCGACGCTCGACCAGTTCGGCGTCCTGCTGGGCCGCCCGATCACGGCCGACGATGTCGAGCCGCTGACCTGGGCGCTTGCGGAGGAGGGGCGGGCGCGCTCCGCGGGCCGTTATCTCGCCGACACCGGCCTGCATCAGATGGTCGGCCGCGCGATCGCCGCATGGCACGAGACCGGGTTCGACCTGCTGCTTACCCCGACGATGGCCGAGCCGCCGGTGCCGCTCGGCACCTACGACCAGTCCGGTCCGGATCCGATGGACGCCTTCCGGCGCGCGATCCCGGCCGGCGCGTTCACGGCGATCTTCAACTCCACCGGTCAGCCTGCGATTTCCCTGCCTCTGCACTGGAACGACGATGGTCTGCCGATCGGCGTTCAGCTCGCCGCTCCGTTCGGCCGCGAGGACCTGCTGATCCAGGTCGCCGCCCAAATCGAGCGCGCGCAGCCGTGGGCGGACCGTCGCCCGCCGGTGTTCGCGGACTGACGTACGCTTGATCACATGAGCCGAGATAGGTGGAGTGATCACGGCGATGGTGACGCCGTTCGAGGCCGATGGCGCGCTCGACCTCGATGCGTCGCGCCGGGTCGCACGCCATCTCGTGGCGACCGGCTCGCATGGAGTCGTCGTCGCGGGTACGACTGGCGAGTCGCCGACGCTCTCCGACGACGAGAAGCTGCGCCTGCTCGACGCCGTCCTCGACGAGATCGGGGACGAGGCGACCGTGATCGCCGGGACGGGCTCCAACGACACGCGCCACGCAGCGGGGCTCACGGCCAAGGCACGCGATGTCGGCGCCCACGCGGCGCTGGTGGTGACGCCGTACTACAACCGGCCGAACCGAGCCGGAATCCTGGCGCACTACTCCGCGGTCGCCGATCGCGCCGGCGACCTCCCGCTCGTGCTCTACAACATCCCGTCGCGCGCCGGCTCTCAACCTGGCGCCCGACCTTCTGTCTGAGCTCGCAGCAACCGTGGAGACGATCGTCGCGGTGAAGCAGGCCAACGACGACGAGCTCGGCCCGATCGAGGGCCTCGATGTGCTCGCCGGCAACGACAACACCTTCGCGCGAGCGCTCGCGTTCGGCGGCCCCGGCGGCATTCTCGTTGCCTCGCACCTCGTCGGGCTCCGGATGCGCGAGCTCTACGACGCTGCGATTGCCGGCGATCACGACCGGGCCGCGGAGATCGATGCTGAGCTGACGCCGGTGTACGAGGCAACTGCCACCACCAACCCGATCCCGGTCAAGGCCGGGCTGGAGCTGCTTGGCGTGGCAGATGCGGTCTTCCGTCTGCCGCTCGTTCCAGCGTCGGATGAGGAGCGCGAGCTCGTCCGCTCGGCGCTCGAGGGCGCCGGTCTACTCGGTGCCAAGGTGGGTGCGGATTCTTGAGCAGCACCGTCCGCCTGCTCCCGCTCGGGGGGCTGGGAGAGATCGGCAAGAACATGACGGTCGTCGAGCAGGACGACCGGATCGTGCTCGTGGACACGGGCCTGATGTTCCCGACCGCCGAAATGCTCGGGATCGACCTGGTTCTCCCCGACTTCTCCTATCTGCGCGAGCGCGCCGACGACATCGAGGCGATCGTCCTCACCCACGGTCACGAGGACCATGTGGGGGCGCTTCCGTACGTGCTGCGTGAGATCGGCCTGCCGCCGGCGATCTACGGCGGGCCGCTGACCATCGGGCTGGTTCGATCGAAGCTCGAGGAGCACAAGATCAAGAACGTGCCGTTCGAGGTGATCGACACGGGAGAGGTGGTCCAGGCCGGCCCGTTCGGCCTCGAGATGGTGCGGATGTCGCATTCGATCCCCGACTCGCGCGGCGTAGCGATCGAGACCGCGCAGGGCAAGATCCTGGTGACCGGCGACTACAAGTTCGACCAGACGCCTGTCGACTCGGAGCCGGCCGACATGGCGCGACTCGCCGCAACTGGGGGCCGAGGGCGCTGATGTGCCTGTTCGGCGACTCGACCAACGCCGATCAGCCGGGCGTCGCTCCCTCGGAGTCGTCAGTTGGGCCGGCGCTGCTGCAGGAGTTCGCGCAGCTGTAAGGGCCGGATCATCGTCACCTGCTTCGCCTCCAACGTGCATCGCGTCCAGCAAGTCATCGACGCTGCCGTACAGCTCGACCGCAAGGTCGCGTTGGTCGGGCGTTCGATGCGCAAGAACTTCAACATCGCCTCCAACCTCGGAATCGCCAAGGCGCCTCAGGGCTTGCTGATCCAGCCCAAGGAGATCGAGAACTTCCCGGACGAGAAGGTCATCGCCATCTCAACCGGCAGTCAGGGCGAGCCGCTCTCGGCCCTGCGGCGGATGGCGGTGAACCAGCATCGCGACGTCGAGCTGCACTCCGGTGACACGGTCGTCTTCTCGGCCACACCCGTGCCCGGCAACGAGCGCTCGGTCAACGAGACGATCGACCACATCTACGACATCGGCGCCAAGGTAATTACCGCCAGCGACGCTCCGATCCACGCCTCCGGCCACGGCCGCCAGGAGGAGCTGAAGTTGATGCTCAACCTGACCAAGCCGCGCTACGTGATGCCGGCCCACGGCGACCATCGCCGCCTCAGCCTGCATGCCGATCTCGCCGCCGCGGTTGGCGTCGACCGCGATCGAATCTTCCAGGGGCGCAACGGAGTTGCGCTCGAGATCGACGACAAGGGCGCCAAGCTCGTTGAGCGCACGAAGGCGGGGATGATCTTCGTCGACGGCGTCGACATCGGCAATCCCGATGACGTCGCCCTTCGCGACCGCCGCGAGCTCTCCGCCGACGGCGTCTTCATCGTCGTCGCGACGGTCTCGGCCGAGAACGGCGACTCGGTCACTCCGCCGGAGATCATCTTCCGCGGCGTGCCGTTTCTCGAGGACGCCGAGGCGGACGGTCTGCTCGACGAGGTTCGCGAGGTCGTCGAGGATTCGCTCGACGCCGCGGCACGCGAGGGAGTGCGCGAACCGGTGCTGTTGCAGCAGGATCTACACGACGACATCGCCAAGTTCGTCTACGACCGCTTGCGCCGCCGTCCGATGATCTTGCCCGTAGTCGTCGAGGTATAGTCAGCCGATGCCAGGGATGACACGCTCCGCTGTCGGGGCGTCGGTTTCGGCCGTCGCCACACTTCTACTTCTCGCAGGTTCGGCTTCAGCCGACGGCCTCGCAGGGACCGTCGCAAAGCTCGACGCGCCAAGGGCCGAGCTGGCTCGTGCTGCGACGAATGCCGTGCCCGGGGGCGGTCAGATTCGGCATTACCAGCAGAAGGTCGGCGGGCTGCCCGTGTTCGGTGCCGAGGCCGTCGTCGTGGTTCCGCCCGGCGCCGATTCGATCGTCGTGAGCGACACGACCACCGGTGGTGTCAGCTGGTCCAACGCGAGCGGGGCGATCAGCAGCGCGAAGGCGATCGCCGCAGCACGCTCCGCAACCGGCGCCAAGCGCCTGCGGGCCAAGGCGAGCGCAAAGCTCGGGCTCGACAAGGCGACCGGCGACCTGGTCTGGCAGGTAGAGCTGCCTTCCGGCAAGCCGCTGGCCGACTACGTCGTCGACGTCGACGCGCGCAGCGGCGAAGAAGCTGCGGTCCAAGGACGTGCTCCGCAATGCCACCGGCGCTGCGGCGATCTACAACCCGAACCCGGTTGTCCAGCAGGGCAGCTACTCGGGTCTCAAGGACAAGAACGACAAGGACACATCGCTGCTGACCTCACTGCGCACGCCGGTTGTGCTCGAGCGGATCATCGACAACGCCAAGGGGTGTCTGAAGGGCGAGTACGTACGAGGCGCTGATCGGCGACCGAGGCAAGAAGGCCTGCGCCCCGAACTACGACTTCTCCGACGTAACCCGCTCCGACGACGTCTTCGAGGCCGCCATGGCCTACTTCCACATCGACCGCACGCGCTTCTACGCCGATAGCCTCGGGTTGTCGCAGCCGCTGCGCTCCAAGCGCCAGACGGTGTTCGTCAACGCGATCCCCGACGACAACTCGTTCTACTCGGGCGCAGACGCACCAGCTGGTTCTCGGCGAGGGTGGCGTCGATGACGGCGAGGACGCCGACGTGATCGTCCACGAGTACGGCCACTCACTGCAGGATCAAGCCGCCCCGCGGTCACTGCAGACGCTGCAGGGCGGGGCAATCGGCGAGGGCTTCGGCGACTATTTGGCCGCCGTGATGTCGAACCAGACGACCGGCGGCAGCCCATTCGATACCTGCATTTTCGACTGGGACGGCGTTTCGTACTCGACCAACGGGTGCGGGCGCGATGCCGCGATCAGCGTGAACATCAAGACTGCGGAGCGGAAGTGCCAGGAGTCGATCCACTGCGTCGGCCAGGTCGTCTCATCGACGCTGTTCGAGCTGCGTCAGTCGCTCGGTGCCGACACCAACGGCCAGGCGATCATGGACCGCGTGGTGCTCGAGGCCAACTTCACGAACTCGAAGGGCACGACCTTCAAGTCGTTTGCGAAGGGGATCCTCGCCGCTGATCAACTGCTCTACGCCGGAGCTCACGTCCCAGCGATCGAGGCCGCGCTCGTCGACCGCAAGTTCTGCAAGTCCAGCGGCTGCTGATCTAGCCGCCGGACCACGGCCAATAAAAATGGCCCGCCGGGATTCAGGGAGGGGAGATCCCGGCGGGCCTAAATTGGCACAGACTCAGACTGAGCCAATTCAATACCCGGCGAAGCACTGTCGGGGTGACCTCGCCGGGTGGTGTCTCGTCCGGCAAACAACCTATGACGACCCCGTAAAGGGTCGCTAAAGAACTACGCGCGATTCGGCCGGGGCCTGCGCGGCCTCGCGCAGGGGCAGGTGGATCACGAACGAAGCCCCGCCGTCATGCGAGCGCCCCGTGTCGACGCGCCCGCCGTGCGAGACGGCGACCGCCTTGACGATCGCGAGCCCGAGACCGGTGCCCGAGTCACGCGAGATGTCGGCCGGCCCGTCGCCGCGCACGAAGCGGGAGAAGATCTGGTCGCCGAGGCCGGGGGGGAGGCCGGGTCCGTTGTCGTGGACCTCGAGCCGCGCTTCTGAGCCCTCGCGCTCGGCGATGACGGTCACCGTACTTCCGGCCGGCGTGTGGCGAATCCCGTTCTCGACGAGGTTGAGGACCAGGCGGTGCAGGTCGTCCGGGTTCCCGTCCACCTCCAGGCCCGCGGCGGCCTCGAGCACAACCTGATGATCGCCGGCCGTGGGCCGGACCTCGTCGACGGCGCCACGCGCGACCGCGCCGAGGTCGCACGATCTCCGCGGCCCGGCACGGCCAGCGTCCGCGCGAGCCAGCAACAGCAGGTCGGCAACCAGGCGGCGCATCCGCCGCGACGAGCCGAGCGCCCCGGCGACTATCTCCTCCTCGTCGGGATCAGCGCCGCGCTCGGCAAAGCTCGCCTCGAGCAACTCGAGGTTGGCCAGGATGCTGGTCAGCGGGGTACGCAGCTCGTGGGACGCGTCCGCGACGAAATCGCGCTGCGACTGGATCATCTGCTCGGTCTCGCCGCGAGCGGCGTCGAGCTCCCGCAGCATCTTGTCGAGCGTCTGAGCCAGCTCGGCGACCTCGTCCTCGGTTTCCGGCATCGGCAGTCGCAGCGACGGGTCGCGGGTGTCCGCGATCTTGCGGGCGACACGTGTGAGGCCGGCGATGGGGCGCATCGCCCGGTCGGCGACCGCCAGCCCGGCGAGCGCGGCGAGGATCGTGCCGCCAAGTACGCCACCTACGAGGAAAAGCCAGAGGCGGTTGACCGTGTCGTCGAGGGAGTCGCGGCTGCGCGCGTATTGGACGTAGAGGTTCTGCTCGATCGAGTTCGGGTCGAGCGGCTGCGTGTAGACCTCGAATTCGCGAACCTGGCTTACCCCGACGACCGGCGGTCCGAGGCTTCGTGCGCCCGCAGGAGCCACCACTTCACCGTCGCCATCGACCAAAAGCACCGCTGCGTCGCCCGAGAGCGCGAGCTGCTCGAGGTCCAGCCCGTCAATGCTGCCCGGGCTTCCTGTCAGCTGCAGGTTCGCCCGGACCTGGCTGCCGACGCTGACGAGCTCCTGGCGGAAGTCGTCCTTGATCCGGCTCGTCGCCAGCTGCCCGACGACCAATGCGAAGACGACCAGGATTACGAGGGTGAGGGCTGCTGAGACGCCGGCAAGCCGCCAACGAACAGGCCAACGCCGAAACGGAGACCTCAAGCCGCTGCGCGCAGCACGTAGCCGGCGCCCCGCTTGGTGTGCAGCAGCCGGTCCTCGCCGCCTTCCTCGAGCTTGCGACGCAGGTTCGAGATGAAGACGTCAATCGTGTTCGTCATCGCCAGCGGGTCATAGCCCCAGACCTCTTCGAGCAGGCGTTCACGCGAGACCACCAGCTTTTCGTTTCGCATGAGGTACTCGAGAAGCTCGAACTCACGGTTGGTGAGCTCGATCTCGCGCTCGTCGCGAATCACCTCTCGGGTGTCGGGGTTGAGGCGCAGGTCGCCGACGACGAGGGCTGCGCTGCCGCGCGGCGGACGCCTACGCATGAGCGCCCGCATCCGGGCGAGCAGCTCCTGGCGCTCGAATGGCTTGACGAGGTAATCGTCGGCGCCGGAGTCCAGGCCGACCACGCGGTCACCGAGCTCGCCACGGGCGGTGAGAATCAGGATCGGGACGTCGGACTCGGCGCGCAGTCGGCGGCAGACCTCAACGCCGTCAAGGTCCGGAAGACCGAGGTCGAGGATCACGACGTCCGGGACGAATTCCTCAGCCGCCACGAGGGCCTCGACGCCATCGGCGGAGGAGCGGACCTCGTGGCCCTCCTGGCGCAGCGTGCGGCGCAGGACGTCGGCGATCGCCTCGTCATCCTCCACGACCAGTATCCGGCCCGTATTTGCGTCATTCGCGAGCATGCGCACAAGGGTAGACCGGATCTGGCTTGTAACCGCGGATTTTTACCGCGTGTTTACTGAACAAGGCGCCTCAACGGCGGCGCACCTCGGCTTCCGCCTCGCATGCGCAGGTGTCCGCCCACGCCTGTCGAAGTTCAAGCTCGTGGCGGGCCTCGCCCGCACATCGAGCCGAGCATGATCTTCCCCTGGACGAAGCCCGCACCTAAGAAGCGCCGACCGAGCGCGTCCAAGTCACGGCGCCGTCCACCCGCCCGACAAGCACGCCGCCCCGAACGGCGTGACCCGCGCGACCTCGTCAAGGGTCTCGAGCAGCGTCATTACGACGTCATCGGCCTGTTTTTGATCGCAGCCGCCGTCTTCATGGCGTTCGTGCTCTACCTCGGCTGGGATGGAGGCCGCGTCGGCCATTGGGTCGAGCGCGGTCTGGCGAACGGTTTCGGCCAGGTCGCCTACGTCGTGCCGATCGCACTCGCTGCGTGGGGCGCAGCATTGATCGCGAGACCCTCCATTGAGGCACCTTCAGCGTTGAATGCCGGCGGCGTCCTGATCCTCGCCGGGCTGCTGCTCGCCTTTGCGGCCGAGACCGCCGGCATCGGCCCCGACCGGCCGAACCGCCACGACTACTTCGAGCAGAAGTACATGCTCGAACACGGCGGGGTGATCGGCGAGAGTCTCTATTGGGCGTCGACCTCGCTCTTCCAGCGCCTCGGCGCGCACATCCTCGTCCTGCTGATGTTCGTCTCGGGCGCGCTGCTGCTCACCCAGACGACGCTGGCATCACTTCTCGCCCGCACGGGCAGTGCGGTTCGCAGTGCTGGAACGCGCGGCCGTGAGGTCGCGCAGACGGTTCGCACTCAGCGTCTTGCCAAGTCCGGCGGCGCCGAGCCGGATCTCTGGGGTGATGCCCCCGGTGACGAGATCGCCGTCACCCGAGCCCACACAACCGAAACCTTCTCGGTGGAGCCGGACGATGAGCCCGAGGAGGCCGCCGAGACCGTCGTTCTCGAGGACGGCGACCCGGAGTGGGCTGCGCCCGATGAGGAGCCCGACGAGTTTGCCTACTCGGCCAATGAGCCGACTCAGCCGGCGCTTGTGGACGTCCCCGACGACGGACCCGTCACGCCGATGGGCAAGCGTCGCTCCAAGGATGGCGTGACCGAGTCCGACGAGATCGCCTACCGGCCACCGCCGATGAAGGCGCTCGAGAAGGGCAAGGCCGATCCCGGTCCGGACATGAAGGACCGCGATGCCACCGCCAACGCGCTGCTCGAGTCGCTGCGCCATTTCGGCGTCGAGGCGCGCCTTCTCGGTGTCGTCAGCGGCCCGCACGTGAGTCGCTACGAGCTTCAGCTTGCCCCGGGCACCAAGGTCTCAAAGGTCGCCCAGCTCAAGGACGACCTCGCCTACGCACTTGCCTCAACGGACATCCGGATCCTCGCGCCGATCCCCGGCAAGAAGGCCGTCGGCGTCGAGGTGCCGAATCAGCGCCGCCGTCTGGTCCGCCTTGGCGACATCTACGGCGATCCGCCAAAGGGCTCGTCACCCCTTCTGTGCTGGCTCGGCAAGGATGTTTCCGGCACGTCCGTCAGCGCCGACCTCGCCCTGATGCCCCACATTCTCGTCGCCGGCACCACGGGCGCCGGTAAGTCGGGTTGTATCAACGCGATCCTCACCTCGATTCTGATGCACGCGTCGCCGAACGAGTGCCGCCTTGTGCTCGTCGATCCCAAGCGCGTCGAGCTCAACCACTACGAGCGCGTGCCACATCTTCTGACCCCGGTCGTCACCAACCCGCGCCTGGCCGCGAACGTCCTCGCGAACCTGATCACGGAGATGGAGAGCCGCTATCAGGTGATGAGCGAGGCCCGTGCCCGCAACCTCGGCGAGCTCAACAAGGTGCGGCGCAAGAAGGGCGAGGCGCCGCTGCCGCACATCCTTTGCGTCATCGACGAGCTCGCGGACCTGATGATGGTCGCCCCGGCGGAGGTGGAGGACTCGATCATCCGCCTTGCGCAGAAAGCCCGCGCCATCGGCATCCACCTCGTACTCGCGACGCAGCGTCCCTCGACGGACGTCATCACCGGCACGATCAAGGTCAACATCCCGTCGCGAATTGCCTTCGCGGTCGCGTCGCAGGTCGATTCGCGCGTGATCCTCGACCAGGGCGGGGCGGAGACGTTGCTCGGGCAGGGCGACATGCTCTTCCGCCCGGTCGGCACGTCGAAGATGAACCGCATCCAGGGCGCGTTCGTCACCGAGGACGAGATCGCCCGTGTTTGCGGTCACTGGGCCAAGCAGGGCGAGCCCGACTTCAACGAGGAGTTGCTGGAGGTCAAGGAGCCCGAGATCGAGGAGGGCGCCGGAGGCGAGTTCTCACCCGACCAGGACGACCTTCTAGCCGACGCCGCCCGAATCGTCGTGGAGTCCGAGACCGCTTCCGTCTCGATGATCCAGCGCCGCCTGCGCGTTGGCTACACCCGCGCCGGCCGCCTGATCGACATGCTCGAGCGCCGCGGGATCATCTCCGGCTATGAGGGCTCGAAGCCGCGCCAGGTGCTCGTCTCCCAGTCCGACCTTCCGCGCATGCTCGACGGGATCGCCGGCAACATCATCGAAGCCGCGGATGCGAGCGACGAGTCCGGCACCGAGACCGGCCTCGAGCCGGTCGAGCGCTGAACCGCGCCGAACCGCGAGAATGGGCCGCGATGAGCGGCAGCGGAGTCAGAGCGGGGATCCTCGTGACCGGAACCGAGGTGATCACGGCGGTAATCACCGACCGCAATGGTCCCTGGGTCTCGCAGCGTCTCGCCGCTGAGGGCGTCGAGGTCGCGCACATTCTCGTCGTCGGCGATCGACCCGAGGATCTCGAGGCGGGCCTGCGATTCATGGCCGACGACGGCTGTGACCTGATCGTCACGAGCGGTGGCCTCGGGCCCACGGCGGACGATCTCACGGCCGAGGTGGTCGCCCGCTTCGCCGGCGTCGACATGGTCCTCGACGAGGAGATGGAGGCCAAGATCGCCGAGATCATCGCCGGCTTCGCGAGGCGGATGCGATTCGACCCCGAGGCGCTCAAGGTCGCCAATCGAAAGCAGGCGATGGTGCCGGTTGGCGCGACGGCGCTGGACCCTGCGGGGACCGCGCCGGGGCTGGTGGTCGAGGTCGCGGGCGGCCCGGCCGTCATCGTCCTCCCGGGACCGCCCCGTGAGCTGCACGCGATGTGGGACGCGGCACTGGCGACCGAGGCCGTCCAGCGTGTGCTCGAGCGAGCCGAGGACTTCGCCAGCCAGACGGTGCGAATGTTCGGAATCCCAGAGTCCGAGATCGCGCAGTCCCTGCGCGAGATCGAGGCGGAGACGGACACCTCCGCATTGGAGATAACGACCTGTCTGCGCCGCGGTGAGCTCGAGATCGAGATCCGCCACCATCCGGGCGCTGAGGCCGAGCGCGAGAAGCTCGTGGAGGGCCTCGTCGCGCGCCACGAACGGTTCGTCTTCAGCCTCGATGGATCGACGATCGACGATCAGATCGCTGAACTCCTGAAAGGACATCGCATCGGTCTTGCGGAGTCCTGCACGGGCGGACTCCTGGCCGCGAGGCTGACGGAGCGGCCCGGCTCATCGGCATACGTCGCCGGCGGCGTGGTTTCGTACTCCAACGAGGCCAAGCGCGACCTGCTCGGCGTCGACGAGGCTCTGATCGAGACGCACGGCGCGGTCTCGCCCGAGGTTGCGCGCGCGATGGCCGAGGGCGCTCTCTCGCGCTTCGACGCGGACGTCGCATGCGCGATCACAGGCATCGCCGGACCAGGCGGCGGGACCGAGGAGAAGCCCGTAGGGACGGTCTGCTGGTGCGTGCTGTCGTCCGACGGGACCGGTGCTCGCCCGCGACGTGGTCATGCCCGGCGATCGCACCGAGATCCGCGACCGCTCGACCACGGTTGCGATGCAGATCCTGCGGCGTCTGCTGCGCGGCGAGGAACTGCCGCTGTGAGGCGTAGCCGAGCCGCGCCGCTGTTGAGGCGCCTTCTCTGATGGAGGCGTACGAGGTCTCGATCGACGCCGAGATCCTCGACGACCTGAGCGCGCGCATCCACGCCACCCGCTGGCCGAGCCAGCCGGGCGGCATCGGCTGGGAGCACGGGATGGACTTCGCCTACCTGCGCGAGCTCTGCGATTACTGGGCCGATGAGTACGACTGGAGCGCGACGCAGAGCGGGCTCAACGGCCTCGGCAACTGGCGCGCTGACGGCGTCCACTTCATCTGGGAGCGCGCCGAGAAACCTGACGGGCTTCCGGTCCTGCTGATCCACGGCTGGCCGGGCGCACCGATCGAGTTCCTCGAACTGATCCCGCAGCTGGTGGGGGCCGGCCATGACGTCGTCGTACCGTCGTTGCCGGGGTTCTGCTTCTCGGACGTGCCCTCCGAGCCGCTCAACGTTGCCGGGATCGCAGAGCGCCTCCGCGGCCTCATGGCGACGGTCGGCTACGAGCGTTACGCGGTCCAAGGCGGCGACTGGGGTTCGATCATCGGCGCACGGATCGCGTTCGATGCGCCCGACGCGGTCGCGGCGCTCCACCTCAACACGCCCGGAGTGCTGCCGCTGCCCGCGAGTTTCGACGACCCGCCCATGACGGACGCGGAGACCGCGTTCGGCGCCTCGCTGCAGCGCTGGGTCACGCGCGGTGCCTTCCACCTGCTCGCGCAGGGCGCCGCTTCCGACGCCCTGGCACCGGCGTTCAACGACTCTCCCGCTGGTCTCGCGGCCTGGCTCGTCGACAAGTACCGGCGCTGGTCGGATTGCGACGGTGACGTCGAACGGCGCTTCTCGAAAGACGACATCTGCGATCTGCTGACGATCTATTGGGCGACCGAGACGATCACCTCGTCGATGCGCACCTATGCGGCGGAGGCTCGCGACCGCTGGCGCTTCGAACCGGGGGAGAGGATCGCGGTGCCGACCGCTGTCACCGACTTTCCCGCCGAGATCGTTCGTCCGCCGCGTGAGTGGACGCAGCGCAACTTCGACGACCTGCGTCGCTGGACGGTGTTCGATCGGGGCGGCCATTTCGCCGCCTTCGAGGAGCCGGAGTTGCTTGGAGCCGATCTCAACGAGTTCCTGGCAGGGCTCTGAGCGCCTTGCACGCGGCACTGATCGCCGACACCCACATGCCGCGCGGCGTGCGGCGACTTCCCGAGGAATGCGTGCGGGTGATTGCCGCGGCAGACCTCGTCATCCACGCCGGCGACTTCATGCGCGTCGAGGCCTATGACGAGATCGCGGCGATCGGCCCGCGTCTGGTGGCCGTCCATGGCAATGTCGACGATGCGCCGCTGCGCGCCCGGCTGCCGGAACGAACCGAGGTCGAGCTCAGCGGTCTGAAGCTGGGTGTGATCCACGACGCCGGGCCACGCAAGGGACGCCTCGCCCGTATGCGACGAGCGTTTCCCGATGCGGACGCGGTGGTCTTCGGCCACTCCCACATTCCGCTACACGAGCGCGACGACGCCGGCTTTCAGATCTTCAACCCGGGCAGCCCAACGGAGCGACGACGCTCGCCGAGGCACACGATGGGCGCCGTGACGGTCGTCGGCGGCCGGCTGGAGTTCGAGCTGGTCGAACTTGACTGACGCCCCGAAGGGCGTGTCGACATACGGTTTGCGGATGCGGCTGCGCACACTCATCCCGGCGCTGGTGCTGATCGCCCTCGCGCCAGCGCCAGCATCCGCCGCCGGACGCTGCGGCGACCCCTCGACGCGCCCGTGGTGCGACATGTCGCTGTCGCCCGACGCGCGCGCCGAGCTCCTGCTCGCGCAGATGACCGCCGAGGAGAAGATCTCCCTGCTGGGCGGCGACGAGCGCGGAGGCGTGGCCGGTGGGGAAGGGACCCACACGGGCACGAGCGACGGCATTGAGCGCCTGGGAATCCCGACGATCTACTTCTCCGACGGCCCCGCGGGTGTCCGCTCGGGCATGGCGACGGCGATGCCGGCTCCAATCGCTCTCGGGGCCAGCTTCGACCCGGCGAACTCCGCCCGCGACGCCGGCGTGATCGCAGACGAGGTGATCAAGAAGGGCAACGACATCGTCTTTGCACCGACGGTCGACATCGTGCGCACGCCGCTCGCGGGCCGGGTGTTCGAGGCGCTGGGCGGCGAGGATCCGTATCTCTCCTCCGAGCTTGCGGTGCCGTGGATACAGAGGGTCCAGAGCGAAGGCCTGATCGCGAACGTCAAGCACTACGCCGGTAACAACCAGGAGGGGACGGGCCCCGCGGCCAACGAGGCGCGCCCGGGCAACTTCGCGGTCTCGCTCGGAGCCCTTGCGACAGAGGGCAGCCGCATGCGGATCGATGCCCGGATCGACCAGCGCACCCTGCGCGAGCTCTATCTGCCGATGTTCGAGGCGGCGGTGAAGAAGGCGGACGTCGCTTCGGTCATGTGCGCCTACAACAAGCTCAACGGCCCGTATGCGTGCGAGAACCGCCCGCTGCTCGAGGACATCCTCCGCGGCGACTGGGGCTTCGAGGGCATGACGATCGCCGACTACAACGCGGCGCACGACGCGGGCGCCTCGCTCATCAACGGCCTCGACATCGAGCCGTGGCCGGGGATCGTCTACGGCTCCGACTCGGTCAACGTCGCGCTTGCCACGGGCCCCGCGACGATGGCCGACGTAGACCGCCACATCCTGCGTTACCTGCGCACGCTGTTCGCCTATGGCGCGATGGATCGGCCCGCCTACGAGCCAAACGAAGCGGCGATCGACCAGGCCGGCAACGCGGCCAAGTCCAGACGCATAGCTGAGAAGGGGATCGTGCTGCTGAAGAACGATGGGCTCCTCCCGCTGAACCGCAAGCGCCTCGACTCGATCGCCGTGATCGGCCCCGGCGCCGACGCCTACCTCACGGGTGGCGGTTCCTCGGAGATCAAGCCCTTCGCCTTCACCAGCCCGCTCGAGGGCATCACGCAGGCGGCTGGCAAGCGCGTTGCGGTGACTGGTGACGATGGCTCCGACGTCCAGCGTGCCACACAGCTCGCGGCCGACGCCGATGTCGCGATCGTCGTTCCGGTCTCGTATTCGACAGAGGGCGTCGACCGGACCTGTCTGACGTTCGAGTGCCCGCCCGTCTACGGCGACCAGGATGCGCTGATCGAGGCGGTGGCCGCAGCCAATCCGAAGACCGCGGTCGTGATCGAGAGCGGTGGCCCCGTCCTGACACCGTGGAGCAGGCGCGTTGGCGCTGTGCTCGAGGCTTGGTATCCAGGCTCCGAGGCCGGCAGCGCCATGGCGCGGGTCCTGTTCGGCAAGGTCGATGCCTCAGGTCGCCTGCCAGTCACCTTCCCGCGCAGCGAGGCCGACCTGCCCACCGCGGGCGATCCCAACGCCTACCCGGGAGTTGGCGACATCGTCGACTACGACGAGGGTCTGTTGGTCGGCTACCGCCACTACGACGCCAACGGCATCAAGCCGGCGTATCCGTTTGGTCACGGACTCTCGTACACGAGCTTCAGGTTCTCGCGTCTGCATGTCTCTAGGAGCGGACGAGCGGTCAGCGTGACGGTCGAGAACACCGGCAAGCGCCGGGGGTTCGCCGTGCCGCAGCTCTACCTGTCGCTTCCGTCGCAGCCCGGCGTGGCCCAGCCGCCGAAGAAGCTGGCCGGGTTCGACCGGGTGAATCTGAGGCCCGGCCACAAGCGACGGGTGCGTTTCGACCTCCCCACGCGCGCCTTCTCTTACTGGGACGAGAGCGCGCATCGCTGGAGCGTCGTTCCGGGATGCGCAGAAGCGCTCGTCGGACGTGACTCGCGTCGCCTCCCGCTCAGGGCCCCGATCGGCCTGGGCGACTCCTGCAACTAAGTCGGCACACATAGGGCGCGCTTGGCGCGCGTTTCACGCCGCTGAGCCGCGTAGCGTGGCCAGCAGTGGCTGAGCCTCGATCCAGCGATTCCAAAGCGCGCCTGTTCGTGGCGCTCGACCTCCCGGAGTCCGTGCGTACGGGTATCGCCACATGGCAGTCCAAGGCGCTGGGGGACTCGGCCCTGCGCGCGATGCCGGCGCAGTCGCTTCACATCACGCTCTGCTTTCTCGCCGCTCGCCCCGAACGTGACATCCCGCGAATCGATGCCGTGATCCGCTCGCTCGAGCCGCAACCGATCGAGCTTCGCTTCGAATCCGAGCCGATGGCCGTCCCGAAGGGCCGGCCCCGCCTCTACACGTTGAACGCCGAGAGTGACGGTGCCGTCGCGCTGCAGGCGGCGCTGTCGGAGAGGCTGGCCGCTGAACGGCTCTACAAGCCTGAGGAGAGGCGCTTTCGCCCGCACGTGACGGTCGCGCGCGTGCGCACCGAGCGCCTTGCGCCCGAGCGCGGCGAGCGGCGGGGAAGGGCGCGCCCCAAGCGCGTCCGAAAGCCCCCTTCACCGTTGCCCAAAGCACTCGAACAGCCGTTCGGTGCCGTCCGAGTCGTTCTTTACCGTTCGAATCTCAAGCCCCAGGGAGCCGAGTACGACGCGCTCTCGGGCATCGACTTGCCGTCCCTGCGGACCAGATAGAGGTGAATTAAGTGGCTGATACGACCAAAGCGGAACTGAAGGCGGCTGACAAGGAGGCGAAGGCCAAGAACGCGGCCCTCGAAGCCGCTGTCAGTCAGATCGAGAAGGACTTCGGCGCCGGCTCAGTCATGCGGCTCGGGGACAAGGCGTCGGTGCCCGTCGACGCGATCTCGACGGGAGCACTCTCGCTCGACCTCGCGCTCGGAATCGGTGGCGTCCCGCGCGGGCGCATCGTGGAAATCTTCGGCCCGGAGTCGTCGGGTAAGACGACGCTCGTCTACCACATCATCGCCGAGGCCCAGGCCCGCGGCGGCGTCTGCGCGTTCGTCGACGCCGAGCACGCTCTCGACCCGATTTACGCGAAGCGCATCGGTGTCGACACGGATGAGCTCCTGGTCTCCCAGCCCGACTACGGCGAGCAGGCGCTCGAGATCGTCGACGTCCTGGTGCGCTCCGGCGCGGTCGATGTCGTCGCGGTCGACTCGGTCGCCGCGCTCACCCCGCGCGTCGAGCTCGAAGGTCAGATGGGCGAGCAGACGGTCGGCCTCCAGGCACGGCTGATGTCGCAGGCGCTGCGCAAGCTCGCCGGCAACCTCAACCGGGCGAAGACCGTCTGCCTGTTCACGAACCAGATCCGCGAGAAGATCGGGGTCATGTTCGGCTCGCCCGAGACGCAGCCGGGTGGCCGCGCGCTGAAGTTCTACTGCTCGCAGCGCCTCGACATGCGCCGCATCGAGACCCTCAAGGAGGGCACCGAGGCGGTCGGTAACCGCGTCCGGGTGAAGGTCGTCAAGAACAAGGTCGCGGCGCCATTTCGCCAGGCCGAGTTCGACATCGAGTACGGCGTCGGCATCTCCCGCGAGGGCAGCCTGATCGACCTCGGGCTCGAGCACGACCTGGTCACCAAGTCGGGCTCGTTCTTCTCCTATGGCGAGCTCCGGCTCGGCCAGGGGCGAAACAACACCAAGCAGTTCCTACAGGACAACCCGGATCTCGCTTACGAGATCGAGGGCAAGCTCTACCAGGAGCTCGGCATCGATCGGGCGTCGCAGCCGCCGCGTGCGGTTCCGGACGTCGAGGCGGTCCCCGAGGAGGCGGAGGCGCCGATCGCCGCCGAGCCGGAGGAAGCCGAACCCGAGCGCAAGGCCGCGTAAGCGGCTCTCGGGGCCCCGGTGCCGGCGGACGCGTTCGATCGGGCGCTCGAGGCGCTCTCCTATCGCGAGCGGACCACGGGCGAGCTGATCGAGTGGCTCGAGGCCCGTGGCTTTGCTCGGGCGGAGATCGAGATCGCGATTGATCGCCTGATCGAAACCGGCGCGGTCGACGACGAGAAGTTCGCGGTTCGCTACGCCGAGGACAAGCGCGAGCTGCGCGGCTGGGGTCCGGATCGAATTCGTGAGGGGCTTGCCGGGCGTGGACTGGAACGTGAGCTGATCGAGGCGGCGCTGGCCGGCGACGGACGCGAGACGCAGCTCGACCGTGCCATCGAACTGCTCGAGCGTCGCGGCGATCCGCCGATCGACGAGCGATCGCGAGGGCGGGCGCTCGCATTCTTGGCCCGGCGTGGCTACGAGGCCGAGCTGGCATACGACGCCGTGCGCGGAGCCGAGCGGCGCGCTGCCTGAGTGCGTTGCAGATTGAGTCGCGACGCTTGCGGGATCGGCGGTGCGCGTCTACGATCGTCGTGCGGCCTGATGGTCGCCTGAATTCGCAACTTGCTCGCTGAAATCAAGCCTTTGACTTCGATGACGACTACAGGGATGGGGTCGACACACCGGCGGATCTGATCCGCATCTGAGGCGCGCGGCAGGTTCGCGCGTCGAGTTTTTCAGCGAGCACACGCGAGTCGGGCTCCCCGGGCAGCGACGGCCACGATGGCCGTTCGATAGCGGCAGAGCGAGCCGGCCTGGCGGGCCGGGGAGAGGAAGCGATGGCTGAACGCGCAAGTTGGCGCCCGTGGCGGCGTACCCCCGTGGCGGTCGACGGCGGAGGTGAGCCCGAGCGCGTCGCTACCAACGGCACCGGACCGGCCGACGAGCTGCGCGCCCGCCGCGAGGAGATCGCGCGGATGGAGGAGCGATCGCTGCGAGAGGCGGAGTCGCTGAAGATTCAGAGCGCTGACGTCGAACGCCGTGCCCAGGCCCTCGCCGATCGCGAGCGCAACCTCGCGAAGGAGATCGAGGACCTCAAGCAGGCCAAGCGAGTTCAGCGGCGCGAGCTCGAGCGCGTCTCGGGGCTCAGCGCCGCGCAGGCGCGCCAGATCCTCGTCGCCGAGGTCGAACAGGAGGCGCGCCAACAGGCGGGACTACGCCTTCAGCAGATCGAGGAGGAGACCCACCACGAGGCCGAGCGCCGTGCCCGCAACATCCTCTCAGTCGCCATGCAGCGCCTTGCCTCCAAGCACTCGAGCGAGTCGACCACGAGGATGGTCGAGCTGCCCAACGACGAGATGAAGGGCCGGATCATCGGCCGCGATGGCCGCAACATCCGCGCCCTGGAGAAGCTCACGGGAGTAGACATCATCATCGACGAGACGCCGTCGGCGGTCGTGCTCTCGAGCTTCGACGGCGTTCGCCGCGAGGTGGCGAGGATCACGCTCGAACGTCTGATCGCAGACGGTCGCATCCATCCCGCCCTGATCGAGGAGACCTACGAGCACGCGCGCGAGGAGATCGACGCGATGGTGATCGAGGAGGGGGAGAAGGCGGCGCTCGAAGCGCGCGTCGCGGGCCTGCAGCCCGAGCTGCTGCGGCTTCTGGGCCAGCTGCGCTTTCGCACGAGCTATGGACAGAACGTGCTGGACCACTTGGTTGAGGCCTCTGCCCTCGCGGGCCTGATCGCTGAGGAGCTCGGGGCCTCGGTCGAGACCTCACGTCGCGCGACGCTGCTTCACGACATCGGTAAGGCCGTCAGCCACGAGGTGGAGGGCCCGCACGCCCAGGTGGGCGCGCGGATCGCCAAGCGCAACGGAGAGTCTGAGGCGGTCGCCCATGCGATCGAGGCTCATCACGGCGAGGTCGAGCCGCGCACTGTCGAGGCTGTGATCGTTCAGACGGCTGACGCGGTCTCGGGTGCCCGCCCTGGCGCCCGCGGCGATGCCCTCGAGCAGTACGTCGCGCGGCTGCGCGACCTCGAGGAGATCGCTCAGCGCCACCAGGGCGTCGAGCGCGTGTTCGCTATGCGCGCCGGTCGTGAGATTCGGGTGATCGTCGATCCCGGCGAGGTCGACGAGGAGGCCGCAGCGCTGATCGCTCACGAGGTCGCTTCGGCGGTCGAGCGCGAGCTGGAGTACCCCGGCCGGATCAAGATCACGGTGATCCGGGAGAGCCGCACGACGTCCTATGCGAGCTGACGCCGCACCTCTCCTTTAGGATCTCGCCCGCATGAGTAACGAAACCCTCTTCTACATCCTCGGCCTGGCGCTCGTCGCGATCGCCCTGATCCTGTCGTTCGCCGGGATGCGATTCAAAAACTTTCCAGGCTCGAACGGCCTGCTGATCGGCGTGACCTCGCTGGTGGCCGTCCTGGTCGTCGCGACCTCCGTGTTCGCCTGGCGAAACGGCGAGGACGAGCAGGCGCACAAGGCGGAGGAGCTCGCCGAGGCCGCTGAGCACAGCGAGGAAGAGGGCGACACCGCCGAGGCTGACGAGGAGACTGGTCCCGATACCGAGACCACGGTCACGACCGCTTCCACGGCCGAAGGCGCCGAGCTCTTCAACTCGCAGGGCTGCTCGGGATGCCACACGCTCGCCGACGCCGGCTCGAGCGGCACGACCGGGCCTGACCTCGACGGCGCGCTCGAGGGCCAGTCCGCCGAGTTCATCAAGACCTCGATCATCGATCCCAACGACGAGATCGCCCAGGGCTATCCGCCCGATGTGATGCCGCAGAGCTACGAGAGCCAGATGACGCCCGAGGAACTCGACGCTCTCGTGCAGTACCTGGTCGAAGCGACCGGCGGCGCATCCAACTAGTCGCGGTCGGTGTCTAGCATCCGGACCGTGGACGCCAAGCGCTACCACGTGACGACCTTCGGGTGCCAGATGAACGAGCACGACTCGGAGCGCATGAAGGGCATGCTCGAGTCGCTCGGCTACGAGCAGGCGCCTGAGCGCGACGACGCCGACCTGATCCTCTTCAACACCTGCTCGATCCGGGAGGCGGCCGATGAGCGCTTCCTGGCCCACCTGGGCCACGCGAAGCGGCGCAAGCGCGAACACCCGGACACCGTCATCGGCGTCGGTGGCTGCTGGGCGCAGTCGGTCAAGGACGAGGTCTTCGAGCGCTTCCCGTTCGTCGACGTCGCTTTCGGGCCAGGGCAGATCGCGCGACTGGCCGAGTTTCTCGCCTCCGATTCGCTGACTGCGCAGCGCGGGTACTTCGAGTTCGAGGACTTCGCCGGGCACCTGCCGATGAAGCGCGAGCGCGAGTATCAGGCGTGGCTTCAGATCTCTCAGGGGTGTAACTGCCGATGCTCGTACTGCATCGTGCCGTCGACGCGGGGGCGCGAGGAGAGCCGCGACCCATTTGAGCTGATCGCTGAGGTCGAGCGCCTGGCCGCCGACGGTGTGCGCGAGGTGACGCTGCTCGGCCAGAACGTCAACAGCTACGGCCGCGACCTGCCACGCGAGCGCAAGACAACATTCGCCGAGCTGCTGGCAATGGTCGACGCGATCGATGGGATCAGCCGCATCCGCTACACGAGCCCGCATCCGAAGGACATGCGTGAGGATGTCATCCGCGCGCACGCCGATCTGGAGGCGGTCTGCGAGCACATCCACCTGCCGCTGCAGTCAGGCTCCTCGCGGATCCTCAAGGCGATGCGCCGAACCTACAACCGCGAGCGCTACCTCGACCGCGTCGCGCAGATCCGCGAGCACGTGCCCGACTGCGCGCTGACCACGGACATCATCGTCGGCTTCCCGGGGGAGACCGAGGAGGACTTCGCCCAGACGCTCGAGATCGTCGAGCAGGTGGGCTACGACAGCGCGTTCACGTTCGTCTTCTCCCCGCGCCGGGGCACCGACGCGGCCACGCTTGGCGACCAGGTCCCGCATCCGGTCAAGAAGGAGCGGATGGAGCGGCTCGTCGAGGCGGTCCAGCGCCGCGCCCGCGAGCGCGCTCAGCGCTTTGTCGGCCGGTCGATGGAGGTGCTCGTCGAGGGCAACGCGCGCCGCAACCCGTCGCAGCTGCGCGGCCGCGCCCGCCACAACAAGGCCGTCAACTTCGAGGGCACCGCCGGAGTCGGCGAATTCGTCGAGGTCGAGATCGCGTCAGCGACGTCTCAGACGCTCACCGGGCACGAGCGGCTTCTCAGTCGCGTGTAGGCCGATGAGTTTCGATCGGCGCGGCGGTCAAGTAGTGCATATTGGGCTGAAAGCGGCCCGCACCACCCGCCAGAAGGAGCGTTAGCGATGCAGTTCTTCCTAACCGTGCCCCACGACTCCGCCGAGGAGCCGACGATGGCGTCGATGGACCCGGCCGACCTAGAGGCCACGCTGGCCGCCGTGGACGAGTTCAACAACGATTTGCAAGACGCCGGGGCGTTCGTCTTCGCCGGCGGCCTACATCCGCCGTCGTCGGCCAAGACCGTAGACGCCTCTAGCGGTGAGCCCGTGGTCGTCGACGGCCCGTTCGTCGAAGCGCCGGAGTACGTCGGCGGGTTCTGGGTGATCGAGGCGCCAGACCAGGATGCCGCGGTCCGCTGGGCGACGCAGGCATCGAAGGCGCTCGGTGGCCGGATCGAGGTGCGCGCCTTTCAGGAACCGCAGGCCGCCTGATCGAGCCTGGAGCGCCGACGAGGCTCGCTAAGGTGAACACATGGGTCTCATGGACTTGATCGATAAGGCACGAGAGTTGATCGATGGTGGCGGGGTCGACGCACTGGCCGACAAGGCTGGGGAACTCTCCGAGATCGCCCAGGGCGAGGGCAGCGTGCTCGATAAGGCGCAGCAGGCGGTCGAGGGGCTCGGCGAGGGCGGAGACACTTCCGGCGGGTCGAGCCACTAACTGCCGGCCGGATGGCGCTTCGTGGCTGCGATCAGCTCGCGGCGCCGGCGGAGTCCCCGGCCGTGGTGGTGGCGTACGAGCGCTTCATGATGCGTTTCAGAACCGCCTCGTCAACGTCGCCGAGCCTCTTGACGTACAGACACGACCTCGAGGTCGAGTGCCCTCCGAGCTTCGCGAGATCCTCAGTGTGATCGCCGTCCATGCAGTAAATCGTCGTCTTGCCCTTACGAGGTGAGAACCCGATCGCGGGCCAGTCTCGCTGGCTGCCGTCTGCGTAGCCGACGCTGTACGTGTCGAACCCGACGATCGAGTCGCCCCACATCACTGGCGGGTGCCTGGTGATGTCCATCAGCTCTCGACGAGTCGTTCAGCGTCAGCCCGCTGATCAGGGTCGGCAATCGTCTCGATGAACGTATTAACGTCGGTCTCGGTCGCCCGGGTCTTCGGCTCGGCCATCGAGCCGAACTATGCCTGTAGGCGCGGCGGATGAGCGACCTTTGGCGCTTCGGGAGAGACACCGTTTGTCGTCCAAAGCGCAACTCTGCCACCGACCACCGAACGTCGCTGAAGGCCGCCTATAGGACTAACTCCGCGACGTTCGACGCAGTTCGCCCGGGACGCGCCCTCCATGCAAAGCGGAACTTTCGGCAAGACCTTCACATCTCTAGAGCCCGTGGTTCGGCCACTCAGGCGTCTCGCCGCGCTTGAACGCCGATGCGCCGATCGAATGGGAGTCACGGCGCCAGAACATCGAGATCGATGCCTCGATCTCCTGGCGTAGACGTTCTTCGTAGGTGCGCCCGACGTTGCGGACGACGGTCTCCTTGTCGGTGCGGATTGCGCCCTGGGGCAGGGCGGCGATCTCACGCGCGAGCTCCATCGCGCGCGGTAGCGCCTGGCCCTCGTCGACCAGCTCGTTTGCGAGGCCGATCGTCAGCGCCTCCTCGGCGTCGACCGGGCGCCCGGTGATGATCAGCTCCATCGCCTTCGCATAGCCGACGATCAACGGCAGGCGGACGGTCATGCCGTCGCCGGCGACGATGTTCCAGCGGCGCTCGAGTGCGCCGAAGACGGCGTTGCGCGCGACGATCCGGATGTCGGCGAGCAGTGCGTTCTCGAGTCCTGCTGCCACCGCCCAGCCGTTGACGGCGGCGATCACGGGCTTGAAGACGTCGACGCGGCGCGTGTAGCCGCAATCGCCCGGCGAGTCGTAGACGTGCGTGCGGAACTCGTCCCACTCGGGCCGGGGCCAGTCGGCTGCGTCCTGGAGGTCCCAGCCGGCGCAGAAGGCATCTCCGGTGCCGGTGATCACCAGGACGAAGGCATCGTCGTCGTCTCGAAACCGCCTCCATGCGTGGTGGAGCTCCTCGTTCATGCGCCGCGACACCGCGTTGCGCTGCTCGGGCCGGTCGTACGTGAGCACCGCGACGTGGTCTTCGAGCTCGTACTTGATCTGCTGGTAGTCCATGGGTTCCTCCAGGGTCGGCTCTACGATGGGCCGCGCGATGCGGGTCCTGGCCATATTCGGGCCCACTGCGGTCGGCAAGACCGGGATCGCGATCGAGGTCGCCGAGCGGCTGCGCCAGCGCGGGGAGGACCCGCTGGCGGTTTCGTGCGATGCGATCCAGGTCTATCGCGGTCTCGAGATCCTCAGCGGCGCGGCCTCGGCCGACGAGCAGGCCAGGCTCGAGCACCGGCTGCTGGGGTTCGTCGAGCTCAATGGCGAGTTCTCAGCCGGGCGGTTCGCGGGGCTCGCCCATGCGGAGATCGACCTCCTTCTCGCCGAGAAGCGCCGCCCGATCCTCGTCGGCGGCACCGGCCTCTACATGCGCGCGGCGCTCGCCGACCTCGATATGCGCCCGCCGGTGCCCTCGCAGGTGCGTGTCGCGGTGGAGGAGGAGCTGGCCGAGCGCGGTCCCGAAGCGCTCCACGCCGAGCTCTCCGACGAACTGGCCTCCGGCGTTCATCCGAACGACCGCAAGCGGATCGCGCGGCTGACCGAGCTGGCGCGGATGGGGATCGCGGCTCACCCTTCGAGCGACAAGCTCTGGAGCGAATCGGCGCGGGTGCCCACCACGATCGTCGGGGTCACGGTCGATCGCGACGAGCTGCGTCTGCGGATCGACGCCCGGGTCGAGGAGATGGTCCGCCTCGGCGTGGTCGAGGAGGTTCGCAGTGCCGACTCGGCGGAGGCATCGCGCACGGCCCGTGCGGCGATTGGCTTCGAGGAGCTGCTGGAGGGTGACGTTGAGGCGATGAAACGCGCGCAGTGGCGCTACGCGCGCCGTCAGCTCACCTGGATGCGAAGAATGGACGACGTCGAGCAGATCGACCGCACGGGTCTCTCCGACGGCGAGGTCGCTGAGCGCGTCGTGGCGCTCCTGGACCGCGAGTAGGCTGGCGCGCCATGCGATTCGAGAAGTGGCAGGCACTCGGCAACGACTACATCGTCGTCGAGTCCAGGGACCTCCCATGGGAGCTGACGGCCGAGCGGATCCGTCGCATCTGCGAGCCGCATTTCGGCGTGGGCTCCGACGGCATCCTGCTGCTCAGCGACGTCGAGGACGAGCGCTACGTCGCCGAGCTGCGCATCTTCAACCCCGACGGCTCGGAGGCCGAGCTCTCCGGCAATGGCGCGCGCGAAGCCGTTCTCTATCTGCGCGCAGCCGGGTGGACCGACGCCGACACCTTCACGATCACCACCAAGGCCGGTGATGTGACCCCGACCATCCTCGGCGGCGGCGATGTCTCGATGGACATCGGCCGCGCTTCGGTGACGTCCGCCTTCTATCCCGGAGGTCCACCCGACGGAACCGGCTCGATCAGCTCGCGCGGGCGGGAGTGGGGCTTTCAGCACATCGACGTCGGCAATCCGCAATGCGTGGTCGAGGCCGGCGACGAGGTCGAGAGCATCGACCTGGCGGCGATCGGCCCGGCGATCGAGTCCCACAGCAAGTTCCCGCAGCGCACGAATGTCTCGTTCATCCGCGTCGACGGCTCGACGGTCCGCGCGCGAATCTTCGAGCGCGGGGTGGGGGAGACGCTCTCGTCGGGAACGGGCGCCAGCGGCGCTGCGGTTGCCGCTTTTCTCGGCGGCGCACCGAGCCCGATCACGGTGGCGCTCGACGGTGGTGAGCTGACGGTCGAGATCAGCGACGACCTCGACGTCACGCTGATCGGGGCCGCCTCACGGGTCTACGTGGGCGAGCTCGACGCCGACTTCATCAAGTCGCTCAGCTAAGAGCGCCTCGCGACCAGCAGCTCCGCCAGGCGCGCCACGACGACACCGAAGGCGAAGTACAGCGCCGGGAGCCAGAGCGCGACGCCGAAGAGCGAGTCCGCCAGCGGCGAGTACATCGCAAGGTCCAGCTCGACGATGATGATCTCCGCGAGGGGGCCGACCACGGCGGCCGCGACGCCGCAGACGATCGCGGGGGTGCCGCCGTCGAGCCAGCAGGCGACGAGGATCGCCAGCATCACGATGAGGACGGTTCCGGGCACCTCGGCCTGATCGTGGATCAGCGCTGTGATCGCGTAGATCGCCAGAACCGCGGCGATCGCGGCGATCGCGATACGGCCGTCGAAGCCGGGACGCGGCGGGCCGAGGCGGAGGCGCAGCTCACCGATCGAGGCGGTCGCAAGGCCGACGAGTACCGGAAACCACAGGGCGCTCTTCCAGATGAACGGCGTGGCGTCGTCGAGGTAGACCGTGGTGCCCGACTGGACGTGGCCGGCATCGCCGATCAGGCCCCCGGCGGCTCCGATCGCGAAGAGGACGGCGAGCTCGCCGGGGCTGAGTCTCAGGGGCATCGCGACGGCAGTATCCCGTAGCCTCATGCGCCCCGTGGCACTCACCGACCCCTCCAAGCGGCTCGAGGCGATCCCGCCGTACATGTTCGCCGAGCTCGAACGCAAGGTCTCGGCGAAGCGCGCCGAGGGCATCGACGTGATCAGCCTTGGGATCGGCGACCCCGACACGCCGACGTATCCGTACGTGGTCGAGGCGATGCAGGCCGCGGTTGCGGATCCGAGTACGCACCAGTACCCGTCCAACCGCGGTCGCGCGGAGTTTCGTGAATCGTTCGCGCGCTTCTACGACAAGCGCTTTGGCGTGGAGATCGATCCCGAGACTGAGGTGATGCCCGCGATCGGTGCGAAGGAGTGCATCTACAACCTCTGCTTCGCCTTTCTGGATCCGGGCGACGCTGCGCTCGCCGCCGATCCCGGCTACCCCGTCTACACGGGCGGCCCGGTCCTGGCAGGAGCTGACGCCGTGGTGCTGCCCCTCGTCCCCGAGCTGGGCTTCGTCCCTGACTTCGATGCGATCTCGGCCGCCGACCTCGAGCGCGCGCGGCTCCTCTTCCTGAACTACCCGAACAACCCGACGGGCGCGATCGTCCCCGACGGCCTGTTCGAGCGAGTGGTCGAGCTGGCCCGCGAGCACCAGATCCTCGTAGTTCACGACAACGCCTATTCGGAGACGACCTACGACGGCTATGTGGCTCCGAGCTTCCTCGCCACGCCCGGCGCCAAGGAGGTCGGAGTCGAGGTGTTCTCGCTGTCCAAGGGCTTCAACATGACCGGCTGGCGCTGCGCGGCGATTCTTGGCAACGCCGACGCGGTCTCCTCGTACTGGCGGCTGAAGACCAATATCGACTCGGGTTTGTTTGAAGCGGTCCAGCTCGCGGGTGCCGCGGCGCTCGATGGCCCGCGCGAACCGCTGGAGGAGATGAACGCGATCTATGAGCGCCGGCGCGACCTGGTCGTGGGCGCGTTGCGCGAGATTGGCGTGGACGTCGATCCCCCGAAGGGCACGATCTACGTCTGGGCACCGGTCCCAGACGGCCATACGTCCACCTCGTTCGCAGAGCTCGTACTCGAGCAGGCCGCGGTCGTCGTCTCGCCCGGGTCCATGTACGGCCCCAGCGGCGAGGGGTTCTTCCGAATCTCGCTGACCACGCCTGACGAGCGCCTTTCCGAGGCCGTGGAGCGGCTTCGCGAGCACCTCTCGTAGCGCCGCGGACCGTCACCCGGCTTGCCCATGGTTAGCACCTGCTAACAATTCCATCTTCGTTTGAAGGGCTCTCCCACGGGTTAGGGAGGGGGAGATTCAAGGCCCTCCAAACAATCTCCGATCTAAGAAGTAGTGACGACACTAGGCATAGCCCTGGCGCTCGCATGCGCCGCGATGGCCAATCTCTCGATGCTGTGCAAGCACCGCGGTGCTTGCGAGTCGCCTGAGATCAGCTTCCGCGCCCCGATGCGAAGTGCTGCCGCGCTCTTTCGCTCCCGCTGGTGGACGCTCGGCTTCGCGGTCGCAGCCGTTGCCTGGGTCCTTCATGTCGCCGCGATGGCGATGGCTCCGCTCTCGCTCGTCCAGGGCGTGATTGCGGGCGGCCTGGTCCTCATCGCCTACCCGGCTCAGCGCTACTTCGGTTACGTCCTCAACCCCCGCGAGTGGCTCGGCCTGGGCCTTGCCGCCGCCGGGTTGGCCTTCCTCGCAGTGACCGTCCCGCACGCTCAGGAGAGCGAGGGCTATTCAATCGCCACGCTCGCCGCATTCGAGACCGTGATGATCGGTGTCGGTGCCTTCCTCTTTGCCTCGGGCGCGATGCGGCGCGGATCCATGGTCTGCCATGGCGTCGTGCTCGGGATCGCCTCGGGAATGCTCATCGGCGTCTCAAACGTCGCGATCAAGGCGCTCACCGAAGCGATCGGCGCCGGCGGAATGATCGGACTGCTCAGCCCGTGGACTCTGCTGGCCGTCGTTGGCGGACTCGGCGCCTTCTTTGCGCTTGCTCGCGGAATGCAGATCGGCAAGGCCATTCCGGTTATTGCAACCGCCTCCGCCGCGGCCAACTGCGCCGCGATCCTCGGTGGGGTCATCGTCTTCGGCGATCCGATCGGCTCGGGAGCCCTTGAGGGCATCGCCCGCGGTCTCGCCTTCGCTGCGGTGATTGCGGCCGCAGCCCTGATGCCCGGTCCCACTCAGCCCGCTGCCGCGCGCGCCTAGGCCGCCGCTTTCGTAGGGTGCGGCGGGTGATCCGCTCGCCCGAACACGATCCCTGGGGGCGCGACCTCGCCGGAGAGGTCCATGAGCTCACCTTCGAGAGCAAGGTTCTCGAGGGCAATCCGCTCGGCGATCCGGCCTCGCGTCCGCTTTACGTCTACACGCCGCCCGGCTGGCCGGACGACGGACCGTATCCCGCGGTCTGGTCGATCCAGGGGATGACGGGGCAGGTCGACATGTGGCGCAATCGGCAGGCCTATGCGACGACGTTCATCGAGGATCTCGACCGCATGATCGTCGCCGGCGAGTGTCGCCCTGTGGTGGTGCCTATGCCGGATTGCTGGACGGCCTACGGCGGCGCGCAGTTCATCGACTCCGCCGGCACGGGCAACTACATGACCTACCTGTGCGACGAGCTCGTTCCGTTCGTCGACGAGCGCTTCGCAACGCTGCCCGAGCGCGATGCCCGCGCGGTGCAGGGCAAGTCGTCGGGCGGCTACGGAGCTCTCGTGCTGCCGATGCTGCGCCCGGACCTCTGGGGCGGCCTGGGCGACGTCTCCGGCGATGCGACCTTCGAGTACTGCTATCTGCCCGACTTCCCGCAGGCATGGGCCGTGCTGCGCGAGCACGACTTCTCGATCGAGGACTTCTGGGCCAAGATGCTCGCCGATCCCTCGCCCGATCACGCCGTCTTCGCCGCGGTTAACGCGATCGCGATGGCCGCCTGTTACTCGCCGGGTCCGGACGGCGAACCCGAGCTTCCTTTCGCGCAGGCCGACGGCGCTTTGCGCACCGACGTCTGGGAGCGCTGGCTCGCCTGGGACCCGATTCGGATGATCGATTCCCACATCGACGACCTGCGTTCGATGCGCGCGATCTCGCTCGAGTGCGGCCTGCAGGACGAGTACAACCTCTACGTCGGCACCGCGATGCTCCACACGCGCCTGGAGCAAGCGGGCATCGAGCACCGCTTCGAGCTCTTCAAGGGCAAGCACGGCGGTCTGACGCCGCGCTACGCACCTCTGGTCGCCTGGCTGGCGGAGCGGCTGGCGCCCTGACGCCTACGGGTGACGCTTGAGTCCGCGCAGGACGCCGTCAGCGAGCTTGTGCGGCGCGCGGCTTGAACCTCACGGTGCGGCTCGTGAAGTAGCCGGGGCTACCGTCTCCGGCCGCCCGGGAGGCGTCCGTGTACTGCTGGTCGGGGTGCGCGGCCCCGAGATCCACGTTGAAGCGAAGGCGGCCCCTGCGGTTGGCCGTGAGCGTGCGCTTCTCGCCGTCGGCGATGACGTCGACCTCGGCGCGGCTGCGAAAGATCGGAGGGGTCTTGACTGTCGTCGAGCCCGAGCCGGTGAAAGTTGCCCCGCGACGGCCGGCGTTGCTGATGTCGAGGAACTCCAGCGCACGAGCCGGATCGGTCCGGACGCCCCATCCCCAGACGCTGAACCGTGGCTCGATCGAGAGGTAGTCGAATCGCTTTGGCGGCGCGGGCGGGTTGGCGAGGACCTGCTCGAAGACCGAGAGGGTGGCGAGGACCTCGCGCGTGAAGTTCGGGACGGTGTGACAGCCGGGGCCGTAGTCCTTCCACAGGTGCGGCAGACCGAGGGCGTTAAGACGCTCATGGAGGCTGACGCTCGCCATGTACACGCCCCCCTCGACCGCGCACGAGGCGAGGTCGCCGGATCCGTCGCCCTCGCCGATAGCGGGATTGGGGATTCCGTTGGCGGTGAGGACCTGGACGTCGAGGTCGCGCAGGTTCTCGGCGATATCCCATGGATTGTGGCCACGCCAGCGAACCTCCTGCGCGGCGCGCGGACCGTAGATCGCGTCCGCGTCCGCGCCGTCGAAGGTCGAGCTCGCCGAGAGGACGGCGCCGTTCGCCGGCAGGTTGCTGTCCACCGCGCCCGAGAGGCTGGCCGCGGCCACGAAGAGATCGGGATTGTGGGCGGCGAGCATCAGCGCTCCGTATCCGCCCATGGAGATCCCGAAGATCGCGCGGTGGGAACGGTCGGCCAGGGTCCGGAAGTGCTCGTCGATCAGCGGGATCAGCTCCTCGATCACATACGTCTCGTACATCGGAGGGCCGAACGCGCCGCCGTTGTACCAGTCGCTCCAGTAGCCGCTGTTGCCGTCGGGCGAAACGATGATCGACGGGTAATCGCCCATCAGGTTCTCGCCGTCGAGGAAGTTGTTGAAGGTGTTGTAGTTGTTCATCGTCCCTGCCGTGACGTAGGTCACCGGCCAGCGGCGCGACTTCTTCGCGTGGTAGCCGACGGGCAGATCGACGTGGACCTTGGTCGGCTCAGTGAACGCGGAGGTCGCGATCGTCAGTTCGACGACGCGCTCGGCGACACGCTCGGACTTGATGATCTGCGGCTCAGCGGCGTGCGCCGTCCCCGTCGCGCCGAGGGCCGCCAGCGCGCAGCAGAGCGCGATTCGACCGCTCGTCATCAGCAGTCGCGGAAGGTGTGTCGCCGCGCGAACTTCTCGCCAGGGCCCGTGCGGCCCCGCACGGTGACTACGGCGGGCGAGAGGGTCTTGGACGGAACCCGAACCCGCGCACTGCGGCGCACGAGCCGGACCTTGGAGGCCTGTCCGTTGACCTTTGCGCGGACACCCTTCGCTCCTCCCGGAACCCGCAGCGTCAGCCGCTTGGCCGTACAGCGCTTCGCCTCGGTGCACGCCGCCGCGGTCGAGCTCATCGTGTAGTTCGAGACGAAGCCCCAGGTCGTCTCGGCGCCGTTGGGTCCCTTGGGATCGGTGAAGTTCGCGAACTCAGGGTCGGAGGTGCCGCCCGACCAGAAGTGGTTCATCCCGTGGATAAGCCAGCGCTCGCCGATCACGCAGCCGCCGCGGTCGAGGTAGGTGCTCACCGTCGAGGGGTAGCCGCCCTCCTTGGGGACCTCCCGCTGCGATGCGGGTGCAAGCGGGATCGGGGCATCCTGCGAGCCGCCGAGGACGAGGTTGTTGGTGCGAAGACCCTGCTCGAGCGCCTTGTCCGCGCAAGGGGGCGGGATGCCCTGGTCGGCGTCGCCGCCCATGACGATCCGCGGGACAACGCGAGCGCGCGGTCCCATCTCGAGATAAGCGAGCTCAGCGCTCGTCTCGACCGGGATGCCTGGGCCGGTGAAGAGACAGCCACCATCGGCGTACGCGCCGGCGGCCATGATCCCGACGGCGGCATAGAGATCCGGGTAGGCCGCGGCCATGATCGAGGTCATGAACCCGCCGGCCGAGACACCGATCATGTAGACGCGCTCTGCGTCGATCTGCCACTCCTTCATTACCGCCCGCGTCATGCCCGCCAGTGCTCCCGCATCGCCTGAGTCGCGGTGCCAGCTTTCGGCCAGGGGGAAGTGCCAGCAGTTGCGAAGCGGCCCCGGCTGGCCTGTGTGGTCCGCCGTGACGTCGGGATAAAGAATGATGAACCCCTCGCGCTCGGCCACCTGGTTGAAGAGGGTGGAGCGCATCTGTTCCTCGGCCGTCGTTTGGCACCCGTGCGCCATCACGACGAGCGGCGCCGGGTTGGAGGCGTCGTAGGTGGTCGGGACGTAGACGATGTAGGGGTACGTGGCGGCTCCGGAGCCATAGGTGAAGGTCTGAGTCGAGCCGGGGTCCGGCGGATCAACGGACTGGGCGGCCGCGGGGACGACACCCACCGCCAGGCCGGCTAAAGCCAGCGCCACGCAACGTCGAACCCTCCCGGCGACCATCGCATCGAGCCTAACATGCAGACCTGCATTTCGGCTGCAGTCCCGCAGGCAACTTGTAGGATCGACTCATGTCGGTGACCTCCCAAGACCTGGAGCGCGGTGCGGGCCTACAGGCCAGGCGACGCGCCGAAACCCGTGCTGCCCTGCTGGACGCAACGATCGAGTGCCTCGTCACCTACGGCTACGCGAAGACCACGACGGGGCGGATCGCCGACCTCGCCGGGCTGTCGAGAGGGGCGCAGCTGCCGTACTTCCGCAGCCGTGCGGACCTGCTGACGGGCGCGGTCGCGCGCCTCGCCGAGCAACGGATCGGCGAGTTCACCTCTCGCATCGGCACGGAGTCAGCGACGCTCGAGGACTGCCTGGACAGGCTGTGGGAGGGACACCAGCCGCCGATCTTCGATGCGACGCTCGAGCTCTGGGTCGCCTCACGCACTGACGCTCGCCTTCGCGCCCAGCTTCTCGAGGTCGAGCGGGAGGTCGGTTTCGCGATCGCCCGGGCGGCCGAGTCGGCGCTGGGCGAGCTCAGCCGCCGGCCTGGCTTTGCCGACGACCTCGCCTACGCGCTCGCGAGCATTCGTGGGCTCGCGCTGCTGCAGGTCTCAAACGGCGCGGACAGTCGGATGCTCGCGAAGCACTGGCGCCACATGCGCGAGCACCTGATCGAGCTGCTCGGCTGACGGGCGAGCTCAGTCGTCTCGCTGCGCGATACCGGGCGACTGGGCGCCGGCCGGAAGCAGACGCCGGCTCAGCGGAGACGCCGTCATGCCATGGACCACGATGGAGACGACGATGGCGGCAATTGCGGTCCAGGCGACGATCTCGGCTTCCGCTCCGCTTAGGTAGCCGGAGCCAACCGCGACCGCCGCGTAATAGAGGGAGCCGATGCCTCGCACGCCGAACCAGGCCACGAACGCTCGCTCCTTTCTCGGAAGTTCCGTACCGACGAGAGCTGTCGCGACCGCGATTGGGCGTATCGCCAGAAGCAGCACAGGAATCAGGAGCCAGCCGGACAGCCCGGGCGCGCCCAGCCCCGCGATCGAGACCATGGAGCCGAGCAGAAGGACGGCGGCCAGCTCCCCGAACTTCTCCGCGACCTCGGCGCCATCGTGGACGCGCCGCTTGTAGTCGTGCTCGTGCTCGTAGCGGCGGAAAGCGACGCCTCCCGCGAACGCGGCGATGAATCCGTACGCGCCTGCAAATTCAGTGAACCCATAGATCACCAGGACCGTCGGGATCGCGAGCCAGGGGTCAAAGGCCTGCGCGAACAGGTCGCGCTTTTTGAGCCAAACCGTCAACGCGGCGGTCCCGACCCCGATTCCGGCCCCGATCACGACGCCGATCACAACCGCGTAGAGGACGTCGGCCACGAGCCAATCGCCAAACCAGGACGTCCCACCGGGCTCCAGCGCAAACAGTCCGAGGAAGAGGAAGGGGAATGCCAGCCCGTCGTTCAGTCCCGCCTCTCCGGTGAGGGAGAAGTTCGGTTCGTGCTTGTCCTCCTGGCCTGGGGGTCCCACGCCGATATCCCCGGCCAGCACCGGGTCGGTCGGCGCCAGGATGGCTCCAAGCACGATCGCAGCGCCCACCGAGAGACCCATAACGGTGTTTCCGAACAGGGCGACGCCGGCGATCGTGAGCGGCATCGCCACCGCCAGTAGGCGGACCACGCCCGACCATGAGGTCCAATTGAGGGGGCGGTCGAGTTTCAGTCCAGTGGCGAAGAGCGCGATGATCACCGCGAGCTCAGCAACTCGCTCGATCACCACCGCATCCTGAAGCGGCTCGATCCAGTTCAAGCCGATCAGCTCTATGGCCAGCGCAGCTGCGATCCCCATCGACAGGTAGACGACGCTCGCTGAGAACGCTCGCCCTCGTTCATGGGAGAGGGCGCCGATTGCGGCGAACACGGCGATGCCCACGAAGAGCAGGCCCGCGACGTAGGGATCAGCGAAGGAGAACCCGCGCTCGGCCGCGACTGGCCCCATCGTGCCTCCCTGGGCTAGAGCTTGCCCTCGGCCGTGAGCGTTTCGCGGATCCCGGTTTCGAGATCCCGGGGAGCGAAGCCGAGCTGGGCGACGGCCTTGTCCTGCTTTGCCCAGAAGGTGACACCGTCTGCGGAGCTGATCAGCTCACGCAGGTTCGGCGGCTGGCCCATCAGCTTGCCGACGAGTGGTCCGGCCGGCGTCAGCAGCCTCAGCATGCCGGTGGGCATGGCGCGTTTCGGCGCCTTCTTGTCGGAGACGCGAGCGACGGTCTCGATCAGGCCGCGCATCGTTGTGATCTCCGCGCCGAGCACGTAGGACTCGCCTACCGTGCCGTTGTCGAGTGCCAGAAGGATGCCTGCCGCTACGTCCTCGACGTGGATCATGTTCATGCCGAGGTCCGGGAAGGCGATCAACGGCATCTTCCCGTCGAGGAAGGAGTTGATCTGCGTGCCGATGGCCGAGTGGTCGTCGGGTCCGTAGACGCCGCCGGGCTGGACGATGACGCACGGAAGGGCCTCGTCGGCGATCAGCTTCTTGGCGACCTGGTGAGCCTCGTACTTGGTCTGTTCGTAGTAGGAGGTGAACTCCTTGCCCGGGTGCTGGAAGCTCTCGTCGACGATCTCACCGTGCGTGTTGCCAAAGGCGGCAACGGTCGAGACATAGACGATCTTTGGCGTGCCGGCCGCCTTCGCTGCCTTCAGTACGCGCTCGGTGCCGAGCACGTTGGCCTCGTACATCGCTCGATGCTCGCTCTCCGGGATCCCGACCTCGTAGACCGCGGCACCGTGAATAGCCGCGTCGCACCCCTCGAGGCCGCGGGCAATGGCCGCATCGTCGCCGAGGTCGCCCTGAACGAGCTCGGCGCCGAGAGCCTCGAGCGCCGCGCCCTTTTCGGCCGAGCGGACAAGGGCGCGAACATCGTCACCCCGCTCGCGCAGCTTGGTGACGACGTGATTACCGATGAACCCGGTTCCCCCGGTGACAAATACCCTCATGAGCGTGCGCAGGATATCCGCGATCACCTTGGCCACGCTCCTGTGTACGTTCGGGGCGGTAGCCACCACCGCATCAGCGAGCGATCCACACGACGCCACGAGCTTCGCGTTCGCGATCGGAAACGGCAACCTCTCGGGCGGCCCCGAGGACGTCGCGGCTCGGCTTGGTGCGTATGACCTCGTGGTGGTCGACGGCGAGCTCGCGACACCCGAGGAGGTCGCGGCGCTGCGGGCGCAGGGCACCACGGTGCTCGGCTACCTGAGCGTCGGCACGATCGAGAAGTGGCGCGGGTGGTACCCCCGGATGAAGGCGTATCGGCTTGGGGCGTGGGCCGACTGGAAGGACGAGTGGTTCGCCGACGTCTCGGAACCCGGCCTGCGCCAGATCCTGGTCGGCGAGATCGCGCCACAGCTTCTCTCTAAGGGCTTCGACGGGCTGTTTCTCGACAACGTCGACATGATCGAGACCCGAAATCACGCCCCGCAGCGCGATGGGATGCGCGAGTTGGTCCTTGCGCTCTCGGAGCTTTCGCACTCGCAGGGGCGCTATCTGTTCGCGCAGAACGGGCTGTGGGGGCTGCGCAAGCTGGGCCTGCTCGACGCGATCGACGGGTGGAACCGCGAGGACGTCACCTGGACCTACGACTTCGAGAACCGCCGTTACGTGCGCAATCGGCCGGCTGAACGCCGGACCGCTCTGCGCGAGCTCGCGCAGATGGCCGCACGCGGCCTCGTAACGACCACAGCCGATTACGTACGCGAGGGCGACGCGAACGCTCTCCGAGAAGCGGTGCGCAACTCGTGCGCCGTGGGTGCGCTGCCGTATGTGGGCGATATTGGCTTGTCCGCGCGGCGTCTGCCGGTTCCCGCCCTCACCTGCTAGTCGCATAACGCACTAAGTTGGGTAGGTCGAACGTCCAGTTCGCCGCCGCCGGCTGGGGCGGGGGTCCGACTCGCCGATGGCAGGGGTGTGAACCCCGCCAAGTCCACACGCGAAGTCATCGCCTTCGGCTCGCTGCTCTGCCTGCCAGTGCTCGTCGCCTTGCTGTTGCTGCTTGGCGGTCCAGCTCCCGCAGGGCCCGCGACCGCAAGTGCGGCAGTGGCGATCGACGCCGGCCAGCCGATCCGCGCATTGGCCGAGGCGGCCAAGGCCGAGGCCCGGGCGCAAGCCCGTGAGCAGGCTCGCGAGCGTCGTGCCCGCAAGGCCGCCGCGCGTGAACAGCAGGCGCTCGGCCAGGTCGAGAACGCCGCCGGCGAGCCGCTTGCGGTCACCGACGCCTGCGAGGAAAACGTCAGGATCGCTGCCAAGCAGGGCCTGACGCTTCCCGACGGTTGGTCGATCCACTGCGTCGGCCCGGGACTCGACTGGGAGGGCGGCTCGCACTGGGGCGTTACCTGCCCATACACCGACTGCCCGGAGGGCGCCGGTCCCTACGTCTCGATCTCCAACCCGACCTACTACGTCGTCGCCCATGAGCTCTGCCACGCCAACTTCGGCAACGACGAGCTGATGGCCGACTCCTGCGCCGCCGAGCACGGCGCGACGCTCGAGACCAGCCCGTACCAGTAGGCCGCCTTAGACTCAGGGGGTGACGTCGAACGGCGCCAACCCCCCAGCACCCAACGGCTCCGAAGCCGGCATTCGCAATGCCCGGGCGCGCCAGCGTGCCCTCGCGATCGGCGATCAGCGCGCAGGCTCCGCAGGAGGGCGAGGACGTCCTCGCCGAGCTCAAGGAGCTTCTGCGGACGGCCGGCGTCGCGACCGCGGGGGAGATGGTCCAGGTGCGCCCGTCGCCCGACGGCGATCGCTATTTCGGCCGCGGCAAGCTCGAGGAGCTGAAGGCGGAGATCAAGCGCTGCGGTGCGAACGTGGTCGCGGTCGATGACGAGCTGCTGCCCCGCCAGGAGCGCAACCTCGAAGCCGCGCTGGACACACCGGTGATCGACCGCACGGCGATCATCCTCGACATCTTCGCCGACCACGCGCACTCGGCTGAGGGCAAGCTTCAGGTCGAGCTCGCGCAGCTCGAATACAACCTTGCGCGCATGCGCGGGCTCTGGACCCACCTCGAGCGCCTTGGCGCCGGACGCATGGACGGCGGTATCGGCACCAGGGGCCCGGGTGAGTCGCAGATCGAGACCGACCGCCGCCTCGCGCGCGACCGCATCTCGGCGCTGCGTCGCCGCCTCAAGGACGTCGAGCGCAATCGCGGCGTGATGCGCGCCCGGCGCGAGAGCTCCGCGGTGCCGGCGGTGGCGCTCGCCGGCTACACCAACGCCGGCAAGTCGACGCTGCTCAACGCGCTGACCGGAGCGGACGTTGGCGTGGGAGGGAGGCTCTTCCACACGCTCGACCCGACGACCCGCTCTTACGAGCACGATGGCCGCCAGTACCTGATCACCGACACCGTCGGCTTTATCCGCAAGCTCCCGCATCAGCTGGTGGAAGCGTTCATGGCGACCCTGGAGGAGACCCGGCTTGCCGACCTGATCGTCCACGTTGTTGATGGGTCGGATTCGCCGGAGCAGCGCGCCGCGGCGATCGCGGCCGCGGAATCGGCTCTCTCGGAGATTGGCGCCGAGGAGCAGCCTCGGGTACTCGTCTTCAACAAGCTCGACCTGCTCGACGACGATGGTCGGCGTGACCTGCTGCTTGACCGGCCCGATGCGATCGGCGTCTCGGCGGAGACGGGCGAGGGAATCGACGAGCTGCGCGTCGCGATCGAGGCCGCGTTTGCCGACACGCTCGAGGAGATCGACCTCCTCGTGCCGTACGCGGAGGGCGCGCGGCTCTCGGAGCTCTACGAGCTCGCTGGCGACCTCGAGCGCGACGAGCGCTCGGACGGCGTCCGCGTCCACGCCCGGATCCCACGATCGCTCGTGCACCGCTTCGCTGAGTTCGCGGTCGACACGGCCGCCTAACCGCACGTGGAGCTCCGCTTCCAGCGCCTTTCGGACACCGCGCGCCTGCCGGTCCGCGCGCACCAGGGGGATGCCGGTCTTGACCTGTACGCGGCCGAAGCGGTGACCGTGGCGCCCGCCGGAGGGCGGATCGATGTCGGGACCGGCGTCGCGGTCGAGATCCCGGACGGGCACGCCGGCCTGGTCCTGCCGCGCTCGGGCAGCGCCCGCAAGCATGGGATCACGCTCACCAACGCGCCGGGGCTGATCGACTCCGGCTATCGCGGCGAGCTTCGAGTTCTCATCCTCAACACCGACCCCGCGGCACCCTTCGAGATTGCCGTCGGTGATCGCATCGCGCAGCTCGTGGTCGTCGCGGTGGCACTCCCGGAGCCCGTCGAGGCCGACTCGCTGAATGCCAGCGAGCGGGGCGAGCGCGGCTTCGGCTCTAGCGGGTAGCGGCAGCGCGTGCGCTCGCGTGCGCGGCCGACTCGAACGCGTCGTCCAGCGGTTCAAGGTCGACCGTTGACCCTGCACTGCGCGCGAGCGCCTGTGCGATGAGGTAGTCGGCGAGCTCGGCGTTCTTGGGCAGCAGCGGACCATGGATGTACGTGCCGATGACGTTGCCTGAGCGCACGCCCTCAAAGCCGTCCTTGCCGTTGTTACCGTGGCCGCGAATCACGCGCCCGAGCGGCTCGACCCCGGCTCCGAGGTGAGTGCGCCCGCCGTGGTTTTCGAAGCCCGCGATCTCAAGCGTGCGACCCGCGCCGAGCTGCGCCTCGATTGCCACGTTGCCGATCAGCCGCGGACCGTCCTCGCGAACCGTCTCGAGGTCGACCAGGCCGAGGCCCTCAATGCGCTCAGCACCGAGTTGGTAGCTGTGGCCGAGCAGCTGATAGCCGCCGCAAACCGCCAGCAGCGCGGCGCCATCGCCGACGGCCGCAGCGATCGCCTCGCGCTTAGTGTCGCGCATGTCGGCGGCGACGAGTTGCTGATCGCGGTCCTGGCCGCCGCCGACGTAGAGCAGGTCGTGCGCGCCGGGGTCGAAGCTCTCGCCCGGGCCGGCGGCTGCCTGTTCGTAGGCGATCCCGCGCCACTCGCAGCGGCGGCGCAGGAAGAGCATGTTGCCCCGGTCGGCGTAGATGTTCATCTGCTCCGGATAGAGCGCGAGGAGACGCAGCTTCATCGGCCGCCCTCCAGGACGCAGACGATCGAGCCGACGTGCTCGGCCGTAGCCGGCACCGGTATGCGCTCCAGCGGGACAAGACCGTGACGGGCGGCCTCGATCTCGAGCTCGCCGGCATCGATTGTGTCTAGTCGAATGGAGTCGGTGTGCTCGTTGAGTTCGCCGCCCGGCGAAACCGCCTGGCGGAGGCGTCGCATCTCGAGCCCGCCGACTACATCCGCGACCTCGATCGGAAGGCTCGAGTAGACCCAGCCGTCGACCTCGCGAACGTCGGGCAGGGGAGGGGGGCCGGTCATCTGTACGGATAAAGCCTTGTCGTCCAGGAGCGCGGCCGCAAATGTGCCACCCGGCGCAAGATGCGAACAGACCCTGGCGAACATCTCCGCGCGGCCGCCAGGTCCGCCGAGGATGTGGGCGAACTGCATCGGAGCGAGGATCGCGGAGAACTCGCGTCCGAGCTCGAACGAGCGGGCGTCGCCGACGACGGTTTCGACCTCATGCCCCTCCATCCGGGCCCGCTCGGAAAGCGCCTCAATCAACGCGGCCGACGAATCGAGCGCGACCACCTCATGGCCGTGGCCGGCGAGCTCGAGCGCAACGCGCCCGGTGCCGGCGCCCAGCTCGAGCACGGGCCCGGCCGCCTCCGACGCGAGCCGCTCCCAAAGCGCGAGGTCGGCCACGTAAGCGCCGCACTCGACGTCATGCCAGACCGCCTCGGCAATCATCGCCAGAACTCCTGGGCCAGCCCTCGCGAGGCGAGCAGCGTTCGGAGTTCGATCAGTGCTGTGTAGGTCGGCAGCGCGTAAAGCGGTCCCCTCGCGCCGGCAACCGCCTGGTCGAAGCTCGACTCGATCGATTCCTCAACGGTGATTGCGTCAGGATCCACGCCCGCGTACTTCAGCCGCAGTGCCATCTCGGGTGCCCTGGTACCGGCGCAGTGGACAGTGCGGACCGCCCCCGCGAGCAGCTCGAAGTCGGCGTCCCAGATCCAGGAGACATCGCGGCCGTCCGCGATCCGGTCGTTCAATGCGAGCCAGAGGTCCAGGCCCGGGCCGTCGTCGTTCTCGGCTGCCTCGAGGCGCAACGTTCGCAGGACCTCGTTCGTGCCGGCCGGGTTCTTGATCAGCAGGATCGAGGCTGCCTTGCCGGCGACCTCGATGGTTTCGACGCGCCCAAACGCAGCTTGCACGTTCGACAGCGCCTGACCGGCGAGCTCGAGGTCGATGCCCAGGCGCAGGGCGGCGGTCAGCGCTGCGAGCGCGTTGTAGACGTTGTAGAGGCCGGGGAGCGGCAGCTCGATCACGATCTCGCCCTCGGGGGTCCGGATCCTTGCGCGCGACCCGCGCATCCCGCGCAACTGGATCTCGGTCGCCGCCACGTCCGGCGTGGGCCGGTCCGCACCGCAATTCGGACACTTGTAGTGGCCCAGATGCCCGACGAAGGAGCGGGCGTAGTCGTAGGGATGGCCGCATCGGCGGCAGTGCTTGGCGTCGTGGGCGTGCTGGAGCTCCGCGAGGGCGACCGACGGGTCCTCGATCCCGAAATAGGTCACGCCGGCGCGAGGCTCCAGCTCCTTGTCGCGCCCGAGGTCCGCAATCAAGGGATCGTCCGCGTTGAGGACGAATCCGCTGCGCCCGGCGCGCTGTCCGACCATCACAGCCCATTCGTCGGCGAGGTGCTCGAGTTCGCCGTAGCGATCGAGCTGGTCGCGAAAGAGATTGGCGAGGACGACCAGCTTCGGCTCAAGCTCATCGACGACCTGCGGCAGCCATGCCTCGTCGACCTCGAACAGGCCCTCGGTGCCGGACTGTTCGAGCAGCGCCGTCGCGACTCCCCAGGTCATGTTCGACCCGGCGCGGTTGTGGACGGGCGAGCGGCCATCGGCCCGCAGTGCGGCGGCGAGCATCCCGGCCGTCGTGGTCTTGCCGTTGGTGGCGCTGATGACCGTCGAGCCGTCGCTCAGACGGCGCCCGAGGCGGGCGATGGCGTCAGGCTGCATGCGCAACAGAACTCGCCCAGGCAGGGTCGTTCCACCTCCGCGCCCGGAGCGACGGCTGAGCCCCCCGATTCCCCGCGCGAGCGCGACCTTCGCCCCGAGGCCCCGTCGGCTCACGGAAGGCGCCTCAACGGCGGCGCGGCTCGGCTTCCGCCTCACAGCGGAACGAGCACGCGCAGGGCGCGCGGCAGCAGCGTCACGGTGGCCGGAAGGTCGGCAGCGTGGTCGCCGTCGGCGTACACCGCGAACGGGCGGTCGGCCTCGATGCGCACCTCGCGGGCGCGGTGGGTGCAGGCCTCAGGCAGCTCGACGTGCGTGCCCTCGCGAACCTTCGGCAGCACCTTGGTCAGAAACCGCATCTTGCTCATCTCCGCCAGCGAGACGACGTCGAGGAGGCCGTCGTCGAGCTCCGCGTTCGGGGCGGCATACATGCCGCCGCCATAGGCCTTGTTGTTCGCGGCGCCGACCGAGTACCCGCGCACTTCGACTTCGCGACCGTCCAGGGTGAGCTTGAACGTGGCCGGACGCCAGCCGGCCAGCGCCTTGAGCGCCGCGTAGAGGTAGACGAGCTGGCCGCGCACGAGCTTCGCCTCATTGGCGATCCGGTTGGCGTCGGAGTCGAAGCCGCAGCTCGCGATCCCGAGGAAACGACTGCCGTTGATCTCGCCGACGTCGATCTCGCGCACGTTTGCGCCGGCGACCACCGCGGCCGCGCCTTCCGGATCCGTGGGAATGCCGAGCACGCGCGCGAGGTCGTTGCCGCGCCCGCCCGGAAGCACGCCCATCGTCGCACCGCTGTTGGCGAGGGCGCCGCCGACCTGCCCGACGAGGCCGTCGCCGCTCAGCACCAGCGTCGTCTCGCCGGCCGCCGCCGCGTCGCGCGCCTCAGCGCAGCCGTGTTCGAGGCTGGTGGTGAGCACGCGCCGAAACTCGAGCCCGTGGCCGGCGAGCGCGCGCTCGAACTGCGGCAGGAGCTCAGGCGTCGAGCCACCGCCCGCGGATGGGTTGACGAGCAGCAGGAAACGCCCCCGGTCGGACATCGATCCGCCAGCCTACCCCTGCGCCGAGCGGCCGACGAACCAGGTTCCTCGGACGGCCTCGCCAGTCTCGATCGTGTCGATCCCGCGGCGGGAGAATCCGCGCTCGAGAACCGCCTGCGGCGTGTAGAAGGGCGTTGCGGCTCCGCCGGTCGCGACGACGATCACGTGCCCGCCGGGCGCCAGAACGCGGGCGATCTCCGCGAAAAACGGCGGCATATTGACCTGGGCCACGAGGTCGAAGTGACCGTCGGGGTAGGGGAGCTCCGAGGCGTCGGCCACCTTGAACGCGATTCGCGCCTCCGGATCCAGTTCCACCTTCGCCCGCGCCGCCCTGATCATCTCCTCGGATAGATCAACGCCCCGCACCCGGGCCTGGGGAAACTCGCGCGCAAGAAAGAGCGCTCCCGCTCCGGTCCCCGTGCCAACGTCGAGCACCCGCTCGGGCGCGGGACGAACCCGCTCACACGCGGCCGCCAGAGCGGCGAGATGGTCAACCGATCCGGCGCCGGTGCGGTCGTCCCAGCCCGCGGCGAGATCGTCGAAGAAGCCCTGGACCGGGCGGCGGAGGACGGGCCACAGCCAGGGAGCCCGCGCGACCACCGCGTTGACCGTGCGGCCGATCACCCGCGTTCGCGTCGGGATCTCGCTCCTGGGTTCGCTCATCGCATGCATGATCGCAAGGGCGCTCGCCACCCCGCGTGCACCCCGCCGTGCGTCTGTAGGCTGAGCGCCGATGAGCGCCGTCGGATCGATCCGCGCCACTGCTGTCCTCGCCGCACTGCTCGTATCCATCGTGATCGCGGCGTGTGGTGACGACGACGAGACGTCGACCTCGTCCACCGCGACGACCGCAGCGGGGGAATGCACGGAGGTCGAGCAGCCCGCACCCAAGGACGAAACGTTCTCGAAGCCCGAGCAGGTCCTCGAACCCGGTCAGCCGGCCAGCGCTACGGTCGAGACAAGTTGCGGCAGCTTCACGATCGAGCTCGACACCAAGAACTCGCCCAAGACGGCTAACTCCTTCGCATTCCTTGCGGAAGAGGGTCTTTTTGACGGCACGACCTTCCACCGGATCGTTCCTGGCTTCGTGATCCAGGGCGGTGATCCGCAGGGCAACGGCCAGGGAGGCCCCGGATACTCGGTGACCGAGGCGCCGCCCCAGGACACGACCTACAAGACCGGGCTCGTCGCAATGGCCAAGACCGAGGTTGAGCCTCCTGGGACCTCGCAGAGCCAGTTCTTCGTCGTCACGGCGCCTGCCGATGCCGGCCTGCCGCCCGACTATGCAGTGCTCGGTGAGGTGGCCGACGGCATGGAGACGGTCGACGCGATAGCCGAGCTCGGCGATCCGAGCGACCCGACCGGCGCACCAACCCAGACGGTGACCATCGACAAGGTCACGGTCGACGCCGGCTAGGCCGGCCCAGGCTCTTGGCGAAGGTCGATATCGGCGACCGGGCTCCCGAGTTCGAGCTCGAGTCGAGTGGCGGCCGCGTCGACCGGCTCGCGGATCACCGCGGGCGCTGGGTGATCCTCGCGTTCTATCCCGGCGACTTCACGCCGGTGTGCACCCGCCAGTTCTGCTCCTATCGCGATGGCGCCGACCGCCTCGACGAGCTTGACGCGGACGTGATCGGGATCTCGCCCCAATCCGTCACCTCGCACGAGCGCTTCGCCGCGGAGCATCACCTAACGGTTCCACTCCTCGCCGACACCGATCACGAGACAGCACGCGCATATGGAGTTGTTGCGCCCGGTGGCCTCGTGCGACGCTCGATCTTCATCGTCGATCCGGAGGGGGTCGTCCGCTACCGCCACGTGGCGCTTCTCGGATTGCGCTACCGCGATGTCGAGCGGCTCGGTGAAGCGCTCGAGTTCGCCCGCGCCGCGGCCGCGTGAGCCTCGAGGCCACGCCGTTCGAGCTGCGGATCGACGCTCGCTCGCTTGCCGGAGAGCTGAGCGGGGAGGAGGGGGGACCTTCCATTGCGCTGCTGCACGGCCTTACCGCGACGCGCAGATACGTCGTCCATGGCTCGCGCGCCCTCGCTCGGTCTGGCCTGCGGACGATCGCCTACGACGCCCGTGGCCACGGCGAGTCTGACCCGGCACCCGCCGACGGCGGCTACGCGTACAGCGAGCTCGCCGCCGACCTGGGGCGGGTGGTCGATGAGCATTCGCCGCAGCGCCGCTGCGTGCTCGCCGGCCACTCGATGGGCGCCCACACTCTGACCGCGTTTGCCCTGGAGCACCCAGACCGAGTCGCGGCCATCGTCGCGATCGGCCCAACGTGGCTCGGCGGCGAGGTTTCTGATGAGAGCCTGCGTTACTGGAACCGGCTCGCCGACGGCCTCGAGAACGGCGCCGTCGACGGCTTCCTGGAGGCATACGATCACGATCTGGATCCGCAGTGGCGCGACACGATCCTGCGAATCACTCGCGAGCGTTTGTCCCGCCATCGTCATCCGGAGGCCGTCGCTCAGGCGTTGCGAGAGGTGCCCGCCTCGCGTCCGTTCGACGACCTCTCGGAACTCGAGTTTCTCGACGTCCCAGCGCTCGTTGTCGCCAGTCACGACGAGGCGGACCCGGGCCACCCGTATGCGACCGCGCAAGCGTGGGCCGAACGTCTTCCCAATGCGACCCTGATCAGCGAGGAGCCGGGCGCGTCGCCACTGGCGTGGCAGGGCGGGAGGCTGTCGCGCGCGATTGCTGAATTCTGCGAAGAGCCGGCCGTGGCCGAGCGACTCAGCGCTTAGGCCGGTCGCGCAACCTGTAGACGAGGCGGAGGCCCGACCAGGTCGCGTCGATGGCGCAGACCTTGTTGTCGACTAGTCCCGCGGCGAGCGCAAGCTCGCGCACCACGTCCTCGGTGATATCGGTCTCGACACCTGACGCGCGCTTGGGCCAGGCGACCCAAAGGCCCCCGTCTGGGTAGATCACGCGCATGAGGGTCTCGAGCCGCCCTTCGAGCCGGGCGCGCGACTCGAAGAAGGCAACGACCACGTCCGCTTTCCCGGAGAGACGTGTCTTGACCCGAACTCCGTCGGGCAGCGGGCCCAGTCTCTCGGCGAAATTCGGTGGTGCGGTGGCGAATACAACCGTGCCCCCGGGCTTGATGCCGAGCTTCTTTGGCAGCGGCGTCCCGGAGTATCCGGCCATGGCGTCACCCTATGCTGTGCCTGTGATCGACGACGGGCCCGCAATCCACTACTCCGCAGTGTCACCCGGCACGCCCGTTTTCGCGTCCGACGAGACACAGGTAGGCACGGTCGACCAGATGGTCGACAACTACCGCGAGCACATCCTCGACGGCTTCGTCGTGCGCACCAACGATGGCGACCTTCGCTTCGTGGACGCGCCGGAGGTCGAGCGCACTGCAGAGCGCGGTGTCACGTTGACGATCACCCCGGCCGAAGTCGAAAAATTGCCTCCGCCGGAGTCTGGCGCCGGCAACTTTCGCGCCAATGTTCAGACCGGCCGGCTCGGGCGCATCTTCGGACGCGCTTGGAAACGCGATTAGCCCCGATTGACGAGGGGTACACACGCGCCGTGAAGGCTGAGGCCAGAGTCGATTTCGCGCTTCCGGCCCTGGCCGAGAACGTGGCTCTGGTCCGCCACGTTCTCGCCGGCCTGGCCGAGGCGCTCGAGATGCAGCCAGCCGAGATCGCCGACCTGAAGACGGTGGTCACCGAGGCATGCATGAACGCTGTGGTTCACGCCTACAAGCCCGAGGAGCCAGGTTTGCTCGAGGTGGAGGCTTGGCCCGAGGGGGAGACCCTTCAGGTGATCGTTCGCGACTACGGCGTGGGCATCAGGCCGCTCGCCGACGTCGAGCACCGCAGCCTGCGCCTCGGACTGCCCCTCATCGCCGCGCTGACATCGACCTTCGAGCTCAGCGGCAATCCCGGCCGCGGCACACAGGTCCGCATGCAGATCCCCTTCATCACGCCGGCGACCAACGGCGACGGTTCCGACACCCCGATCGCCGAGGAGACGCGGATCAGGCTTCCGAGCGGCGAACTGCTCGCCCCGGTGCTGTCGCGAGTGATCTCGATGTTCGCGACCCGCGCCGACCTTTCCGTGGACGAGCTATCGGACGCGGTGCTCTTGAGCGATGCCATCTCCGCGAGCGGTACGGAGGGCTTTCTCGACGGGACCGCCCGGATCGCGATTCGCGAGGAGGACGGCTCGTTCGAGGTTCGCGTGGGCCCGCTTGCGGTCGGCGGCGGACAGCGGCTGATCGACGGCCTACGGATCCCCGAGCTTGATGCCTCGCTGGAGGGACTTGCCGAGGAGGTGCGCGTCGATCCGATCGACGACGGCCAGGAGCTCCTCGCGATACGTATCGGCCGCGCACCGCGCAGCGACGACTCCTGAAGCGCTAGGCGTCGGCTTCGCCGGTCGCGTCGCGCAGCTTTCCAAGGGCGCGGCGCAGGATCCGAGAAACGTGCATCTGCGAGTAGCCGACGCGCTCGGCGATCTTCGATTGGGTGAGATCCTCGGCAAAGCGCAGCTGCAGGATCTCGCGCTCGATCGCATCTAGGACGTCGGCACCGGCATCGATCGCCGACCGGTTCTCGACCAGCTCGAAGCCCGGATCGTCGCCGCCGATGCGTTCACCCATCGGTGCCTCATCGCCCGGCTCTGAGCCGGCCGTGGGCTGATCGAGCGACATCGTCCGGCGCGCGACCGTCGCCTCGAACGTCTCCAGGACGTCTGACTCCGAGACCTCCAGCAACTCAGCGATCTCGGCCACGGTCGGCGAGCGCTCGAGTTCGCTGTTGAGCTTGGCGATGGCCACTTCGACCGCGCGGATGCTCTCCTGGAGGCCGCGCGGCACGCGCAGCGTCCAAACGCGATCACGGAAGTGACGGCGAAGCTCGCCGAGGATCGTGGGGCCGGCGAACGCGGCAAATGGAACTCCGCGCTCGGGGTTGAACCGCTGGAGGGCTGCCACGAGTCCAAGACTCGCCACCTGGATCAGATCGTCGCTGGGCTCGACGCCGCCGCTGTATCGCATGGCGAGGCTGCGCGCGAACGGTAAGAAGCGGCGGACGATCTCCTCGCGCGCGTTCTCGTCACGGGTTTCGGCGTACTCGGCGAGCAGTTCCTCTTCAGTCTTGAGCGCGTCGGATGGTCCGCCCGGCGGAGGGAGGTCTCCCGGGCGTCGGCGCGGACGTGGTGGGCGGCGGGGCTTGCTCATCGGCCAGCGGACGATAGTGCTGCGACGGTCCCCACAATGGACGAGGACCCAGGTGGGGGGTGACCTGGGCCCTCGATGAAAGCCCCCTCGCCATGTCGTACGCGAGGACTCAGGCCGACGATACCCAGCCCGACTACGGCCAAAACACAGAAGCTGAGTGGTCGGGACAGGGTCCCCATAACCCCTGTAAACCTGGGGTTCTAAGCTGGCGGGATGCCGACGTGGGAGACCGTCTGCGAGCTCGGAGGCGAGTTGCCGGACACGACCGTCGACCGCTGGTACGGAACGCCGGCGCTGAAGGTCGCCGGCAAGGGCTTCGCGCGCCTGCGCGACGACGGCGCGCTCGTGGTGATGATCGACGTGCTGAGCGCGAGGCGATGATGCAGGAAGACCCTGAGACGTTCTACGTGACGCCGCACTACCAGGACTGGCCGGCGATGCTGGTGAACCTCGAGCGCGTCGATCCGCAGGAGCTGCGCGAGTTATTGATCGAATCGTGGCGCCGGAAGGCCCCTAAGCGCCTCCTGAAGGCATACGACGAGGCATGGGAGGCCGAAAACGGCGGCCCAGGGCGTTAGACGGCCGCACAGTGCTCATGCCTGAGTTGACATAAGAGGGATTACCGAGCGTTGGATTCGTGCCTGGGCCCGTCGACGTCGGATCGCCCCCGCCGCCGAAAGGCGCCTGCGTCAGCGAGAGGCTGACTGAGACGCCTTTCGGGCGTCGTCGCCTATGTCTCGCGCCGGCGCTCCTTTTGGATCAGCCGCTTGTAGGGCTCGAAGTCGACCTCGATCGTGTGGCGCTTGGAGTTGACGTAACGCTTTGCCATCGCCGCCCTGTCCGCGGCGATCTCCCGGCGCATCTCGTCAGCGGTCGGCAGCACGGTCTTGCCCTGGAGCACGTCGGCGATCCACTCGGACTGAAGCTCCGCGAGCGGCATGATCGCGCCGAGCGGCTGCACTAGGCCGACGAAGTACAGGCCCTCATGCTCGGGGCTGAAGACGTAGCGATAAAGCGGCACCTTGTTGTCCGGTGCCGAGAAGATCTTCGCGTCGAGGAACGGGAAAGTGATCCGGTAGCCCGTGCAGTAGACGACGACGTCGATCTCCTCGGTTGAGCCATCGGTGAAGTGCACCTCGCGCCCGCCTGTGAACTCGGCGATGTTGGGCTTGACCGTGATTGCGCCGTGGCCGAGACGCGGGAGCAGGTCAGAGGAGACTGTCGGGTGCGCTTCGCCGAGACGGTGGTCGGGCTTCGGGAGCCCGTAGTCGGTTGGCTGGCCGACCGCCGACTTGATCTTGCGGCCGAGCAGCAGGACCGCGAGGCGCGGGGGGATGCGCGAGAGGATGCCGCCGCCAAGTTCGTCGGTGGGCTTGCCCGCCAGGTACTTGGGGACGATCCAGGCGCCGCGGCGCATTGCGAGAAACGTCTCCGCGGCGGTGCGCGAGGACTCGACCGCGATATCCGTCGCCGAGTTGCCGATGCCGAGGACTAGAACGCGCTTGTCCTCGAGGACTTCGGGCGTCTTGTAGTCGTGAACGTGCATCTGCTCGCCCTCGAACCGGTCCTGACCCGGAAACGCCGGCTCGGGCCAGCGCGCATCCCAGTGGTGGCCGTTGGCGACGATCACGTCGGTGTAGAGGTCTGAGCCCTCGTCGGAACCGTCAACCTGGCGCCAGGTCACCTCCCACCCGCCTTCCGCGCGTTCTACGCGAGTGACCTGCGTGCGGAAGCGGATCCGGTCGCGAAACCCGTGGCTGTCCACGTAGTCGTCGAAGTAGTCGGCGATCTGCTGGTGGTTGGGATAGTCCGGATACGAGTCCGGCATCGGGTGGGTCGCGTATTCCATCATCCGTCGCGAGGTGTTGATGTGAAGCGATCGGTAGGCGGACGACATCCCGTTGTCGTTGAGGTATCGCCAGTTGCCGCCGACCTCCGAGCCGACCTCGAAGCAGTTGAAATCGATCCCGCGTGCGTTCAGCACCTGGCAGCTCGAAATCCCCGATGAACCGGCGCCGATCACGCAGACCGCTTCGATTTCACGCTCACCCGGCCGACCTCAGTTGAGCGACGGGTCGTCAGGCATGGTCGCGAGCAGCGCGAACTGTCCGCCCTTGCGTGCCAGAACCTCGTGCCAGAGCATCTGCGGGTCCTCGGGGAAGAGCTCGCTCGGAAGCGGCGGCTCGACGATCCAGGCGTCCTCTGCCAGTTCGGCCTCGAGCTGCCCCGCCCCCCACCCCGAGTAGCCGGCGTAGACCCGCCCGCGGCGAATCGCCTGCTCGAGCGTGTCCTGGTCGGTGTCGGCCGCGACGAAGCCAACATCCGCGGCGACGATCCACGCCGCCACCTGTGGGTCGCTGAACTCGGCGAGCACGACCAGCGCCTGCGGCTGTACCGGGCCGCCCACGAAGACCGGCTCGCCGTCGGCCAGGTCGGACAGCTCGGGCGCGACCTCGGACACGTCGGTCTCAGACGGCCGGTTAAGGACCACCCCCATCGCCCCGTCGTCGCCGTGCTCGGTGATCAGCACGACCGACCGCGCGAAATTGGGGTCGACAAGTGTCGGGGACGCAATCAGCAGCCGCCCGCGCAACGATCCCTCAGGCTCAGTTCCCGCCATGGGGAGATTCTGCACGCTCGGTAACCTCGACGGCATCGTGATCCGTGATGTGAGCGAAGCAGAGTTCATCGCAGAGGTGGTCGAGCGATCGCGTGAGCTGCCTGTAGTGGTCGACTTCTGGGCCGAGTGGTGCGGCCCCTGTCGCCAGCTCGGTCCCGCCCTCGAGAGCGCCGTCACCAAGCGCGACGGCAAGGTTGAGCTCGCCAAGGTCGATGTCGACTCCAACCAGTCTCTGGCCTCGTCGTTCGGGGTCCAGGGCATCCCCGCGGTCAAGGCTTTCCGCGATGGCAAGGTCGTCGCGGAGTTCACGGGGGCAATCCCGCCGGCTCAGATCGAGAAGTTCCTCGACACCCTCGTCCCCTCCCCCGCCGACGAGCTCGTTGCGGCTGGCGACGAGGACTCGCTGCGGAAGGCCCTCGAGATCGATCCTCGACACGCCGCGGCCGCGGCTCAGCTGGGCAAGCTGCTGCTTGGTCGCGGCGACAGCGACGAGGCGCGCACGCTGCTCGAGCCTCTCGTTGGCGACTTCGTCGCCGAGGGCCTGGTCGCTCGGGCGACGCTGGAGGGCGCCAACGGCGACCTTGCCGACGAGACGCGCTCGGGCCTGGAGAGGGCCTTTGCCGCCTGGGATTCAGGTGACGCTGAAACGGCTCTTCAAGAACTTCAGGACGTCCTTCAACACCGACCACGAGCGCGATCGACGCGATCTGATCCGCAAGGTGATGGTGGCGATCTTCACCGAGCTCGGCCCCGACCACCCGCTCGCGCGCGAGCATCGCCGCCGGCTCGCGGCGGCACTGAACTAAGCCGTTTCGGGCTCCGGCCCGTAACCAAGAACATGGATCCGATCAGCGGCGCAGATGTCCCGGTGGCCTTCGCCGCCGGTCTCGTCTCATTCGTCTCGCCGTGCGTCCTGCCCCTCGTCCCCGGCTATCTCTCGGCCGTGACAGGAGTGAGCATCAGCGAGTTCGAGGACGCCGAGACTGACTGGCGCCAGGTCCTCGGGCCGAGCCTGCTCTTCATCGCATCGTTCTCGACCGTGTTCATCCTGCTCGGCCTCACCGCGACGGCGCTCGGCGAGGGCCTTCAGGACAACCAGGAGCTGCTCACCAACATCGGCGCCGTGATGCTGATCGTTATGGGCGCGCTGTTCATCGGCGCGACGTACATCGACCGCCTCAACCGCGAGTGGCACGTGGACGCGCTCCTCGCCCGCGCCGGCAGGGGCGGGCCGATCGTCGCCGGAGCAGCGTTCTCGATCGCCTGGACCCCGTGCACGGGGCCGGCGCTCGGCGGCATCCTCACGCTCGCCGGAATTCAGGGCGAGGTTCTCCACGGAGCGTTCCTGCTTGGCGTCTACTCGCTCGGCCTTGCGATCCCGTTCCTGATCACGGCACTGGCGTTCTCGCGCGCGACGACGGCGTTCTCCGTGATCAGGCGCCACTACCGCGCGATCGTCGGGGTCGGCGGCGGGATCCTGATCGCGATGGGCATCTTGATCCTCACCGGCGGCTTCACACAGCTCAACATCTGGGCGCAGGAGTTGACGAGCGAGCTCGGGCTGAACCTGTAGGCGGACCCGCGGCGACCGGTGCCGCCGCGGGCTCTGCCGGATCTAACGAACCAGGTCGAAGTGAAGCCGGTTGGTGGCGATCACCTTCCCGGCCGCGCCGGCGAAGTCGCCGGTTCCGCCAACGATGTTCAGGCGGGCGTCGCCACGGCCGAGGTTGCCGTTGACGAACATCGAGCCCTCACCACCGAGCTTGCCGTTGAGGTTGATCACGGCACGGCACTTGAACTTCCGCGAGACCTGATGGCAGCGAACGCGATCGTTGCCGACCTGCACGTTGGTGCCGGGTGCGTACAGCGCCTCGTGGATACGGAACGAATCCCCATCCCGGTGGAACGAGATCTCCTTCGCATCCACGCTGAAGTGATGGTCGATCCGCGCCGAGGCGGGAACGGCGACTACAGCGAGCGCGAGAACCGAGGCAACGGCCACAAGGCCAATTCGACGCATCGTGTGACTCCTTCCTCACCGGAGCCCACAGAGCTCCGGCCATTCGATGGTCAACCGGCCCCCTTTCGCCAAACCTATCCGCAACGGCCCCGGCTGACCGCCCCTGCGATGGGTTGACAACCACCGAGTCGCTGAATTACGTTCGGCAGGTGCGGAGGGCGACGATCGCCACTTGGGCCGCAGGGATGCTGGCCGCTTTTTTGGGGTTCGCCCTGTCTGCCAGCCCGGCGCTCGCGGTCCCGCCGCTCGTCGGCGCCTGGGAGTTCGGCGGCGCCAAGGTCAAGGTGAGCGGCAGCGGCGGGGTCTACCAGGGCATCGTTGTCAGCGGCTCGTATGGCGGCTGTTCGGAGGTCGTACACCCCGGTTACGTCGCCTGGAAGAACCTTCAGGTCAGTCGCAGCGGAAAGAACTATTACGGCTCGACGTCTTGGTACAACACGGACGGCTGTTCGTTCATCGGCCCGGTCAGCTCGACATCAAGCTGTCAAGCGACGACGCCGGTACCTGGAGCAGCACCAGTCCGGACGGGACCACGGCCGGCGGTTCGATTAGTCGCATCGGGCGAGGCATCCCGGACCCGCGGACGCACTGCACGAAGGGCGGCAAACCGGTCATCTGCGGCGGCGCCCAGAAGAAGCTCGTGAAGGACGCGATCAAGGGCGGCAAGAAGGCCGACCGGCTTGGACAGGTCGTCGCGGCTTCCAAGCAAGCCCTGATCGATGGCACGGATACGGCCGCCGACATCTATATCGACATCATGAGCTACGTGATCGGTGGCCGGCCAATTGAGCTGCCGACGCTCGCGTTGCCGAAGTTCACCTTCGACTGGCGGGACCTCGACCTGACAGCCTTTGGACCGGTCCGACTTCCGCGGAAAGGATGCTCTGCTCGCGCTTTACTCGTTCGCCCGGGAGAGCGACAAGGCTCTGGAGTACACGAACGAGCTGATGCGCGATGCGGACACGTACTTCGCGTCTTCACCGGAGGCCGCCAACGAGATGAACGCCGTCTCTCAGGGCCTGAACGGCGGCCGCTTCTACAACGATCCGTCACTAACGGATGAGGAGAGGTTCGTGGTCGCCTGCAACGTGACCGACCTCACCGGTGCGAAGAAGAGGCTCATCAACCACATGGTCGAGCTCGGGAAGGCCGGGGCAAACGTCACGCACACGCTGCCCTAAGCGGTAGACATCCAGCGGTGGATCCGCTCGCGCCGCTCAAGGCCTTCGACCGCTACCAGCGCCGTCACAAGCTCGCGGCGTTCCCGATCGCGGTCGTGAAGAAGTTCGGCGATGACCAGGCGGGCAACCTCTCGGCGCTGATCGCCTACTACGCGTTTCTCTCGCTGTTTCCACTGCTGCTGGTGTTGGCGACCGTTCTCGGGTTCGTTCTCGAGGGCAACCCGGAGGCCCAGCAGGACGTCGTCGACTCGACGCTGAGCCAGATCCCGATCATCGGCCAGCAGATTCAGACCGGGTCGCTCACCGGCAGCACGGTCGCGCTCGTGATCGGGATAGTTGTGGCGGTGCTCGCGGGCCTTGGCGTCACGTTGGCGGCGCAGACCGCCTTCAACCGCGTCCACGCAATCTCGCATCGGGATCGACCCGACTTCCTCTTCTCACGGTTGCGAGGACTAAAGATCCTCGCAATTCTCGGCACTCTCCAGGTGGTCTCAACCGCGGTATCCGGGGCCGTGATCAGTGGCCTGGGTGGTGGCAGCATCGCGATCGTCGGAATCGCCGTCTCGCTCGTCGTCAACTTCGCCCTGTTCGTCGTTGCGTTCAGGCTTTTGACCGACAGCTCGGTCCCTCGCAGCGAACTGTGGCCGGGGATTATCTCGGCGACGATCTTGTGGACGGTCCTGCAGGTGGTTGGGAGCGCCTACATCAAGCACGTAATCGACAACGCCGGCGACGCTTACGGCACCTTTGCCACCGTCATCGGCCTCCTTGCCTGGCTCTTTCTCGGGGCGCGGATCGTCGTTTACTCAGCGGAGCTCAACTCGGTCATTTCGCGCCAGCTCTGGCCACGAGGACTGTTCGACCCGCCCACCGAGGCCGACCGGCGCACGTACACGGGGCTCGCGCAGATCGAGGAGCGCTCAGAGCGTCAACGCGTCTCGGTGACGTTCGAAAAGCCCACGGACGACGAGCCGAAAGACCCGGATTAGCGCGGCGGCTCGTACAGCTGCAGGTCGTTGCCCTCGCTGTCCTTGAACGTCGCGATGCGACCCCAAGGATGCTCGGAGACCTCCGCTGCGATCTCGACGTCCTGTGAGCGAAGCGACTCAACCGTCTCATCGATGCCGTCGCTGGGCTTGAAAGCGATCACTGGACCACCACTTACGCCCGCACCCTCGTTCTCGTTCTCGTTGAGGCCGATCGTGGTGCCCCCGGCCGTGACCTCAGCCCAATCGCCGTCGTGATCTTGGACGTCGAGCCCAAGCGTGTCGCGGTAGAAGCCAATCGCCCGCTGCATGTCACTGACCGGGACCCAAACCGTCGCTACTCCGTCGATCATCGCTGCCTGCCTTTCACTCGAAGACCCCTCGCGGTTGAGCTACCCCGACCAAGCGCGATTATGCGGCGCCGCTAGACCGGCGGCGCCACGGGCGGCGCGTCGGTGCCGACGCCCACCTCGACCTGTGTTCCGACCGCCTCGGTCTGCTCGTAGTGCTCGCCGTCCGAATCGCGCGAGCAGACGATGCGAAAGCGCCCGGTGCCGAGCTGCGGATCGCCGACGATCGGCAGGCCGCGGATCTCCTCCCAGCCGAGCCGCTCGATCTCGAAGGGGTTCATGCGCACCTCCGAGGCAGGCCAGGGGCAGCTGGTGTTGTGCTGGTCGATCGCCTTGGAGATCGCCTCGAGATTCTTCGCCTCCGGCCCCAAGCCCATTTAGCCCTCGTCGCCGTCCTCGCTCGACTCCTCGTGGTCGGCCTCGCCACCCTCGTCGCCGCGGTAGCTCTCGGGGCGCCCTGCTAGGTGACTCGGATCCGGTCCGGGATCGCCGTGCGAGGCGTGCTCGATCAGTTCCTTCTCGGACTCTTCGAAGCCCTCAGCTTCGCCGCCGCCGGCCTCGGTCACGGCGCGCTGCTCCTCGCGGCGGCGCTCCTCGAGTGAGAGATGCTCTTCTGCGTCCACGGCGTGCTCCTTGACCTCGTAGTGCCCCTGCACGCCGACTTTACCTAGCGGCGTAAGATCGCCGCATGAGCTCCGACCGACTCAGCGGTCTCGACTCCTCATTTCTGCACCTGGAGCGTGGCCCTGCCCATATGCACGTGGCCTCCACGACCCTGTTCGAGGGGCCGGCACCGAGCTACGACGATTTTCGCGACCACATCGAGTCGCGACTTCACCTCGTGCCTCGCTTTCGCCAGAAGCTCAAGTTCGTGCGCTTCGGCCAGGGTCGCCCGAAATGGGTCGATGACCCGCGCTTCAACCTGAGCTACCACGTGCGCCACACCGCGCTGCCCGCGCCCGGCGGCGAAAACGAGTTGCGCAACCTTGCCGCTCGCGTCTTTTCACAGCGGCTCGACCGCTCGAAGCCGCTGTGGGAGATGTGGCTCGTGGACGGCGTCGAGGGCGATCGGTTCGCGATCGTCGCCAAGACGCACCACTGCCTTGTGGACGGCGTTTCCGGAGTTGACATAACGACGGTCCTCTTCGATACCGCCGCTGACCCCTCCCCGTCCGGCCCGACCCCGGACTGGCTTCCGCGTCCCGAGCCGACCGACGCTCAGGTGCTCGCCGAGGCGCTGCTCGAGCGAGCGACCGAGCCGGCCGAGGTGGTCCGGGGCGTTCGCTCGGTGTTCGCGGGCCCGCGGCGCGCAGCCCGCGGCGCAATCGAGGCGCTCGAGGCGGCTGGGACCTTCGCTCGAACCGGCCTCGGCGCCCCCTCCTCCCCCTTCAACGTCCCGATCGGGCCATACCGGCGCTTTGCCTGGGTCGGGACTGAGCTCGAAGAGCTCAAGCGGATCAAGAACGAGCACGGTGGCACCGTCAACGACGTCGTTCTCGCTGCTGTCTCCGGTGCCCTCGGGCGCTACCTGCGGGCGCACGGTCATGCGATTCACGATCTGGAGCTGCGGGCAATGGTCCCGATCAGCGTCCGCGCCGACGATGAGCACGGAGCCCTCGGAAACCGCGTCTCCTCATACATCGCCCCGCTGCCCATCGGCATAGAGGATCCTGTCGAGCGACTAAAGGCGGTGAGCGCGACGATGGGCGACCTCAAGCAGTCCAAGCAGGCCGTCGGCGCAACGCTGATGACTGAGCTTGCTGATTTCGCACCACCGACGATCGTCGGTCAGGCGGCGCGTCTGCAGTCGCGCCAGCGGTTTTTCAACATGGTCGTCACCAACGTCCCAGGCCCGCAGTTCCCGCTCTACCTGATGGGTCGACGGCTCCAGCGGGTGATCCCGATGGTCCCGTTGGCCAAGCGCCAGGCGGTCTGCTTCGGGATCATGAGCTACGACGGCCGGGTCGACTTCGGCCTCATCGGCGACTTCGACGCGCTCCCGGACCTGGACGCCCTTGCCGGCGACCTGGAGGCCTCGCTCGCGGAGCTCGCCGCGACCGCGCCGCCGGCCAAGCAGAAGCGCCGCAAGCCCGCGGCGAAGTCGAAGGCGTCGGCTACCGGCTGACCGTCAGCGCGGAACGCTCGATCCCGGCCGCTCGCCAGCGTTCGCGATCGCCGAGCGCGAGCAGCAGAGCGAGATCCTCGGGGCGCCCCTCGTCGTATGCGGAGCCGCTTTCGGGGTCGCGGTAGCCGGGGTGCACGAACCACTCCGTCGTTCCTGGCGGAATCCGATCGCCGGAGCGCCAGCGCTCGATCTCGAGCGGTAGCGCGGCGTGATGTTCGAACAGGCGCCCGACGAGCCGGTCGGTCGTCGGCACCCCGGCGTTGCGAAGCTGCGCGCGATGCGGCGGGTTAATTGCGCGCACCGGCACGTCCAGTTCGAGCGCCACGGGAATGACCACCGCGGCGATACGCGGCTCGGTGTGGCAATGGCGATGCCCGTCGAGAAAACGCGGCGGGTGGCCGAACAGAGCTGTCGAAGCGCCGCAGCTGGTCGGCGATCGACGTATCGGGCTCCAGATGCAGGCCGAGGGTGACGCCGCGTCTGCACAAGCGGGTCGGGATCGCAATCGCGCGTGGCCATCACCGAAACCCGGTCGACGGTCCCTGCGTGTGCGGCCAGCACGATGCCGGCGTCATACGCGGATCGGTAGCCGTAGTCGTCAGCCGTGATCACCAGCGTGGGCGCAACCTCGATGTTCGCCTCGGCGTCCACCGGCGGATCATCCCTGAGGAGGACGCGATGCCGCCCGCCCGCTGGCTATTCTGCCGCCGTTGTGCCGCGCATGGGGGAGCGCGTAGGTCCAGTACCACCGTGGCCGGAATGAAGCGGCCCTGAGAAAGGAACATGCAGTTGACGAAGGCAAGAATGCCGCGCCTGCTCGCCGCAACAGCGGCACTCGGCTGCCCTCACCGTTGCGGGTGCGGGAGCCAGCGCCACCGCGAGCGACTCAGACAAGGCGCATGCAGCGGTAATCAAGATGAAGCAGGACGGCAAGGATCCTCTATTTCGAGGGTCCTGAAACGGTTGCCGCCGGCGACGTCCTGAAGGTCAAGAACGCGACGGATCCGGCGAAGGTGGGTCCGCACACCTTCTCGCTGGTCCGGAAGAAGGACATCCCGACAGAACCGTCGGCGATCAAGGATTGTGGCAAGAAGTTTGCCGCGATCTGCGGAGCGATCATTCAGTGGCACGAGGTCGACCTGCGAGACCGGCGACGTCGGGGTCAACCCGGTCGAGGCCGGCGATGCAGGGCTGGGACATGGAGGGCACCCTCAAGCGCAAGGGTGACTCCTGGGTCTTCCGAGAGGAAGGTCAGACCTTCAAGCAGAAGGTCACCGCTGGAGTCCGGCGCGACGCTGCACTACTTCTGTGCGGTGCACCCGGAAATGCCGGCGCAGATCAAGGTTGAGGGCTAAGCACGTCTGCCGGCTCTGATCTCCGCGAGCGAGACCGGCGCCTATCGCGCCGTTCTCTGCTCGCGGCGGGTACCGCGGGCGCTCTGGCGGCAACGCTGCCGGGGCGCCTGCGGGCTCCCGCTCTTGCCGCGCCAGCGCGGCCGGCGAAGCCGCGCCAAGTTCGCGGCGTCGCTGCGAATCCCGCGCGTCATCACCGACGCCGAAATTCAGATCCCATGCGCGAGGCCGAGGTCGCCGCGTTGCCTGGCAACCCGACGCGGATGTGGACCTACGACGGCACCTTCCCCGGACCGACGATCCGCCGGCCCGCAGGCGAGCGCACCCAGGTCACCTTCGAGCATCAGCTGCCGCCGTCCGCGGGCGAGCTCACCGTGCACCTTCATGGCGGTCACAACCGCTCCGACGACGACGGCCAGCCCGGCGGACTCACCGCGGCGCAGCCGCGCGCCTTCTACTGCGAGGTGGGTCGAGATCTCACGCCGAAGCAGTCGGGTAACGATCTGCTGATCGGCCCCGGCGCCAAGCGCACCTACGACTACGCGCTCGTCGAGGACGGCGCCCCCGAGCGTGCCGCGTTTCAGTGGTACCACGACCACCGGCTCGAGCGGACCGCGCCCAACGTCTGGAAGGGCCTCGCCGGCATGTGGATCATCGACGACGCGTTCGATGCGTCCCTGCCGGTGCCGACGGGCGACCGCGACATCCCGCTGATGCTCGCCGACCGCTCGTTCGACAAGCGCAACCAGCTAACCGACCCGTTCGCTCGCGGCGCCCACGCCCCCAACGACGGCGTCACCGGGTCGACGGTGCTCGTCAACGGCGTCTACCAGCCTCACCACAATGTCAGCGCCACTCGCCATCGGCTGCGGCTGCTCAACGCGTCCAATTTCACCGCCTTCGACGTCGAGCTCTCCAACGGCGCATCCGATGATCCAGATCGCGACCGAGAGCGGGTTGATGCCGCGGGCTGTGAAGCGGCGACGCATCCGCATCGGGCCCGGCGAGCGCGTCGAGGTGGTCGTGGACTTCCGCCGGTTCACGGGCGAGCGCGTCGAACTGCTCAGCGTCCGCCGCAGGCGGCAAGGGCGGCTCGCTCGATCAGCGGATCTTCAACGGGCCGCTGATGCAGTTCCGCGTCGGCAAGCGCGCTATGGACTCCACGAGCGTGCCCGCCACGCTCCGCCCCCTCCCCTCATGGGTCGCCGACGCCGCGCCCAACCCACAAATCAGCTGGGACATCTCGATCAGCTCGGGGCTGCTTCCGACGTGGCTGATCAACGGCAAGACCTTCGATCCCTCGCGGGTGGAGACGACGGCCGAGCTCGACTCAACCGTCACCTGGCAGCTGCGCAACCGCACGGCGGTCGCCCACCTGATGCACCTCCACGCCGCAGACTGGTACATGCTCTCGCGCAACGGTAAGCGCCCGCCGGCCGCTGGAGCGCTGCCTGAAGGAAACCTTCCTGCTCGAGGCCGACGAATCAATCGTCGTTGCCGGCCACTTCTCCGACTACCGGGGCAAGTACGTCGTCCATTGCCACATGCTCGACCACGAGGACCACGGCCTCATGTCGCAGTTCGAGGTGATCTGAGGGCGCCATCCGATCGGGCATTTACGTTCGGGGAATGCCCTACGGGGATGCAAATTGGAAGCGTGTCTCCGCCGGGGTCGTGGCCGGCAAGCCGTGCGTGCGCTGCGACCGGCCTGCTCAGCATGCCCACCACGTCCTCCCTCGAAGCTTTGGGGGATCCGACGATCCGTCCAACCTCGTTGCGGTCTGCGGCCGTTGCCACCCCTCTCTCGAGCGGGTCGCGCGCCAGCGGGCCTACTGGCTCGGCTACCGGCCGGTCCTCGCGGGCGAGCCCCCTCGGCGCGTGCAGCGTGCGCGGCCGGTCCCGGAACTCAAGCCGCGCCATGCGCCACGGGGCGCTCTAGCGGACCTGCTCGCGGAACCACACAGCGAGTGAGCGATCGGCCGGCTCCTAGAGGTCGCGCAGGAACTCGGGCTTGTGTGCCTCGATGAAGACGAAGAACGGGTGCTGGAGATCCTTGTTGGTGGCCGTCTCGGCCGGATCCGGGGGCGTGTCCTCATCGGCCTTCGCAAGCGGCTCATCGGCGTCCTGCCAGAAGCGTTCTTCGCCGTTCCAGCGGCGCCGGCGAACGCCTGCTTCGAGGCCCTCCTCGGCAAGGACACCGCGGACGACCGTCTCAGCTTCGGTGAGCGCCTCGGCCGATTGTGCGTAGACGAACAGCTTCTCGCCGTCGCGGGTGACGATCACGCGATCGCCGAGCCGCGCCTGGACCTCATCGTCGAGATCGAGGCTCCGCAGGCGCTCCATCAGGTGCCCGTGCACTGACTCGTGAATGTCGATTTCGACGCGGTATTCGTCTTCGGCCATCGCGGGCGCGAGGCTACCAGCCGGACGGCCCTAACCTGGCTCGCATGGATCAGGTCGTCCAGATCGTCGGAGCGCTGCTGATCCTCGCCGGCTTCACGGCAGCGCAGCTCGGCAAGCTGAGCGTCGAGTCCCGCCCGTACCTGGTTCTCAATCTCCTCGGCTCGGTGATCCTCGCCTACCTGGCGATCGTCGAGCAGCAGTGGGGGTTCGTGCTCCTCGAGACCGTGTGGGCGATTGTCTCTGCGTGGGGGCTGCTCCGTCCGGCGCGCGCTCTATGAAGGGGGCGTGCCGGGACCGCTCGACTCGAGCGCGCCGCAATGGCGGCGCCACACGCACCCGGATGGCTATGCCTACGGCTGGCTGCTCTTACTGATCGGGTTCTCGCTCGCGTTCCAGCTCGCGGCAGGCGATACCGAGGCGGCGCGCGTTACGACCCTGGCGCTTCAAGGGTTCACACTTCTGGCCGCTCTGCATGTTTCCGGCGCACATCGGTGGCTGATCCGAGCTGCCTCGGTCGCTTGCACTTTCGCGGTTCTTGGCACCCTCGGTGTCCTCATCGGATCCGGCGAGCTTGACGCGGCCGCATCACGCGTAGTCACCCTGATGCTGGTGATGCTCGCGCCGCTTGTGATCGCCCGCGGCATCATTCGCCAGGCGCGGGCGGCCGGCGCGATAACAGTGCGGACCATGTTCGGCGTCCTCTGCGTCTACCTCCTTGTCGGGATGGCGTTCGCGTTCACCTACGGAGTGATCGAAGCGCTCGCCAACGAGCCGTTCTTCGCTCAGATCAAGGGCGGCGACCAGTCGGATTTCCTGTACTTCAGCTTCGTGACGCTGACGACGACGGGCTTCGGCGATTTGACAGCCGCGACTCCCCTCGGCCGCTCCTTCGTGATCTCTGAGGCCCTTACCGGCCAGATCTACCTGGTGACCGTGGTTTCGTTGATCGTCGCGAACATCGGCCGTTCTCGCCGGCCGCTGGCACGGTGAAGCCGGCCGCCGCACGCCGACGTCGCGCGGCGTTGGCTGTCACGGCCGCGGGAGCGCTCATCGCGGGCGCTGTGGTCGGCGCTGGGGCTTCGAACGGCGACGAGGAGGAGTCGACGAGCGCGGCGGCGGCGGCGGCACCGACCTGTCCGGAGGAGATCGCTGCGAAGCCAGGGCGCCTCGCCGGCGAGATGCTGATCGTCGGCATGGAGGGTGAAGCGACGGACGGGCTCAGGCACGCCCTGCGCTCCGGCGATATCGCGGGCGTCATCCTCTTCCCCCCGCCCGAGCTGAGCCAGGCCGCGCTAGCCGACGAGATCGAAAAGCTCGAGCGCGTCGCCGCAGGGTCGGGTCAGCCGCCGCCCGTGATCGCAGTCGATCAAGAGGGTGGCGAGGTCAAGCGCTTCCCCGATCTCCCGCCAGAGCTCTCCGCGCCCGAGATGGGAGCCGAGGGTGCTCGGGAAGCACGTTCGCAGGGGCGCCAGACCGGCAAGGCGCTCGCGAAGCTTGGGATCAACGTTGACCTGGCGCCGGTCGCCGACGTTCCCGCGGTTGACGGCGCATTCATCGCATCGCGGTCGTTCGGCAACCAGCCTGGTCGCGTGTCGAGGCTCGTTGCGGCATTCGGCGAGGGGCTCGCGGACGCCGGGGTGGCAGCGACCGCCAAGCATTTTCCCGGCCTGGGCCGGGCCACGGTAAACACCGACTTCGAACCCAGCGAGATCGACGCCTCCAGGCATGCCATTGCCCGCGGGTTCCCCCCGTTTCGTCCGGCCGGCGGCTTCCCGCTCGTGATGGTCTCCAACGCGATTTACCCGGCCTACGACGGCGAGTACCCGGCCTCCCTCTCGAGGCGGATCGTCTCCGGAGTCCTGCGCGACCAGCTCGGTTACGAGGGCGTGGTGATCACAGATGCCCTCGGCGCCGGGGCGATCACCGGTGCCGGCTATGACTCGGGTGAGGCTGCGATAGCGGCGGCCAAGGCGGGCGACGACCTGCTGCTGTTCGCAAGCTCCGACGTCGGCGCGATACACAAGGACCTGACAAGGGCCATACGTCGCCACGACCGCCTTCGCGAGCGCGCTGTGGGCGCCTGCGCGCGGGTGAACGCGCTCCGCGAGGGCTTTGCCGGGTGAGATGGCGGCGCGCCGCGGGATCTTCGTCGCGCCGTTCGACGAGCTCGCCGACCCGCGAGTAATTGCCGAGCTCGCGCAGGATGCCGAAGCAGCCGGCTGGGACGGGTTCTTCCTCTGGGATCACGTCAGGTATCGCGCTCCGACCCGGGCTGTTGGCGATCCATGGATCGCGCTCAGCGCGATCGCGTGTGCGACCGAGCGCATTCGTATCGGTCCACTCGTCACGCCCCTGTCACGCAGGCGCGTGCACAAGGTCGCGCGTGAGACGGCAACCCTCGACCTCTTGAGCGTGGGCCGTCTAACTCTCGGTGTCGGCCTCGGCAGCGACAACAACGGCGAGCTCGAGCCGTTCGGCGAGGTCGTGGACCCGCGTGAGCGCGCCCGACTGCTGGACGAGGGCCTCCAGGCGCTCTCGGGCTACTGGGGAGGCGAGTTCGAGCCCGTTCCCGTCCAGCATCCACGGATCCCGGTCTGGGTCGCAGGGCGGTGGCCGAAGCGGCGGCCGGTCGAGCGTGCGGCCCGCTGGGATGGTTTCTTTCCGATCGAGCTGCCGGAGCCCGGGGCCCTGGCGGAGGTCGCGGAGGCGGTGCGTGATCTGCGCGGCGACCTCGACGGCTACGACCTCGTTATCGAGTATCCGCCGGGAACGGACCCAGCCCCGTGGGAGGCTGCCGGCGCGACATGGTGTCTCACCAGCTTCGACCAGACACCGACACGCGCGGAGGTGGCGGCCGCAATCGAGGGGGTTTAGGTTCTCGGTATGAACTTCGAACTGCAGTTGCTTCAGGTGCCGGTCTCCGATGTGGACGCGTCGATCGAGTTCTACGCCGAACGCGCAGGGTTCAACCTCGACCATGACCACCGGGTCAGCGACGAGCTGCGTTTCGTCCAGATGACTCCGGCGGGGTCCGCATGTTCGATCTCGTTCGGAACGGGCCTGACGACGATGGCGCCGGGCTCGGTGGAGGGCCTCCAGCTCGTCGTCGAGGACATCGAGGCGGCCCGCGAGGAGCTATCCGGTCGCGGCCTCGAGGTCGGGGACGTCCAGGACTTCCCGTGGGGGCGATTCTTGTTCTTCAAGGACCCCGACGGCAACGGCTGGGCCGTCCAGCAGATCGTCGCGCCGGGAAACTAGGCGCCGTCGGGCAGCGGCCGGACCGCGATCGTCATCCGCACCAGCGCGCAGAGCCGGCCGTCGTCGTCGCTGATCTCGCAGTCCCAGACCCAGGTCGTGCGGCCGCGATGGCGCGCTGTGGCCACGGCGTTGGCATAGCCGGACGAGATCGGGCGCAGAAAGCTCGCCTGGTTGGACTGGCCCATCGCGATCATGCCCTCGGGCTCGACCGCTGCATACGTGCCGGCTGAGCAGAGCGTCTCAGCCAGCGCGGCAAAGGCGCCACCATGGACGATCCCGAACGGCTGGCGCACGCGGTCGGTCACCTCGAAGCGCCCCTCGAACCGCTCGGGCGTGCCACCGATCAGCTCGAATCCGAGCGCCTCGCCCAGTCCGTCCCTCGGGTTTGGCTCCTCGACCACGCACGGACCCTACCGACGGTCGGGCAAACGGCGGGCGCTTTAGCGCCAACCCGTAGGCTTCCGACTCGCATGATCACCCCGGATCAGCGCGCCACCCTGCAACTACTGCTCGAACGAGGGCAGAGCTACGCAGACCTTGCCGCCCTCCTCGGTCAGGACGAAGCAGACGTGCGCGCCCGTGCCCGCGCGGCGCTCACCGAGCTTGTGGGCGCCGACCCCGACACCAATGTCGGAATCACCGACTACTTGCTGGGCCAAGCCGATCCAATCGGCCGTGCCGACGCCTCGCGCCACCTGCGCGAGCATCCCGCCGACCACAAGCTGGCGACGGAACTCGCGGTCCGCCTGCGATTGATGTTCCCGACCGCCGAGCTTCCGCGCCTGCCCGGCGAGACTCGCCAGAGCGGTGGCGGACTGCTGCGGCGCACATCGCCCTCCTCGGCCGAAGGCACCGCCTCGTCGACCACCGCCAAGCGGCTTGGCTTCAGCGGCCTGAGCGAGTCCCAGAGCCGGCTGCTACTGCTCTGCTCCGGCGCAGCGCTGATTCTGATCGTGATCGTGCTGGCGATCACCGGCGTCTTCGGCGGTGACGACGATGAAGGCACCGCCGGCGACGGCTCGACGACCACGACGGCGAGCACCGCCGACGAGCAGCTTCAATCGGTCACGCTTGAGCCCGTCGGCGGCGGCGACGCGTCGGGCACCGCCGCATTCGGTCTGGCGACGGGTGACCAGCCCTACGTCGACCTCGATATTCGCGGCCTCGATCCCGCGCCTCGCGATCAGACCTACGTCGCCTGGCTGATGCTCACCGAGGACAAGGGCTATCCGTTGTCTCCGATCGTGGTCAATCAGAACGGCAGCTTTCAGAACCGCTTTGCGATTCCTTCGGCCGTGCTGCCGGTGATCGCGCGCGTCCGCTACGTCGACGTCTCGATCGCGCCGATCAAGACGATCGAGCGACTGATTCGCGAGGCCATCGAAAACACCGAACTCGTCCTCGACGAGCCGGGCACCAAGATCCTGCGCGGCGTGCTCCCGACTGGCGGGGCGGGCGGCGGCGGCGGACAGGCCGAGGGCAACTAGTCCGCTGGCAGGAGCTTGCCGGGATTCATGATCCCGGCCGGGTCCAGGCGGTCCTTGAGCGCGCTGAGCGCCTCAAGCCCAACCTCCCCCACCTCCGCGCTCATGTACGGCACGTGATCGCGGCCGATCGCGTGGTGGTGGGTGATGGTCGCGCCACAGGCGGCAATCGCCTCCGATGCGGCGGTCTTCGCCTCGCGCCACTGCTCGAGCTCCTCGCCAGGGCGCGCGCGGGAGACGAAGGTGAAGTACAGCGAGGCGCCATCGCGATAAGCGTGTGAGAGATGGCAGTTGACGATCGCGGGGGTTCCGCCTGCCGCCAGCACACGCTCGATCGCCGTCCCGACGCTCGCGTACAGCTCCCCGAGCCGCGACCAAATGTGCGACGTCTCGAGCGTGTCGACGAAGTAACCGAGGTCCATCAGCTCATCGCGCAGATACGGCCCCTCATAGCGCCCGTGCTCCCAGGCGCGCCCGGGCGACTCTCCGATCGGCACCAAGTCGCGGCGCATGCTCGCCAGCGATAACGCGCGCCGGCGATCGACGGATTCTGCGTCGCCCTCCCAGCCGCAGATCACGATGCAGCCACCACGCCGGCGGCGCAGCGTCAGGTAGGCGTCGAGCAGCGCGCGCTTCGCCGCGGAGGTACCCGAGAGAGCGAGCGAGGTTCGCGTCTCCGATTCGTCGGAGATGCGCACGATGTCGGGGAGGCGATCGTGTTGTGCGAGCTCGCGGACCCGGTCGCAGGCGGTGGCAAAATCGGCGGCGACCCAAGCTTCGTAACGGCGCGACGCCGGGGCTGGTCGCACCCGGACGCTCACCTCGGTGATCGCTCCGAGGACGCCCTCGGACCCGAGCGCGACCTCGCGCAGCGACGGGCCTGCGGCTGTGTGCGCGGTCGCGAGCGTGCGTAGCTCGCCGATCGGCGTCGCCATCGCCAGCGAGCTGACCAGCTCGTCGAAGCGGCCATAGCCGCTGGATGCCTGACCCGCCGAACGCGTCGCGGCGAAGCCGCCGATCGTCGCGTATTCGAACGACTGTGGAAAGTGCCCCAGGGTCAGGCCGGCACCCGAGAGAGCGGCCTCGGCCTCGGGCCCGCGCAGGCCCGGCCCGAGCGTTGCGATCAAAGAGGTCTCGTCGATGGACACATCGCGCAAACGCACGAGATCGAGTGCGATCAGGCGCTCGTGCGGCCCGGCGACCGGATCCACCCCGCCGACGACGCTCGTGCCGCCGCCAAACGGGACGACGGCGACTCGGGCCTCCGAGCAGGCGGCGATGACAGCCGCGACCTCGCCCGCGTCAGCTGGCTGGATGACCGCGTCCGGCGCGCGACCGATGGCGCCGGTGCGCAGGCGAAGAAGATCGGGGTAGCTGCGCCCAGCGGCGTGGCGGACACGCGATTCGGTGTCGGTGAGGACCCGATCAGCGCCGACGGCCTTGGTGACCGCCGCCGGAAGCTCGCCCGGGGGGTCGAGATTGACCTCTGACAGCTCTACGCGGCGCGCATTCTGCGCGTCGCCAAGCTCGGTCGCGAGCGTCTTGAGCGCGTCGGGTCCGAGCGGGTTGCGCTTGCCCTGTTCGCCCCACCCCCACCACTTCGGCAGCGCTCCGGGCTCCGGCGCGCGAACGGTCCTCACGTCAACGCCCGCGCGATCCCGTCGAGAGCCTCGTCGAGGCGGTCACGCGCCGCGCCTCGCATCATCGGGCTGCCGAGCCGCGAAAGTCCGCGCAGCGTCTCTGAGGTACTCAGCGTCACGTCGGTCGCGTCGCCGGTGCCCGTCAACTCGATCGAGACCTCGGCCGACTTCAACACGCGCTCGAACGGCGAATCCTCGAGCGCCTGGGTCCAGGCATAGCGTGAGGGAGCGGTTGCGGCGGTGCAGCGGTAGTCGGCGCGGACGCCCTTACCGGCCTCGGTACCGAGCACGCTGGTCCACTCCATGCCGGGCCCGTCCGCCTGCTCGCGGACGTCCTCCACCCGAGTCGTCTTCGGCCACCACCGCGGCAGGTTGTGCGGATCCGACACCAGATCCCAGACTCGCTCGACCGGGGCGCCGATCGTTCGTTTGCGGCTCACCTTCGGCAATTTCGCGCGGGGCCGAAGCCTCTGTCGCTACTCGGCCGTTGCCGTGAGGCGGCGCAGGTCGCGCACGAGCAGCAGGTGCTTGAGGTGTCCACACACCGCGGCGAGGCTCTCGAGGTTCTCGACGGCCTCCTTGCGGCGCGCTTGGCTGCGTGAGCGCAGGCTGGCTCCCAGGAGCTGCTCGAGCAGCGCGGCCTCGCGATCCGCCGAGGTGCGGAACACGCGCAGGTTGCGCCCGCCGACGCCGAACTTCGAAAGCTCGGCGGCGGCCCGGACGATCTCGAGGTCAGTCTCGTCGTAGGCCTCGCGCCCGTCGCGGCGCTTGGCGGCGACGATTCCGAACTCCTGAAGCTCGCGCAGGAACTGATCTCCCACGCCCGCCTCGGCAAGTAGGTCGTCGCGGCTGAAGCTGGTGACGGGCTCTCCGACCGAAGCAGCGCGGCGCTTCTGGCCTTCCCCCGCCGGTCGCCTGCCGGTGAAATCGCCCGTTGCGAGCTCCTGTCGGATCACCCGCAGCGGCAGGAACTCGTCGCGCTGCATGCGCAGGATTGCCTGAAGGCGCTCGACGTCAGCCTGGCTGTAGAGCCGGTAGCCGCCGGCAGTACGCCGCGGCGCGAGCAGCTTCTGATCCTCGAGGTAGCGGATCTTCGAGATCGAGATGTCGTCGAATTCCTGGCCGAGGATCTTCGCGACGGCGCCGATCGTCAGCGCCTTGCGCGGGCGCGACGCGCTTTCCGTGCGCGTGGGCCGGCCATCGCCGCTCCCGTCCGGTCCAATCGCCTGCTTTCCGGCCATCACAGCCATCCCGAATCCCCTCTCACTTCTCCAAGTAGCTGAGCTTGTACTTACCGATCTGGATCTCGTCGCCGTCATCGAGACGGTGCGATTCGATCCGGCGGCGGTTGACGTACGTGCCGTTGAGCGAGCCCAGATCGTCGATGTAATAGCCGTCCTGGCGGTGGACCAGCAGCGCGTGATTGCGCGAAACAGTCACGTCGTCGAGGAAGACGGCGGCGTCAGGGGTGCGGCCGATGCTGACGCGCTCGTCGTCGACGACGAAGCTCTCCCCCGCCCTGCCGCCGCCGGAACGGATCACCAGCGCCGCGCCCGAGCGGTCGACCTCCTGGTCGATGTCGACAGGCGTGTACTCACCAGTCTCGTCGACCTTGTAGGTCATGGTCGTCGGATCCTCACCGCCCTCGGGCCGCCCAAGGAACGCACCGCACTTCTGGCAGTAGTTGGCTCCCTCGGGGTTGACGAACCCGCATTCCGGACAGTGGACGGCCATCGTCAGTCGTCCTTGTCCTCCGGAAGCGGTGGGACCTTGCCAAGCAGGATGTCGGTGAGCTGCTGCAGGTCGGCACCTGTGAGGGCCGACTCGCCCTCTTCGTGCTCATGCTTCAGGCGATTCACCAGCTCGGCGCGAAGAATGTCGATCTTGCCGTGCAGGACGCGGCGGCGGTAGGAAACCTCATGCTCTTCCTCGGTGAGCTGAGAAATCAGGTCCTTGAGCTCCTGATCGCTCATGGCGCCCATGTCGGGGAAGGTCTCGTCGTAGTCGGTGCTCATCAAACCTCGTCTCTCGCCGGTGACCGGCGCCCAATTGATGCCCAGAATCCGTTGCCGGGCCGATTATAGGCCGGATCTACAAACTTCAAGTTGAGCTTGACGGTTGCACCGCACCGTGCGGCGCACGCCCGCGGGCAGCCCGAACGTAAACGTAGGTGGCCGCGACGGTCAGCGCGACGCCGACGACGAAGCCGGCGCGGATGATCCACCAGTCGACGACCATGCTCCAGAAGATCCCGCCGAAGACGAGGAAGACGCCGATTCGCCCGATCCAGTTGACCTCGATGTCGATTCCGCGTCGCAGCGCCATCCGAGCCAGGATCAGCGTGGCGACCTCACGGGCGGCGACGAGGCCAAGTGCCCACCGAGGGAGCAGCTCGAAGTGCCAGCAGACGACCGCCCCGGAGAGCACCGCGGCGCGATCCACGACCGGGTCCAGCAACGCTCCCATGCGAGAGTACTGGCCGGTGGCGCGAGCTAGGAAGCCGTCCAGGTAGTCGCCGAGCGTGATCCACAGGTAGAGGAGCGCCGGCGCGGTGTCCCGGCCGTCCTCGCTCTGAAAGGCGAGCACCAGGAACACCGGTATCGAGGCAAGCCGCAGGTAGCCGACGAGATTCGGAAGCGTCCATGGGTGCAGGGGCGCGCCACGACGCGTCTGGCTCGGCGACGGGCCCGAGCGATCGATCCCGAACAGGCGGCGCTTCGTGGGTGCCATCGACACTCAGCTAAGCGTGTTGATCAGCTCGACGGCGCGCGCCGCGGCCTCTGCGACCGGAAATCGGTGATCCGCGCCCGAGGCACGCTCCTGCGCCTCGACCTCGCCCTCGGCGAGCGCCCGCTTACCGACGACGAGCCGCAGCGGGCATCCGATCAGCTCGGCATCCGTGAGCTTCTGCCCGGGCCCCCCGTCGCGATCGTCGTACAGCGGGTCGAGACCGGCAGCCTGCAGCTCCTCGTAGAGGCGATCGGCCGCGGTGATCGTTTCGTCTCCAGCCTTGCCGAGCACGACCAGGTGCACCGGCCACGGCGCAAGCGCCGGCGGCCAGACGATGCCCTTGTCGTCGGCGCCCTGCTCGACGGCTGCGGCAACGATCCGCGCCGGGCCGATTCCATAGCAGCCCATCTCGATGGGATGTTCCTTGCCGTCGGGGTCGAGGTAGGTCGCGCCGAGCGGCTCGGAATAACGCGTCCCGAGCTTGAAGATGTTGCCCGCCTCGATCGCGGTCTCGATCCTGATGGGGTCCCCTGACGGCGACAGGTCATCCGCTTCGACGCGACGGATGTCGAGCTCCTCGAAGTTGAAGTCCCTGCCGGGCTCGACCCCGATCAGGTGCATGTCGGGCTGGTTTGCTCCCGCGAAATAGCCGCCGCCCTGGATCGCCGCATCCTTGACGATGGGGACATCGGTGCCCACCGGGCCGATGAATCCCGGCGGTCCGAGCTCGGCCTCAATCTCCTCGGGCGTCGCCTGCCGAAACGACGCGCCGAGGGCGTTGGTCAGCTTGATCTCGTTGAGGCGGTGGTCACCTCGCACCAATGCGAGCACCATCCCCCGTCCCTCGACGATCACGGGCATCGCCTTGATCGCTGCGCCTTCGGGAACGCCAAGCGTCGACGCGACCGCGGCGACGGTGGTCAGTCCGGGGGTCGGCGCCTCCCGCGGGGCGTCGAGGGCCGGCGGCATCTCGACCGGCTGCGGCGTCGCCGACGCGATCTCGAGATTCGCGGCGTAGCCGGGCGCCAGCGCGACCTCGTCTTCACCCGCCGCGCAGGGAGCCATGTACTCGTGGGCGTCCGTGCCGCCCATCATCCCGACGTCGCCCTCGACCTCATACCAGCGGATGCCGGCACGGTCGTAGATTCGCGCGTACGCCTGTCGATGCAGCTCATACGACGCGTCAAGGCCCTCTGAGTCGCGGTCGAACGAGTACGAGTCCTTCATCGTGAACTCGCGGGTTCGCAGGACGCCCGCCCGGGGTCGCGGCTCGTCGCGTTCCTTGACCTGCACGTGGTAGAGGATCTTTGGCAGCTCGCGGTACGAGCGGATGTCGCGGGCGACGTGCGTCGTCACCGCCTCCTCATGGGTCATCGCGAGCACGTGGTCGGAGCCCTTGCGGTCCTGGAGCCTGAACAGCTCAGGAATTGCGATCCGCCCTGTTTTTTCCCAGGGCTCCGCCGGTTGCAGGACGGGCATCAGCATCTCCTGGCCGCCGATCGCGTCCATCTCCTCGCGAATGATCGCCTCGACCCGCTTGATCACGCGGTATCCGCCGGGCAGCCAGGTCCACAGGCCAGCGCCCAGCTGGCGGATCAGGCCGGCACGGACCATCAGCCTGTGCGAGAGCGCCTCGGCGTCGGCGGGATCCTCGCGCAGGGTCGGCAGGAAGTAGGTGGAGAGGCGAGCCACGACTGGCCGAGGTTACTTCGCGTCAGTCCGCCGGGCGACGGACGATCTCGAGCTTGATCCGCGGAGGCTCACCGCCGCGCTGCCGCTGCCGCCGATGTAAACAACGCGCTCCCCGCGCTCGCCGACGATCTCACTCGGCGCGGCCGTTCCTACGACAGCAGCGTGAGGATCAATGCCACGGCGAGGATTGCCGCCATGACGCTGAACGCCATCTTGAAGTCCTTGCTCCCTTGCTCCATCTGACCCCTCCTCGGGACTAGACAACGGCCGAAACCTATCCGGGTTGTCGGTCAGGCGCGAGTGAAGCGGCGGCCGGCCGTCGGCGAGTCAGCCTCGTCGAGCTCGACCTTCTTGCCCTTCACCGGCTTGAGGAAGGGCTCCGCCGTGACGTCGCTGCCCTCTGCACGGGCCTTCTCCGCCTCGAGCTTCGCGATTCGCTCCGGGGTGAGCTCGTCGGCGTTCTCCTCCTCGATGCGCTCGAGCCACTGTGCGCCGGCAGCCGCCTCAGCGTCGTCGACCTCGACCGTCCCGCGGTCGAGCGACTTGTCGATCTCGCGGAACAGGGCGTCCACGAGGTCATCCTGAGGAACCTTCTTGAGTGGTTTGCCATGAGCGAAGATCAGGCCCTCGTTCTTGGCGCCGGTGATCCCGAAATCGGCGTGCGACGCCTCGCCGATGCCGTTGACGGCGCAGCCGAGCACGGCGACCTCGATCGGCTCCGCATAGGACTCGAGACGGCGCTCGATCTCAGCGACGACCGCGTCCATGTCGAACTGCAGCCGTCCGCATGTCGGGCAGGCGATGAGCACGGGTCCGCGCTCGCGCAGCTTCAGCGCCTTGAGGATTTCCCAGGCGACCTTGACCTCCTCCTCGGCATGGAAGGTGGAGAGGCTGATCCGGATGGTGTCCCCCACCCCGTCGGCGAGCAGCGTTCCGAGGCCAACGGCCGACTTCAGCGATCCGGACCACTTGGTTCCGGCCTCGGTGATACCGAGGTGGATCGGATACGGGATCCGCTCTGCGAGCAGCCGGTTGGCGGCGATCGTGTTCGGGACGTTGGTCGACTTGATCGACACCTTGAAGTTCTCGAAGTCCAGTGACTCCATCATCGCGACGAACTCCGTCGCCGCGGTCACCAGCGCCTCGACGGGGTTGTCGCGCTCGAGCTCGTGCAAGTGCTTCGGGAGCGACCCCGAGTTGACGCCGATTCGCATTGGCACGTTGTGTTCGTTTGCCTTCACCGCGACCTCGGCGACCTTCTCGCGGCCGCCGATGTTGCCCGGGTTCAGGCGAATGCAGTGGGCGCCCGCGTCGATGGCCTTCAGCGCGAGCGTGTAGTTGAAGTGGATGTCGGCGATGATCGGGATCGGCGAGCGCTTCACGATCTCCTTCAGAGCGACGACATCGTCGTCTCGCGGGACCGCGCAGCGGACGAGATCGGCGCCCGCCTCGGCGACCTTCTCGATCTGCTCCATCGTCGCCTCGAGGTTGGCGGTCTCCGTCTTGGTCATCGTCTGGACAACCACGGGCGCGCCGCCGCCGATTGGAACGCCGCCCACGAATATCTGGCGCTTTGAGGCCACGTAGACATTCTGACAGCGGGTGTTGCCTGAAATGCCCCATCGATCGAGAGCCCTTGAGTGTTGTCCAGATCGGAGTAGCGTTCCGCGGGTGGCATCGACACCCGGCGTCAGGGCCGTCCAGGGGATTCTCGACGCATCCGAAGCCGTCGACCTCGATGCGTATCTCCCCCATGTGACCGAGGACGTGGAGATCCACCCGCCAGGGTTCGTAATCGGACCAAACGAACTTCATGGCCATGAAGGGATCCGTGCGGGGCTGGCAACTCTCACCGAAACGCTTGGCCCCAATCGGGCGCTGGTCCTCGGAGGCCGCCACTTCTTCCTCGATCGGGCGGACGAGAGCAAGGTGCTCGTCGGCATTGAGATCACGATCTCGGACAACCGCAACGGTCACTCGTTCGGGACCGAGGGATCAATGCTGTGCACGCTGACAGGCGACCGGGTGTCCAAGATCGTGTCCTTCACGACGCGTGAAGAGGGTTTCGCGCAGCTGAAGGACCCCGTCGAGGTATAGGTTGAGGCCATGCGAAGGGGAGTGACAGGCCTGATCGCAACCGCGGCCTTGGCGCTGGGGCTGACTGCGCCGGCAAGCGCCGCCTTTCACCTCATGAGCGTGAGCGAGGTCGCGACCAACCCCGCCGGGCCCAACTCCGCCTACATCGAGCTACAGATGTACTCGTCTGGCCAAGAGTTCGTCAACGGCCACAAGGTCGACTTCTACACAGCGACCGGAACCCTGCTGGCCTCGTTCACGCTGAACAAGAACGTCGACAACGGTGACACCCAGCGGACGATCCTGATCGGCGACACCGCGGCCCCGGGCTCGCCCGACTTCACCTACGACCAGCTCTCCGACGCGATTCAGACCTATGGCCCGGGTGGCGCGGCCTGCTGGGACACGATCGACTGCGTCTCGTGGGGCAACTTCAGCGGCGCCGGCGCCCTGCCTTCTCCGGTCGGCACCCCCGCCCCCGCGATCCCAGACGGCTCCGCGCTGATCCGTTCGATCGCACCCGGCTGCGCGACGCTGCTCGAAGCGAGCGACGACACCAACACGAGCTCAGCCGACTTCGCCCTTGGCACGCCATCGCCGCGCAACAACTCGGTCGCGCCGACGGAGACAGCATGCGGTGGGGGTGGCGGCGGGGCGCCGGAAACGACGATCACAAAGGCTCCGGACAAGAAGACCTCGAAGACGAAGGCGAAGTTCAAGTTCAGCTCGAGCGAGAACGGGTCGACCTTCGAGTGCAGCATCGACAAGGGCGAGTTCGAAAGCTGCTCCTCGCCCACCTCGTACAAGCGCCTTTCGCCCGGCAAGCACAAGTTCTCGGTCCGCGCGATCGACTCCGAAGGCAACGCCGACCCGACTCCGGCGAAGGCCAAGTGGAAGGTCGTCGATTGAGCGGATGGGTCGCGAACTGCGGCTCGCGTCCCCACTGAGGACGCTAGACGCAGTTCGCCGCGGCGAGGGCCCGGCGCAGCGTCGCTAGCAGCGGCTCTGGGTGCTCTGTGATGTCGACCCAACGGCAGCGCAGGACCGTCCAGCCGTCGCGAGCTAGCGCAGCGTCTCGGCGGGCATCGCGGATTCGTGCGGCAGTGGTGTCGTGAAAGGGGCTGTCGACCTCCACGATCACCCGCGCCTGCGGCCAGTGGCAGTCGACCTCGAACCGTTCTCCCCCAGCTTCCACGAAGCGATTTACCAGTGGCGGGGCGATCTCGTGGTCAACGCATAGGTGAAAGAAGCGAGCTTCGGACTCTGTGCGTGCACGCAGGACCTCGGCGTTGAATGCGGCGAGGACCCTTCGCAGCTTGGCCGTCCCGCGCTTTCCGCGGTGGCGGCCGAGCAGGATGCTGAGCGACCGCAGATCGAACATCTCGAGTCGCTCCGCTGTCTCTACGACCGCGCCGATGCCGCGAACCGGAAGCACCGCGGCGAGGTCGAGAATCGTGCGGGAGAGCGTCGTGCACGGAATGCCGTTATGCGTAAACACTTCGTCCGCGGCGAGTTCGCAGCCGTGCACGCGGATCCCTTTGCGTGAGCGCCCCGTGAAACCCGGCGCCGTGACTTCGATGAACGAGGAGGCTGCCTTGCGAACACCGAGCACTGCTCCGGCTGAGCGATGCGAGAGAGCGGCGTCGTCGCCGCAAGCCAGAACTGCTGCGAGGTAGTGGCCTTCTGCCCGGAGCACGCCATGACCAACGGCAAAGACCTCACGATGACAGCGGACCAGCAGCCCCCTGGACACCCAGCTCCGAGCCGTCGAAGGCCGAACCCCGGCAGCGCAGAGTTGGCGCAGCGAAACGACGCCGTGTTGGCCTGCAGCTAGCTCAGCGATACGCGGCCAGCCGCGAGATGCGGCAAACGTCCTCCTCGAGGACGCTAGGCGCAGTTCGCGAGGCATGGCTGGAGTGTTGGGACTCGCAGCGCACGCTTGGTGCGCAGAATGTGTCGACTCTCGCGCTGCTTACGGGCGGCCGCGAACGTTCTTGAGCTGAATCAGCTCGCCTTGGAACGTGGTGACGTAGAGCGACCCGTCCTCGAGGAAGGCGAGCCCGCCCGGAGCGCGGATACCGTCGACGATCACCTCAGGCGCGCTGCGGCGGCGATCCATCCGCAGCAGCTCACCGGCGTCAGCATCCGTGAAATAGAGCCGGCCTCGCGAGTCGGAGATCACCGACTCCAGTACGCCTCGGCCCTCCACCAGCACCCGCGCCTTGGGCACGGTCGGGCAATCGGAAACCGCGTGCGCGGTCGGCGCACCGACCGCCATCGCAACCAGCGCGGCAGCTGCAACCCTCCCCACCCTCATTGCCGTTGTTCAGCCTGAGTACAAGGCTTCGATCTCGTCCGAGTACTTCTCGGCGATCGGCTTGCGCTTGAGCTTCATCGTCGGCGTGAGCTCGTCGCCGCCGGGTGCCCAATCGGTCGGCAGGATCTTGAACTTTTTGATCTGTTCGACCCGGGACATCTTCGCGTTTGCAGCGTCGACGCCCTCCTGGATAGCCGCGATCAGCGTCTCCTCGGTGGCGAGCTCGTCCGCCGACTTGCCCTCGAGGCCGTTCTGGCTTGCCCAGACCGGCGCGAAGTCGGGATCGAGGACCACGAGCGCGACGTTGTAGGAACGCGCGTCGCCGATCGTGACCGCCTGGCCGATCAGCGGGCTCGAGGCCTTCAGCTTCGCCTCGATGTTCGCCGGCGACATGTTCTTGCCGGCGGCGTTAATGATCAGCTCCTTCTTGCGGTCGACGATCTTCAGGTAGCCGTCGGAGTCGAGCACGCCGATGTCGCCTGTTGCGAGCCAGCCCTCGTCGTCGATCGTCTCCGCGGTCTTGTCGGGCATGTTGCGATAGCCGGCCATGACGACGTCGCCCTTGACGAGCACCTCGCCGTCTTCGGCCAGCCGGATCTCCACGCCGGGCACTGGGGGCCCAACCGTTCCGAGCTTGATCTTCTCCGGCGGGTTGATCGTCGCGGTGCCGCACGTCTCCGACATCCCCCACAGCTCTCCGATCGGGATCCCGATCGCGTGGAAGAACTCGAGCACCTCCAGCGGCGTCGGCGCGGCACCAACGTTGACCGCGATGATCTCGTCGAGACCGAGCATCTTGCGCAGGTTCGAGAACATCGCCTCGTCGGCCTTGGCGACGGCGGCGGCCAGCTCCTCGGGGACTTCCTCCTCGGCCTGTTCGAGTCGGACCTTCTTCAGGGCGGCCTCGAGGCCAGCGCGTGCGGCCTCGCCCTGCTCGCCGGGCAGGTTGGCCAGATTCGCCTCGAGCCCGGCCTTCAGCTTCTCCCAGATCCGCGGTACGGCGAAGAACCAGGTCGGGCGGACCTTCGGCAAGAAAGCGACGATCTCACGCGGATTCGGGCAGATCGTGACGGTGCAGCCGCGGATCACCGGCAGGTAGTAGTGCGCGCCACGCTCGGCGATGTGCGCCGCCGGCAGCCACGAGATCACCTTCGCGCCGCGGTCCGGGAAGTCGACGATGTCCTCCACGGCCGCCGTGAGCATCATCAGGTTCCGGTGCGTGAGCTGCACGCCCTTCGGCGGGCCCGTAGTTCCGGACGTGTAGATCAGGGTGAGCAGGTCGTCGGGCTCAACCGCGGCGATCGTGTCGGCCGGGTCGAACTCCGGATCGATCTCCTCGAGCGATGCGAGGGTGTGGTCACCGCCCTCTCCGTCGATGACGACGACGGTCTCGATCGAAGGCAGTTCCTTGCGCGCCTCGTTGAAGACATCCAGAAACGCCGTCTCAACCAACGCGACCTTTGCGCCGGCATCCGCGATGACGTACTGGATCTGCTCGGGCGAGGACGTCTGATAGATCGAGAACGGGACCGCACCGAGTGAGACCGCGGCCATATCGATCGGGATGAACTCGGGGCGGTTGTTGAGCATGATCGCCACCGTGTCGCCCTTGCCGACTCCAAGCGACGCGAGGCCACCCGCGATGCGGTGCACCTGGTCGCGGAGCTCATTCCACGAAATGACTATCTCGTCGTCGCCATCGCCTGCGCGAATGGCCGGGTCCTCACCGATCCGGTCGACGGTCTGCTCGAAAGCGACCGCGAGGTTCTGCGCGAACAGCTCGCGTGCCGGACCGCCACTCGCCTGACGCTCTGCGGTCGTCGCTTCCATCTCTCTCCTCCTGGAACCCGCCGTTGTTGCAGGGGAAACCTATCGCCTGGACCTAACTTGAGGCGAAGGGTGCTCAGCGCTTGAGCTTGAGCTCGCTCACGACCGGAGTGCCACCGGTCGGTGTCAGGCGCAGACTCACCTTGGCTGTCTTGCGTTTGCGAATGAGCGCCTTGCCCTTTCGATTCAGCTTTACCTTGATCTCCGCGGCCTGGCCCGCTTCGATCGCATAGCTCGCCGAGCCATAAAGCTTGGGTTTCGCGGCAAGGGTCGTTCCACGGCTGAGCAGTTCGAGCTGCCCCTGGCAGGCAGCGTTGGCTCCACACGCCAGCTGGATCAGAGCCCGGCGCGCATTGGCCTGAGCGGCCGACTGCGCCGTTGGCGCGGCCCCTGGATTGGTGGGAGGCACAGGTGGTAACGGCGTCGGTGGCGTCGGCACGCCTCCGGCCGGCGTCCAGGTCCACTGCACCAAGACCTCGACGTTGGGAATGCTCTCGTTGTTGCGCGTCCCGCCGCCCGGCGCCTCGAGGGCGCCCATCCGGGGATAGAAGAATCCAGCGTCGGGGCTCCCCGGTCGATAGCCCGTCAGCGTGTTGTTGTCGCCCGTGTCGAGCAGCGGCAGCTCCCCGGTCCCGCTGACACCGCTGATGCCGACGTAGTCGGCGACCGCCGAGGTTCCCCTGATGTTGCGTTGGACCGGGATGTTGACCGGGAAGTTGGTGACGCCGTTGGCACTCGGCGTCGGCCTCAAAGGCGCCGTCTCCGAGACGAAGGCGCAGCAGACGCTGATCGGCTCGTCGTTGCCGACGATGCCACCGATCTGGCGCACGATCACAACACGAAAAGCCGCCGGGTTAAGCCCGCCGCGCACGGCGATGTTGGTGATCGTTCCGTCTGCGGGGACCGAGCCTGTACGCGGGTCGGAATAGTCGACGCTGCCGATCACCCCGGATTGAAACCAGGTGCAGTCCGGCTGACCCGAGGGCACCAGGAAGTAGTCGCCGTTGAACGACTGCGCCGTGAAGGTTGGCTTGGTCTCACAGCCGAAGCCGAGGTTCGGCGCCGCGGCCAGCGGACTCCCGAGCGTGCGGCTCTGCGCCGACGCCCCCGCGGGTACCGCGAGAACGATGGCGAGCGTGGCAAGCATGAGCTTGAGAGCTGGCGATTCGATTCACCAATTCGACCAAGCCCCCGGAGCCCGGTCAATACGTACTTCCGCGTAGCTCGCAGGCCGGCGCGGTCAGCGAACGTTGAAGCCTTCGCCGCTGAGCCGCCCGATGTCGTTCGATAGCCCGATCGCGAACAGCACCAGCACCAGCGCGAATCCGACCACCGACGCACGTTCCATCGTCCGCAGTGAAACACGCTTACCGCGGACCTTCTCGACGATCGCCCAGAAGATGTGGCCGCCGTCGAGAGGGAGGAACGGAAAGAGGTTGATCACCGCGAGCGAGAGGCTGATCAGCGCGAGCACGAAGAGCGCCTGGCGGGTGTCGAACTCGATCGATTGACGGGTGACCTCGTATGAGCCGACCACGCCGGAGATCTGCTTTCGCTGCTCGGCATCGAAGATCCGCCCGACGATCCCGACCGTCTGCGTCGTCACGTCCCACATCCGGTCGACGGCCCAGGTGGCGGCCCCGCCGACTCCGGGGTCCAGCGGACGCACGCCGTAGCTGAACCCGAGCAGCGGCCGCTGCGACGCGGCGTCATAGATCGGCGTGGCCGTAACGGTGACCCGCTCGCCGTTACGCACAACCACGATTGTCGCGGGCTCCGCCGCGGTGCAGCCGTCCGTTTGTTCGCCGGCGCACTCGTGCGTGGCGATCTGGGTGCGCAGCGCCTCGAGGTCACCGGTGACCCCGTCGACCGAGATCAACCGATCCCCGGACTCGAGCACCTCTGCCGCGGGCGTTCCGTCCGCCACGGTCTCGACCGTGTTCGTCGGTTCACCGACGCCAAAGGCCAGGAAGTACAGGATCACGAACGCGATCACGAGGTTGACGAACGGGCCAGCCGCGATGACGACGATGCGCTTCCACACAGGCTGGTTGCAGTAGGCCCGAGGCGCAACCTCCGGCTCGAGCTCCTCCTCGGGATTCATCCCGGTGATCTTCACGAAGCCGCCGAGCGGGATTGCGCCGACTCCGTACTCGGTCTCGCCTCGCTTGAAGCTCCACAGCTTCGGCGGGAAGAACAAGAAGAAGCGCTCGACTCGCATCCCGACAGCCTTCGCCGCGGCGAAGTGGCCAGCCTCATGGAGGACGACCAGAGCGGCGAACCCGAGGAACGCGAGGATCCAGCTCATACGGCGGCCGTCCTCTGAACGAGCCCGGTTGCGACCTCGCGGGCGCGTGCGTCGCAGGCGAAGAGGTCCTCGAAGTGGGTCAGCGGCGTCGAGCCCACCTCGTCGAGAGTCCCGGCGATCACGTCGGCGATCGCGGTGAACGCGATCTCACCGTCGAGGAATGCCGCAACGGCGACCTCATCGGCGGCGTTCAGGACGCACGGGGCTGTCCCCCCGGCACGCCCAGCATCACGCGCGAGGCGTAGGCACGGGAACGTGTCGAGGTCGGGTCGTTCGAATTGCAGCTCGCCGACGGCGGCGAGATCGAGCTTCGGCACGGTGACGTCAGCTCGAGCCGGGAAGTGCAGCGCGTAGGAGATCGGAACCCGCATGTCGGGGAGCCCGAGATGCGCGAGCTGGGCGCCGTCGTTGAGTTCGATGAGCGAATGGACGATCGACTGCGGGTGTACCAGGACGTCGATCGCGGCGTAGGAGACGCCGAAGAGGTGGTGCGCCTCGATGATCTCGAGCCCCTTGTTCATCAGCGTCGCCGAGTCGATGCTGATGCGCCCGCCCATATCCCAGGTCGGGTGGGCGAGCGCCTCGGCGGGTGTGATCGCACTCAGGTTCGTGCGGCCGCGAAACGGGCCGCCCGACGCAGTCAGGATGAGCCGCTCAACCGTTCCCGGTCCCTCGCCGCGCAGCAGCTGGAAGATCGCGGAGTGCTCGGAGTCGACGGGCAGGATCCGCGCCTCGGCCGCCTCCGCCAGCGCGGTGACGAGCTCGCCACCGACGACCAGGCTCTCCTTGTTGGCCAGCGCGACATCGATGCCCTCGCTCAGGGCTGCGATCGTTGGCCCGAGGCCGGCGATGCCCACGATCGCATTGAGGACGAGGTCCGGCGCGGTCCTCTCGATCAGCGCCCGCACGCCCTCGTCGCCAGCAAGGACCTCGGTCCCCGACAGCTCCCTGCTCGCCTCGGCAGCCGCCTCGGGCTCTGACAGCGCAACGGCTGCGACGCCGAACTCTCGCGCCTGCGCGCAGAGCCGGTCGGCGTTGCGGGCCGCGGAAAGTCCGGCGACCTCGAGGTCGCGCGGACTGGCCGATTACGTCAAGTGCCTGCTCGCCGATCGAGCCGGTCGAGCCCAGGATCGATACCCGCTTGGGCACTGAGTGAGCGTAGCGACGGAGTTAAGGCGCACATGAGCGGACGCCGCAGGGTAGCGCGCGGTTCCCGCTATGCGGCACCCTGCTATTTGACGCGCTTGAGCGTCAGCTTCCACGTGTTGAGGATCTCGCCGTAGAACTGGTCGGTGGCGTCACGACCGCAGGCGGTGATACCCGAGTCGTCGAAGCACTCACGCTCGGCTCCGTTGAGGACGAACTTCTTCTTGTTCTTGTTGAACACGTCCTTTTCGAGGAGCTTGTCGCCGGCGAAGATCAGATCTCCCTCGGCCGCCGCCTCGTCGTACGGACCGCCGTTCCAGAACGGGCAGTTCTGAAAGGCGTTGCGCAGCTCCTCGCCACCGCCGCCGGAGACGACCGTCTGCCCCCATCCCTGGGAGTCGCCGGTGACCCAGAGCTCGTCGTCGAGCAGATAGCTCAGCTTGACGTCCATGAAGCCGACGACCTGGCCGCAGTCCTGAGGCTGCGGTTCGACGCCGCCGCCGTTGTCGTCGCACTGGCTCGCATCCGGCGGTCCCTGCGCCCACGTCTCGCCCTCCATGTCCGCCGAGGCCGACACCTGGATCGTCGGGGCGAAGTAGGGATCGCCGTGGGTGAACGAGTACGCCGGGTTGCCCTTCGGCACCTGAATCACGTTGAGCTTCGCCGCCTCTCGGCTGCGATAGGGCATCTGCACCGAGCCAGCGGAGTGGGTGGCGCCGATGCAGGGGCCGTCCGCTGGGGTGTCATGGACCCAGGTGGTGACCTGGCTTCCGGTGATCGAGGCCTTGAAGTTCGCCGTCTTCACGGCCGGCTTCGCCTCAGCGGCGCCCGCCAGCAGGCACGGGACCAGGCAAGCCGAGGCCATAAGGGTGGTTACACGTCGCATCGAGAGTCCTTTCGTCGGGTTCATGCGACCACTCTCGGGCCGAATGCCCGTAGGCACATCGGGGCGCAACCCCAAACTGATCCCCACACCTGCGGCCCCCACCCCCTAGATCCCCCATCGGCCATATCCTCGCCCGATGCCAACGGAGATCCAGGTCGGCGCCCACGTCGGCCGCGATGACCCGCTTGATTCCGCTCAGTCCCTGGGCGCCGATTGCCTGCAGCTGTTCCTCTCCGACCCGCAGAGCTGGCGCAAGCCGCCGGATCGCGAGGACGCTGACGAACTTCGTGGCTCAGCCGTTGCGGTCTACGTCCATGCGCCCTACCTGATCAACGTCTGTTCGCCAAAGCCGAACGTCCGCTACGGCTCGCGCAAGATCCTTCAGCAGACCTGCGATGCCGCCTCCGCCATCGGCGCGGCCGCGGTGGTCGTCCATGGCGGCCACGCGGAGGACGACATCGCCGAGGGCCCGGGACGCTGGGTGCGCTCGCTCGAGATGCTCGAGACCGACGTCAAGGTGCTGATCGAGAACACCGCCGGCGGCAACAACGCGGTCGCTCGCCGTTTCGACGCGCTCGCGGCGCTCTGGGAGGCGCTCGACGGCAACGAGGGCGGCATCGACCTCGGCTTCTGCTTCGACACCTGCCATGCCCACGCGGCCGGAGAGGATCTCTCTGACGCCGTCGAACGAGCGGTCGCGATCACCGGCGGTATCGACCTCATGCACGTCAACGACTCCCGCGATGCTGCGGGCACCGGCGCGGACCGTCACACCAATCTCGGCTCAGGCCAGATCGATCCGGACGCCCTACGCGCGATGATCGCCGCGGGCGGCTCGCCGGCCATCGTCGAGACGCCGGGCCCGGCGAAAGCTCAGCGCGCTGATATCGAGTTCGTTCGCGGGGTGCTCATCTAGGGCAAGGCGGGTAGGCCGGGTAGCCGCAGCCAGTCGAGGTGGCGATAGCCGCCTTCCCAGTGGACGAAGTAGTTGAGCTTCGACTGGAAGAACGACTTGGCGCGGTCGTACTTGATCACCCGGGCCAATCCGTCCGGTGCGAACTGAATCGGCAGGTCCTTTGCGAGCTCCTCGTGCTTTTTTGCGAAGTCGAACAGGCCGTCCATGAACCAGGTCGACGTCTCGGGGTGCTGGATGTACATCGGCGGACCAGCCAGGATCTCCAGGATCCGCGCGTGCGTCGTGCTGTCGAGCGGCGTCCCGTCCGCCTTCGTTAGCGAGACGATGTCGACATCGCCTGTGACCGGACGCGGCGGCGCACCGTCGACCGAGACCATCAAGTTGCCCGGCGGCGGCTCGCCGGCGATCACGAACTTGGCTCGCGTCTTCTTGCCCGTCGCGGCCGGGTTGAGCCCGTTGTCTCCCCAGTTGAACTTGGTCTCGATCTCATTGCCAGCGGCCGCGTTGGCCTCGATCCACTTCGCGTAGCCGGGCTCGTCGGTGGTCAGCTCCTTGTTGCGAGACTCGAGGCGCTTGAAAACCTGGTCGCGGGTCCCCTGATCGGTGATGCCAGCCGCATCGAGGCGCGCGGTCAGCTCGGCGTCGGTAGGCAGATTGCGGTTGATCACGACCCGATCGAGGTCCGCGGCGTTGTAGTTGAGGAACTGGACGTCGTAGTGGTTGACGTTTTTGAGCTTGATCCACTCCGGTTTGACGAGCGCCTTGAAGTCCTCGATCCACTTGAGCGCGCCCGAGCCGCGCGATCGAGCGGCGATGAGGATGCTTTCGGTCTTGGCAAGCACCGCCATGAAGCGGGCCTGTGCGTGCGTGAGGCCGTAGAGAACCTCAAGCGCCTCAAAGTCAGCGACGAAGCCGGGCTTCAGCCTGGTCTTCAGGAACTTCATCGCCCGCACGGCGGACTGCGCCTTCGCGGTGAACGTATTGACGACCGGCTTCAGCCGGGTGAGGCCCGCCCCAGCAGCCTTCTCGGCCGCCTTGACGACCTTGTTCAGACGCGGCAGCGCAGCGAGCGCCTTGGCGAGGACCACGTCACCCAGGGCAACATCGCCGGCGAGCTCGCCGCTGTCCTTGCCGAGCTGCTCGGCGGCCTCAACCCAGTTCCCCGCAAACCACTGGTTGGCGAGCTTGTCGAGGTGCGCCTGGGACGACTTATCGAAGCCGTGCAGAGCGTTCTTGAGCGCGCCCGGCACTTTGCCGACCGCCTCGAAGTCGCGCAGCATGAACTCGAACTGCTTCTGCACGTACTGATCGAAGGCCTCGTGCGCATCCTTGCTCTCGCGGACGGCCTTCCAGAGCTCGGCCGTGCGCTCGGTGACCAGCTGGAGGTAGGCCTGGCCGCCGGTCCCGATCAGCTTCGGGATGTCGATGACGATGCCCCGAATCGTGCCAGCGAGCGAGTAGGCGACGCCTGTTAGAGCCCCCTTTGAAAAGGCGCCGAACGCTCCTAGCGTGTCGTAGAAGCCGGTGAACGGCACGCCCTCGGGAGCCCTGTCGTCGATTGCGAACTCGTGGTGCTCCGAACCGGCCGAGAACGCGACCTTCTCCGGCTCCACCACGGTCAGCTTGCCGTTGTCGGGGTTGTAGATCCTTGTGTCCGGCTTCGGGAACGTGGCCGCGCCGCGGGTGCCACCGCCGAGCGCGGCGGAGGTCGGGTCGCTGTAGGTGGTCCTGAAGACGGCGTCGAGCAGGCGGCTCTCACGCGGTTTTAGGACGACGACGTTGTTGGCCCGGTAGACCATGTCGATGTCATCGATCTGCTTCGCATCCTGGATCGGCAGCCCGGCCTTTTGCAGGTAGCCGCCGATGAGGTTGCCCTCGAGGCCGACGGCGAACGGCATGACGGCCAGCGTCTCCTTGTAGGAGCGATTCTGTAGTCGCACCCGCATCGACAGCGCGGTCCCGGCCTGAACCAGCTCCGGGGCGTCCGGACTCGGGACACTCTGCTCAGGCCGCGTGTAGATGAACAGCAGCGGAGACTGTGACTGCATCATCGCCTTGCCGGTCCCCTTGACCTTGCCCTTGAAGTCCTCTCCGTTCGCTTCAGCCGTGAGCTTGTATTTGCCGTCGCCGGTCGCCTCGACGAGGAACTCACTGGTAACGGATTCCCCGGGCGCGATGTCGCCCAGCTCAGCGACGGACGGAGGCCCGATCTGGGAGAGCGGGAGCGGCTCAGGCGCCTTGACGTCCTTGACATTCCACTCGATGTCGAGGTTCTTCAGGGTGACCGACTCGGCCGTGCCCTTGCCTCGGTTGTTCACCGTCACGTCGACGGTTGTCTGTGCCGGACCAGACTGCTCGGGCGAGTCGGAGACGTTGATCGGCGTCTGTTTGGGCAGGACCGTGACGTCGAGCCGGGCCGGGCCCCCGGCGATTGTGAAGTCGGCCGTCGCGGTCGAATTCGACCGCACGGTCACCTGCTTGGACTTCGGCCCGAACTTGAAGTCCCCCTTGCTTGGCGTGACTGCGTAGGTGCCCTTCTTGACCTTGATCGAGTAGCGCCCCGCGCTGTCGGTCGTGTCGGACCCGCCACCCTTGCCCTTGGCGGTGACCTTGACTCCCTGGGCCGGCGGGCAAATGTCAGCCTCACACGGCCCCTTGACCGTGCCGTCGATGTACTCCCCCTCGCGGAGATACTCGGTGTGGGGATTGGTCAGGCGCGTCGAGTAGTCGGTGTTATCGGGCTGGCATTCCCCCGGGCCGAAATACACGTAGCCGGTCCACCCGAGCTGGTGCTCGCCCTTTGGGGCGTTGGACTCCGGATAGGTCTCGCCCTCGGGCGGGTTGTCGCCGGGCCAATCCCCGGTCGTGGGGTCCGCAGCGACCGAGACGCGCTGCTCGGCGCCGCCGTAGGCGCCGTCGTTGAAGACGACCGTGTAGGCGTCGACGCCCTTGACCGCCGGCCAGCGGATGCCGCCGCCGGCGCCACCCGTACACCACCCGTCGACGAACTCCTGGTGCTTGACCGTGTAGACGTAGGCGGGACCGATGACCGGCTTTGGCGTCGCCGCGCGGAAGGAGCCGGAGAGCTCTGCGAAGAGCACCGGCTCTTGGGCGCGCGCGGGCGGCGCAACACCGGCGACGATGATGAGCGCGGCCGTGATCAGTGTTCGCCTTACCGCTGGCATCCGTGCCACCTTCCCTCATATGCGTCCAACCGGCGTCCAACACCGGTTGGACTCGTCGGCTTGCCGGTCAGTAAACCAGTGCGACTGCGAGGTAGTAGCCCGCGACGATCGTGAACATGACCGCGTCGAGCCGGTCCAACATTCCGCCGTGTGGCCCGAAGATCGTGCCGGAGTCCTTGATCGCGAGGTCGCGCTTGATCATCGACTCGAAGAGGTCGCCGAGCGGGGCCAGAACGGCGACCGCCATGCCCATCACGAGGGCGTCGATCCCCGGCAGCCAGTCCTGGTAGAGCCCAGCGAACCAGAACCCGGCGGTCCCGCCCACGAACCCGAAGGCCAGGCCCTCGAGTGTCTTGTTCGGCGACAACGCGGGCGCGAGCCGGTGACGGCCGAACATGCGCCCGCCGGCGTACGCAGCCGTGTCAGCGACAAACGTCGCAACCAGCACGTCGACCAGGAGTGCGGCGCCGTGGTCGGGCAGCTCGCGCAGGAGGACGGCATGTGCGAACGGCACTCCGATCCAGACGATCGCAAACAGCGTCACCGCGATCGAAACCGTGATCCCGGCGCGGTCCGGCCGTGCAACGGCGCCTAGAAAGATGAGCGGAACGCTCGCCGCCAGCACGATCATCATCTGGTACTGCGAGCCGTAGTAGGCCGCGACGATCAGTCCCGCAGCCGCCGCGATGGCGAGGGTGAGAAACGGACGCGCATCTGCAGTCATCCGCGCGAACTCGAAGATTCCAATGCCGGCAAACGCGATCATCGCCGCGGCGAAGAGCTCGCCACCGACGATCGCAATCGTCACCACGATCGCAATCCACGGCAACGCCCACGCTATCCGCGCGAGAGTCTCCGACCGCGATCGCTTCGGCGGTTGCTCGCCCTCTCCCCCGCCTCCTCCAACACGGCGCCTCCCGCGCTGGGGAACCTCGGCCGGTAGGCGGGGCGGTTGGTCCGGGCGGTTTCGCCGGGGATGGTCGAAGTCGAGCTCCGAGTCGAACGGGCGCGAACCCTCCATCGCTACCGGCCCCCGAAGCGCCGCTGACGGGTCTCGTACTCGCCCAGCGCGGCCTCGAACTCGGCGCGCCCGAAATCGGGCCAGAGCGCGTCGCTGAAGACGATCTCCGAGTAGGCGCACTGCCAGAGAAGAAAGTTCGACGTGCGCTGCTCGCCGCTGGTTCGGATCAGAAGATCTGGGTCGTGCATCTCGGGCGCATAGAGGTGGGCGCTGAACTCCTCCTCGGAGCTGCCGCTGAAGCTTCGCGCAGCGTCGACGATCTCTGCCCTGCCCCCGTAGTTGAACGCAACGAAGAGTGTGATTCGCTCGTTGGCGGCCGTCGTCTGCTCGGCCCAGTCCATGAGCTCGATCAGCTCGCCGCTGACGCCCTCGCGCCGGCCGATGAACCGCATCCGCACGCCCTCTTCATCGAGCTCGGGGGTCTCGCGGCGAATCCGGTCGCCGAACATCCGCATGAGCCCATCGACCTCCGCCTTCGGCCGCTGCCAGTTCTCGGTCGAAAACGAGTAGACGGTGAGCTCCTTGATCCCAAGCTCGGCAGCGTCACGCAGTCGCGCTTTGACAACGTCCGCGCCGGCCTCATGTCCGTCGATTGCCGGGAGACTGCGCTCGGCTGCCCAGCGCCCGTTCCCGTCGGTGATGATCGCTACGTAGCGTGGAAATCCGGCGGGGTGCTCCGCTTCGCGTCCGCTCCCGCCGGGCCTAGGCGGCTTCACACTTCGAGAATCTCTGCTTCCTTCGCCTTCAGGAGCTCATCGATCTCCTTGGTGGCGGTATCTGTGTGCTTCTGAAGGTCGGCCTCGGCGCGACGTTCGTCGTCCTCTCCGACCTCGCCCTCCTTCTTCAGCTCGCGGAGGTCATGCATCACGTCGCGGCGGATGTTGCGGATCGCGACCTTGCCCTCCTCGCCGACGCCATGGACGATCTTCACCATCTCGCGGCGCCGTTCCTCGTTCAGCTCGGGGATCTGGAGACGGACGACGTTGCCGTCGTTGGACGGGGTCAGCCCGAGGTCGGACTCCATGATCGCCTTCTCGATCGCGCTGATCGCCGACTTATCGAACGGCGTCAGCGTCAGCAGGCGCGCGTCTGTTGCCGACACCTGGGCGAGTTGCTTGATTGGCGTCTCGGCGCCGTAGTAGTCGACGATTACCCGGTCGAGCAGGTGCGGAGAGGCGCGGCCTGTGCGCACGGTGGCCAGCTCGTGGCGGCACGATTCGACCGACTTCGCCATCCGGTCCTTGGCCTCGACGACGAATTCATCCGTGATCTCAGACACCGCTCTCGCTCCTCTCTGGTGCGCGCGAGCGCACGATCGTCCCGACCCGCTCGCCGCTGACGATCCTATCTATGTTGCTCTCGTCCGCCATGTTGAAGACGTGGATCGGCAGATCGTTGTCCATGCACAGCGACAAAGCCGTCGAGTCCATCACACGCAGGCCTTTTTCGATGGCCTCGAGGTGGGTGATCTCCGGCAGGAAGTTGGCGTCCGGGTTCACCGCGGGGTCGGCGTCGTACACGCCCTCCACCCCGTGCTTGGCCATCAGGATCGCCTCGGCGTGGATCTCGAGCGCTCGCAGTGCTGCCGCAGTGTCGGTCGTGAAGAACGGGTTGCCGGTGCCGGCAGCGAAGATGACCGCGCGTTTCTTCTCGAGGTGGCGGATCGCCCTGCGGCGAATGTATGGCTCGGCGACCTCGGTCACCTCGATCGCCGACTGGACGCGGGTATGCGTCCCATGCCGCTCGACAGCGTCCTGGAGAGTGAGCGCGTTGAGAACCGTCGCGAGCATCCCCATGTAGTCCGCGGTCGCACGGTCCATGCCCGCCGCCGCGCCCTGAAGGCCGCGGTAGATGTTTCCCGCGCCGACGACCATCGCGACCTCGACGCCGCGGTCGCAGACATCGTGGACCTGCTTGGCGATCGCGTTTACGCGCTCGGGATCGGTGCCGTAGTCCAGGCGGCCCATCAGGGCCTCCCCGGAGATCTTCAACAGAACGCGCGCAAAGACCGGATCGGCCATCGGCGGCAACCCTACCTCGCGGGGTGCGCGACTACTCCTGGCCTACGGCGAACCGGGCGAACCGGGCGATCCGCACGTTCTCGCCGGTGTTGGCGGCGATCTCGGCTCGGATCTGCTCGATCGTCTTGCCGTCGTAGCGGTCGTTACGCACGTGCTCCTGGTCGAGAAGCGCAACGTCCTTAGCCCACTTCTTGACCTGGCCCTCGACGATCTTCTCGACGACGTTGTCGGGCTTGCCCTCCTCGCGCGCCTTTGCCGCGAAGACCGCGCGCTCGGCCTCGACCTGATCGGCCGGGATGTCCTCGGCCGAGACGTAGAGGGGCGCCGTTGCTGCGATGTGGATCGCGATCTCGCGAGCGAACTCCTGGAAATCGTCCGTGCGAGCGACGAAATCGGTCTCGCACTGGATCTCGACGAGTACGCCCACCTTGCCGCCGGCGTGGATGTAGGAGCTGACTACGCCCTCGCTCGTGGCCTTGCCCGAGCGCTTGGCGGCTGAAGCCTGACCCTTGACGCGGAGGATCTCGATCGCCTTGTCGGCGTCGCCCTCCGCCTCATCGAGCGCGGCCTTGCAGTCCATCATCGCGGCGCCGGTGCGCTCGCGCAGGTTCTTTACGTCGCTGGCGGAAACAGCCATTTACTTCGTCTCCTGATCTGCGGGAATCGCTTGCGGATGCCGTGGTTGTGCCGGCGGCGCCGGGGGGGCCGCAGGTGGCTGCTGCGGCTGCGCGGCCTTTTGCTCGGCCTGCTGGGCCGCCGCGGCAGCCTTCGCCGCCTCCTCGGCCTCCTTGGCGACGCGCTGCTCCTCCTCGCGCTTGCGACGCTGCTCGTCCTCGAGCCGGCGACGCTCCTCCTCCTCGGCGCGGCGCTTTGCCTCGGCCTCGCGGTAGGTGTTCGCGGCGTTCTCGGCGGCTGCGCCAATCGATCCGATGATGAGCTCACACGAGCGCATCGAGTCGTCGTTTCCTGGGATCGGATACGTGACCGGGATCGGATCGACGTTGGAGTCGACCAGGCCGAGAATCGGAATATTGAGGCGAACGGCCTCGGCGACCGCGATCGCCTCGGTCTTCAGGTCGACGATCAGCACTGCCTGCGGCAGGCGCTTCATGTCGCGAACCCCGCCGAGGTTGAACTCGAGCTTCTCGAGCTCGGACTCCATCGACATGCGCTCCTTTGTCGGGAGCAGATCGAGGCGCCCCTCCTCCTTGTGCCCGGTGAGCTCATGGAGGCGGTCGATGCGGTCGGACATCGTCTGGAAGTTGGTCAGCAGACCGCCAAGCCAGCGCTTGTTGACGTACGGCATGCCGGCGCGCTCGGCCCACGACTGGATCGAGTCGCGCGCTTGCTTCTTCGTGCCAACGAAGAGGATCGTGCCGCCCTTGCCGGCGACCTCGGTCGTGAAGTCCTTTGCCTTCGCGAGCAGCGGCTCGGTCTGCAGGAGGTCGATGATGTGGATGCCATCGCTCTCGCCGTGGATGTAACGGCGCATGCGCGGGTTCCACCGGCGGGTCTGGTGGCCGAAGTGGACGCCTGCTTGCAGCAGCTCTCTAAGTCCGGTGTCGGACATGGTGCTCCCTTTGCTCTCGAATGACTCTCCTGGGCGATCCCGGGGACCCGGCTATGTCATACGTGCCGGGCAGGGCCCCTTTGTCGTTCCAGGGGTTGGTTACTGGACGCCTGGGAGTGTAGAGAGCGGCCCGGGGCGCAGGACATCAGGGTCGTGACCCGGCATCACCGTCGCGCCCGCATCGCGCAGCTCACGTAGACGCATCGCCGACGCGGCCTGGGCGTCGAGGTCGTCGCCGATGATCGGGAAGCGCTCGTCGTCGAGCACCGACGAATAGTGAAAGACGTCGCCGCCGATGATCAGGTTGTCGCCGACCTGCACGGACTGGTGGCCGGGCGTATGGCCCGGGGTCGACAGGAGCATGATCGAGCCGTCGCCGAGGAGGTCGTGGTCGCCGTCCACCAGGATGAGCTGCGGCTCGAGCGCCTCGTAGTCGCGCGGGAGGTAGAAGTTCTTCTCGATCGCCGCCGGGTCCCGACCAGCCTCCCACTCGCGGCGTTGCAGAAAGACAGGGACGTCGCTGGGCAAAAGCGACGCGCTGCCCGCGTGGTCGAAGTGAAGGTGCGTGAGCACGACCTTCGTGATCGCGCTCAGGTCGACCTGCCCATCAAGGGGCTGTTCACGCTCGAGGCCGAATAAAGCGAGCGCATCCGGCGCTCCGTAGTGGCTGGGCGCATCGGCGACCGCTCCAGGATGCAGGCCGGTATCGACCAGGATCCGTTCGTCGCCCGTCTCGATCACGTAGACCGGGATCGGAAAGCGCACCGTCTTGTCGAGCGGGTCGCCCTGGCGCCAGATCCCCGCTGCCGCTGTGAACCATCCGCCGTTGAGCAATTCGACCTTCATGGTCGTGACGCTAGACCGCGTCTCGACACCGAATGCGACTGCCTGAGTACCGTTTACGACATGAGGATCGGGATCGCCGCGGTGCCGGGATGCTTCGACTCGGGGCTGACCGCGCTGCTGGACGTCTTTCGGACGGCTGAACAGGTGCGGCCGGCCGTTGATCGCGGGATCGATCCGATCGAGGTCGTCATCGTCGGAAGCAAAACCGTGGTTCCGACCGCTGCCGGGCTGACGATCGCCACCGATCGGCTCGTTGGAGACGACGATGGCCTGGCCGAACTCGATGTCCTCGTCCTTCCGGGACTCGGTGTCGCGACGCCGGCGGCCCTCGCTGAATCGCTCGCCTCCTCCCCGGTCCGGGCCCTTCGCGCGTGGGTCGCGCGCTCGGGCGGCGACATCGACCTCGCCGCGGCATGCACCGGGACCTTCGTCCTTGCCGATACGGGCGCGCTCGACGGCGGTACAGCGACCACCACCTGGTGGCTGGCCGGCGAGTTCGAGCGGCTGTTTCCGAAGGTGTCCTTAGACATGACGCGCATGGTCATCCACAGCGGCTCCGTGACCACCGCCGGCGCCGCCTTCGCCCACATCGACCTAGGCATGAGCATCGTCTCGCGCTCGAGTCCGCAGCTGGCGGATGCCGTGGCGCGCTATCTACTGGTCGACCAGCGCCCGACGGTCAGCCTCGAGGCGGCCGCGGGCCATCTCGCCAGCACCGACTCGCTGGTCACCGAGTTCGAGCGGTTCGTCCGCGATCACCTCGATGGCGACGTCAACATCGATTCGGCGGCAACCACGATCGGCACCACCCGCCGGACCCTCGAACGCCACTGCCGGACGCGCACCGGTCTCACCCCCCACGACCTGATCAAGCGTCTGCGCATCGAGCGCGCGACCCATCTCAGGCGCACCACCGACCTCAGCTTCGACCAGATCGCCCCGATGGTGGGCTACCGCAACGCGTCGACCCTACGCACCCTGCTGCGGCGAGCGGCCTGAGCGTGTGCGCGCTAATGACAGCCCACACCGGGTAAGTGTTCTTCATGGCCAAGACCGAAGCCGACAAGTCGGCCGCCGCGGACTCGATCAGAGAGCGCGCCTGCGGCGGGTCGCGAAAGCGATCAGAGGCCGCGAAGAAGGCGGCGGCGCAAAGACCCGTCGCACGAAGTAGCCGCGCGGGCTAGCGCATCGTGATCGAGCCGCCGTGAGCACCGCCGCATCGGTTCCGGTCACCCGGGATCTCGAGCTTGAGGGCGACGATGCGATCGACACCCTTCGCAGCGTCGGCCTGAGGGACCTGCTGCGCCGCTCCTTCGTCCGCTTCCGCTTCGCCGATGGCTTCAGCCATTCGCGAGCGCTGGCCTTTCAGTTGATTCTCACACTGCTGCCCGGCCTGATCGCCGTGGTCGGCTTTGCTCGCGTGCTCGACCAGGAGACCTTTACCCAGGTCCTCACGGGAACGATCCAGGACATTGCCCCAGGGCCGGCCGGCCAGGTCCTGACCGAGGCATTTGCGGCCGGCGCCCAACCGGGAGGCGCGGCGCTGGTGTTTGGTCTGCTTGCCGCGATAGTCGCGGCCGCTGGGGCAATGGGACAGATCGAGCGTGGTTCGAATCGCATCTACGGGGTCGAGCGAGACCGCCCGACGGTTCTCAAGTACCTCATCGCGACTGGGCTCGCTCTGACCGCCGGTGCCGCGACGGTCGCAGCCTTCGTGCTCGTCGTGTTTGGCTCGGCGATCGGCGACTCGCTGGGGTCCGCGAAGGACTGGACTTCGGTGGCGCAGGCCGCGTGGTCGATTGGTCGCTGGCCACTCGGCGCGGCCCTGGTCGCCGGCGCGGTGGCACTGCTCTTCATGGCGTCCCCCAATCGCCACCAGCCACAGGCCTCGTGGCTGGCTCTCGGCTCGAGCATCGCGGTCGTGCTGTGGTTTGCCTTCACCGGGCTGCTTGCTGCGTACATCGCCCTCAGCGGCAGTTTCGGCGAAACCTACGGCCCAGTTGCCGGCTTCATCGGCCTGATGCTGTGGGCATTTCTAAGCGCAGTCGCCCTGTTTCTCGGCCTCGCGGTGGCCGCCCAGCTGGAGGCCGAACGCGCCGGCTCGTCGGACCCTTTGCGCAGCTGACGGCTCAGCCGCCGCGCCGCGCGAAGTTCAGCGCCCCGGCCAGGTCCTCGGGGAGCTCTGACTCGAACTCCATCGCCTCGTCGCTGAACGGGTGCGTCAGGCCGAGACGCGTGCTGTGCAAGAACTGGCGCTCGAGGCCGTGGCGCGAGCCTCCGCCGTAGCGCTCGTCGCCGGCGATCGGGTGGCCGATCGCAGCGAAGTGGGCGCGGATCTGATGCGTGCGGCCGGTCTCGAGTCGCGCCTCGACGAGGGTGTCGCCCGGCAGCGTCTCGACCACGGTGAAGTGGGTCCGCGCATCGCGAGCGCCGCGTCCGCGGACGGCGCGCTTCTCGGGGGCACGGTGATCGCGGCCGAGCGGAGCGTCGATCGTCCCAGTTCGCGATCGCAGCGCACCCTCGACCAGCGCCAGATAGGTCCTTGCGACGTCGTGACGCTTGATCATCGCACCGAGTCGCCGGTGCGCCTCATCGTCGCGCGCGACCAGCATCAGGCCGGAGGTGTCGCGGTCCAAGCGGTGGACGATCCCGGGGCGCTCGCTCTCGCCGCCGCCCAGCATCTCGCCGAGGACGCTCACAAGGGTCTCGCCGCGGTGACCCGGCGCCGGGTGGACGACCAGGCCCGCCGGCTTGTCGATCACCGCGAGGCGGTCGTCGGAGAAGACGATCCGCGGCTCGGCGGTCAAGGTTCTGACGGCTGCCCGGCCGGCTCGGGCTCCGGCGCCGGTCCGAAGGCCGACAGCACGACGACGGCGACGCCGATCGTGATCGCGACGTCAGCGAAGTTGAAAGCGGGCCACAGAGGCGGGTTGAGGAAGTCGGTTACCGAGCCGAGCCGGATCCGGTCGACGAGGTTGCCGATCGCGCCGCCCACCAGCAGGCCGACCCCGAGCCACAGCCACGGCCGACCCGCATCGACCGCAAACCAGCCGATCACGACCAGCAGCGCCACGGCGGTGATCACGAGAACGAGCGCGTCGCCGCCCTCGTCGAGAAGGCCGAACGCGATCCCGCTGTTGGTCACTCGGGTGAGGTCGAAGCCCAATGCGAGGTCACGGCTCTCGCCGAGGACGAGTGAGGAAACCACCGCGGCCTTGGTCGCCTGGTCGATCGCGACGACGATCACCCCGACGATGGCCATCCACAGCCACGGTCGCGGACGCGCTGCGTCCCGGTCACTCACCCCTCTATGAGGCCGACGACGATCCCCCCGAGGATCGAGACCGTCAGGATCGCCAGGATCGGGCTGATGTCGATCGGGCCGAGTCGAGGGACCCAGCGCCGAAATACCGCCAGGTAGGGATCGGTCGTCTCGGTGATGAAGCCGGTGACCGCGCGGACGGTGAGGTTGTACGGGATGGGCCGAAACATCTGGATCCAGCTCAGGGCGACGTTGAGGATGATCAGGATCGTGTAGACGAAGATGAGCGCGCTGACGTAGCCGGCGATGTCGTCGCGCGTAAATGCGGCGAGAGTCGTCATCCGCGCATTCGCGCCATCGAGGCGCGTACCGCAGCCCGGAATGCGTCGGCGGCGCCGGCGTCGGCCAGCGCCTCGAGCCCGGCCTCCGTGCTCCCGCCACGCGAGGCGACAGAGCCGCGGACGGAGATCGGGTCGTAGTGGCGCAGCAGCTCGATCGTGCCGGCAAAGGTCTCGATGACCAGTTCGTAGGCCTGATCGGAATCGAGCCCCTCCTCGGCGCCCGCCTCTGCCAGCGTCTGGACGATTACCGCGAGATATGCCGGCGAGCAGCCCATGACGGCGGTCGCCTGGTCCATCAGGTGGTCTGGCACCTCGGCCATGTGCCCGAGCTGGCCGAAGAGGTTGAGCAATCGCGCGCCGACCTCGCCGTCCGCGGGCGTCAGGGGCGCATGGCAGATCACGCCCTCTCCGATCTCGGTCGCGACCGTCGGCATCGTCCGCAAGACCGGGACGCCGGGGAACAGCTCGCGGAGTCGCTCGAGCGAGGTCGCGCCAAGGACCGACGCGATCGCGCGCGAGTCGCCGCCGAGCTTTTCCACGACGATCTCCAGCGCGTTTGGCTTGATCGCGAGCAGAACCGCGTCGGAGCGCAGAGCGAGCTCGTTCAGTGTCGCGACGGCCTCGCCCCCGGTCCGCTCCGCGAGCTTCTGCGCGCGGCCGGACCCGTTGTCGCAGAACAACATCGCGTCGGGGCCGTTCTCGCCATCCGCCCAACCACGGGCGAGAGCCTCCGCCATGTTTCCCGCACCTGCGAACCCAAGGATCATGGGTTCAGAGTAGTGCTCAGCTCTGGTTGAAGAATCCCTTTTCGACGAGGCGTGCCTTCTCCTCGGCGGATACCTCGACGTTGCGCGGCGTGAGCAGGAAGGTCTTCTCGGCGATCTTCTGCATGCCGCCCTCGAGCGCGTATGTGAGGCCCGAGGCGAAATCGATCAGCCGCTTGGCGAGCTCGCCGTCGGTCGCCTGGAGATTGAGGATCACCGGAACGGCGTCCTTGAAGTGGTCGGCGACCTCCTGGGCGTCATTGAAGCTGCCCGGGGTTACGAGGTGAACCTGGACGTTCGCGCCGCCGTTGCCGACCGGCTGCAGCGGCGGTGGCGCACTGCGGCGGCGAGGCGGATCGTCGTCGGCGAAAATGTCGTCGATCTCGTCGCGCCGGCTGCGGCGCTCGGAGATTCTGCTGACGGTGGCCGAACGCGGTGCGGCCCCGCCTTCATAGACCTGGCCATGCGGAATCGTGTCTGGCTCGTACACGTCGTGCTCCTGGTAGTCGGGGTCCTCGGCGAGGCCGAAATAGACGAGCGCGCGGTGCCAGGTGTCTCGAAGTGCCATACGGCTGCGGAATTCGCGTCGTGTCCCGTGATTCCTTTACCGGGATTATGTAGCAACGAACTGCCCGGCGTGCAGGCCAAACGCGGCGCGTCTATCTATAGAGCGACGTGCCGAGGCGAATGATCGTCGCGCCCTCGTCCACCGCAACCTCCCAGTCCTGGCTGGTTCCCATGGAGAGCCGCTCCAGACCATGCTCGGCCGCAAGCTCCGCGAGGCGCGCAAAGTGCGGTCGTGAAGTCTCGGGATCCTCGGCGAAGGGCGGCATCGTCATCAGCCCGCCCACCCTGGCTGGACACCGCGCGATGAACTCCCCGAGAGCCTCGGGCTCCACCCCGCCCTTGCCCGCCTCGCCGCTGACGTTGACCTCGACCAGCACCTCCGTGTCGGGACCACCGTGGCTCTTGAGCTGTTCGAGTACCGAGTCGGTGGCGACGGAGTGGATCAGGCGAACCAGCGGCAGGATGCGGCGAACCTTGCGGCTCTGGACGTTGCCGATGAAGTCCCACGTGAAGCGATCGCCGTAGCTCTCGTGCTTGGCCTCCAGGTCCTGAAGGCGGTTCTCGCCAACCAGCGACAGCCCGGCCTCCGCGAGCGTCGGCATCTCCTCGGCAACCACGTACTTGGTCGCGGCGAGGATCTCGACGCCGGGACCGCAGCGCTCGCGCACGCGCTCGAGGTTGGTTCGCACGACCTCGGCGTCGATGTCGCGAATCGGCTCAGGCATCGATCCAGACCATGCCCGCTTGGCGACCGGTACGGCCGTGATCGCGACGGTGGGAGAAGAAGAGGTCGGGGTTGCAGCTCGTGCAGGTGCCGGCGCCCTCCATCTGCTCGACCCCGGACGCCTCGAGCAGGCGTCGCGCGACCTCAGGGAGGTTGAGCATGCGGCCGTCGGCCACGCCATCGCCGAGCGTCGCGAACGAATCGAGCACCTCGTCACCGACCTCGTAACAGCAGGGGCCGATCCCCGGACCGATCGCAGCCGCCGTCGCGCCGACCGCCTCCACCCCGCTCTCGACGATCCCGGCGGCGAGCCCGCGCCAGCCGCAGTGCAGCATCGCCACCCCGCGGTCACCCGCGAGCGCGACCGGCAGGCAGTCGGCGACCTGGACGAGGGGTGTCAGGTCAGCGTTGGCGGTCACCTGGCCATCGGCCTCCTGCGTCTGCGGGACACGACTCAGGTAGGGATTGGGGTCCGGAGCTTCGTCGCGGATTGCAAGTTCGGCCGCGTGCACCTGCAGGCCGAACAGGACGTCGGCGCCTGCGCGGCCGACCGCAGCCGCGAGCCGTGCACGGTTCGCGTAGACGGCATCGGGCTCGTCGTCAGTGAGCAGACCGACGTTGAGCGCCTCGAACGCGCCGTAACTGACTCCTCCAATCCGAGTTGAGAACGCCGCCGTCGCGCCCGGCAGGTCGGCCTCGAGCCACCGCACGCCGTCTTCTTCGCACCACTCCATCGAGATTCACGTTAGCTCCGCCAGGCGAGGCGAACGTGAATCTCGTCAGGTTCGTGCGGCTTCGAGCGCGATCCGGAGCTCGTCGTCGCGCGACGGCGCGCCGCCGTCGAGCTTCGCCCGCAGGGCCGCCTCGAGACCGTGACCGATAGCGGGACCCTGGGGGATGCCCGCCGCGAGGAGGTCGGCTCCGGAGATCTCGAGTCGAACGGTGCGCCATTCGTCGACGTAGCGGTCGAGCCACTCGCCCCCCAGCGCGCGGGCGAGTAGCAGCTCCTCGGCCGGGCGGCCGTCGGCGAGATCGACCGCAGCCGAGGCGCCTGACGGGTTGGTGCCAGCGAGCACAGCGGCGCTGACTGCCACGTCACCGCGGACGAGTTCGATCAGAAGCCGGCCGAGATCCGCCGACCCGCGCCAGCGTGGCTCGGCGGAGAGCGCGGCCGCTGCGCTGAAGCCTGCGATGTCAGCGGGAGCGACGGCCAAGAGCCCCCATCCCGCGAGCAGCTCCAGAGCGCGAGCAGCACGCGGTTCCGCCGCGAGGCGCTCCAGCTCCCCGTCGACGCGGTCGGTCGAGACCGTTGCGAAGTCGGTGTCGAGAAGCAGCGTCAGAGTCTTCTCCTCGACGTCGAGCCCCAGCCTGGCTGCGTAGCGGGCTGCCCGAAGGGCCCGGGTGGGATCGTCGATGAACGAGCGGTCGTGGAGCACGCGAACGACGCCCGCCGCGAGGTCGCCGAGGCCACCGTGGTGATCGATCACCTCGCCCGCCGCACCCACGGCCACGGCCAGTGCGTTAACGGTGAAGTCACGGCGCGCGAGGTCCTCCTCGAGCGCAGCCGGCTGCACGACCGGAAGTGCGCCGGGCTCGGGATAGGACTCCGAGCGCGCCATCGCGAGGTCGATCGACCCTTCCGGCAGATAGACGGTTGCGGTGTTGAAGCGCTCGTGACGGCGGATCTCGCCTCCCAGCGCCTCGGCCACTGCGAGCGGTTCGCCGGCTCAGCACCACATCCAGGTTCGCGCCCACGGCCTCCCCGAGTAGCGAGTCCCGGACGGCGCCGCCAACGATCCAGGCGTCGACGCCGGCCTCGCCGGCTGCGTTCTGGATCGCCTTGAAGCCAGGCAGCGACTCGATCCTCGCGCCGAGGCCACCTTCGTCTATCTGGCGTGAAGCGGTCAATCGCGGCGGGGTCGCAGACCCGCTTCCCTACGATGACGCCCTTCGCGGATGACTCGGCTCTTGAAGATCTGGGCCTCGTGGAGCACGCGCGTGCGTGTGCTCGTGATCGGGGGGACGGTGACGACGATTGTCGGCGCCGGCGTCATTACGTACCTCGTACTGAAGCGCGATTCGGACGTCAGCTGCGCCGGCGCCGCGTGCGAGCTGGAGGTCGAGCCCGACAAGCCAAAGCCGCAGGAGACGATCAAGACCGTCGACTGGCCCCTGTACGGCTACGACGACGGTCGCACCCGCTACCTGCCGACCAAGCGGGTCAAGCCGCCCTTCGACGCGTCGGAGTGGAGCTTCAACGCGGGCAAGCTGCTCGAGTTCCCGCCGGTGGTCGCCAAGGGGAGTCTGTTCTTCCAGGACAAGGACGCGTTGCTCTACTCGCTCAGCGCCGACAAGGGCAAGGTCGAGTGGAAGAAGGACATTGGCGGCCTTGGCGCGGCCTCCCCGGCCTATTCGCACGGCGTCGTTTTCGCCGTGACCCTGCAGAAGGCGCCGGGAGTCGACCAGGGCGAAGCGCTGGCGCTGCGCGCAAAGGACGGCAAGCTTCTCTGGCGCTACGCGCTGCCGGGACGAAGTGAGACGTCGCCGATCGTCGTCGGTTCGCGCGTGATCGTCGGCAGCGAGTCCGGCGACATCTTCGCGCTCGATCGCAAGAGCGGCAAGGTCGAATGGCAGGTGCACACCGACGGTGCTGTCAAGGGCGGATTGGCGCTCGACGACGGGGTCCTCTACGGCGCCAACTACGCCGGCCAGGTGTTCGCGATCCGGGCCTCGAGCGGCGACTACGTGTGGCAATCGAGCACGCAGGGATCGAGCTTCGGCCGCGGCGGCCCCGTGTACTCGACTCCCGCCGTCGCGTACGGGCGGATCTTCCTCGGCAGCATCGACAGTCGCGTTTACAGCTTCGACCAGTCAAACGGTGAGCTGGTGTGGAGCCACACCACTGGCGACTGGGTCTATGCCGCTCCCGCCGTCGCCGACACGCCGAAGACCGAGCCGACCGTCTACGTCGGCTCGAAGGACCAGAACCTCTATGCGCTCGACGCCAAGACGGGCGATGTCCGCTGGCAGGAGCACATCCAGGGCGTCATCCTCGGCGCCGCCACCGTGCTCGGCGAGACCGTCTACGTCGCCGGGCTTGGGCCGAACGTGGGCACGACGGGCTACAACGTCAAGACCGGCAAAGAGGTCTTCGCATCGGAACTCGGTGAGTACAGCCCCGTGGTCTCCGACGGGCACTTCATGTATCTGACGGGCGCCAGCGGCATTCGGGCCTTCGAGCACGAAACGGCGAAAGAGCAGCGCAACGCGGCCGAGCGGCGCCGTGCCAAGCGCCAGCGCCAGGAGGAGGCCCACCGGGAGAAGCGCAAGCGCCAGGAAGCGGCGAAGGAGGCCAAGCGCGAGCGCGAGCGCGAGCCCAGCGCCGAAGGCCAGAACGGCGACTAGAGCCGAACGCTGATCCCGGCGTCGGCCATCGCCGCCTTTGCCTCGCTCACGGTGAACTTGCCGTAGTGAAAAATCGAGGCGGCGAGTACCGCGTCAGCGCCTCCCTCGGTCACTCCCGCCACCAGGTGCCCGAGCTCGCCGACGCCGCCCGACGCGATCACGGGAACCGCAACCGCGTCGGCCACAGCTCGGGTGAGTGCGAGGTCAAAGCCATCGGTGGTGCCGTCGCGATCCATGCTCGTCAGCAGCACCTCCCCCGCCCCACGCTCGGTCGCCTCGCGCGCCCATGCGATCGCCTCGCGCCCGACCATCTGCGTGCGTCCACCGTTGATGTAGACGTCGTAGGCGCCGCCGCGCTGGCGCGCGTCGATTGCGATCACCACGCATTGCGTTCCGAAGACGGTGGCGAGCTCGGAGATCAACTCCGGCCGCGCGAGCGCCGACGAGTTGACGGCGACCTTGTCCGCGCCAGCGTCGAGCACCGCCTGGGCATCCTCGACCGAGCGAATACCCCCGCCGATCGTGAACGGGATGAAGACGTCGTTCGCGGTTCGGCGCGCGAGCTCCGTGATCGTGTCGCGCTTTTCGTGCGAGGCGCCGATGTCGAGAAAGACGAGCTCGTCGGCTCCCTCGGCGTCGTATCGAGCGGCAAGCTCTACGGGATCGCCCGCATCGCGCAGGTCGACGAAGTTCGTGCCCTTGACGACTCGCCCTTCGGCGACGTCGAGGCATGGAATCACTCGTTTGAGCGCCATGGTCCCTAGCGCTTGCCGCGCAGGCGTCCTCGCGCGGCGCCCCAGACGCCGTTGGCGAACGCCCCGGGCTCGAGCTTCTGCGCCAGCCGCAGCATCTCCTCGCGCTCATTTGCACTGAGGTTGCGCCCGGGCCGCGCCTTCGACTTCGCCACCAGCCGCGCCAGGCGCGAGCGCTCGTCCGCCTCGAGCAGGGCAGCGTGATGCCGCGCCAGCAGTGCGATTTGTGCGATCGCCAGAACTCGGATCCAGAACATCGCAGTGAGGCTAACCGGGCCTAGCCAGCCCGGCGGCTTCAAGGGCGTCCTTGGCTTCGAGGTGAGAGCGAACCCGCCAGAGCTTCCCATCGCGGAGGTGATAGACGAGTCCGACTTCTCGATCCACGGGAACGCCGCTTCGTTTCCCGACTCCTACCAAGCGCATGAGCACGACGACGGAGTCCTCTTCGCCAACCAGATAGCGGAGGTCCTCGAGCCGCCATCCATCCCACGTTTCACCCATGTCAGATGCGTAGCGCTCCCAGGTATCCCGCCCTCGATACGTCGTCTCCTCGACCGCGGTCATAACCGATACGAACTCGAGATCGTCGTCGCAGAGCTCCGCGATCAGAAGAAAGTCGTTGCGACCAAAGGCCTCTATCGCTCGGCGCACGATCTCCACGTTCTCCTGCGACATGGTCTCCAGTATCTCGTGGAAAGCGCAACGGCTTCACGCTACGTTGCAGCGATGGCACCAAAAGAGAAGCCCGTTGTCGAGATCCCCGAGGGCGATCCGTCCTACCAACTCGAGCTCGAGGACATCGAGATCGGCGACGGCGACGAGGCCACGTCCGGCCAGACCGTCGAAGTCCATTACGTCGGCGTCGCCTGGAGTAACGGCGAGGAGTTCGACGCGTCCTGGAATCGCGGCGACACGTTCAAGTTCGGCCTCGGCAAAGGTCAGGTCATCCAGGGCTGGGACCAGGGCGTCGCAGGCATGAAGGTCGGCGGCCGGCGCCGGATCACGATCCCGCCGATGCTCGGCTACGGCAAGCGCGGCGCAGGCAGCGCGATCAAGCCCGACGAGACGCTCGTCTTCGTCGTGGACCTCGTCGCGGTGCGGTAAGCGACGAAGCGATCGACACAGAATCTGCCGCACCGCCGGGCACGTTCGTCCTGATCCCGCCCGGCGGCTTCGACCGCCGCATCGGCCTGCGCGACTGACGGGCACCTAAGTCTTCGTGTCGCGATACTGCCGGGTGATGACGCAGGACAACCTAGAGCTGGTGCGCCGAGGGGTCGCGGACGTCCACGACTTCTGGGCCATGCTCGACGATTTTGTGATCTGGGACCTGCGGGCACGGCCGTTACCTGACCTCGACCAGGTTTACGTGGGGCGGGACGCGGTGATCAAGGCCTCAACCCACTACTGGGGCACCTGGGAGAATTACCAGCTGCAAGCTGAAGAGATACTCGACGCGGGCTTGAGCGTTGTAGTCATCCTCCATGAGCGCGGACGTGGCAAGGGCAGCGGCGCACCCTTCGACCTACGGCACCCGCAGCTGTGGACTTTCCGAGCAGGTCGAATCATCCGATGGGAGTCATTCTCCAGCAAAGCCGATGCGCTCGAAGCCGCGGGTCTCTCGGAGTAGTGCTCTGGACGAGAAGCGTGCGGATTTCGGCACTCGGATTGGCGCGCTTTCCGCACCGCACCGCCCCGGACCGCAGGTACGGCAGAACTAGCGGCTGGCGGAAACGCTTACGGACTCAATGTCGCCGTAGCGGTATTCCTCGTGTGGATCGCCGCCGACGGCGAGGATCACGACCCCATCGCGCACATCGATGAGCTCGCCGACGACCTCATCGCCGTCCACGACCAAGGTGACGTCCCAAGAGCCGTTCTCCAGCTCCTGCCCAGCGAACTGGTGCAAAGCGCCGATCACGTCCTCGTGATCGTCACCAGATGCGTCGTAGGTTTCGCCGGGTTCCAGTTCCATCAATGGCGAGGCGCGACGGTCCCGCGGTCGCGGCTGATAGCGCGAAGGATCAACAGAGCGATCACGGCGCCGAGAATAGAGCCGATGACCCCGGAAGCCTGCAGCGCGCCCTCATCGAGGTCGTGGTCGAAGATCACGTAGCCGAGAACCCCGCCGATGAAGCTCCCGACGATCCCAAGCGCGACCGTCTGGAAGAAGCTCAGCGGGTCCTTGCCCGGGACGAGCAGTCGAGCGAGGTATCCGGCAACGACGCCGATGACGAGCAGATAAAGAATTAGTCCAATCATGTACCGGGCGGTCTACCCGGCAGGCGCGCTCCGACGCGCAGAACTACGAGATCGCGTCCTGGCCCTCGGCGACCGTGAAGCGCTCTTCGTAGAGCGCCCTACCGACGATCACGCCGCCAAGCGCGGGGAGCGCAAGTCCCACGAGCTCGCGCAGGTGATCGAGCGTCCCAATGCCGCCCGAATAGATGAGCTCGGCGGATGCCTCTGCAGCAGCCTCAGCTGCCGAGCGAAGCCCCTCGACCCCTGGGCCCTCGAGGGTCCCATCCACCTCCACGGGCGTGAAGACGAAGATCCTGACTCCGCGCGATGCGAGCTCGGCAATCAGGCCCCCAGAGGTCGTCTCTGTCGGGCGCTCCCAGCCCTCGACGGCGATAGCGCCGGCGCGGGCATCGGCAGAAACGACGATCCGGTCGCCGTGGTCGATCACCAGTGCCTCGACCAGCGCGGGGTCGGAGACTGCTGCCGAGCCGAGAATGGCCCGCGCGGCACCGGCTCCCAGCACGGACTCGACGTCGCCCGCCTGGCGCAGCCCGCCGCCGACCTGGACGGGGACGTCCACCGCATCGCAGATTCGCGAGACGTGCTCGATGTTGACCGGTGCGCCGGCGCGGGCGCCGTCGAGATCGACGACGTGTAGAGCCCTCGCGCCCTGATCGACCCAGCGCCGCGCAGCGTCGAGGGGATCGGCGTCGAACGCCGTCTCGCGGTCGTAGTCGCCCTGCACGAGGCGCACTGCGCGACCATCACGGATATCGATCGCTGGGTAGAGGATCACGGGAGCTACGCAGGGACCGGCGATGCGATCGCGGCGAAGTTCGCCAGCAGCTGTAGTCCCGCGGCACTCGACTTCTCGGGATGGAACTGGACCCCGAAGAATGGTGGGCGTGCGATCGCGCATGCGAAGCGCTCGCCGTGAACGGCGTAGGCCAGCACGTCCTCCTCGTTGGCCGGACGCGGGGTGAAGCTGTGGACGAAGTAGAACGGCGTCTCGTCGGGGATGCCGGCCGTCAGCTCGGACTCACGCCCCCACTGGACCGGCTCCCAGCCGATGTGCGGAATCTTCAGCTCGTCGGCGCGGAGGCCGTCGACCGTTCCCTCGATCACACCCAGGCCCTCCGCCCCGCCGAGCTCACTCGACGACTCGAAGAGCAACTGATAGCCCAGGCAGACCCCAAGCACGGGCGTCCCGTCGGCCGCCCGCTCGGTGATGAAGCGGTCAAGCTCCAGCTCGCGAATTCGTTCCATCGCCCGCGCGAAAGCGCCAACACCGGGAAGGACGAGCCCCTCCGCCTCCGCGGCCGCTTCAGGGTCGGACGTGCGCACGACCTCGGCGCCCACGTGCTCGAACGCCTTCTCGACCGAGCGCAGGTTCCCCATCCCGTAGTCGAGAACAGCGATCATCAGATAAGGCGCCTCGACAGCGGCGCAGCTCCGCTTCGCACTTCGTGCTCCGCGATCACGTCAATGTGCCCTTTGTGGAAGGAACCCCATCCTCCTCGGGGTCGATTGAGATCGCCTCGCGCAGCGCGCGGGCAAAGGCCTTGAAACACGCCTCGATGAGGTGGTGCAGGTTGTCGCCGTATCGGGCCTCGAGGTGCAGCGTGATCTTCGCGTTGGATGCGACCGCGCGGAAGAACTCCTCGGTCAGCTCGGAATCGAACCCGGCGATAGCAGCGGTCGGCAGATCGGCCTCAAAGCGGCAGTACGGCCGACCCGAGATGTCGATCGCGCAGGTCGCCAGCGACTCGTCCATCGGCACCCCGGTGAACGCGTAGCGGCGGATTCCGGAGCGATCGCCGAGCGCTTCGTCGAGCGCCTGCCCCAGCGCGATGCCGACGTCCTCGACGGTGTGGTGCGCGCCGGTCTCCAGATCGCCCTCCGCCGTAACCGCGAGCGCGAGGCGACCGTGACGCCCGAGCAGCTCGAGCATGTGGTCGAAGAAGCCGACGCCGGTCGAGACGGTGACAGCCCCACCGTCGAGCCCCAGCTCAAGGCTGATCTTGGTCTCGCGGGTTTCGCGGTCGATCTTTGACGTTCTGGCCATGTCAGTCCTCCTGAGCGCGTGCGAGAGCCGATTCGCCGTGGACCGGAAGGCCCTCGGCATCGGCCAGCGCCGCCACCTGGGGTGCCAATTGTGAGGCCGCGGGGCCGTCGATGGCAACAATCGAGGTCCGCCGCATGAACGCGCCCGGCCCGAGCGGGCCGCCGAAACGGGCAGCGCCGCCGGTTGGCAGCACGTGGTTGGAGCCCGCCGCGTAGTCGCCGAACGCCGTCGCTCCCCCGGCCCCCACGAACACACAGCCCGCGACGCGATCGCGCGCGGCGCTCTCGTCGGCCCCGGCAAAAGCAAGCTCGAGATGCTCTGGCGCGTAGGCGTCGGCAAGGCGCAGCGCGGCGAGGATTCCCGGTGCGAACACGACCACGAGCGATGCGTCGCTGACGCTCGGACGCGCCGCCGCCAGCTCGCCAACCCGAGCGGCCAGACGCCCGAGGACCGCACGGTCGGTCGCGATGGCGATCAGCGGGCTGTCGGGACCATGCTCGGCCTGCGCGCAGAGGTCGAGCGCAAGCCATTCCACGTTCGAGGTCGAATCGGCGACGACGACGAGCTCGCTAGGGCCCGCGAGACCGTCGATTCCGACGATCCCCGCGACCTGGCGCTTGGCCTCGGTCACGAAGCGGTTGCCGGGGCCGGCGATGACGTCGACGGCAGGGATCGTCTCGGTGCCGTACGCGAGGGCGGCGATCGCCTGCGGGCCGCCGAGGACGTAGACCTCGTCGACCGCGGCCGTCGCGCAGGCGGCAAGCACGACGGGATCGGGACGACCGGCGTCGTCCGGCGGCGAGACCACGGCGATCCGGGGCACGCCGGCGATCCGCGCCGGTAGGGCGCTCATCAGAACCGAGGACGGATATGAGGCGCGACCACCTGGCGCGTAGACCCCGGCCGCGGCCACGGGGCTTGCCCGGATCTCGACGCGTTGGCCGTCCTCCAGCTCGAATGAGCTCGCCGTCGTGAGCCGCATCAGCTCGGCGCTGGCGACCCTGCCGATGTTGGCGGCGGCGACTGCGAGCGCCTCACGTAGCGGGGCGTCGAGTCGCGACGGCGCCGTCCTGATCTCCTCCGGGTCGACTCGAAGTTCGTCGGGCAGAACGTCGCCGAAGGCCTTCGAGAGCTCGCGCACGACGCTGTCGCCGCCCGAGCGGACCCGGGCAAGCAGCTCGCGGACCGAATCGGCTGCCTCGCCGACGCTCGGCTCCCGGCCGCGGATCGCGGCCGCGGTCCCGGCCGGGTCGCTGCCGTCGTATTCGACCCGCTCGATCCTCATGACGTTGCCGCTCGCAGCTTCGCCGCGAGAGCGTCGATCTCGGGCGCGCGCAGCTTGTGCGCGACGCGGTTGGCGACCAGGCGGGCAGTGCAGACGGTGATCTCCTCGCGGACCTCGAGATCGTTCTCCGCCAGGGTGCGACCGGTGTCGACGAGGTCGACGATCCCGTCGGCGAGGCCGACCAGGGGCGCCAGCTCGACCGATCCCTTGACCTCGATCACCTCAGCCTGCCGGCCCGTTGACTCGAAATGGCGCTCGGCGATGCGCGGGTATTTGGTCGCGATTCGCATCGTGCCGAGGTGACGCTCGGCCTCCTCGAGGCTGGTGTCGCCGCGGCGGGCGGCGAGCACCATCCGGCATTCCCCGAAGCGGAGATCAAGCAGCTCGTAGACGGCACGGTCGGCCTGCTCGGCAAGCACGTCCTTGCCGGTGATCCCGATCTCGGCCGCGCCCGGCCTCGACGTAGGTCGGCACGTCCGACGGCCGCATCGTCACCAGGCGCAGTTCGCCGAGGTCGAAGATCAGCGCCCGCGAGTCGCCGCGCGCCGGCGACGGTATCGATGCCGATCGCAGTCGAGCAGGTCGAGGGTGCCGTCGTAACAGCGCCCCGCGAGGGGTCGCGAGCCGCAGCGTGCCGTCGTCGCCGGTGCGAACTGATCGCGCCAGTCCGCTCACTGTTCAACCCCCTCCTCCGCCTGAGCGACGTGCAGGCGCTCCAGGTAGAGCGAGAACCCTGCCGCTGGAAGCGGTCGGCCGAAGCGTCCCATCAGCTCGTCGTAGCGGCCGCCGCCGCCGAGGATGTGGCCGAGCGCCGGGTCGTAGACCTCGAGGATCGCGCCGGTGTAGTAGCCGAGATCGCGCAGCAGGCCGAGATCGAGGCGGACGCGATCGGCGACGCCGCGCTCCGCAAGCGCCGCATAGGTATCCGCAAGGCGTGCCGTCGCGCGCTCGGTGATATCACCGAGCAGGCCGCGCGCCTCCTCGAGCACCTCCGCCCCGCCCCGCAGCATCGGGATGCGGGTGAGCGCCTCGCGCTCGCGCGTCGCCGAGCGCGCAGCGCAGCCGACCTCAGCCTCGAGGCCGACGTGGTCGTGGCGCGCAAGGCAGTCGAGGATGCGTTCGCCGACGTCTGCGCCGACGCCGAGCTCGGTCAGCAGCTGGCGATAGAGGTCGGCGTCGCCGAGGCCGATCACCGCGCGACTGAGGCCGGCGGCGTCGAGCGCCGCCGCAAGCACCTCGATGACCTCGACCGTCCCGTCCGGCGCCGGAACGCCGACCAGCTCGACGCCAACCTGGGTGAACTCGCGCATCTGGCCGCGCTGCGGACGCACGGCCCGATAGGCGCGGGCCAGGTAGCAGAGCCGGAACGGCGGCTCGGCGGCTGCGAAGCGGTTGGCGACGAGGCGTGCGATCGGGATCGTCATGTCCGAGCGCATCGCCAGCAGCTCGCCCGGACTCGTCGAAGAAGCGGTACGCGACCGGCGCTCCGCGCTCGGACTCGCCGCGCGCGAGGACCTCGTCGTACTCGATCGTCGGCGTCGCGACCTCGCCATAGCCGAAGCGCTCGAAAGCCTCGATCAGCGCGAGGCTGAGCCTGCGCAGCTCGCGCATCTCGTCGGGGAGGATGTCCCGGGTCCCGGGCGGGATCGGGTGTGTCATCGGGGCCTCCTAGGCCGGAACAGCATCGACCGCCACGCGCTCGATTCGCGCGCCGAGCTCGCGGAGGCGGTCGTCGATGCGCTCGTAGCCGCGGTCGATCTCGCGGATGTTGTTGATCTCGGAGCGGCCGTCGGCGGCGAGGGCGGCGATGAGCATCGCCATGCCGGCGCGGATGTCGGGGCTGGAGAGTCGCTCACCGTGAAGCCGGCTCGGACCGCTGACGATCGCCCTGTGGGGATCGCAAAGCGTGATCCGAGCGCCCATTGCGACGAGCTTGTCGACAAAGAACATGCGGTTCTCGAACATCTTCTCGAAGATCAGGATCGTGCCGCGCGCCTGCGTCGCCAGCGCGAGCGCGATCGACGTGAGGTCGGCCGGGAAGGCGGGCCAGGGTCCATCGTCGATCTTGGGGATCGCATCGCCGAGGTCGTCGCGAATCTCGAGCTTTTGATCCGGCGGGACGAGCACGTCCTTGCCCTCGATCATCGTCTGCAGGCCCAGGCGCCGGAACGCGCGGCGGATCGTGATCAGGTCGTCGGGCTCAGCGTTGCGGATCCGCAGCTCGCCACCGGTTGCCGCGGCAAGCGCCATGAAGCTCGCCACCTCGATGTGGTCGGGACAGATCGCGTGTTCGGCGCCGCCGAGCTTGTCGCGGCCATGAACCGTCATCACGTTCGAGCCGATCCCGTCGACCTGGGCGCCCATCTTCACGAGCAGCTCCGCGAGGTCCTGAACATGCGGCTCGCAGGCCGCGTTGGAGATCGTGGTCGGTCCGGGAGTGAGCGCTGCGGCCATCAGCGCGTTCTCGGTACCCATGACCGACGGCTCGTCCATGAAGATCGAACACGGCTTCAGCCCACCCTCGGGGGCCTGAATGATGATCGTGCGATCGCCGTCCACGCGCGCACCGAGGTCCTTGAACGCATCGAGGTGCGGGTCAAGACGGCGGCGGCCGATGAAATCCCCACCGGGAGGCGGCATCTGGGCCTCGCCGAACCGCGCCAAGAGCGGCCCTGCAAGCAGAAAGGAGGCGCGAATCTTCGCCGAGAGCGCCTCGTCGGGCGCGGTGCCGGTCACAGCGTCCGCCTGAAGACGCAGCTCGGACTCGCCCCACTCCGCCTTGACGCCGAGCGTCTCGAGCGCGGCGACCTGTGCCTCGGTGTCGCGGATTCGCGGCACATTCGTGAGTACGACCTCCTCCTCGGTGAGCAGGCAGGCGGCGATAATCGGCAGCGCGGCGTTCTTGTTTCCGGCAGCGACGATCTCGCCGGAGAGCGGCGATCCGCCGGTGATCAGGAACTTCTCCATCGGCGCGGAGGGTAACAATGCCTCCATGCCGCAACCAACGCGCGAAGAGGCCTGGGACCTGCTCTGCGAGTGGGTCGAATCGGAGTCCCTTCGCAAGCACATGCTGGGGGTCGAGGCCGCGATGCGCGCTTACGCCCGCGAACGCGGTGGCGACGAGGAGCTCTGGGGCGATCACCGGCCTGGTCCACGACCTCGACTACGAGCGCTTCCCCGACCTCGACGACACCGAGAACGGCCACCCGCGCACCGCGCTGCGCCTGTTCGCCGAACTTGACTGGCCGCAGGAGCTGATCGATGCGGTCGCCGGCCACGCAACCTTTCTGAACGTCCCGCGCGAGACGGATATGGCGAAGGCGTTGTTCGCGGTGGACGAGCTGTCCGGCTTCATCTCGGCCTGTGCGTACGTGCGGCCGACCGGGATCGAGGGGATGGCGCCGAAGTCGGTGAAAAAGAAGCTCAAGCAGCCATCGTTCGCGGCCGGCGTCAACCGCGACGAGGTTCGCGAGGGCGCCGAGGAGTTCGGGGTCGACTTCGACGAGCACGTCGCCTTCGTGATCGCTGCGATGAGCGAACACGCAGACGAGCTCGGCCTCGGTCCGCGCGAGGGAACCTCTCAATGAGGCGTGGGTGGAAGATTCTGCTGGCGATCGTTGTCGCGCTCGTCGCCCTGCTGGCGATCAACATGCTGATCGTCGACGGTCAGACCAAGGACGCGGAGGTGACGGTCGACGGCGGCGAGATCGTCAGCCTCCCGGGCGGCGACGTGCAGGTGATCGACTCGGGAGAGCCGGCGGCGGCAGACGCCGGTGCGCCGATCGTCCTCATCCACTGCTTCGGCTGCTCGCTGCACTGGTGGGACGCGATGCTTCCGCTGCTGTCCGAGGAGCACCGCGTGATCCGCGATCGACCTGCTCGGCCACGGCGGCTCCGCGAAGCCGAAGAGCGGATACGCGATCGCAGATCAGGCGGGACTCGTGGCGGGCGCGCTCGGCCGTTTGGGCGTTCAGGGCGCGGTTGTCGTCGGCCACTCGCTCGGCGGAGCGGTCGCGGTGGCCCTGGCCGAGGGGCGAGCGAGCTAGTCGATCGAGTCGTCCTGATCAACGAGGCTCCGGACACGAGCTACGGAGAGCTCGACTTCCTCGCCAAGCTGACCGCGGCGCCGGTGATCGGCGAGGCGCTGTGGCGCGTAAAGGTCGGCTCGCTGATCAAGAGCGGTTACGAGCAGGCATTCGCCCCCGACTTCGACATCGATTCGGGCTTTACCGATCCCGATCAGGTCGTCGCCGACAACAAGGCGATGACGTTCACCTCCTACACGGAGTCCAAGGATGCGGCCGAGGAGATTCACCGACGAGACGCCGCTCGATCAGCGGATGCGAGCGACGCCCATTCCGCTGATGGCGATCTTCGGCACCGAGGACCAGATCTATGACGTCGGTCCCGCGCTCAGCGCCTACGCCGCCGTTCCCGGCGCGCGGATCGCCGAGGTCGAAGGCGCGGGCCACTCCCCGAACGTGGAGAGGCCGGAGGAGACAGCGCGGTTCGATTCTCGAGTTCGCCGCCGACGCCGGCGATGACTCGATCGAGGCCCCGCCGCCCGACGTCGGCCAGGACAAGCCCGACAAGCCGCGCGAGAAGCGCCGCCGTGGCAACGCTGCGGGCAGCGGAGGCGCCGCAGGGCCGTCAGGTGGATCGGGCGGCTCGAGCGGCGGCGTCGGCGCGGGCTAGGCGCCGGACTCCGCGACTCACCACGTGCGGGGCCACCCGGATGGAATCAAGGGGTCGGACCGCGAGCTTCCCATCGGTCGCCCAGGCCGTTGGCCGGAGCGATGTCCTCGACGTCGTTGAAGTTGATGTGGGTGGCCTGCTCGGACATCGGTGCGGCCACACCATGAACCCCGTCCGTTAGACGACGCGGCGCAGCAGATACAGGGCAAGCAGTACGAGAACGACGATGATGAGAATGGTGACGACGGACATGTGTCCCTCCTGTGTGCTGGTTAACCCCTTCGCCCCCTACAACGTCGCTTCGCGACCCGCGTAAGGACCTACTTCCGCCGTTGCGTCTTTCTACGGGGCCCAACGGCCGCCGGCCTTGGCCCATTCCGCCATGTGGTCGGCCGAGCAGAACCCATCCGCGATTCGGTGTGGCCCACGATGGCGGATGAGCACGACGCGGTCGGTGTCCAGTTCATCCCCGCACGCCGCGCAACGCTCCTCATGCTCTGACTCCGCGGGCAGCTCGTTCGGCCCCGCCTCCCACGTGGCGCCACGCATCGACCACGGCACGATGTGCTCGAGTCGGCAGAATGCGGCGGTCTGGGCCCGTGTCGGCTCGTAGGCGCGCCAACCATCGTCGACAGGCACGTTTCGACCGCAGGCTGAGCAGGTAGGTTGACCCTCCATGGCGCCGCTGAAGATAGTCGCGCTCGAGGGCGATCAGACCGGGCAGGAGTTGCTCGAGGAGGCGCTGCGGGTGCTCGACGCGGATCTCCTGGACCTCGAGCTCGAGATCATCCGCTTCGACCTCTCGCTCGAAAACCGCCGCCGCACGAGGAACGCCGTCGTCGAGGAGGCCGCGGATGCGATGCGCGACACCGGCCTTGGGATCAAGGCGGCAACCATCACCCCTGAGGACGCCGACGACGTCGGCAGTCCCGAATCGGATCCTTCGCGAGCGCATCGACGGCAAGGTCATCGTCCGCACCGGCCGGCGCATACCCGGCGTGAGCACTGTGGCGGGCGTTCACCATCCGATCTCGGTCTGCCGGATGGCCGTCGGCGACGCGTACGGCGCCGAGCAGTGGCGCGAGGACGATGGCGACGACGAGATCGCCCGCCGCACCGAGACGATTCGACGCTCGGACTGCCGCGCCGTTGCCGAGTTCGCGTTCCTGGAGGCCGAGCGTCTCGGGGGACGGGTCTACGGCGGCCCCAAGTGGACCGTGAGCCCGATCTACGAGGGAATGCTGAAGGAGGAGATGGACGCCGCTGCCGAGCGCCATCCCGATACGGGTTATCAGCCGGTCCTCATCGACGCCACGCTGGCCGGCCTCGTGTCCGGTGCCGCCGACTCGCCGCTGGTGATCCCCTGCCTCAACCGCGATGGCGACCTGCTCAGCGACCTCGTCCTACCGCTCTTTGGCTCGATCGCCGGCGCGGAATCGGTCCTTCTTGCGCTCGACTCGAAGCTGACGCCGACCGTCGCAATGTCGGAGGCCCCGCACGGCACCGCTCCCGCGCTCGAGGGCAAGGACGTCGCGAACCCGATGGCGATGATCCTCGCCGCGGCCGCCGTCCTGCACTACGCGGGCGATGAGATCGCGGAGCGGGCGTCGCGAGCGATCTACGCCGCCGCTGACGACGCCGTTGCCGCCGGAACCAAGACCTCTGACCTAGGCGGGCACGCCTCCACCACCGAGTTCACCGATGCCGTCATCGCGGCAACGGGGCGCGCGCTCGCCAATGCGGGATAGGATCGCGCCGGTATGGAAGCCGGATCCTTGACGGCCCCTCGCGACCGCACCATGGGTGAGCGGTACGCGAACGCCGCCGCCCGCTTCAGGGCAGCCCCGCCTGTGGCAAGGCCGCGCTTGGAATCTTCCTGCTCGACCTCGTGATGGTTTTGGCCGACCGTTTCCCGGACGGCGCCGGAGAATGGCTTCTCCTGCTCGCAATCTTCGTCGTGACCGTGGGCGCGATGATTCCGGCCGAGGGAAAGCCGGCGGCGCTGGCGTTGGTCGTGCTCGGGAACATCGTCGCGGTCCTGATCCTCTACCACGGCCTGCACGACGTCTCACAGCGCGGAATCAACGGCCTCTCGCTTGGCGCGATCTACGCGCTCGGCGCCGTCGGGCTGACGCTCGTTTACGGAATTCTCAAGCTCGTCAACTTTGCCCACGGCGACTTTCTGACCTTCGGTGCATACATGGCGTACCTGGTCAACGTCACCTGGAACCTGCCACTGGTACTCGGCATTGCGTTCGCGATCGCGACGACGGCGCTGCTCGGAATTTTCTTCGAGAAGACCATGTGGGCACCGATGCGAAAGCGCGGCGCCGGGATGCTGCAGCTCCTGTTGATGACGCTCGGCCTCGCCTTCGTCATCCGCTACTCGATCCAGTTCATCTGGGGCACGGAGTTGCGCCAGCTCGATGTCAACGACATCAACACCGTGAAGTTCCTGGGCCTTCGGATCGGCCAGACGCAGCTGATCGTCGTGATTGTCGGCTTCGTCACCCTGCTGGCGACGGGCCTGATGCTGAGGATGACGCTTCTCGGCAAGCGCATGCGCGCCCTCTCCGACGACCTCGACCTGGCGGAAACGTCAGGTATCAACACGTCGCGCGTGATCCTCTACACCTGGATCTTCGCTGCGGGACTCGCTGGCCTCGCTGGCGTGTTCGCCGGGGCCCTCATTCAGCTCCAGCCCGAGTTGGGCTTCGAGCTGCTGTTGCCAATCTTCGCCGCGGTCGTCCTCGGCGGCATCGGCAACGCGTTCGGCGCGCTTGCGGCCGGAATCGTCTTGGGCGTGGTGATCGAGTGGTCGACGTTCATCGTCGCGCCCGGACTCAAGCTCGCCGTCGGCTTCCTGATCCTGATCGTCGTCCTGATCATCCGCCCGCAGGGCATCTTCGGCCAGGCCAGGGCGGTCTGACGCGATGATCGATCCGACCCACCTGTTTCAGACCGCCCTCACGTTCGAGGCGTTCACCGACATCGAGTTCTGGACCTCGGTCGGGATCATCGCCGGGATCTTCGTCGTCTTCGCGACCGGTCTTCAGCTCAACGTCGGGTTTACCGGGATCCAGAACTTCGGCCAGGTCGGCTTCATGGCGATCGGCGCGTACACGATGGCGATTCTCACGGCCGAGTCGGGTTGGAACTTCTGGGTGACCCTGCCGGTCGCGATCGCCGCTTCGATCGCGTTCGCGCTGATCATCGGGTTGCCGTCGCTGCGGCTCAGGGCGGACTATTTCGCGATTGTCACGATCGCCGCCGCGGAGGCGATCAGGTTGGTGGCGCTCAACGCACGGGACCTGACCAACGGACCGCAGGGCGTGTTTGGCTTCGACGACAGCTGGGACTCGATCGCCGATTCGATCGAGGAGTTCATCGTCGATCTCGGCTGGACCGATGTGCCCGCGCAGTTCCCGTTACTTCTTGTCACATGGGGCATCGCGATAGGCCTGATCGTCATCTTCAGCCGTATTACTCGAACTCCGTGGGGTCGCGTCCTGCGAGCCGTTCGCGAGGATGAGGACGCCGCGCGCGCTCTCGGCAAGAACGCTTTCTCCTACAAGCTGCAATCGCTGGCGCTGGCGGCGACGACAGGAGCGATCGCGGGCTTTCTCTTCGCGCTCAACCTGAAGTTCGTCGTGCCCGATGAGTTCCAGCCGCTCGTCACGTTCACCGGTTACGCGGTTCTGATCCTCGGTGGGCTTGCCAACTACTGGGGCGTGGCCCTGGGATCGATTGTGCTCTGGTCCGTGCTCGAGGGCCTGCGATTCCTCGAACTGCCCATATCGGAGACGAAGATCGCGGCGCTTCGCTTCATCCTGCTCGGAATCCTCCTCATCGCGTTGATGGCGTTTAGGCCGCAGGGATTCTTCGGCAACCGCAAGGAGATGGTCCTCGGTGACTGACGCTGCCGCGCCGGCACCCGACGCCACCAGTGCGCCCGCAACCGGGCGAGCGATCTTCGAGGCCACCGAGATCCACAAGACGTTCGGCGGCATCCAGGCCGTCCGCGGCGCGACGATGGAGGTCGCCGAGGGATCAATCACTGCTCTCATCGGACCCAACGGCGCCGGCAAGACCACGTTTTTCAACCTCATCACCGGCTTCTACCGCCCGGACAAGGGCAGAGCTGTGTTCGACGGGCGCGAGATCCAGGGCCGCCCGCCCTTTGTGATCGCGCGGCTGGGGATGGTTCGCACCTTCCAGATCACCAAGGCGTTGGCCGCCATGCCGGTGATCGACAACATGATGCTCGCCGCGCCCAACCAACCGGGTGAGCGGCTCGCGAACGTCGTCTTCCGCCCGTTCGGCTGGCGCAAGCGCGAGAGCGAGGTCCACGAGCGAGGCGATGGAGCTCCTCGACGTCTTCAACCTCACCAAGCTCGCCGACGAGTACGCGGGGACGCTCTCCGGCGGCCAGCGCAAGCTGCTCGAGCTGGCTCGCGCGCTGATGGCCAAGCCTCGCTTCCTGCTGCTCGACGAGCCGATGGCCGGCATCAACCCGACCCTCGGGCGGCGCCTGCTCGACCACATGCAGCGCCTGCGCACCGAGGACGGCGTCACCTTCCTCTTCATCGAGCACGACATGGAGGTGGTCATGAACCACTCCGACCGTGTGATCGTGATGGCCGAGGGCCGCGTGATCGCCTCCGGAGAGCCGCACGAGGTCCGCTCCGACCAGGCCGTGATCGATGCCTACCTCGGCGGCGGAGGCGGCGAATGAGCGCCGAGGCTGCAAAGACGGCCAAGGCCAAGGGCGAGGTGGTCCTCGAGGCTGAGGGCGTCATCGCCGGCTACGTCCCGGAGGCCGACATCCTCAACGGCGTCTCGATCGTCGTCCGCGAGGGTGAGATCGTCACGATCGTGGGCCCGAACGGGGCCGGCAAGTCGACCCTGATGAAGACCGTCTTCGGCCTGCTGACTCCACGCGACGGCAAGATCTCGTTCCGCGGCACCGATATCGGCGGGCGCAAGCCCCACGACATCACGAGGCTTGGACTGGCCTACGTCCCGCAGCTCAACAACGTGTTCCAGAGCCTCACGGTCGAGGAGAACCTCGAGATGGGCTCGCTGGATCGCTCGAAGACGGCGTCGCAGAAGGACCGCATGTACGAGCTCTTCCCCCGCCTCGGTGAGCGCAAGAGTCAGGCCGCGGGCACCATGAGCGGCGGCGAGCGCCAGATGGTGGCGATGGCCAAGGCGCTGATGTGCGACCCGCACGTCCTGCTTCTCGACGAGCCCTCCGCCGGCCTCGCCCCAGCCTTCGTGGACGCAATCTTCGAGAAGACGCAGGAGGTCAACAAGGCCGGCGTCACGGTGATGATGGTCGAGCAGAACGCGCGCCGCGCGCTCGCTATGTCCGATCGCGGATACGTGCTCGACCTCGGCAAGGACCGCTTCGAGGGCCCAGGTCAGGACCTGCTCGACGATCCCAAGGTCGCCGAGCTCTACCTCGGCGGCACCGCGCGCATCGACGATCCGGACGAAGTCCCGGTCGAAGCGCCGGACGCAGAGGGCCCGACCGTCAGCTGACGTTCGTTGGGGCGATCCGTTCGCCCAATAAAAAACGGCCGGAGCCCGAAGGCCCCGGCCGTTTGAAACGCGTGCGGTTACCGGGTCAGGAACCCGGAGCCGCGACCTCAACCTCGCCTACGGTCTCAGGCGCGGTGCCCTTGAACTCATAGACGTCATAGACGCCGGCGGTTGCATCGCCCGCGTCGTCCAGGTCGATCGGGCCAGCAGCACCCGTGTAATCGATGTCGTCGCCATTCTGCAACGCCTCGATTGCCGCGGGCAGCTCTGCCCAGGTGTACTCATCGCCCTCGGGACCGCTGACGTCCGGCAGGGTCTCCGCGATGTCGGCGCCCTCAGACGACCCGGCAGCAACGGCTGCGAGGTAGCAGAGAATGACGGCGTCGAAATTCTGAGCGTCGAACGTCAAACGATCGACGTCAGTCGGCTCAGCGGCCTTGTAGGCCTCATCGAACGCAACAGACGCCTCAGCGTCATCCGGCGCACCCGGCGCCGTGCCGCGCAGACCGTTGGCGACCTCTTCCCCGGCGTCAGCCAGGTCGGTGATCAGACCATCGGTAACGAACGTGGTCGATGCGTCGTAGTTCCCGGTCCGCACGAGTGCGGGGCCGACCTTGTTGAAGGTCTCCGGGAAGTCGATGATCACGGTCGCGTCCGGGCTACCGGACGTGATCTGGTCGGCTTCGGTGTCGTAGTTCGGCAGGTCGATGTCATAGATGACCTCTTCGCCGATCGAGCCACCGAGCTCCTCCCACGCGTCGGAGAACGTTCCGGCCAGGCCGGTTCCGTACGCGTCGTTGCGAGCACCGATGTTGACCGTCTTGCCCTCGGCTCCACCGAGCTCCTCATCGAGGAGGTTCGCCAGGGTCGGACCCTGGAAGGAGTCGGGCGGCGAGGTCCGGTTGATGAACCCATCGTCATCCAGACCGGTGATCTCGTCGGAGGTTGCGGACGGCGAGATGAGCGGCACCTCTTCAGGCACCGACACGGACTCACCACTGGGGATCGTGTCCGCCGAGCCCCATGGACCGGCAATACAGCTGGCTCCATCGGTTACCAGCTTGCGCTGGGCCTGGACGGCGCACTGAGGATCTGCGGCTCCGCAGTTGTCCTCCTTGGCAAGCGTGATCGTGTGATCGACGCCGGCCTCTTCCACTGCCGCCTCGATCTCTGACAACGCCAGGTCGGCAGCCTTTTCACCAGCCGGACCGAAATCAGCGAGGTCACCGCTCAACGGAAGCGAAACGCCAATCGTCATCTCGAGCGGAGCATCGCTGCCCCCGGAATCGCCGCTGTCACCGGAGTCCTCGTCATCACCACAGGCAACGAGTCCGAACGACAAGCTTGCTACGCACAAAGCCAAAAGGATCAGCTTGATCCTTGACATGAAATCTCCTCTTCTCGGAAACAAAGACACAGGCACTGGGGACCGCGAACGGGCCCGGTAAGGCCATTCCTATCAGGATCGGTCCCACCACGGCAAGCGCCGAGGCCAAGGCTAGATCAGGTTGACGAGCTCTGAGCCGGTCGCCCGGCCTCATCGGCGACCCGTCGCCACTCGACAATCTTGCCGTCCTCAATCAAGAAAGCCGTGCGAGCGGTCTGCCCGGCGCCGGCTCCGCACGCGTTCGAGTTCGCCTTCTCGCCGAGGCGAAAAGTCGCGATCACGTACTCGTCCTCTTCGATCGCCTCCTCGAGGATCGCGCCGCATGGCAGCGATGCGCTGAACCTCTGCGCGTCGGCCACGCTCTCGATCTGCAATCGTCTGACCGTTCTGGGCGATGCTCGGGATCGCGAAGTAGTCGGCGGCGGCCTCGTTGTCGCCGCTTGACTCCGCCTTCGCCCAGCCGGCGATCACCTCGACCTTCTCGGGATCGGCGCCTCCTGGAACCTCCGCGGCGGCGGTCGTGCTCGCGTCATCGGAACCCCCGCAGGCGGCAAACAGCATCGCGACCGCGGTTGCGAACAGGGCAAGGAGCTTTGCGAGAGACATCCGGTCACAGATTCTGCCGATTCGCGTTTGCGGGCCTTGACACTGATGCGAACATACGTTCGATTCATGATCATCTGTGCCCTCTTCCCCCGACTTTCGCTGCGCAGCGCGCTGGCCGACCGAGACGAGCTGCTCGGAAGGCCGGTTGCCCTGGCACCCGAGCCCGGCGGTCCCCAGGTGATCGGCGAGACCTCCGGAGCCGCCGAGGCCTTCGGCCTGCGCGCCGGGATGCGCCTCGGCGAAGCGCTCTCGCGCTGCCCGAATCTGTCCCTGGTCGCCGCAGACCCGGTCCACGCGACAGCCGTTTGGGAGGAATCGCTGCGTGGGCTCGAGGCGATCGGAGCGGAGGTCGAGGCGCCGGCGCCGGGTGAGGCCTTCTTTTCGTCGGCGCCCCTCCACGGGATCTACGGTGGCGTCGGGAGTCGCGGCGGTGTCGAGGCGGTTCTGGCGGAGGCGCGGCAGGCGCTCGGGCCGCCGGCGAAGCTTGGCGCCGGACCCAATCGCCTCAGCGCCCGCGAGGCGGCCAGCCGTATGCGCGCGCGGCGCGCGGCGATCGTCGTCGCCGAGAGCGCAGCGGCGCGGCTGCTCGCCGAGATGCCGGTCGGAGCACTGCGGGGGCTTCTCCACCGTCCCAGACCAGGTCGCTCAGACCACGCCGCGGCGATGGCGGAGGCGGCCTGCATCGACTCGCTCGAGCGCTTGGGCGTACTGACCCTCGGCGATCTCGCAGCGCTGCCGGCCGACGCAATCTCCGACCGCTTTGGTCGCATTGGCCTCCAGGCCCTGCGATTCGCGCGGGGTGGCGACGAGCCGCTGCGTCCGCGCTCTCCTGGCGAGTCGGTCGAGTGCCGCCTGGCGCTTCCCGAAGCGGCCTCAGGGCCGCAGCTCGACCACGCCCTCAGCCTGCTGATCGATCACCTTCTCACGCACAAGGCGCGCGGCGCGCGGACGATCCGCCGTCTGCGTCTCGAAGCAAGGCTCGCCGCCGGCGGCGGCTGGCATGTCGAGGTCGCGATGCGAAGCGCCAGCTCGAGCGCCGAAAGGTTGCGTCTCGCGATCGGACCGCGGCTCGCCGAGCTTCCGGGCCCTGCCACCTGGCTCGGAATTCGTGCGACCGAGCTCGGTCCACCCGCCGGCGATCAGCGGCCGCTCGCCGCCTCGCCCACCGAGGAGCGCCACGGCCGGATCATCGAGGCGGTTCGCCAAGCGCGCGCCGCGGCCGGGCGCGATGCCCTGCTGCGTGTCGTCGAGGTCGACGAGAGCTCGCATGTCCCCGAGCGCCGGGCGCTGCTCGCGCCCTTTCTCGAGCCGCGGCGGCGAGCGTGAACCCCACACACCTCTACTGGCCCAAACCCATCGCGGTCGAGTGCGACGCTCGCGGAGCGCCGGCGGCGATCACCGGGATTGCCGTAGAGGCGATCCGGGAGGAGTGGCTGGTCGAGGATCGCTGGTGGACACCGAAAGTCCTGCAAAGGCGGTATTTCGAGGTGATCCTCGAGGGTGGGCGCAACCTCGTCGTCTTCCGCGAGCCCGCCGAGCCGCCAGAGGCCGGCCGATGGTTCGAGCAGCGGGCGTTAGCGTGTACTCCGCCGAGCTGCACGCACACTCCTCGTATTCGTTCTGCGACGGCGCCTCGTTGCCGCAGGAGCTCGCCATGCGGGCGGCCGAGTACGGCTACGAAACGCTGGCGCTGACCGACCACGACAACGTCTGCGGAGCCATGGAGCTCGCGCAGGCGTGCCGCGACCTGCCCCTGCGCCCGATCCACGGCGCCGAGCTCTCGATGCGCGACAGGGCCGGAGATTTTCACCTCACCGTCCTGGTCGAGTCGGCGGCTGGCTGGCACAACCTCTGCCGGCTGTTGAGCGAGGCCCACGCTGGCACCCGGCCCAACGTAGACCGAGAACCCCTCCCCCCTGTCCTTTCGCTCGATTCCTTAGAGCGGTATGCCGAGGGCCTCGTCTGTCTCACCGGCTGCGCGCGCGACGGCGCTCTGGTCGGCGACGCCAGGCAACGCGGCAAGCGCTTGCTGGAGATCTTCGGAAGCGAGCGCCTGCGCGTCGAGCTGCAGCGACCGCTGTGGCGCCACGATCGCGCCCGCAACCGCGGCCTCGAATCACTGGCTGAGAGGCTGGGCGTCGTGTGCGTGGCGACCGGAAACGTCCACAGCCACGACCGCAGCCGCGCCGACCTTCAGGACGCGCTGGTCGCCGTGCGCACCCGCACCACGCTTGAGGAGTCCGAGCCGCTGCGGCGGGGCAACACGAGCTCGGTGCTCGCCACGCCGGGCGAGATGGCGGCGCGCTTTCGCGAGCACCCGGAGGCCATCGCCGAGACGGCGCGCCTCGCCGATCGCCTGCGCTTCGACCTCACGGCCGAGATCGGCTACCGCTACCCCGGGTCCGAGGATCCCGAGGCCGACGACACGCTCGCCGAGATCTGCCGCGGGCGGATGGCGCTTCGCTACGACGCAAGCCCGCACGTGCGCGAGGCTGAGCGCCGCCTCGACGAGGAACTGCGTGTGATCAGAAAGCTCGGGCTCTCCGGCTTCTTCCTCCTTCACTTCGATCTGCTCGAACTCGCTCGGGAGGTGGCGGTCGAGGTGCGCGGGCCCGAATCAGCGCGGTCGCTCATGCCTCCGGGGCGCGGGCGCGGCTCGAGCGTCAGCTCGGTCGTCTGCTACCTCACCGGCCTCTCGCACGTCGACCCCGTCCACGCTGGGCTCTTTCTCGGCCGCTTCCTCAACGACGAGGTCACCGAGATGCCCGACATCGACCTCGACTTCCCCCGCGACATCCGCGAGAAGCTGATTCCTCGCGTCCACGAGCGCTACGGGCGCGAGCGGGCGGCGCTGGTCTCGACATTCGCCAGCTTCCGCTCGCGGGGTGCGGTGCGCGACCTCGGCAAGGTCCTGGGACTCCCCGCCGGCGAGATCGAACGGGTCGCGGGAATCGCCGACGTCTACTCGCGCGGCGAGGAGATCGAGCGCGATATCGCGGAGGCGATCGGCACCGGGCGGGCGGCGTCACCGCGCTGGCGCTGCCTGGCAAGGCTCGCGCGCGAGGCGTGGGGTCAGCCGCGCCACATGTCCCAGCACCCAGGCGGGATGGTGCTCTCCACCCGTCCGCTCATCGACCTCTGCCCGGTGCAGCCCGCGGCGATGGAGGGCCGTCAGATCGTCCAGTGGGACAAGGACTCCTGCGCTGACGCCGGCTTTCTCAAGATCGACCTGCTCGGCCTCGGCATGCTCTCGGCGGTCGAACGGTGCGTCGAGCTGGTCGCAGACGCCCGCAACGAGCGCATCGACCTCTCACGGATCGCGCTCGACGACGAGCCGACCTTCGAGGCGATCCGCGCCGCCGAGACCACCGGGGTCTTTCAGATCGAGAGCCGGGCGCAGATGCAGATGCTGCCCCGCAGCCTGCCCGAGACGCTCGACGACGTCGTCGTGCAGGTGGCGCTGGTCCGTCCCGGCCCGATCCAGGGCGGCGCCGTCCATCCCTATCTCGAGCGGCGCAAGCGCCTGCGCGAGGATCCGGACTTCGAGATTCCCTACGAGCACCCAGACCTCGAGCCGATCCTCGCCGACACGCTCGGCGCGATCGTCTTCCAGGATCAGGTGATCCAGGTGGCGATGGCTCTAGCCGGCTTCTCCGCCGGCGAGGCCGAGGGACTGCGCCGGGCGATGAGCCGTAAGCGCTCCGAGGAGGCGCTCAACGCCTACGGCGAGCGCTTCGTCGCCGGGGCCACCGGTCGCGGCGTCGATCGCGGCCTTGCCGAGCGCGTTTTCGAGCAGGTGCGCGGCTTCTCGGGCTTCGGCTTTCCGAAGTCCCACGCCGCCGCCTTCGGCCTGCTCGCCTATCAGTCGACCTGGCTGCGAGTCCACTATGGCCCCGAGCTGCTCTGCGCTCTGTTCAACGAGCAGCCGATGGGCTTCTATCCATCCGATTCGCTTGCCCACGAGGCTCAGCGGCGTGGAATGGAGGTCCGCGGCGTGGACGTCAACCGCAGCGCCGCCGAGTGCACGGTCGAGCCGCGCGACGACGGACGCGAGCCGGCGGTGCGGATCGGCCTCGGCTACATCAAGGGGGTTGCCGCAGAGGAGATTCAGGCGCTGGTAGCCGAGCGTGAGCGTGGCGGCGCCTATCGGGATCTCGCCGATCTCGCATCGCGCTCGGCAGCGGGTCGCGACGGGCTCGAGCGGCTCGCCTGGGCCGGGGCCTGCGAATCGCTCGGGCTCGTGGGCGGAAAGGCCCTGCGACGTGACGAGCTGTGGCAGCTCGGCATCGCCCGTGGAGGCACGGCGGCGAGGCGCGGCAAGCAGCGCAGCCACGCGCAGCTTGCCCTTCCCCTCCCCTTGCCGGCGCCACCTGAGCTACGCCCCCTCGATTCCTGGGAACGGATCGTTGCCGACTACTCCTCGACGGGCGTGACACTTGGCGAGCACCCGCTCGAGGTCATGCGCGGGGAGCTCGGAGAGGGCGTCACCCGCACCGACGAGCTCACAACGATCCGCGACGGATCCGAGCTCGAGGTTGCCGGGATGGTCGTCGCCCGTCAGCGGCCGGCAACCGCGAAGGGAATCGTTTTCATGCTGCTGGAGGACGAGCGGGGTGTCGCCAACGTGATCGTCCCCACGGCTGTCTACGAGCGCTGCCGGCTCGCGGTACGAACCGCTTCGTTTGCGCTGGTTGCAGGCCGCCTGGAGCGTCGCGAGGGCGTCGTCAACCTGGTCGCGCGCTCGGTCACGCGCCTGTCCGTGCCCGCGTCGGGCAAAGAGGCGGAGGTCCGCACGATCGAGCCGCCGGTCGAGCGCGACAGCGGTCGAACAGAGCGCGATGAACTGCCAGCCGCGGCAGCGGCCGGCGGCGGCTCAGGGCCCGTTCGTGAGATCGCCGCGGTCGCGCCGAAACCGCACAGCTTCGGAAGACGCGGATG
>CAVVAT010000003.1:0-103248 GCA_963746215.1 uncultured Solirubrobacterales bacterium
GGCCGGGCCCCGTCGGACGAGGATGACGGCGCGAGCGCGGCGTCACGAGCGCGGGCTCGCCTCGAGCGTGAGCACGCTGCGGTCGCGCAGGTAGAGCGCGCGCAGCCGCTGCGGCGGCGCATCCTCGACGCGCTGGCATCCGAGCCGCAGCGGCCCGCGATCCTTGCTCAACGGCTGGGTGCAAGCACCGAAGCCGTGAGTCGCCCAGCTCAAGACGCTCCGCGACGACCGTCTCGTCGCGGCGCGACCCGTGTTCGGTGACGGCAGGCTGCGCGAGTACGTCCTTACCGAGGACGGTACGTCCGCACGCTCTGAGCTGTCCGCGGCAATGTCGCTCACGCTCGACGGCGAGATCGAGCTGAGCCGACACGGGCGTTCGGTTCGCCCAGCCGAGTCCGCCGCTGCCCGCGAACGACGCGACCGTTCGGCTTCTCCGCACGGCTCTCGAGCGAGCGGTTGTGATGCGCCGCAAGAGCAACCGGCTCACCGACGCCGCTGACCGGATACGCGTGGTCGTCGATCGTGCGGAGAAAGCAGGCGCCATGGAGCTGGTCATCGAAGCGATGGCCGAGCTGGCTACGACGTCGCGGCAAGCCGGAGAGTTCGACGAGGTTGACCATCTGCTGGGCGAGCTCGAGCGTGTCGCGTTGGATCCGGCGGCCGCGGCGTCTGTCGCTCTGCCGGCCGCGACGGCATCGCCGCATACGCGCTCGGGAAGCTCAGCGAGCGGCGCGACGAGAACCCCGCTCAGGGCGCCGAGCGTCTTCGTGTCGCTGCCGACCTGTACCAACAGGTTGCTCGCTCGCCGAGCTGGGGCTCCACATCGGATTGGACGCGACGCTACGCCTGGAGCCGCGCCGGCCTAGCCGGCAACCTACGGTCACGTTCTCTTCCAGACGAAGCGCTCCGTCCGTGCGTCGAGGCGCTGGAAAGCTTCACCACGATCGATGACCGCGTACGGGCGCGCGCACTGCTTGTTCCTCCTCGGCTTCTGCCTGCGACCGCTCGGCGACTTCGATCGAGCGTGGAACTACCTCCGAGCCGCGAATGGCCTGGCGACGGACAATGGGTTCGAGCGCTTCTGCGCCGACTCGCTCATGCAGATGGGCGAGGTTCGCCGCTGCCAGGGAGAGCTCGATCAAGCGCGAGAGCTCCTCGACGAGTCGCTCGAGCGTTCGAAGCAGCTCCGCCTCACGGTGACGCACGCCTTCGCCCGCTCCGGCCTCGGGGCGGTCGAATATCACGAGCAGCGACTGCCCGAGGCCGGGCGCGCGTTCGAGGAGGCGGACCGGCTGTTCCGGCAGTGCGGGCACCGCGAGGGGCTCGCGCTCAACATGCGGCGTCAGGCGATCGCGGCTCGGAAAGCGCTCGACGCCGCGCCGCGCAGCGGCAGTGACGTCGTGTGCAAGCTCATCGACGCGGCGTGGGAAGCATACTGGCGGCTGAGCAGCCCGGCTGGGCTCGTCGCGTGCGAGATCGAACGCGGACGCCTGGAGCTGCGGCACGGCGGCAGGACCAACCAGGTAGTGACACTCCTGTTGAGCCGCCTCGACGACGCTCGTCAGTGGCTGCTGCTCGAGATGGACCCTTGGGTGCCCCAGCTACTCGTCGCCTTCGCGAACGACGCAGAAAGCGATGAGCTCGCAAGGCGGGCGCATCGCTTGGTTCTCAAAGGCGGCCGGCAGTTGGAGCGCGTTCACGCCGAGGCTGTGGAGATTGAGCACCACGTCGTTGCGCCTTCTGTTGTGACCGAATCCAGGCCCGGCCCCGATGAGATGGGTGGCGAGCCTCGCCATGCCGTCGTGATGACGGTCTGCTGAAAGTGCTGAGGCTGCGCTGCCGCCTTAGCCCGGCAGCCAGGTCATCGCGTCCACAAGGGGCCGGTTCGGATCGAGGAAGCCAACCCTGGAGGTCGCCGTAGGTCGTCCGTCGTACTGACGAGACTGCTCTTGCGGAGCGGGACGCGGCACAGCTGCCATGGTCAGGAAGGGCAACTGTCCCTGCCGCACGTCGGGGATCGGATCGAGCTGTGCGTTGACCACCACAGCCACCGCCTGGCAGCGGGAGGCCAAGCCGCAGATCGCCCCGTTGAACCCACCCGCTCCCCGAGGTGAGGGCAGGAACCAGGAGAAGGTTAACGCCCACCTGCTCCAAGAGCATCGGAACGGCGCCGTCGTTGAGGTCGGCGCAGATGACGACCGCCATGCGGGTGAACGACCCTGCCAGCACGGTCAGCGTCTTCTGCTCAGGTGTAGACCCCTCGTCGACGGCTCTCGCGAAGCGACGGCCGCCGAGGACTTGGTGCGGAACGGGTGGACCTTCCGATGACGAGCGACGCAGACGCCGTCGAGATAGATTCGGGACTCGTTGGCTCGTATCTCGGCCTCGTCGGCGCGCTGCAGCAAACGTCTGCGCTCCGGCCACGACAAGCGGCGGGAAATCGGCGGGTGTTGCCGCGAGCGCATCCTCGATCGCGTCGACGAGCGGGAGGCACAGTTCCGGAAGCACGGCGATGTCGGCCGCACGCGCAGATCGAAGGTGAGTCAGCGTCTCGTCCGCCCGCCACGTGCTCGGCCTGACGTCGAAGAACCACTCCTCGTTCTGCTCCCCGATCTCGACTCGTCCGCCTCCGAGGAACGGGTGCAGCGTCGCGATCGTCGGAAGACGGTTGCTGCTGGACCACGTGATCTGGTCAAGTCGATCCCGAAAGCGGAAGTCGAGGACGACCTTCACCTTCCCGGCGGCGGGGTGCTCGAAGACCCGGTGACCGATCACGAGCGTTCCGTGCGTGATCGTCGTGTAGTGCGGTGTGGCGTCGAACAGCGTGTTCACCGGGCGTGAGACGAGGGGCACCGGGAACCCGCGATCGAGCTCCACCGGTGCCTCGTTGGCGAGGTACCACCGGGGGAGCGCACATTCGCACAGCCCGGAGAATGCCGAGAAACTCGACCGGGTGCACGGCGCGCAGGTCTTCGACGAGGTCGCTGACACCGGCAGCGTCGAGCAGATCGACGAAGCCTCGCCCTGGTTGCGGCGCTTGCAGCGACTCGGGCTCGATCGAGGCCACCCTGCGCGCCAGGATGTCGCATGCGCTCATGACGTCCGGATCGACGAGCAGATCGCCGAGGTCGCCGCCATGATCGAGGCAGTGGACACCGAGCGCACGTCCCAGGTCCAGAAGCGACGTGGCGCGCCGGAGCTCATCGTGGAGCAAGCTCATACTCATGCAATCGCGCATCGTAGATCGACTTGAGGAACTCCGCGCGGGTTCGCGACGCAGGACCCGCCTCGCTCTCGAGCGCACTCAATATCCGGGATCTGCATGCGTGTGCTGTGTGATCAAATCTTTTTAGAAAGTGATTAGTGCCAAAATGCATTTTCGTCTTGCCGCAAAGTGGGAGAGGGCCCGCGGGAACCACCCGCGCTGGTTGCGGACGTCCAGCCCACTTCGACGATGCTCGCGCTGACTCAGTCGTGGCTAGCCGATCCCCGACCATGCGCTCGCGCGCCTCGGCGGCGCTTCGGCGGAGGCTCAGGGCGATCGGCGTGGATCTTGCGCTCGAAACTGCCAGTGCAATCAACGATGCCAGCAGCGCCTCCGCGGCGCGGAAGGGCCCTGGATGAGGTGGTGCTCCCGATGTGTCGCCGGGACCGCGCATGCAAGGTCGTCCCCGGCGCGTCATCGATGCTGCCGCCGCCCGAGGACGGCGCCAGCGGTTTGCGCAACAAGTAGCAGCAGGAAAAAGCTGTCGCGTTGCGGGACCGCCGCGGCCGTACCGCTCCGTCCGCGCCAATTCTCCGGCACGCTGGAGGTAGAACTGTATCGCTGGTGGCGTGGTGCGCACCGCTTGGTACGCGCATGCGAACACCGTTTCTGCCACGACGATCCCGATAGCAACCACGCTCCACGGCAACGGCAACAATAAGCACAAGACCGCGGCGACCGCGCCGACGATCGCGATCCAGCCGAGCAACGTGTCGCGCTACTCGCTCGACTCCAGCGGGTCTAGCTCGCGCGCCTCTCGGATACTGCCGAATCCACCGAGCACAGTGGCCACGGGCACCACTGCCTCTACCCACGGACCATCGTGCCCGAGGATCTACTCCAACAGCGCGCCTGCCAGAAACGCCTCCACCCACGCCCCGAACACCACGGTCCATACCTTACGCACACGAAGCAGCAGCGTTTCGAGCGCGTACCGGCAGACCGGCGATTCCGATGCGAGACTGTCGCCCGCACGAGGGCAATACGCAGTCGAGCGCGAGTCAGCGCTTGCCAACCAGCGCTTTCGCTTTGCGCGAGAAGCAGCAGTGAGTCGGGTCGATCGGCCTCATCGGTGCGCAGCGCTCAGTCGCATGCGGTCTTTCAGCAGTTCGCAACTAGGCGGTCTCGGTCTCCTCGGGCTCGACGGTCTCGCCGTGCAGGACTAACCGAGCAGGACGCGACGGATGAAGGCGTCGCGCGTTTCGTCCTTGAGCCGAGGTTCGTTCGTCCAGGTGCGATCGGAGATCGTCTGGTGGTCGGAGGAGGTGCTGCGCCTTCTCGGCGTCCGGCAGGGACTTCCATTCCGGCGCCTTCTTCGGCTTCGGTGTCGCTGCCTCTGCCTCCGGCTCGGCTGTGTTCCGACTTGGCCATTGTTGCGCGGGTCGCCTCCTCGGGGCTTTCCTGATCCTCTCGAGATCGCTCTCGTGCGAACGGCCAACCCGTATCGCTTTGCGCGAGAAGCGACAGCCAGCGCCGGCGATCGCTCCTGTTGCCGTTGCCTCGATGCGGTAGTGCCGCTGCTCATCGTCGTGTCGCTGTCCGGCGCTGCCCCGGTGTCCGCACCGCCAGCGGCTCGCCGCTGGGGACCCGCGTTGCGCCAGCAGGGGCGGGGGATTCCCTTGTCAGGGCCCCGCCGTCATGAGACGGTCTGCATTCAACGAGTCCGGAGGGCGAGCGATGAGCGCGGGGACGTATGACGCGATCGTGGTTGGAGCCCGGTGCGCGGGCGCCCCTACCGCGATGCTGCTGGCGCGCAAGGGCTATCGGGTCTTGCTGGTTGACAAGGCGCGCTTCCCGAGCGACACGATGTCGACGCACCTCGTGCATCCGCCGGGAGTGGCTGCGCTCAGCCGTTGGGGTGTCTTGGACCGTCTGGTGGCGACAGGCTGCCCGCCGGTCGAGACCTATTCCTTCGATTTTGGGCCGCTGACGATTTCCGGCTCCCCGCGGCCGATCGACGGCATCGCCCATGGCTATTGCCCGCGCCGCACCGTCCTGGACCAGCTGTTGGTTGACGCCGCTGTCGAGGCGGGTGCGGAGCTGCGCGAGGGCTTCGCCGTCGAGGAGATCCTGGCTGCCGACGGGACCGTGACGGGCATCCGTGGTCACGCCATGCGAGGCCCGGCGGTCACTGAGCGCGCGCGGGTGGTGATCGGCGCCGACGGCAGGCACTCGCTGGTGGCCAAGACCGTTCAGCCCGAGCAGTACAACGAGCGGCGGTCGCAGCTGGCGATGTACTACGCCTACTGGAGCGACTTGCCCGCCGCTGGTTTCGACACCACCGTCCGGGCCGAGGATCGCCGCGGCTGGGCGGCGATCCCGACGCACGACGAGCTCACCGTCGTTCCCTTTGGGTGGCCGGTCGAAGAGTTCTCAGCGAACCGCAAGGACATCGAGGCCAACTTCTTCGCAACCATCGAGCTCGCCCCCTTGTTCGCCGAGCGTGTGCGCGCGGCAACGCGGGAATCGAAGTTCATCGGCTCAGCCGAGCTGCCCGGCTATTTCCGCAAGCCGTTCGGTCCAGGGTGGGCGCTGCTCGGCGACGCCGGCTACCACAAGAACCCGATCACCGCGATGGGCATCAATGATGCATTCCGCGACGCTGAGCTGCTGGTGAGCGCTCTGGACGATGCCTTCTCAGCGCGGCGCACATACGAAGAGGGGATGCGCGCGTACCAGGAGACCCGGGACCGCGACGCGCTTCCGGTCTATGAGTTCACCGACGACTTCGCGCAGCTACGGCCTCCACCGCCCGAAATGCAGCAGCTCCTCGGAGCGATGAGGGAAAACCAAGAGGCGATGGACGGGTTCGTCAGCGTGCAGGCAAGTACGCTTCCCGCGCCCCAGTTCTTCGACCCCGCGAACGTCGCGCAAATCATGACCGGGGCCGAAGCGGCGCGCTGACCGCCAGCGCCAGCAGGCGGCCCGAGGTCCCGCCGTTTCGGCTCGCGGCCGGGGAGCGATGCGGTCCGCACACCATCGGCGGCTTGGCATGCGCCTGGACACTGCGGCTCGAGCAGCCGCGCGAACCACATGCCGCTGCCTTGCGCCTGATCGCGACAGCGCCTGGTCCCGCGGCCGCGCTATGGCTTTGCGCGAGAAGCAGCAGGACGCAGGCGCGTTCGCGACTGGTTGTGCGTCAGTCGGCTGCGCGCCCCGCGGCGCTGTTTCGGCGTATGCGTTCAGTGTCGGGACTCATGTGAGCGCAAGACGATCACACCCGCGGCAAGCCAGGTGCGTGCACGGTCGATGTTCGGCCCGCTCGGCGCGAGCAGGACGGTGTCGAGCTGCAGCTCGGTCATGACGCGGAGCGCGCTTCGCGGATTGGACTCTGTCAGCGCCTGCTCGATGCGCTCGGCGAGCCGGTCGGGCTTGATCTGGAGCGGCGCGACGCGCTCGGCAAGCCGCTTTGTCGTCGGCTGCCAGACGCGATTGAGCGCGAAGACGATCGTGAGGATCCGGATGGCGCCGTCGAGGATCCACTCGGTGAGCGCCAGCTTGTCTCCTGGCCGGATGAGCGTCAGCAGGCCCGCGGGCGCAAAGCCGCCCCACGGCAGCGCCGCCTCCTCGACCTGCGCGGCCGCCAGATCTGGCGGGTAGGCGCGAAGTCGCTGCTGCCAGGCCGCGAGCCGACCGCTCGTCCGCAGCGAGATGCCGTGAACGAGGGCGTCGGCCGTCGAGTGCATCGCTCCCGTGAGGAGCGCGTCGATCTGTGCTTCGGCGTAGTCGCACGACCACCAGATCAGCTCGAGCGGCACCCGGTCGCGATAGCCAGAGACGCGCCGGGTCGGCCCACCCTGCGCGCCCCAGGTGCCGAGCTCCTCCAGGCCCGCTGCGCGAGCGAGCCCGAAACAGTCCTCCAGCTCGAGCGCCCCGCGGGTGACCACAAGCATCTCGATGTCCGATGCCTCGTCGGCCATGCCGCGCGACACGCTGCCAGTGAGCACAACCTCGTCCACGCATTCGGCCGGAAGGGCGTCCGCCACCCGCTGCGCGAGCGCCCGCAGATCCCCGCTGCACGCCGTCGCCATACCTCCGAGCGTAGAGGCTGCATCGCCTCGCTCCTCGGCAGCGATAGCCCGGGCTCCGCGGCCGCGCTATTGCTTTGCGCGAGAAGCGCTAGCTGACGCGTCGCCGACGTTGGGAAGCGTGGAGAGGTTTGTCTGCGGACCGACCCGCGCCATGACGCAAGGCGCTAGGCACTGGATGGCGCCACGGGCGGTGCGGATGTCCTTGAGGAACTGGTCGCTCAAGAGTGCTGCGCACGTGCGGCCCGGCGTGCAGGGATACTCGACTCAGTAGCGACGGGCCCGCTGCCGCGGGACGCGTCGCCTATGTCGCGGAGGTCCGCTATGCGCTTTCTCAGTCGGTGCCTATTCGCAGCGGCGCTCATCTCGCTACGCTCGCCGGAGCTGCCGCCGCGACGTTCTCGGGCAAGAACGGGCGGATCAGCTTCAGCCAGTTCGCCGAGCAGTTGCCCAACGCGCTGAACGTCTTCACTGTCACGCCGTTCGGAACTGGTCTGACGTTGGCGACGCCATTCGGCCCGGAGGTGTTCACCCGTTCAGTGACTTCTCACCCGACGGTGAGCGCTTGGCGATTGAGACCAGCCGCTCAGGGCCCAATCAGCAGATCTGGACGATCAGCGCGGACGGCACCGACGCGCGTCAGCTCACCGACGGCCCGAACGGCGTGTATGACCCGGCGTGGACGCCCGACGGGCGGATGCTGGCTGTCGACTCGGACTTCGGATCGGGCCCGGGCACTTCCTGATCGCGGCCCGAACCCGGCACGGGCAACTCCTCAGCACGGCCGATCAAGTGCGCCAGGTGACGCTCGTAACCGACGGCGGCTTTGACTCCGAACCGCAGGTCTCACCGAACGGCAAATGGATCGCGTTCACCCGTTACAGCGTCGAATGCACCGACGACGCCACCATCGACGGTGCACGACGCGGATCTTCCGAGTGCGCGCGAACGGATCGAGGTTGCAGCAGCTCACCAGCCCGGAGCTCAACGCGTCCGCGCCGGACTACCACCCGAGTGGACGGTTCATCGCCTTCGACACACACGACAACTTCCCGCGCCGAACGCCGGCCACATCGCCATGATGCGCGAGGACGGCTCCGACGTCCGCGTGATCCTGCGTGGCGACGAGCAGAACTTCTTCAACAACCCGTCGTTCTCGCCGACGGCCGCCAGATCACGTTTGCACGCTGGCTCGTGAGCGCTCCCAACGACCCCGAGATCTGGACCGCTCGCGCCGACGGCCGCCGAGCGCACGCGCTCCTGGCTGACCAGTCCTTCGCCAACAAGCCCGACTGGGGCAGCTCCACCCGCCGACACGATGATGGCGACTGGACATGACCGCCGAGCGCTGACCGACATCTAGCGAGCATCGCGCCGGCCGCGCGTCGACCCGCGCGGCCGGGTGAAGGGCCGGGGCGCAACTAGGCCGGGCGGCCTTGCTGTGGCCCGCGTGCATCCGGCTTGTGGTGGCGTTCGGATGCACGCTGTGAACCTGCCATGGCCGGCCGAAGCAACGACGAGCTCAGACACGAGCTGCGTCATCGCGCGACGGCGCCCGCCAGCGATCTCCAATCGCCGCGGCCGCGCTATCGCTTTGCGCGAGAAGCAGTTGCCGTCGTGGCATTGATCAGAGCCGTAGCGACGTGCTGACGGGGATCATCGGCGCGCGGCGGCCGTGCACGGTGTCGATGATCTCGGCGTTGTCGATGCCTTGAGGTAGATCGAGGTGATCCCGAGATCGCTGTGGCCGAGCTGTCGTTGGATGACGATCAGTGGGACGCCTTCGCGGGCCATCTCGACGGCGTGGGCGTGGCGCAGCTGGTGCGGCGCGAAGCGGCGGCGCACGCCGGCCGCTCGGGCAGCGCTGGCCAGGTCGGCTCGCGCGGCGGCGTCTGACCAGGTACGGCCGCGGGTCGGGCCGTTGATGATGCAGAACAGCGATCCGATGGGAAGCTGGAGTCGCTGGGTGAGCCAGGGCTGCAGCTCGTCCCATGCCCAGGTGTCCATGCCGACCTCGCGTCGGCGGCCGCCCTTGCCGCGGCGCACGAGCAGCGAGCCGCGCCGCTGATCGAGGTCGGCTTCGGCGAGGGCGAGGGCCTCATGGAGGCGCAGGCCGGCTCGCCAGAGGATCACGATCGACCGCGGAGCCGTCGGCCGTGCGGCGTGTCGCCGGCGGCGCGCATGACGGCGATGATCTCCTCAACCTTGGGCGGTCGGCGGGGTAGCGCTGGCCCTTGTTGCCTGGCGAGCGACCGGCGTGAAACTCGGGCGTCGTCGCGGGCGAACGCCGCCGACCAGCGCGGTCAAGCAGCTCTGACATGGTGCCTCCTCGGGCTCGAAGACGAACCCGACTATCGAGCGAGACGCTGGTCAGGCGCGCTCGGCTATCGCTCGCGACAAAGCGATAGCCAGCACGCCGCCGACGCACTATCGCGCTGCCTGCAAGCGGCAGCGGGGGGGGGGGGGGGGGGGGGGGCAGCGATAGCCCGGGCTCCGCGGCCGCGCTATTGCTTTGCGCGAGATGCGATAGCGGACGCGCCGGCCGACTCGCCATCGCTCGCGCCTCGAAGCGACACGCGGCGCCGGAGGCGCCGGAGTGCCGGTCGCGGCTAGGCCTCGCTGAGAATGAGCAGCGTCTCCGGATTGACGCCGTCGTGCTTCATGGCATCCGCGGCGGCCTCGCTTTTCATGACCTCCTGGAAGGCCGCCATGTCGGGGATCTCGGCGATGAGCGCGGTCTTGTTGGACCCGCCTGGGTCCCGGAAGCTCCGAACGGTGATGCCCATCGGCCCGAACACTTCCTCACGCTTCGGCGAGCGCAGCCAATGCTCGACGTCGTCCACTTCGTGGGAAATGACGTAGGTAGCCATCGAGTACGCCCTAGGAACCCGGCGGCCGGTACGTGGCTGCGGCGGCCTTCCGCATCGCGTCCTGGGCTTCGTCCATGTCGAGCAACACGGTGGTCTCGATCTCCGACAACGCTCCGCTGGCGCCAACGGCCATACCTACCGCTGCCGCCGCCGCGTTGTCCGGCGCCTCCATCAGAAAGACTCCGTCGAACTCGCCAAAGGCGTACCAGAAGCCCACGAGCTTGCCGCCGAGCGACTCGGCCATCTCCCGCGCCGCGGCACTTCTGTCCTGTGGCTGAGTGAGCAGCGCCTTCTTGGCGTCCGTCGTGTAGCTGAAACGGCTGAGGTAAAGCCCCATCGCAGGACCGCCTTACTGGAATCTGTCAGGACGGACCGACCCTCGCGCATCCCCGATCAATACGCAAGGCCACTCGCTCGGCGGCTCTCGGGACGACGTCATGGATCAGTGTCGCTTTCGTTGCCGGCAATAGTCCTCGACGAGGTCGGCTGGGGGCTATCGCTCTGCGCGAGAAGCGTCAGCGGCAGGGTGTGGCCGCCCGCTACCGGAGCTGTTCAAGGAGATGCACGTGGAAGGCCGAGCCCCACACCTCGGCAATCTGCCCGGCATCGACGCGGTACATGGCGAACTCCGGGACGGCCACCGAGCGACCAGTCGCCTCGACGCCGAGGAATGCCTCGCGATGCGTTCCCGTGTCGGTGAAGTGCCCAGCGATCCACGGCGCGTCGACCACGAGACGGCGCAACTCCCACCGATAGTCAGGGAACGCGCGCACAACGGCGCGCAACTCGGCGGCGTACGCATCGAATCCGCGGTCGGTGCCGTCGATCGCCACGTCGCGCGCAACGAACTCGGCAAGGTCCTCGAACCTGTGCTCGTTGCAGCACGCGTTGTAGCGGCGATAGAACGCCGCGAGCTCGCCGTTGGTCATGCCTTCACAGGATGCACTTCTGGCTCGACCCCCGCGTGGTCGATCGGCTCGCCGCCACTTCCACTGGCCCTTCAGCGCGAGAAGCGCTAGTCGATGTAGGGCAGGCCGGCGCTGTCCCAGGCGAGTAGGCCGGCCCAGGCGTTGCGCGGCTTGCCCTCCCCGGGGCCCTGGGCCGCGGTGTAGGCGTGGAGCACGATGAACACGTCTCCGATCGTCGTCGCCCCGCCCGGCCCGCACAGGCCCTTCCGGTTCGTCCCCTGGGCGTGCTTCGTCAGCGACCGGCTCGCGAGGCGCTTGCGCTTGCGGAACCCCTTCGGGAAGCCGGCTGACGAGAAGGCGTCCGTGGAGTACCTGCAGGTCGTGTAGTCCGAGCGCGACAGCAGCATCCACCACTGGCCCCCGTGGGTGAAGAAGGTCGGGTTCTCCATCCGGCGGCTGCCCTGCTTGACCACCAGCGGCGGCCCGGCGCCGAAGTCGAGCGCGTTGGCCATCGGCAGGGCGAGGATCTGGAAGGGCGCCTGGTTGTGGTTGCTGGTCTTGAACACGATGTAGCGCTGGCCGTTGGCCTCCACCATGGTCGGGTCGATGGCTTCCAGGTTGGCGTCGGACGGGCACCACTGGGCGGCCGTCGGGACGTAGGGACCGGCGAGCGCCTTGGCCTTGGCGGTGCCCAGGCAGCGCTGGCCCGTGTCGGCGTCGACCGCCGAGAAGTACAGCGCGAAGGCCGCGGTGCCCTTCTTCTCCTGGGTGTAGGGGAACACCGTCGGGGCCCAGATCCACTTGCTGGCGTCGGCCCAGGCAGGCGCCCTGGACAGCGCGGTCGTGCGGCAGCACGTCCCGTCCGGTCCGGCCGTCGCGGTGGTGACGAGCGGGCCTGAGCCGAACAGCTGGAAGTGCGTGCCGTCGACCGACCACACGGATGGGTCGGGCATGCCGACCGCGATCCGGTGCAGGGTGGCGCCGTCCGCCCCGGCGGCGTCGGCGGGGGGAGCCGGCGCGGCGAAGGCGAGCGCGACGAAAACGAGCAGGAGCACGGGACGCGACATCCCCTGCTCGTACCCGGACGCGTCAGATGGTCACGCGCACCGTGCGCCGCACCGTCCGGCAACGGCTCACCGGATCGTGGACCTCGACCACCAGCGTGACGTCCGCCTTGCCGTACCGGATCGACCGCGAGCGGATCACCCTGCATACCGCCCGGCTGGGCCGGCACGTTGTTGACTACCGGCGCGGTCGCCACCTCCGCTACGCGGATGTATCGCAGATCGCAAAGCTCGAGGCTGCCCGGCGACGGGCGCAGCGTCGGTCTCGGGACGCCGCTGTCCTGCTCCAGGTGGTCGGGGCGCGCCGTCATCCCTTGAGTCGACCGTGACCGCTGCGCGGACGGACGACTCCGACGCGCTGACTCGCCGGATGCGGGGCCGCTTCCCGTCGGGACGGTTCAGGCCGCCCGCTGTCGTCCCTCGCAGTGCGACGTCAGGTCGGACAACGCGTCCGGCAGGAAGAACGCGGCTGGCTCGCCGGGACGCCGGCCCGTCACGGGGCGGGCCTCCCGCGCTCTCAGCCGCCGTCGTAAAGCGATAGCAGCTCGGTGCCCCGCCCGGTGCGCCGGACGCGCACATGGCGGCCGTCGCGCGTCCGCGTGATCAACCCCGCCGTCTCGAGTGCGCGTAGATGGTGCGACACCATGCTCGGCGCGCCGTGGAGCTTGCCGGCGAGCTCGCCCGGCGTCGTCGGACGGTCGAGCCAGCGCAGGATCCTCGCGCGCTGGCTGCCGAGCAGGGCGACGAGCGATCCGGCCTGCGGTTGTGCCACGTCCAGGCTCGACCAGGCGGCGGGCACGGAGTACCGCACGCTCAGGCACCGGTCGCCGTAATCGTCGGTCCAGCCGCTGCAGTCGCCCGGCGCCAGCAGCGGCACGAGCGGCAGTGTCCCGTCGACGCGCAACCGCCCCGAGTTGTCGGAGTGGCTGGGGAGCAGCACGTCGTCGCCGACGACGGTGGCGGACGGGAACACCTGCGTGAGCATGGTCGCGCCGGCCCCCCGTGCGAGCGCGGCGCTGATGCGCTCGATGTCGCGGTCGAGCAGCTCCGACCCTTGCGACCAGAGCGGTGCGATCGCATTCCATGCGCGCCGCATCGCGCTCGTGTAGAGCTCGAGCCAGCGCGCCGGATGGCAGGCCACCGTCACGCGCCAGGGACCCGTGGGATGTCCGGCGGCGGTCGCCGCGGCGATGCTGCCGACGAGCACGTTCGGATCCACGGCGCGCACGGCGTCGAGCTGCTCGTCGATCGTGGCGCCGGCCATCACGGGCACGATCTCGTTCGGTCGGCCGCCCGTGCCGTCTTGTCGCAGGCCGGCCCGGAGCGGCAGGAGCGCTTCGATGTCACGGCTGCGCAGGTGGCCGCTCAGGGCACGCCGAAGCGCGCCGGCCACACCGCCGCGGTCAGCGCCGAACAGGGCGGTGGCGAGGAGCGCCACCGCCGTCGGCAGCGGGCAGATGACCGGGGTGAGGGCGACCTGACCCAACGCTTGCAGCGATATGCGCTGTACCGGCGCGGGGGAGCCACCGCCGGATCCCGATCGTGGTGGTGCCTGCGCGCGCTCGACCACCTCGCGAACGGTAGTCGAACGCGGTGGGCGGCCAGCTGAGGGTTGCAGGATCGTCGAAGTGATTGCGCGCATGTGGCCGGCGCTGGATCTTGGTCCGGTGCATTCGTTCCACTCAGGCCGCTGGGCGGCGACCGCCCGGGCCGCAGGTTCGCGGTGAGGATCGGCGTGCTCGGCGCCGGGGCGCTCGGGCGGACGCTCGCGCACCGGCTGGCCAGGCTCGGGCACCACGTCTCGATCGCCAACTCGCGCGGAGCGGACAGCCTCCGCGCGCTGGCCGATGAGATCGGCGCGACGCCCGTCGCCGTCGCCGATGCGGCGCGAGGCGCGGACATCCTGATCGTCTCCATCCCGACCCGGGCCGTCCCCGACCTTCCGCCGGCGGTGTTCACCGGGATGGACGACCGCGTCGTGGTCGTCGATACGTGCAACTACCACCCCGACCTCCGCGACGGCCGCATCGAGGCGATCGAGCGCGGCATGCCCGACAGCGCGTGGGTGGCCCAGCAGATCGGACGCCCTGTGATCAAGGCGTTCAACAACATCTTCGCCGACCGCCTCCTCGACAAGGACTCCCCGGCGGGGACCCCGGGTCGGATCGCCCTCTCGGTCGCCGGAGACCAGCCACCCGCCAGAGCCGCGGTGCTGCGCCTCGTCGACGACCTGGGGTTCGACCCGGTCGACGCCGGCGGGCTCGGCGACTCCTGGCGGCAGCAACCCGGCACGCCCGCGTACTGCCGGGACCTCGACGCGCCGGCGCTCCGTCGCGCGCTTGCGGAGGCCGATCGCCGCCGGATCGCCGGGTACCGCGCCGGCGAGGAGGCCCGCATCAGGCGGTCGCTCGGAGCGCAGACGCGCCATGAGCAACGGATCCCCACGAACGAAAGGCGACAGCCGTGATGAACGCCCCCGCCATCGTGACTCCGCAGGAATGGGAGGCCGCGCGCCTCGAGCTGCGCGCCAAGGAGAAGGAGGTGATGCGTGCCAGGGACGAGCTCGCCGCCGGCGCCGGCGGATGCCGTGGCAGGCGATCGAGAAGCCGTACCGGTTCGAGGGCCCGGATGGTCCGGCGAGCCTGCTCGACCTCTTCGCCGGCCGGCGCCAGCTGCTCCTATATCGCGCCTTCATCGAGCCGGGCGTGGCGGGCTGGCCGGAGCACGGCTGCGTCGGCTGCTCGTTCATGGCCGACCACGTCCCGAACCTTGCGCACCTCAACGCCCGCGACACCACGCTCGTCTACGCGTCGCGCGCCTTCCAAGCGGAGCTTCAGCGCATGAAGACCCGCATGGGGTGGGAGCACATCCCCTGGTACACGATCACGGACGATGTCGACGCGGACTTCGGCGTCGACGAGTGGCACGGCACGAACGCCTTCATCCGAGACGGCGAGCGCGTCTTCCGCACCTACTTCGTCGACGGCCGCGGCGACGAGGTGAACGCCACCACGTGGAGCTACCTCGATCTCACGGCGCTCGGGCGGCAGGAGGAGTGGGAGAACTCGCCGCCGGGCTATCCCCAGACCGCGCCGTACGTGTGGTGGAAGTGGAACGACGCGTACGACGCCGGCGCCTCCGAGGCGCATCTCGCGCAGACCGCTCGCGCGCTGGAGGCCCAACGCTCCGCATGAGCGTCGCTCAGATGGATCCGGCGGCGAGGCAGCGCTTCGGCGGGCCGGAGAAGGCCGCCACGCCGTGCGTGTTGGCGTTCGCGATGTTGATCGTCTCCCTGGATCAGTACATCGTGGTCGTGCCCTTGCCGGAGATCGGGCACCGCGTTCGCCGAAGGCGACGAGCGCAACCGCGCGCTCGCGGCTCGGGGCGGCGCCGGCGCAGCCGGCCTGGTCATCGTCGTGCTGCTCGGCAGCGCCTCGAGCATCGCTTCGACGAGCATGTCGATCGGCGCCGCCGTGGGCCTGTCGCTCCTGGTGCTTGTCGCTGCCGCGGGCACCGAGGGACTGACCGGCGAGCCGCTCATGACCGCCACCGCGCACGCCGTAGCGTTGTCTGAACGAACCACCATGTCCCCGACGAGCGAACAAGACTCCGGCGACGCGCGCTCCGCGGCGGCGACCTTCGTGACGACCGAGCACTTCGTGCTCCAGAGCGCCCGCTTCGCGACGATCGCCGAATCGAACGGACGGGCGAGCATGTTCCTTGCGGCGGTCTCCGGCGGCCTCGTGGGACTGGGCCTTGTGGCGACCGCGAGCAGCCTGGGAACCGCGTTCTACGGGTTCGCGCTGGTGCTCCTCCCGACCCTCGCCTTCGTCGGGCTCGTCACCTTCGAGCGGACGTTGCAGTCCTCGGTCGAGGACACGGAGTACGCGCGCCGGATCGCTCTGTTGCGCGGCTACTACTTCGAGCGGGCGCCGGAGATCGCTCCGTACCTGCTGACCGTCCCGCGCGCCGAGCGGCTCATGATGGAGCGGGTGCCCGGCGATCGCTGGCAGGGTTTCCGGACGGTCGCCGGCATGGTCGCGGTGATCACGGCGGTGGTCGCCGGCTCGGCCGCGGCGGTGGCCGCGATCCTGATCTTCGACCACTCGCTGGCCGCGGCGGCCATAGCAGGGCCGCTCGTCGCGCTCCCCGCGATGATCACGATGATCCGGCACCAGGATTCGACCTGGGAGCGCGCGGCCGCCGAGCCGCTCATCCCCGGTGCGGACTGAGCGCAAGCGCCGCCCGCGCCTCGCGCCCGCACGGCCGACGACGGATGGCGATGTGCCGCCTTCGCGGCAGACACCGCGAAGGTCCGTATGAGTCATTCGGCCCTGCCACCGATCGTGCAGACGAGGTGGCGCTTCCGACGCCAATGGTCGCGCCCCCGAAGGGACAACCTCACGTTACGGCTTTGCCATGAGGCGCATCGGCAACCTCGCGGTGTCGCGCCGTCGAGCAGTTCGATTGCCCTTTCGCCCTGCAGGCGATCAGGCCATCAGGCACGTGGAACCACAGCGCCCAGGTGGTCATGGGAGCCGCTGACAGCCTGGCCCGCACCACCCGCCAGAAGGAGCGACGAGTGATGCGGTTCTTCCTGACCGTGCCCCACGATACGGCCGAGGAGCCGACCATGGCGTCGATGGACCCGGCCGAGCTGGAGGCCGCGCTGGCCGCCGTGGAGCAGTTCAACACCGACCTGCACGAATCCGGCGCGTTTCGCTTCGCCGGCAAGCCTGAACGAACAGCGCCGCCGTTCGGGCCCGGCCTGCGTGCCGCGTGGTCCGCTTCGGGCACGGCAGCACACTCCACGACCGGGCGCTCGCCGCGCCATGGCAGCGCTCAGCTGACCGCGGTCCACCCGGCTCGTCTAGTCCAGGTCCTCCTGCGACATCCGCGGGCGCGGATGGATGTTGGTCAGGTGCGCCGGCGCGTCGCCGACGTTGACGAACCTGTGCGCGCTGCCGGGCGGCGCGATCACGATCTGACCGGCCTCCGCCTCGATTGTGCGGTCGTCGACCGTGAAGCTCAGCCGACCCTCGTGCACGACGAAGGTCTCCTCGTACGGATGCCGGTGCAGGCTCGGCCCCCGGCCCGGCGGTGTCCGTGCCAGGAAGAACGACACGCCCGCGCCGTGGTCGGCGCCCTCGAACCGCCCCGGCAGCTCATCCTGCTCGATCCGGGCCGGAGCCACTGCGTCAAGCAGCACCTTCATCCGGTCGACGGCGTCGAGGAGCGTCGCCAGCGGCCTGACCATCAGCGTCAGCTCCGAGATCGCGCGACCGCGCTCACCGGTCGCCAGCAAGACGCCGTCGCCGCCGCCGCCTGCGAACTCGGCGGTGAACGCCAGCAGCGTCTCGCCGGAGCCCTCGATCAGCTGGGTCTGCCGCGGCACAGCCACGACCTGGGTGACCGCTGCGAGCACCACGCCGATCCGATCACGACCTTCGTAGTCGGCAACGGGGCTGTGGAAGACCGCGTCCGGAGCGAGCTCCGCGACCATCGCCGGCGCATCGCATGCGAGAAACGCGTCGGTCAGCCGGCGGCCTGCTGATCGCTCCGTGGCCATCGCCGACATTGAAACACGAAACCTTGGTGAGCTGAGCCGACCGACGACAGCCCGCCGGGTGGCCAACTCCGACGGCGACAAGGTCGGCGTTGTGTGAGAGTCGACGTACCTTGAGGTCTCAGCTGTGGGCGGCGAAGGCGCTGCCCGCGGCCGCCGCGCCGCCTCGGGCGGCGTCGATGTAGCCGTAGGTGCCGCGCTCGCGCAGCTCGGTCGCGGCCTCCACGAGTGCACCCAGCGCCGAGAACGCGAACCAGCCGCCGACCGAGACCCGGCTCACACCCGCCGCGGCGAGCTCCGCGACCGGCGGCAGCCCGGTCCAGGCGAGCACGTTCACGGGGCGGTCGACCGACTCGACCACCGAGCGGATGTCCTCGATGCTGGTCAGCCGGGGTGCGTAGAGGACGTGGATCGTTCTCAGCGGGTTCTCAGGGGCGCAGCCATGATGGGAGACGTGAGGCTGCTGGTCGTCGAGGATGACAAGCGGATGGCGGCCGCGATCCGTCGCGGGTTGCGATTCGAGGGGCTCATGGTCGATCTCGCCGGTGGCGGCGAGGAGGCGTTGCGGTTGGTGCGCGCGGTCACGTATGACGCGATCGTGCTCGACGTGATGATGCCGGGCCTTGACGGGTTCGAGACCTGCCGGCGCTTGCGCGCGGGCGGCGTGTGGGCGCCGGTGCTGATGCTCACGGCGCGTGATGCGATCGAGGATCGGGTGCGTGGCCTCGACGGTGGCGCCGACGACTACCTGACCAAGCCGTTCTCGCTCGCGGAGCTGGTCGCGCGGCTGCGCGCGCTGGTCCGGCGCGGTCCCGTCGAGCGTCCCGCGGTGCTCGCGGTCGACCGGCTGCGGCTGGACCCGGCGACGCGCCAGGTCTGGCGAGGCGACCACGAGATCGCCCTCAGTGCGCGCGAGTTCGCGTTGCTGGAGACGTTCATGCGCCGGCCCGGGCACGTGCTCACGCAGACGCAGCTGCTGGAATCCGCCTGGGATCTCGGCTACGAGCAGCGCTCGAACGTGGTCGAGGTGTACGTGCGCTACCTGCGGGAGAAGATCGACCGGCCCTTCGGCGTGCGGTCGATCGAGACGGTGCGCGGGGTCGGCTATCGGCTGCGCACGGACGGCGGCGATCCATGAGCAGGGTGCCGATCCGGCTGCGGCTGACGGCCGCGTTCGCCGTCGCGATGGTGCTGGTGCTGGCGGGCGCCGGGCTGTTCGTCTATCTGCGACTGCAGTCCGACCTCGACGAGAGCGTCCGCGCCGGGCTCACGGCCCGGGTAGCGGCCGTGACCGCGTCCGGGCAGGCCTCGGCGGGCGCGGCAGGTGAAGCCGAGGACGGCTTCGCGCAGCGGCTCGGCAACGACGGCGGCGTGCTCGACGCGGTCGGTGGCGCCCGCGAGCCGGTGCTCACCGCTGCGGAGCTCGGGCGGGCGGCGCGACAAGCGATCGAGCTCGAGCGGCGCGTGCACGGGATCGAAGGGACGGCGCGCGTGCTCGCGGGGCCGGCCGGCGACCGCGGAGAGGCCGCCGCGGCGGTGCTCGTCGTGGGCCAGTCGCTCGAGGATCGCGACGAGACGCTGGCCGGGCTGGCAGCCTCGTTCGCGATCGGCGGGCCGATCGCGGTGCTGCTGGCGTCGCTGCTCGGCTACGCGCTCGCCGCCGCCGGACTCGCGCCCGTCGAGGCGATGCGCCGCCGGGCGACGCGGGTGTCGCTCGAGCGACCCGGCGAGAGCCTGCCGCTGCCGGCGGCGCACGACGAGATCCGGCGGCTGGGCGAGACGCTCAACGCGATGCTCGACCGCCTGCACGACTCCTACGAGCGCGAGCGCCGCTTCGTGGCCGACGCCAGCCACGAGCTGCGCACCCCGCTGGCGGTGATCAAGGTCGAGCTCGAGGGTGCGCTGCGCGCCGGTCGCAACGAGCCCGACGTGCATGCGGCGCTGACCGCCGCGCTCGAGGAGTGCGACCAGCTGGCGCAGCTCACCGAGGATCTCCTGGTGCTGGCACGCGGCAGCGAAGGCCGGCTACCGCTGCGCCGGCAGGAGCTCGTGCTCCGCGAGCTGCTCGATCGGGTGCGCGAGCGCTTCGCCGACCGCGCCCGCGCTCGAGGGCGCACGATCCGTGTCGACGCCGCCGGCGACGCACGCCTCGAGGCCGACGGGCTGCGCCTCGGTCAGGCGCTGGCCAACCTCGTGGACAACGCGCTCCGCCACGGCGACGGCGACGTCGTGCTGCGCGCGCGGGCCGCCGGCGCCGCGACGGAGCTGGAGGTGGCCGACGCCGGCCCCGGCTTCCCGCCGGAGCTGGGCGAGCACGCCTTCGACCGCTTCGCGCGCGGCGACGCCGCGCGCACGCGCGATGGCGCCGGACTCGGACTCGCGATCGTGCAGGCGATCGCCGAAGCCCACGGCGGAAGCGCCGCGATCGTGGCCGACACGCCCGGCGCCACGGTGCGCATCTCCATTCCGCGTAGCGGGCCGCTCGACGAGACGGTCCCTCAGGGCCATCTCAGGAGGCGGTCATAGCTTGACCCTGCACATCAAGGGACGCCCAGGAGGCACGAGATGAAGCGCAGGTTCACGGGCACGGTCGTCGCCACCGCCGCGATTGCCGCGCTCGCCGCGGGCGGCGTCGCGGTCGCCGGCGCGGCTCGGCGACGACGACGCGACCGACCGGCCGATCAGCGGCCGGCCGCTCGAGCGGGCGAGCGCCGCCGCGCTCGCACACACCGGCGGCGGCAAGGTCACCGAGACCGAGGTCGGCGACGAGGAAGGCGCCTTCGAGGTCGAGGTCACACGCGCCGATGGCAGCCAGGTCGACGTTCATCTGGATTCGGGCTTCCGTGTCCTCGGCGCGGCCGGGGATCACGACGGCTCGGCCGCGGACGACGGGGCGGGCGACGACTGATGCGCCGCGCTGCTGTCACGATCACGGGTGCCGCGTTGGCGCTGGGGGCGGCGACGGGCGTCGCCGCGCGGGGCCGGAGGCGAGCTGCCAAGGGGAAGCGAGACCGTCCACCTCGACCCCGCCGACTTCAGCACCGACATCGACAACCGCTACTGGCCCATGCGGCCGGGCAGTCGCTGGGTCTACCGCGAGACGGACCCGACGGTACGAGGCAGCAGGTCGTGGTCACGGTCACCGACGAGACCAGGCTGATCGCCAACGGGATCACGGCACGAGTCGTCCGCGACGTGGTGACCCAGAAGGGCGAGTTCGTCGAGGTCACCGACGACTGGTACGCGCAGGACCGTGCCGGCAACGTCTGGTACCTCGGCGAGCACACCGTCGAATACGACCACGGCGAGCCGGTCTCGACCGCCGGCTCGTTCGAGGCCGGGATCGACGGCGCCCAAGCGGGCGTGATCATGCCTGCTCATCCGCGTCCCGGACTCCGTTACCGCCAGGAGTACGCCAAGGGCCGCGCCGAGGACAAGGCCCGCATCGTCAGCCGCCGCGAGCAGGCCGAGGTCCCGGCCGGACACTATCGACACGTGCTGATGACCCGCGACACCAATCCGCTGGAGCGCGACGTCCTCGAGTTCAAGTTCTACGCACCCGGCATCGGCCCTGTGCTCGCCGTGTCCGTATCAGGCGGAAGCGACCGCGAAGAGCTGATCAGCTACAAGCGGGGCTAGAGCGAGCAGAAGGTGAAGGCCGGCGATCTCATCACCGTGGGGCAGACGACCTCACTGGCCGAGCCTACGCTGGCTGCGGCCGAGCTGTCCGGCCCGCGCCGCACGCTCAGCGCAGCGACGGCTCGGGCGCCGCGGGAGCGGTCGCCGGCCGGTCCCGCCGGCGCGCGCGGACGCGCTCGCCGTCGGCGGCCCCGAGCGCGTCCACCAGCCCCGCGTGGACGTCGAGCTCCGCTTGGAGCGGCGCAAGCACCAGCTCGTCCGCGACGGCCCGGACGCCGGCGTCCAGCGCCCGTGCCGCGCGCCGTGCCCGGCGCCGCGCACCGGCGCGATTGACGACGCGCGCCAGCAGGGCGAGCGCCGCCCCGGCGAGCAGCCCGCCGGCCAGCAGCAGCGTCGGCGCCGGCACGCCGCCGAGGTCCGGCGTCGGCACGGCGTCGCCGAGCTGCAGGTAGCCGAGCCCGGCAAGGACCGCGAGCCACAGCGGCGCCCGCGAGCGCCACCGCGGCGAGGGCGCGCTGCGCCCAGCGTGCGGCGCTCCACCACCGTGGGGACCGCATCCGCAGGTCGGCCCCCGCGACCGCCCGGTCGAGCCGGCCGGCCAGCTCGTCCTCGCACGCCAGCGTCGCCCGGCGCGCGAGCGACGGCCACGGCTCGGGCAGGCCCGCCGAGGCCTCCGCGGCGACGGTGCGCAGCGCCGACTCGACCTGGGCGCGCTGCACCGGCGTCGCGCGCGGGAGCGACGTGTGGACGTCCGGGTCCGGCGCGCGCCCGAGCCCGAGGCGGCGGAGCGGATCGGGCCGCAGCCGCCGCAGCCACGCGACCCACGGCGATCCGGCGGCGAGCGCGCCGCGATGCCGGTGGGCGGCGTCGACGGCGCCCACGACGGCGGGCACCCCGGCGGCCGCCGCGAGGGCGGCGACGAGCTGCTCGCGGTCGCCGCGGCGGAGGCCCGCGGCCCGGCCGGTCCCTGCCGCCGCGCGCAGCTCCGCCGCCGCGGCGCGTCACGTCCGCACGCCAGCCGGACGAGCGCCGCCGCGCGGCTGCGCACCCGCTCGTCGACCGCGCGCCGCAGGGCCTCGACCCCCTCGCCCGTCCGGGCGGAGAGGGCGATGACGGGCACGTCGCCGAGGCCGGACGGAGGCCAGGACGCGCGCGAGGTCGTCCGCGCGCCGGTGCGGCCTGGCCGCCGAGGCGGTCGGCCTGGTTGAGGACGACCAGCATCGCGGCCGCGTGGCCGGCGAGCGGCCGCAGGTAGCGCTCGTGCAGCGCGGCGTCGGCGTACTTCTGCGGGTCCACGACCCACACGAGCAGGTCGACCAGCCGCACCAGCCGGTCCACCTCGGCGCGGTGCGCCGACTCGACGGAGTCGAAGTCCGGCAGGTCGAGCAGGACGAGCCCGGCTGGCGGCGGCGTCGAGCGGCATGGCGCGCGTGCACGTCGAGCCAGTCGAGCAGCGCCGGGTCGACGCCCTCCCCGACGGCGGCGGTCGTCGCCGCGGTGGTCGGCCGCCGGACGCCGGTCCGCGACAGCTCGCGACCGGCGAGGACGTTGAAGAGCGTGGACTTGCCGGCGCCGGTGGGGCCGGCCAGCGCGACGACGGTCGCCTCCAGGCCGTGCCCGATCCGCTCGCCCGCACGCCGCACGACGGCGTCCGCCGGCTCCACCGCGGTCGGGATCGAGGCGCCCGTCGCGCCAGCGCGACTGCCTCGCCGAGCGCCTCCAGGCGGTGGTCGAGCGTGCCGCTCACCGCGCCGACCCGATCGCCGGCGATCGCGGCCCGCAGCCGCTCGCGCGCGTCCGGCGTCGGGCGGCCGCCGGGTCGAGCAGCGCGTCGAAGCGCGCGGACTCGGCCTCGAGCAGCGCGCGGGTGCGCTCGCAGCAGCGTCGTCGCGGGCCTGCTCCGCAAGCGTGCGGACGGCCTGGTCGCCGAGCAGCGCCTCGAGGATCCGCTGGCCGGCCGCGGACGTGCCGCCGGCGACGAGCGACCTCGGCGCCGGTCAGACCGCCCGTCTGCGCGAAGACGGCGAGCATCACGACGAGGCCGGCGCCGTTGACGCCGAGCGATGCCAAGCGCGCCGTCGTCCGCTTCCCGCCGGCCTCGCGGCTGCACGAGGTCGAAGACGTCGCCCTGCCAGGCGCGCACCTCGTCGCGCGTGCGCTCCAGCAGGGCGGGCGAGGCGGCGTCGAGCCGGCGTGCCGCGCTGCGAGCAGCGCGCGCCCGGCGGGGCGGTCCGCGCCAAGCGCCCGCGGCGCGCTCGGCCGCCCGGTCGGCGGCGGCGTGGACGACCGCGTCGACGCTCGACCGCACCGCCGCGCTGGAGGCTCGGCCTCGGGCGCCGGGGCGCCCGTGAGCGAGCGACCGGGCACGGTCGCGCAGCCGGCCCAGGCGCGACTCCAGCGCCGCGCATCAGGTCGCCGGTGCCCACGACCTCGTGCCAGCGCGCCAGCACCTCCCCGCGCAGCAGCGCGCCGCTGTGGACGGCCTCGTCGACCTCGTCCAGCGCGGCCGCGTACGCCCCGTCGACCGCGGCGCGGAGCTCGCGCCGCCACGGTCGCCTGCTCGGCCAGCGCACGGTCCACCCGCTCGACGCGTCCAGGCAGGCTGTCCAGCGCGCCGGTCAGCGTGCGGCCGCACGAGCGCCGGCGCGTCCCTGTGCGTCGGCGGCGAGCGCGTCGAGCCAGTCGCGGACCGGGGCGAGCGCTGGCGGCGGGCAGGCGGCCGTCCTCCAGCGCGGTCTCGGGGACCACGAGCAGCTCCGTCGCCGCCCAGGCCGCGCTCGCGCGACCATCTCCCGCAGGTGGCCGGCGACCTCGCGCACGCCCTCGGGCGGCACGCGGTCGAGGACGAGCGACAGCGCCGTGCCGCGATCGCGCGCGGCGTGCAGCAGCTCCCACGGGCACCGCGTCGGCATAGCGCGCGGCCGTCGTGACGAACAGCCAGGCGTCCGCGGCGGCGAGCAGCTGGCGCGACGAGCGCGCGGTTGGCCTCGACCACGGAGTCGATGTCGGGCGAGTCCAGCAGCGCGAGCCCGGCGGGCAGCGCCGGCGTCGGCGCCAGCTCGAGCCCGCCCGGGCCCGGCCGGCCGCGCCGGTGGTGCGGCTCATGCCGGGCAGGACGCGATCGTCCTCGAACCAGCGCAGGTCGTCGGGATGGCAGACGAGCACGGGCGCACGGGTCGTCGGCCGCAGCACGCCGGCCGGGCTGACCGGCGCGCCGACAAGGCTGTTGACGAGCGTCGACTTCCCGGCCCCCGTGGAGCCGCCCACGACCATCAGCAGCGGCGCGTCCATGCTGCGCAGCCGCGGCAGCAGGTAGTCGTCGATCTGTGCGACGAGCTCGTCGCGGACGCGGCGCGCGTCCTCCGCGCCGGGCACCTCGAGCGCCAATCCGACCTCGCGCAGCGCACCGCTCAGGGCGAGCAGCGACTCGGGCAGCGCGACGCGCGACTGGACATCCACATCGCAGGGGTTCCCGTTCGGCGACCCCGCGAGTCTCGTGCGTGACACCGCGGGTGCCTGAATCGCGACGTGGGGCGAGCGGGTATGCAGGTGCCATGGAAGCCGACGTGCTGGTCCAGTCCGTCGAGGAGGTCGAGACGCGCAGCGGCAAGGTCCGCTACGTCGTCCGCGACGCCGAGGGCAAGGAGTACACGACGTTCCGGCCGGCGATCGGCCGCGAGGCCGGGAAGTTCGAGGGCCGCCGGGCCCACATCGCGTTCCACGAGGAGGAGCGCAACGGCTTCCAGAACGTCTATCTCGACGCCATCTCCGCGGGCGCGGAGCCCGCGCCGGAGCCTTCCGGCAGCACCGACCCCGACGAGGTCGCCTGGAACACCGCGGTGGAGGCCGCGCCGTGGATGCTCGGCAGCCGCGAGCCGCAGGAGGAGATCCCGCCCGAGGAGCTCTACGAGAAGCTCGAGCCGTTCAAGCGCCTCGTGGCCGAGGACATCCGCGAGGGTGACCGCCCCGAGGGCGACTGAGGCAGCCGGCGGCTGCCCGCCGGCGACCTCGGATCGCTCGGGATTCGGCTAGGAGATGCGCTCGACGCGGATCTCGAGCTGGTAGTGCGCGCCGTCGCCGTAGGAATCGGCCCAGAAGTGGTTCGTCGCGCCCAGTGCCGGGAGGGCGGGGTAGACGACGCCCAGCCGGTCGTCAGGATCCGGGCTGTCGTAGTCCCACGGCTCGACCCACACGCCGTGGCTGACGGTGATCGACGCGTTCGGATGCCACCACGAGAGGTTGCTGACGTTCTGGATACCGGCGATCTTCCAGCCGTTGACCTTCACGTAGGCCTCGTCGACGGTCTCGTCCTCTGTGACCACGGGGTGCACCGTGAGGATCGTGACGCGGTACTTGGGCTGGGGCGGCGTGGTCGGCGTCGGCGTCGGGGGCGGGGGCTCCGGCGGCACGTGGCAGCCCTGGATCGGGCACGCGCCCGCGGGGGACGCCGACGCGAGCGCGATCCCGCCGGCGAGCGCCAGGAGTCCGGCGCTCGTGGGTGCCGACGCCGATCGTCCGCTCGCCCTCCGTCACCTCGACGTCGAAGCGCAGCTTGCGCTCGTCGGCGATCTCGCGCAGACGTCGAGCGGACATTGCAAGTCGCGCCTTCGAGCGCACCTGCGACGTGCTTGATGCAGACCTCGAAGCCAACGGTCGCCTTGCCATCCGGGAGGTTCTCAAAGGCGAGGATCGAGGAGGTCCGCTCCATCATCGCGATCATTCCCGGCGTCGAGAGGACGCTCATGCCGATCGTGCCACCGACGTCGGTGACCAACCGGTCCTCAACGACGAACTCGTCGACTCGCTCCATTCCAGGCTCCAGCGACACGGCTAGCCCACCATCCCCATCCCGCCGGAAACCCCGAGCGTCTCGCCGGTGACGTAGGACGAATCGTCGGACGCGAGGAATGCGATCACGGCGGCGACCTCCTCGGGCTGACCGAGGCGCCGCAGCTGGGTCATGCCCTTCATGTTCTCGAGAATCTTGTTACCGATCTCACCGAACTCGAGCGCCTGCATCAGCAGCGGCGTCTCGATCGGTCCCGGCGCGATCGAGTTGGCGGTGATCCCGAAGCGGGCACCCTCACGCGCGATCACCTTCATGAACGCGATCACGCCGCCCTTCGCGGCCGAGTAGACCGCCGAGCCCTTCGAGCCGATCCGCCCAGCCTCGGAGGCAACCGACACGATGCGCCCGTAGCCAGCCTCCTGCATTCCGGGCAGAACCGCGTGCGTGCAGGCGAAGACGCCGAAGAGATTGACCGCGGTAACCCGCTGCCACTGGCCCGAGTCCGTGTCGGCGAAGAACCCGAACTCGTCCGTGCCAGCGTTGTTGACGAGGATCGAGAACGGGCCGTGCTCGGCGACGAGGTCGATCGCCGACTGCGGATCGGTGACGTCGAGTGCGGCGGACTCGGCGCCGATCTCAGCGGCCATCGCCCGAGCGCCGTCCGCGTTGAGGTCGCCGATCACGACCGCAGCGCCCTCCGCGGCAAGGCGTGCGGCGGTGGCTGCGCCGATCCCGCTGGCGCCGCCGGTAACCAATGCTCTCTGCCCTTCAAGCCGCATCGCGGCGGCAGCATATGGGGCCCGCTCGTAGACTGGCCCGCCTGATGGCCAAGGGCGAAGCAATTCCGATCATCGGCGGCACCGGTGCCCTCGGGTTCGGCCTCGCCGTGCGCTGGGCGCGCGCCGGCCAGGCGGTCGTGATCGGATCGCGCAGCGAGGAGCGCGCCGCCGAGGCCGCGGCGAAGGTTTCAGCGCTCGCCCCGGACGCCGAGGTCGAAGGCCTCTCCAACGAGGCGGCGGCGAAGCAGGGCTCGGTCGTCTTTCTGACCGTTCCCTTCCGCGCTCAGTCGGAGAACCTCACCAACCTCAAGGAGTCCCTCGAGGCCGGTCAGCTTCTCGTCGACTGCACCGTCCCACTCGCCGCCGCCGTCAGCGGCAAGGCGACGCGGTCGCTTGGCGTCTGGCAGGGCTCCGCCGCCCAGCAGGCGCAGGAGATGGTCCCGGACGGGGTGACGGTGGTCGCGGCGCTTCATACGGTCAGCGCGCCTTCCCTCGCCAATCTCGAAGCGGACCTCGACGAGGACGTCCTGCTCTGCGGCGATCGCAAGGCGGACAAGGCCAAGGTTGCGCGGCTGATCGAGTCAATAGCCGGGCTGCGCACGGTAAACGCCGGTCCACTCGAGATGGCCCGGATCGTGGAGCAGATGACGCCCCTGCTGATATCGATCAACGCGCGCTACAAGACCCACGCCGGGATCAAGGTCAGCGGCCTGCCCGACGGCGACCACTGGGCATAGACGTGCGCGTCGTCTGCCTTGCCGGCGGCACCGGCGGGGCAAAGCTGGCCGCAGGCCTCCAGGACGTCGTGGGCGCCGACCTCTCGGTGATCGCCAACACTGCCGACGACACAGAGGCGCACGGCCTCCTCGTCTGCCCGGACCCCGATCTCGTCACCTACTGGCTGGCGGGACAGATCGACGAGGAGCGTGGATGGGGCATCCGCGACGACAGCTTCACCGTCCACGAACGACTCGAGCTGATTGGGGCTCCAGGCTGGTTCTCGCTCTCTGACCGCGACCTCGCCACCTGCCTGTACCGCACGCACTTCCTGGCTGAGGGAGGCACGCTGACAGCCGCACAGGCACAGATCGCCCGAGCTCTTGGTGTGAAGGCCGCCGTGTTGCCGATGTCCGAGCACGCGGTCCGAACCCACGTCCTCACGCCCTCGGGACGGCGCGGTCTGCAGGAGTTTCTGATCCTCGATCACGGCGAGGCACCGATCGAGGGGGTCGAGCTCGAAGGCATCGCAGGAGCCACCCCGACGGCGGAGGTGCACGCGGCCATCGCCGCTGCCGAGGTGATCATCATCGGCCCGTCGAACCCTGTGATCTCGATCGGTCCGATCCTTGCGGTCCCTGGTATGCGCAACGCAATCGCGGCGGCAAGCGCGCCGGTCTTGGCCGTCAGCCCACTGATCGGGGGCCGAGCCGTGAAGGGGCCCACCGACGCGTTCCTCACCGCCCTCGGGCGACCCCACACCGGCGCCGGGATCGCCTCGTTGTACGCCGGTCTGCTTGACGCGATCGTCGTCGATCCCGCCGACCCCGGGCCGCCGCCAGAGGGGATGCGGGTGGAGGCGATGCCGACGCTGATGGAGGGCGCTGCCGGCCGCCGCAAGCTCGCAGAGCGGGTTCTCGAGCTGGCGCGCGAGCTCTGACCGTGCGAACGACCGCGATCATCCCGATCAAGCGCTTCGGCCAGGCAAAGCGCCGCCTCCTGGACCGCCTTGACCGCTCGCAGCGGGCCGCGATCGTCAAGGCGATGCTCGCCGACGTTCTCGTCGCCGTCACCGCGGTCGAGGCTGTGGAGCGAGTGATCCTCGTGACCGGTGAGGGCAGAGCCGAGAAGGTCGCCCTGCGGCACGCACAACGGGTGAAGACGCCGATCGAGGTTCTGCGCGACCCCGATGATCACGGCCACTCCGAGGCTGCGACGCTCGGCATCATCCGGGCGAAGTCGCTCGGCGCCCAAGCCGTTGCGCTGCTGCCAGGTGACTGCCCGTTGCTCGACCCCGCCGAGCTTGTCGCGGCGCTCGAGCGGCTTCAACCCGGGCGGATCGCGGTTGTGCCCGACAGACACGGCACCGGGACCAACGCGCTGCTGATGGCACCCGCCGACGCGATCGGCCCCGCGTTCGGGGAGGGCAGCGCGGAACGCCATCGCGATCGCGCCGAGCGTGCGGGCTATGAGGTCGCCGTGGAGCCGATCGCCTCGCTCGGGCTCGATCTCGACACCCCTGACGATCTCACGGCGCTCGCCGAGGCCCTCGCTGAGCACCGCGACCGCGCGCCCGCCACCGCTTCGGAACTCGGCCGCCTTGGCTTTCTGGCGCGCCCCGCGGCGTGAGCGACAGGCTCGAGATCGTCCCGCTGCCGGCGCTGCCCGAGGTCGAGCGCGGTGACGCACTGGGCGAGCTGATCGCGGCCGCCTGCGAGGCCGCCGACGTGCAGGCACGCGACGGCGATGTGATCTGCGTCTCGCAGAAGGTCATCTCGAAGGCCGAAGGACGGATCCGCAACCTCGACGAGGTCGAGCCAGGCCCGCGCGCGACGGCACTCGCGGAGCAGATCGACCGCGACCCTCGCCTGATCGAGCTCGTCCTCGGCGAGTCGCGCCACATCGTCCGCGCAGAAGCCAGCGCGTTGATCGTCGAAACCAACGACGGCTGGATCTGCGCGAACGCCGGAATCGACTCCTCCAACGTCCCTGGGGACGAGTTGGTTCTGCTGCTGCCCGACGATGCCGACGCCTCAGCCCGACGGCTGCGGGCAGAGCTCGTGTCCGCTGTCGGCGCGCGACCGGCCGTGATCATCGCCGACAGCTTCGGCAGGCCGTGGCGGCTCGGCCAGACTGAGGTCGCGATCGGATGCGCGGGCGTCGTGCCGATCGATGACTGGCGTGGCCGCGCTGACAGCGAGGGGCGCAAGCTCGCAGCGACCGCAATCGCAGTCGCCGATCAGCTCGCTGCGGCCGCGGACCTCGGCCGCGACAAGGCCTCGCGCCAGCCGGTGGTCCTGATCCGCGGCGCCGAGCGCTGGTGGAGCGCCGATGACGGCCCCGGCGCACGGGCGCTACAGCGACCCGCCGACCGGGACCTCTTCCGCTAAGCGCGCGTCAGCCGAGCCGGTTTTCGAGCGCGGCTGCACCCTTGCCAAGCTCGGCCTTGAGGGCGTGAATCGCGCCACCCTCGTGCGTGAACTCGGGCGGGTCATAGACGGCGCCGGGTGATCCGCCCACCGCGAGGACCTGAGCGGGCTCATCCCCGGTGAGGATCTTGCGCTTCTCGTGCATCCCGACCCGGACCCAAACGCCCGGCTCGAGCGCGATCTCCTCGCCGCCGTCGCCACCCACGCGAAGGGTCGCGCGCCCCGAGATCAGGCCGTACACCTCCTCCTGGTTGTCATGGGCCTGATCGTGCTCGGGGTAGTCGGAGAAGTTGGGAGGCAGATCCATGACGGCGATCCCGAACGAGCTGACCCCGAGCCCGGCGCGAACGCGCAGGAACCCACCGCCGAAGATCGCCTCGAACTCGTCGAGCCGCTTGACCGTGACGTCAGCCATCGAGCGGGTCCGGTTCACCCTCATCGGTGAACTTCGTGATCGGGAAGACCTCGCCGGGAATCGCGCCGAGCACGAGGATGGTCGCCGGGCTCTCGCCGGTGGCGAGCTTGCGCGACTCGCTGGGACCAACACGCGCAAAGACGCCGGGCTCCAGCCGGTGCTCCTCCCCCCTGCGTGGAGCGTTGCCTCGCCCTCGAGAACCGAATACACCTCCTCCTGTCCGTCGTGGGAGTGGTCGTGCTCGGGGTAGCGGCTGGCGTTCGCCGGGAAACCGCAGGATCTGCATCCCGAACGAGGTCACCCCCAACCCGGCGCGTGCCTTGAGCATCCCGCCGCGAAAGGTCGCCTCGAAGTCCTCCGTGCGCTTCACGGTCACGTCAGCCATCCACGCACCCTACCCCCGCGGCCCATACGCGCAACGTGACTTTCCGCACCCAGTCGGCCTAATAGGTCTCGATCAGCTCGTACAAGGTCGTGCGCTGGGCGGGCGTACGGCCTGCCTTGCGCGCGGCAGCGATCAGGTCCTCGGGCTCGAGCTTTACGCCGTGCTGCGAGCCGGCCATCCGCGAGATGCTCTCCTCCATCAGTGTCCCGCCGAGGTCGTTGACGCCCCACCGAAGGCTCTCGGATGCGGCATCGATCCCCATCTTCACCCAGCTCGCCTGAAGGTTCTTGATCGAGCGGCCGAGCGCGAGCCGGAAGGCGGCGGTGTGCTTGAGGTTCTCCTCGCGCGAAATCTCCTCGATCCCGTGCGTGCGGCCGAGCAGTGTCTGGAACGGGATGAAGCTGAGCGGGACGAACTCGGTGATCCCGCCCGTGCGCTCCTGCAGCTCGCGGACGACCTGCATGTGGCGAGCCAGCTCCCACGGCTCCTCGATGTGGCCGAACATCACGGTCGAGGTCGAGCGTAGCCCGGAGCGGTGGCACGCCTCGATGATCTCGACCCAGCGGTCAGCGGGAAGCTTGTTCGGCGAGATGCGTCCGCGGACGCCATCGTGGAGGACCTCGGCAGCGGTTCCGGGCGTCGAGCCGAGACCGCACTCGCGCAGGTACTCGAACACGCTCTCGGGGCTGCGTCCCGATCGCTCGCACATGTAGTGGACCTCCATCGGCGAGTACGCGTGGAGGTGGACCTGAGGTGCCGCCTCCTGCGCGAGCCGCAGCCAACGCCCGTAGTCCTCGAGCTCGTACTCCGGGTGGATCCCGCCCTGCATGCAGAGCTCGGTTGCGCCGAATTCGAGCGCCTCGGCGATGCGCGCCTGAAAGTCGTCGGGCGTGACGTGGTAGGCGTCGGGCGAGCGCTTGCCCTGGCCGAACCCGCAGAACGCGCAGCCGACGATGCAGACGTTGGTGAAGTTGATGTTGCGGTTGACGACGAACGTGGCGAGTATCGCCGTTGAGCTCGGCGCGAAGCTCGTCGGCGGCGATCCGCATCTCCTCGATTACCTCGGGCCGGCGCTCGGCGAAGAGGGCCGTCAGCTCCTCCTCGGTCAGAGGCTCGCCGGCTCGCCCGCGCTCGATCGCGCGCGGAGCGGCACCGGGATCGATGACGCGCTCCTCCCGGCGGCCGGAGCCTCGGCGAGGAATGAAGCTCCAGTACTTGAGCTTGACCACGTCTAGGACGCCCTGCTCGATCCACTCCGGATCCAGGTACTGCGAGTACGCACAGAGACGCTCGGTTAGCGCGTATCCCCGCGGCGCGAGGCGCTTGCGGACCTGATGCGGGCTCGGGAAGGCGTGCTCGGGCGAGATGTGGTCGCCGTTAGCCGAGAGGCCGCCGAGATCGGTAGCCCCGGCCTCGACCAGGTCGTCCCACCAATCGGCGAGGTTCGGCGGGATCTGGATGCCGACATCCGGCATCAGCTCGCGAGTCGTCGCGATCAGCCCCTTCATCTCCGCCAACGAAACGTCGGTGGCCCACGCGGGCATCGGCTCCTCATTGCCCAGCGGCGAGCCGTCGCCGGTCCAGCGCTCCTTCGCGGCCGCGTCGGCGATCTCGGCGACCTCGCGGCCGTAGTACCGAGGGTGCGGGACGAAATTCTGGAGGATCACCTCCTGGATGTGGCCGTACTCGGCGTGGACCTCGGCGAGCGCCTGCAGCGCCGCGCGCCGGTCATCCACGCTCTCGCCGATGCCAACGAGGATCCCGCTCGTGAAGGGGATCTTCAGCTCACCGGCGGCGCGGATCGTCTCGAGCCTGACCTCTGGGTGCTTCGTCGGCGAACCCTGGTGGACGACGAGATCCGGGTTCGCGGACTCGAGCATCAGCCCCTGCGAGGCGGTCACCTCGCGAAGCCGGGCGAGATCCTCGCGAGTGAGGACTCCGAGGTTGGTGTGCGGAAGCATCCCGCGCTCGAGCGCGCGCTCGCACGCCCAAACGACGTAGGAGACGAAGTCCGAGTGCCCGTACTACTCAAGCCGATCGGCGACGACCGGGTTGACCTCGGGGAGCTCGCCGGTGAGCACGAGCAGCTCCTTGGCGTTGCGCCGGACCGCCTGGTCGAGGTGCTCCTCGACTTCCTCAGGCGAGTAGAGGTGCGCCTGGTGAGTGGCGAACGCGCAGTACTTGCAGTAGCAGCGACACGTCCGCGAAAGCGAGAGCGTGTAGTTGCGGGAGAACGTGACGCGCTTCACGGCCCCAAACCTAGCGGGGCCGTGAAGCGGTCGAAATCCGAAACGAGTAGGCGCGACTACTTGTTGCGTTCGCGGACTTCCGCGTCCTTGACGGCCTGGGCGACGCCGCGGACCTGCGAGGTCGGCGGCTCAGAGCCCTCCGCGTACTGCGGACCGGCGATCACGAAGCGGTACAGGCCGGCGGCGATGAGCCCACCGACGATCGGGCCGACTACAAACGGCCAGATACCGGCGAAGCCGTTGAAGAAGTCGCCGATCAGAGCGGGGCCGAACCAACGCGCCGGGTTGAAGCTCGCACCGGTGAGCGGTCCGAAGATCATCACCGCGACGGTGAAGGTGAGACCGATCGTCAGCGGAGCCCATTCCTGGCGGGCACGGGGGTTGAACGCCACCGCGCACACGGCGAGGACGATCATCATCGCGCCGAGAGCCTCGACGACCGCACCGGCTGCCGGGCTCGACAGCAAGCTCGAAACCTGGGCTGCGCCGTAATGCGCGGCACGACCCTCGTCGAGAATCAGGCCCTTGACGAGCAGGGCGCCAAGGACGCCTCCCGAGAGCTGGGCAAGGATGTAGACGACGGCGTCGATCGGATCGATCCGTCTCATTACTGCCGCTGCGCGACTGTCACCGCCGGGTTGAAATGCCCGCCGCTGACCGGCCCGAAGACCATGATCAGGAAGAACAGGGACAGGCCCTGGACCAGGCCGACGACGGCAAAGTCGGATCCGGTGGCCGAGCTGGCGCCGGTCGCAACGAATAGAGACACCACCATCCCGATCGCGAACGTGAGTAGGAGCGTCCCGATCAGCTCCGCGATGTAGGCCGCTAGGCCACGGTCCTGCACTTGGAAAATCCTCCTAGGTCGTGTGCGGGCGGCAGTCTAGCTGCGCCGGGGGGCGTCGTGTTCCATCTGCAGGCGACGGCCGTCGTCGATCACCTCGAGGGCGCGTTCGCGTGACTGCCAGCCGTCGACCTCGACGTCCTTGCCCTCGAGCTGCTTGTAGACCGAGAAGAAGTGCGTGATCTCGCGCTGGAGCTGCGGCGGAATGTCATCGAGCGTCTTGGCGTGGTTCCAGCCCGGGATCCTGGGTGGGCACGCAGACGACCTTGTCGTCCTCCCCCTTCTCGTCCTGCATCACGAACAGAGCGATCGGCTTGACCGGGATCACGCAGCCGGGGAACGTCGGCTCCGAGACGCAGACCATCGCGTCGAGGGGGTCGCCGTCGCGGCCGCGGTGGCCCATCAAAAAGCCGTAGTCGGTCGGGTAGACCATCGACGAGGAGAGGAAGCGGTCGAGGACGATCTGGCCGATGCCCTCGTCGTACTCGTACTTGTTGCGGCTGCCCTTCGGGATCTCGACGTACGCGAGCAGCTCATGGGTGATCGGGTGTTCGTCGGTGAGGGTGTGGTCGAGCGGCATCGGGCAAGGCTACGCTGCCCGCAATGAGAAAGGTCGCTGCGTCGCTGGCGGCCGTCCTCGCCATCAGCCTCGCGTCGCGGCCTGCGGCGACGACGGTGCTGAACCGGGCGCCTCGGACGAGGCGACCCTGATCCTGGATTTCCAGCCGAACGCGGTCCACTCCGGGATCTACCAGGCGCTCGCAGCCGGGTACTACGAGAACGCCGGCGTCGAGCTGACCGTCCGGCCGCCCTCAAGCTCGACCGACGCACCGAAGCTGCTTGCCGCCGGGCGGGCCGAGTTCGCGATCCTCGACATCCACGATCTCGGCCTCGCGCGCGAGCGCGGAATCGACGTCGTCGGGATCGGCGCGATCGTCGGCCGCCCACTCGCGGCGGTCATCGCCCGCGACCGCGGCGCGGTTCGGACCCCGGTGGACCTCGAGGGCGGCTCGGTCGGCGTCACCGGGCTTCCCTCCGACGATGCGGTGCTCGACTCGGTGCTCGAGAGCGGCGGCGCCGACCCGGATGAGGTGGACCGGGTGACGATCGGATTCGAGGCCGTCGCGGCGCTCGCCGCCGGCAGGCTCGACGCCGCGACCGCCTTCTGGAACGCGGAGGGTGTTGCTCTCGCACGGCTGGACGTGCCCACGCGGGAGTTCCGGGTCGACGCCTACGGCGCCCCGCGCTATCCGGAGCTGGTACTCGCTGCGTCGGCACAGACGCTGCGCGACGACCCCGAGCCTCGTCGAGGCCGTCCGCACGCCACCGCACGCGGTTACGCCGACATCACGGAACAGCGCGACGCCGCGCTCGACGCGCTTCTCGACGCGGTTCCCGGGCTGGATCCGGACGAACAGCGGGCACAGATTCGACGCCCTGATCGACGCCGATGCGTTCGCCGGCACTGGCGCTCTCGATGCCGACGCTCTCGAAGCCTGGGCCCGCTGGGACGTCGAGCACGGGATCCTCGCTGAGCCCGTCGACATCGACGCCGCGTTTCCGCCGCTCGAAACGGCGAAGTGAATGAGCGCGCCTGAACCTCAAGCGACAAGCCGTTTTCGCCGATGTCAGAACCGGGTCCCCGTGGGATGGTTGGAAATATTCCGTGCAACCTCCTGGAGCAGGGCCGGCGAGAACGACGGCGGGCCGCTGCGTGCCCAATTGCTCGTAGCGGCAGCGGCCGCCTGCGTTGTCCTCTGGTTCGCCTCGCTTGGTGGCCGTCGCGTTCGGTGTCGGCGGCAACGGCGCTCGCGGCAGTTGCAGTCGGCGTCGCGACAGTCACGATCGCTGCTCTTGGCGCTGATGCTGCGCGAGCAACGTCGCTTGCGCGGGCTCGCTGCCGATGGACGCTCTGACCCGCCTCACCAACCACCGCGGGTTTCACGAGCGACTCGCGCACGAGCTCGACCACGCCGCACGCAGCGACTCGCCGGTCGCGTTGATCAGCCTCGATCTCGACGATTTCAAGCGAATCAACGACACCCACGGCCACCCATTCGGCGATGACGTCCTGCGGTCCGTCGGTGTCGCGCTGCGTGCCGCCGTTCGCAACATCGACACGGCGGCGCGCATCGGTGGCGAGGAGTTCGCACTGATCCTTCCGGGCGCCGACTCCGAGACGGCCTTCGCGGTTGCCGAGCGTGCGCGCCGCGAGATCGAGGCCATTGCCGTGCCGGACTTCGAGCTCAGCTGCTCGTCAGGCATCGCCGCCTTCCCTCGCGACGCCGAGGACGCGCAGACGCTCCTGCAGCACGCCGAGAGCGCGATGCGCTGGGCAAAGGTCGGCGGCAAGCACCGCACCCGTCGGTTCGATCCCGACCACTCGCCTGCGACATGGAACGAGCGCCAGCGGACTGAGATCGTCGAACTGCTCGCCCGCGAGACCCCCGTCACACCCGTATTCCAGCCGGTCGTCAGCCTCGCCACCGGGCGGGTCGTTGGCTTTGAGGCATTGGCGCGGTTTCCGGGCGCCGGCGGGCGCACCCCCGACGTGTGGTTTGCCCAGGCGCATGGATGCGGGCTCGGAGCCGAGCTCGAGGCGGCCGCCGTTCGCGCGGCGCTCGCTCCCGTCGGGAGGCCCTATGAGACTCATCTCACGATCAACCTGAGCCCTTCTGCGCTGACCTCGGAGGCGATTGGGGAGGCGCTCGCCGGCAATCTCGAGGGCCTCATCATCGAGATCACCGAGCACGAGTTCGTCCCGGACGACGAGTCCCTCGCCGCTGCGATCGCCGACCTGCGAGAGCGCGGGGCGATGATCGCCATCGACGACGCCGGCGCCGGGCACGCCGGGCTCAAGCAGCTGATGAGAGTTCGCCCTGACATCGTCAAGATCGATCGCGACCTCGTCCACGAGATCGACCGCGACCCGGCGCGAATGGCGCTCGTCGAATCCTTCGTGCGATACGCCAGCGTCGTCGGCGCGACAGTCTGCGCCGAGGGCATCGAAACGCTCGACGAGCTCGCAGTCCTGGCGGACCTCGACGTTCAATGGGGCCAGGGCTGGGCGCTGGCCCGACCCGAGCCGCCGTGGGCGGAGGTCTCGCCGATCGCCGCCGAGGCCTGCCGGATCGCGCTCGCCGACACCTTTCGGATGCTGCCGATCGAGAGCCGCCCCATCGGCTCGAGCGACCGCCGGCTCGTTCACCTCAGCGCCCGGCTCGCTGCGGCGCGCTCACGCGAGGATCTGGAAGAGACGCTGGGCCTGATCGCGGCCGAGATCGGCGCGACCAAGATCTGCCTTTCGGCCTGGCACCCCGAGGCCCAGGTGATCGAGACGCTCGCCGAGAACGGCGGCCGCAGCGGCGAGACCGTCTTCCCCATCGCCGACTTCCCGCTCAGCCGGGTCGTGCTCGAGGACCACGAGGTCGTTCAGGCAATCGTCGGGGACCCTGCCAGCGATCCGCGCGAGGTCGATCTGCTGCTCTCGCTCGATGAGCGCTCGCTGCTGATGGTGCCGGTGGTGATGCGCGGCGAGAGCGTCGGCATCATCGAGGCCTATCGCTCCGACGAGCGACCGTGGTCGCGAACCGAGATCAACCGTGCCCGGGTTATCGCCAACCAGTTTGCGTCGGTGATCCCGGCGCTTACCGCCAGCTCGGACCTATCAACGCTCGAAGCCGGCTAAAGCCTCAGGAGCCGCCGTTAGAGCGCGCGCCGAGCGCGGAACTCACGCCGGACTGATTCCGGGCGGCCCCACATCTGAACTACCTCAGCGCGGCCCTCGCGCACCTCCCGCACGAGAAGCTCGCCGGGGATGCCCTCCCGATCGAAAAGGGCGAGGGTGCCCTTGACCGTCTCGGCGGCAGCGGCATGGCCGAAGCGATGGGCGACGTTGATCCGGAAATGCCACTCGGCCTGCGAGTAGGGCTGCGCGTTGATCTGGGTCATCAGCACCGCCGCATCCACGTACTGATCCTCGTCGGCGATCCGCAGGTCGCAGACGATGTCCGTCCAATCGTCGGGCAGCGAGTCGAGGATCGCCTGGAAGTCGTCGGCAAGGGCCATGCGCGCAGCCTACCGCCGGCGCCCGGGGGTCAGCCGAAGAAGACCTGTTGTAGGAGGAAGAGGTTGAGCGCGATGATCACCGCCGCGATCACCCCGGCGATGGCGGTCAGCCAGCGCGGGTTGGCCATCTCCCCCATCAGCTCTCGCTTCGATGCGATCACGAGCAGCGGGATCAAGCGCGAACGGGATGCCGAACGAGAGCACAACCTGGCTGATGACCAGCGCATCTGTCGGGGCGACGCCGAGCGCGATGATGATCAGCGCCGGCGCCAAGGTGATCGCCCGCCGCAAGAAGACCGGGATTCGGCGCTGGATAAACCCCTGCATCACCACCTGGCCCGCCATCGTCCCCACCGACGATGACGCGAATCCCGATGCGAGCAGCGCGATGCCGAAGATCGTCGCGGCCTCGTTCGACACCGTCTCGCGCAGCCCCTCGAACGCCCCCTCGATGCTGTCGATGCCCGTCAGACCGCCGACGTTGAACAGCGCTGCGGCCATCACCATCATCGAGAGGTTCACGACGCCGGCGATCACCATCGCAATCACCACGTCGACCTTCTCGAAGCGCAGGATGCGACGTCGCTCGTCGGCATTGCGGCCGACGATTCGCCGCTGGGTGAGTGCCGAATGCAGGTAAACGACGTGCGGCATCACCGTCGCGCCGATGATCCCCGTCGTCAACAGGATGCTCTCCGTGTTGCTGAAACCGGGAACGAAAAGATGGGCCGCGACGTCGCCGGCGTCCGGCTCGGCCCAGAAGATCTCAAAGCCGAAGCAGACGAGGACGACGCCCGCGAGCGCTGCGATCCCGGCCTCGAGGCGACGAAAGCCGAGTTGTTGAAGCGCGAGGATCGCGAACGCCCCGGCGCCGGCGATCAGCGCCGCGGGGAACAGAGGTATCCCGAAGAGCAGGTTGAGGCCGAGCGCGGCGCCCACGACCTCCGCGACGTCCGTGGACATGGCAACCAGCTCCGCCTGAACCCAGAGCCCACGCGAGGTGCGCTTCGAGAACCGCTCGCGGCAGAGCTCGGCGAGGTTTCGACCGGTCGCGATCCCGAGCTTCGCCGACTGCGTCTGGATCAGCATCGCAATCAGGTTGGCCGCGACGACGACCCACAGCAGCAGGTAGCCGAACTGCGCGCCGGCGCTGATGTTGGTCGCGAAGTTGCCCGGGTCGATGTACGCAACCGCCGCGATGAAGGCCGGGCCGAGAAAGGGCCACAAGCGGGCTAAGCCGCGGCTGTGACCGTCGAGGGAGCGGCGCGCCGCTCGGGAGACGGCGGCCTCCCCGGGAAGTGCGAAGTCGTGCTCTTCGTCAGCGTCGCGTTCGCTATTCACGGGCCGGGGGAAACCCGCATCGCTGCGGCGAGTCGTCCCCCGAGTGCATGGTCCGCGCCGTCGACCTCGACGTAGAGCGGACCGTCGAACGGATCGCGGCCGCTGAGGAGCAACTCGCAACCCGGCCGGATGCCGCGCTGATCGAGAAAACGCAGCATCTCCGAGTCGCGGTCGGAGACGCGCACGAACGTTGCGCTCGCGCCAGCGTCGAGCTCGGCAAGGCTGATCGTCTCATCCGCGGCCATCGCAAGGTCGGCAGTCGGGATCGGGTCGCCGTGAGGATCGCGACTGGGATCGCCGAGCTTCTCGGAGATGATCCGCTCGAGGTCCTCGGAGATGTAGTGCTCGAGCACCTCCGCCTCCGCGTGCACGCGGTCCCACGGCATGCCCAACGCCTCCGAGAGATACGTCTCGAGCAGCCGGTGGTGACGGATCACCTCGAGAGCGACGCGCTCGCCCGCATCGGTGAGGACGGCGCCTCGATATGGCTCATGCTCGGCAAGCCCGAGCTCGGCAAGGCGCTTCACCATCGTCGTGACGGTCCCCGGAGAGACACCGAGCTCCTGGGCGAGCGCCGAGGTCGCCACCGGGCCGCCGTCGCGGCGCTCGAGCGAATAGATCGCCTTCGCGTAATCCTCGACCGCCTCGGTGTTGGCCGCAGCGGGATCGCGCCTGTACCCAGAGTGCGCCATCAGATCGAAACGAGCAGGCCGGTGAGATAAAAGGCCACCGCACCGGCGATCGCACCGCAGGCGGTCGCGGTGTCGAGAATCCGGCCGGAGGCGTCGCGCATGGCCGGGACGATCTGAACGATCACCTGGACGACCGCGCCGACGCCAACGCCGAGCAGCAGGACCGAAACCTCGGGGCTGGCCACCGAGGCGCCAAGGATGCCGCCGAGGATTGCGGGGGCGCCGGCGATCAGGCCGAGCACGGCCAGCCGACCCAGCGACGGGCGCGACCTGATCATCGGCGCGACGATCGCCAGACCCTCAGTGGTGTTGTGGATCGCGAAGCCCACAACTAAGAAGGCACCGAGGGCGAGTTCGCCGATCGCGTACGCGGAGCCGATTGCGAGCCCCTCGCCGAGGTTGTGGAGGCCGATCCCGATCGCGATCATCATCGCGAGCGAAGCGCCTCGCTCCTCGTCGGTGCCGGCCACGCGATCGCGGCGCGCGCGCAGGCGCGAGTCGATTGCTGTCAGCGCCAGGTAGGCAACACCTGCTCCCAACAGCAGCAGCTCGGCGCCGCCAAACGCACCCCCCGAGAGCGCGGCCAGGTCCAGCGCCTCGAGGCTGGCGTCAACCGCGAGGAACGCGAGCAGGCCAACCGTCACCGCCATCAGCACCCGGATCCAGACCGGGCGCAGCGATCGCATCGCGGGCAGCAGGAGCATGCCGAGCCCGACAGGGATGATGCCCACGTACAGGCCGAGCAGCGCCATCAACGCAAAGAGATCTCCGCCCCCCTCAGGAGTCTCGACGGCGGCGGCGATCTCGTGCTCGATCACGACACCGGTGGCCGTGACCATCGAGACCAGATACGGCTGGCCTTCCTGCCATGGATAGGTGAGCTCGACCCGCTCTGACCCAAGCCGGCCGACCGGAGACTCGGCGCCGGTGAAGTCGACGTAAGCGTCGTTGACGAATACCTGCGCGATCGTCACGGCATCAGGACCCGTGTTGCGGATCGTCAGCTCGATCCGATTCGGTCGCAGCTCGGTCCGCTCGACCGCCAGTTCCTCGACCGGCGGCCCCGTGCGGTCCGGGAGGCTGTCGCCGCCAAGGACGGCAAGCGCGACGAGCGCCGCCGCGATCAGGCCGAGAGCACCGAGCGCCAGGCCCCAGCCGGGAAGCCTCGCGAGCCTGCCCTCCGCAGTCGCCTCAGCGCCACTCATTCACTGACCTCGAACAGCCCCATCCAGCCGAGCTCCGCGAACTCGGTCTTGTGGGCGTGGAACATGAACTGACCGGGATGCGGGAAGCGCAGCTCGCAGATGCCGCGCTGTCCCTGCCCCTGGATCACCGTGTCGGTGAACTCCGTCGGCTCGAGCCGTGTGCCGGTCGGGAAGTAGTCGAAGAAGTTCCCGTGGATGTGAAACGAGTTGATCGGGTCGTACTCGAGCGTGTTGACGAGGTAGATCCGCACGAGCTCGTTTCTCTTGACCCTGATGGGCTCGTGCATGTAGTGGAAAGGGATCCCGTTGACCGCGTAGAGCTGGTTGCCCTCGCCGTCGAAGGTCGTGTTGTAGCCGTGCTGGACCATGACCATGTCGTCCGCCGGCGGGCGGCCGTCGCGCGGGTCGACGATGAACGTGCCGTACATGCCGCGAGCGATGTGCTCGGCCAGCGGCGCGACGTGGCAGTGGTAGAGATGCAGTCCGAACGGCTCGGCGTCGAACTCGTAGACGGTCGACTTGCCGGGGTTGATGATCCCGTCTCCGGCGCCCGCGATGCCGTCCTCCGACGCTGGGTGCAGACCGTGGAAGTGAATCGTGTGCGGGTGTTCGGAACCGTTGACGAAGCGGATTCGCAGGCGGTCCCCCTCAGTGCAGCGAAGGGTCGGCCCGGGGACGCGGCCGTTGTAGGTCCACGCGGGGTAGACCAAGCCGGGAGCAACTTCGATCTCCTTGTCGGCAGCGACCAGCTCCCACTCGCGCAGCACCCGTCCGGAGGCGAGGCGCGTGGTCGTGCCGTAGTCGAAGTCCCGAAGAATCTCGGTCGGGTTGAAGCCGTTGGCGCGGTGGTCGACCGACCGCGCCCGCCCGAAAGGTCGGACCGGCGGTCCCGAGGTCGTTGACGTGGCCGATGCGTGCCGTGAGCCTCGTGCTCGCTGGCCGCCGCACTGCCTCCGCCGAGCGCATGGTGCAGCCCCGAGTGGGGAACCGTCTCGTGCAGCAGCGCCAGGGTCGGGCGCGGCGACCACGCCGCCCGCAAGCAGGCGCCTGCGCGTGACACCCTTCGGTGGCTTGGGGCTGAATTTGAGTCGGCCATGACCAAAAGTTTGACAGATCAAAACATTGACGCACAGGCGCGCTGTCAAAATCGATGCAATGGAGGCTTCCACCACGGTCGAGCTCGACGCCCAGTACCGCGTCCTGCGCGAGGCCGCCGGCGTCCTCACCCGTGACGGCCGCCGCATCCTCCGGGTGAGCGGGGCCGAGGCCGGCGAGTACCTGCAGGGCCAGCTCACCAACGACGTGGAGTCGCTTGAGCCGGGCGCGGGCTGCTACTCGGCGCTGCTCGACCGCAAGGGACGGATGCAGGGCGACATGCGCGTCCTTCGCGATATCGAGGGGTTCTGGATCGACACGGAGGCTGAGACCGGCGACGCCGTGCTGCGCCACCTGGCGATGTACAAGATCGGCCGCGATGTCGAGATCGACGACCGCAGCGACGATCGCGCGCTGATCTCGGTGATCGGCCCCGCCGCCGCAAAGATCGCGGTCGACGGTCCCGCCGGCGCGGAGCACTCGCATCGATCGCATGTGATCGCCGGTGCGGAAGCGCGTTGCAATCGCCACCGACCTCGGCCTGGATCTGCTGGTTGCCACCAACGATCGCGATCGCGTGCTCGACGAGCTGCTGGCTCACGGCGCCGAGCCGGTGGGCGAAGCGGCGGCAGAGATCCTGCGGGTCGAGTCAGGACGTCCGCGGTTCGGCCGCGAGATGACGGCGGCCACGATCCCCCAGGAGGCCGGCATCAACGATCGCGCCGTCAGCTTCACGAAGGGCTGTTACATCGGCCAGGAGACCGTCGCGCGCCTTCACTACAAGGGCAAGCCCAATCGTCGTCTCGTCGGCCTGCGCCTCGACGGCAAGGCGAACGCGGGCGATTCCGTGCGGCTCGGGGAGCGTGAACTCGGGACCGTCGGCACCGCGGTCCTCTCCCCCGCTCGGGGCTCGATTGCCCTCGCGATCCTCAGGCGTGAAGCCGAGCTCGGCCATACCGTCGCTGTCGGCGACGGCGTCAGCGCTGAGCTCGTCGAGCTCCCGTTCTAGCCGCGGCGAGCGAATTGGCACGAACCGGCTGGCGGTTGGGCTAGTGTTGCGCCCACGATGGGCGCTGCGAGGAGGCTGATCGTTCCGCTGGCTGCGGGCGCCGCCGCGCTGGCCATCTCGGCCTGCGGTGAAGACGACTTCGAAAACAACCCGCGTCCGCCCGCCCCGATCGAGCTCAGCGCGCTGATCAGCGACAGCGCCGTCAGGGTCAGCCCGGCCAACGATGTCGGCGCCGGACCGGTGACCGTGACCATCTCGAATCAATCCGGCGATCCGGCCCGGCTCGTCTTCGACGGTCCGACCGACGACTCGAGTGACCCGGTCGTCGCTGGAGGCACCGGCTCAATGAAGTTCAACCTCGCCGAGGGCGACTACACGGTCTCCACCGGCGACGAGGGCCCGTCGGAACAGCTCAGCGTCGGTCCCGAGCGCGAGAGCTCGCAGAACGAACTTCTGCTGCCGTAGTTCAATTAGCCGCCTCAACAGCGGCGGGGCTCCGCTTCGGCCTTCGGCCTCCGCGATCGCTAGAGGGTCTCGGCTTCCGCTTCGGCGGCTTCCTCAGCAACGAGCGCGTCGATGCGCTCGAGCTTCTCCTGGAGTGAGGACACCATCGCGTCGAGGCCGGAGCGCGCCTTGTCCGAGCTTGTCTTGATCCCCGTCATCGCCGACCGGATGGCCTGAGCCTGGCGCAGCAGCGTGATCGCCTCGGTGGCGGTATCGCGAACGGCGATCGCGTCGACCTGTAGATCGCGGTCACGCGCCATCGCCAGGCGCGCTGCGGCAAGGCGATACGCGATGGCCAGGCCCAGGCTTGCCGGCTCGTCGCGGTCAACGGCGACGATCAGCTTGTTGCCCGCGTACTCGGTCAGCTGCTCGCGACCGGCCGGGACGTTCTCCTCGCCGGCCACGACCAGCACCCCGAAGGAAGCAGCCCGCGCCTCCATCGCCGCGTTGAGCTCCGCCCAGGCGCCGTTGTTGCTGAGCCGCTTGTCCTTGACCTCGAAGACGATCCTGCCCTGGGAGGAGCCCTCACAGGCACCAACCTCGACCACGATGTCGCCCTTCTTGCCACCGCCCTCCGCCTGCTCGCCGCCGGTGTGGGTGGCCACGTCCCCGCGCGAAGCGGCAATCGCCTCGATCGCGTCGTGGACCCGCTCCTCGAAGGAGAGTCCCTTGCGGGTACCGGCAGCCTCGGCGTCGGCCAGCTCGAGCTCGTGCTCTCCCTTGTCGAGCAGCCGAGCGAGATTCTCCTTGAGCTCATGGACCTGGGTCTGCATCGCACGCGACTGGCTCACGTGCGACTCGCGCAGCTTCTCGACCTCGGCGCGGTGGCGCTCCTCGGCCTCGTAGAGCTTCGAGTTGATCCGCACCTGCATCGCGACCAGCGGGTTGCTCCCGTCCTCCGCGGTGAGCGTCTGGAGCAGCTGCTCACGGTGCTGGCGAGTCTCGGCGGTAACGATCTCCTTGATCTGGGCCTGCACGGAGTCGTTGCGCTCGGCGCCAAAGGTCGCCGCGAGTCGCTCGGCAAGCGCCTCGGAGCCCATCTCGAGTGTTCCGCCGAGCTTGCGGTCGAGCTCGCCCAGTCCGGCCTCGAGCTCACGGCGCACATAGTCGACGTTGGCCGCCGTGCCCTCGCTGTCGATGACCCGCGCGCCGATTTCGATCGCACGGGTGATCGTCTCGGTCGGCTCCTGACCGTTCGCCTTCTGCTCGCGCACGACGCGGGCGACACCGGCGTCGTCGATTTGCAGGTTCTCGATTACAAGCCGGTTTTCGACGACGCGAACGTGGCCGTCGCTGGCTTGCTCAAGCGAAAGTTGTGGTCTCTCTGAGGCTTCCATCTTCGAACTTGCGAAAGTAGTCGCGGCTCCGGACACGAAACTGACGCTGCATGAACACGCCCAATCCGACCACTCCAAACCAAGCGATCATCCAATCCACGCGCACGGACCCCGAGCGCCTTGAGTTGGTCGACCGCGAACTGCGGCAGGGCTTCGAGGCGCTCGCCGACCTCGGTCCGGCCGTCTGCGTCTTCGGCTCAGCTCGGACTCCGGCCGACCACCCGGAATATGCGCTCGCACGCGAGATCGGTCGCGCGGTCGGCGAAGCCGGCTACGCGGTCATCACCGGTGGCGGTCCCGGCGCGATGGAGGCGGCCAACCGTGGCGCCCAGGACGCGGGCGCGACGTCGGTCGGCCTCAACATCATCCTGCCGTTCGAACAGCAGCTGAACCCGTATGTCGACATCGGGCTCTCGTTCGATTACTTCTTCACGCGCAAGCTGATGTTCGTGCGCTACTCGAACTCGGTCGTTTCACTTCCAGGCGGCTACGGCACGCTCGACGAGCTGTTCGAGGTGATGACCCTGATCCAGACCGGCGAGGCGATCGACCACCCCGTCGTGCTCGTCGGTAGCTCCTACTGGGCGGGTCTGCTCGACTGGGTCCGCGACGAGCTGCTTCAGCCCGGACGAATCTCACCCGCGGATTTCGAGATCCCCACGGTGTCCGACGACGTTGCGGAGATCGTCGCCATCGCGTGCCCCGGCACCGACGTCGCCGGATAGCGCGCTCGTACCGAGTCGACGAACGCCGCCATACGGTCTGCCAGCGCCGGATCGTGGATCTCTAGAACGTTCTCGGCGTTCATCTCACCCGAGCGCGAGAGGTTGAACGAGCCGACGAAGACGGTGTCGTCGGCGACCGTGACCTTGGCGTGCATGAAGTCGTGAATCGTTCCCGGACCCCACGGCGTCGAGCGCTTGCCCGAGAAGGGCAGCAACGAGAGCGTCCTGGCAAGCAGCGGGATCTTCCAGGCGGAGGTGCCGTTGGTCGCCCACTGCCCATAGACGGCGTCGGTCTGCGGCTCGTCGATGACCCCGGCGATGTCGACGCCTCCGCGCACGCCGAGCTCGGCGAGGGTCGAGAGGATCGGCGCCGACGTGATCACCGGGGACGCGATCCGCACGCGCCGCGTCGCACACGCAATGGCCTTCGCGATCGCCTGCGACAGCTCGGTCCCATGGCCAGGCGTGAACCACGGCCGCACGGTCAACCCACCGCCAAGGTCGATGCGCTCGGGCTCGACACGACCCGATCGCTCGACGTCGCGCCGGTCCCAGAGCTCCTCGAAGTTGGCGAGATAGGCCGCCGCGAGCGGCCCCGAGTCGACCGAGCAGACGACGTTCTCCTGCCGGGTCCACGAATCCGTCGTCCAGTTCGCGGATCCCGTCCAGATCGCCTCGCGATCGCGGACCACGTACTTGTGGTGCATCAGGTCGGGAATGCCGGGAACGGCACGATCTTCGATCGGCAGTTCGTGCAGGAGCTCCGGCCGAGTGGCGGGCGGCGGGTGGATCGCCGGCGGCCGGTTGGAGTCGGTGTTGTAGAGAAGGCGGATCTTGACCCCGCGGGCCGCTGCGTCACGCAGTGCTCCAGCAACGATCTCGCCAGGCCGGTCCGGCAGGCGGATGTCGTACAGCGCAAACTCGAGCGTCTCGCGCGCGGGCTCGATGAAGCCGGCGACCCTTTCAGCCATCTCCTCGGCGGTCTGACCGCCGTCGTTGAGCTCGTAGACCTGCACGGCTAGACATTCTGCCCGCTACGATCCCCGCGCTTTTCCGGACCGAACCGACCAGAGGGAGAACCGTGGCCGTAGACGTAGCGGAAGTTTCGAAGCTCGACGTGGAGCCCGGCACGCTGCCGGAGACGATGGCCGCGTGGGTCATCCGCCAAGAGCGCGAGGGTGAGCCCAAGGACGCGTTCCAACTCGAGGAGATCGAGGTCCCGGAGCCCGGCGCGTTCGAGGTGATCGTCCGCGTGATGGCGGCCGGCGTCAACTTCAACAACGTCTGGGCTGCGCTCGGCAAGCCGGTTTCCGTCTTCGGCTACGGCGACCACCCGGAGTACGGCCACCACATCGGCGGCTCCGACGCCTCGGGGATCGTCTGGAAGGTCGGCGAGGGCGTGACGCGCTGGAAGCCCGGCGACGAGGTCGTGATCCACTGCAACCAGGCGTCCTATGAGGACGTCGAGGTCCACGGTCTCGACCCGATGGCCGCGCCGAGCCAGGAGATCTGGGGCTATGAGACCACCTGGGGCTCGTTCGCTCAGTTCACCAAGGTCCAGGCTCAGCAGCTGCTTCCGAAGCCGCGCAACCTGAGCTGGGTCGAGTCGTCGTCGTACGGACTCACCTACTTCACGGCGTATCGAATGCTGTTCAACCGCTGCAACATCCAGGCGGGGCACAACGTCCTCATCTGGGGGCAGCTGGTGGCCTCGGCGTGTTCGCCGTGCAGCTCTGCCAGGCGGCTGGAGCGAACGCGGTCGGTGTCGTTTCATCCGACGAGAAGGGCGAGCTCGTCAAGCAGCTCGGCGCGGTCGACTTCATCAACCGCGCGGAGTTCGGCGACATGATGCGCTCGGATTCCAACCACCCCGCGGTCGACCCGGCGGCGGACAAGGAGCGCTTCAAGGCGTCCCGCGGGTTCGCCAAGCGGGTGAAGGAGATCCTCGGCGACGCCCCCGACATCGTCTTCGAGCACGTCGGTCAGGCCACGTTCCCAACCTCGGTCTTCACCGTCAAGCCGTTCGGCAAGGTCGTGATCTGCGGCGCAACGTCCGGCTACAACCTCGACTTCGACGTCCGCTACCTGTGGATGAAGCAGAAGGAGATCCTCGGCTCGCACTTCGCCAACGCATATGAGTGCATGCGCGCGAACCAGCTGATGGCTGAGGGCAAGGTCCGCCCGGTGCTCTCGGAGGTCATGGACTTCGACGGCGTCCCCGAGGCGCACCAGATGCTCCACGAGAACCGCCACACCGGCAAGATCGCGATCCGCGTCGGGGCGACCGACAACGACGCGGGCAAGCACGAGGATGGCGACGGCGCGATCTGGGCCGAGGTCGGGGCCTAGGCACCGACCTGCTCAGCCCGCCGAGAGGGCGACGGCGACGATATCGGTCGAGGTGCACGCGTTCCCGGTCGGCGGCCCACCGTCGCCCTCGCCAGTCGGCCCCTGCGGCCCGGTGGCGCCTGCGGGACCCTGGGGACCCGACGGTCCCATCTGCGGCTCAGCGAGCGTCAGCGACAGCGAGGACTCATCGATGTCGACTCCCTTGAGGCTGTCGTTCTTGACGTCCTTGCCGCGAACGGCGCTCTCCTTGATCGACCGCGAGGTCACCGAGTTCTTCGGCGCCTTCGTGACCGCAACGGCGGCGCCGCCCAGCGCCAAGAAGACGGCGATCGTCGCCATCACATTCGCGTAGGTCAACTTTGCGCCACGCATCAGGACGACTTCGCACCGACCATGACCGTTTTCGTCGCCGCGTTGGCCGCCCCATCCAGCGCGGTGGCCGAGATCGTCAACCGCGGGGTCCGCCCGGCGTCCAGCGCACGCCTGACCTTGTGCCGCTGACGCTTGCCGAGCGGCAGGCGCAGTGTCCGGACCTCACCCGCGCCGAGCTTGGTGGTCACCGGTCCGATGCTGAGCTTCGGCCGCGACGAGCCGCCCAGCTTGCCCGTCGCGCTCGCAATCACGGTGCAGTCCTCGCGAGGGCAGCCGACGTCCACCGCGAGCCCGCGGCGGCCGGCGATTCGCTGACGGGCCCTGGCGGCCAGCGTGAACGCGATCTCCCGGTCCGAGGGGCTGCCGTCCGGGGGTCCGGTGTCCGGGGGTTCGGTGCCCGGCGGCATGAACGAAACCGTCTCGCAGTCCGCACCGACGGCATCGACCGTCTGCTGGTCCGCCGTGGCGATGTCGAGTTCGCTGCCGCAGCTTGCGATGTCGGGGCCGCCATCGCGGACGTCGACCGCGTCGGCGCCTGCGAGCGCGCTGACGTTGTCGATCCCGGCGAGGCCCGTAATCGAGTTCGGGCCGTCCGTGCCGACGAGCCGGTCATCGAATTCCGACCCGATCAGGTTCTCCACCTCGTAGGGCGTGTCGTTTCCGTAGCCGGTCGCGGTGAACGCGGTGAGGTCGGCGGTGACCGGCGCCGGAGACCGTGCATACGTGATCGTGTCGCTGCCCTCGCTCCCGGTGAGGAAATCGTCGCCAGGCCCGCCGTCGAGCATGTCGTCGCCCTCGTTTCCGAGGAGGTAGTTCGTCCCGGCGTCCCCCGTCAGCGTGTCCCGGTGTTCCGTCCCGCTGACGTCCTCGAATCCGGAGAGGGTGTCGACCCCGCCGGCGCCCGTGTCCTGTGGACCGGTGCGGCTCAGGTCCACCGTCACGCCTGACGGAACGCCGCCGTACATCAAGAAGTCCTCGTCGGCCCCACCCTCGAGCACGTCGTCACCGGTGTCCTCGCCGTCATAGACGTCGTCGAAGCCGCCATGGCCGCGAACGATGTCGTTGCCGAGCCCGCCCGAGAGATCGTCGTTGCCCTCCCCCGCGTCGACCACGTCGTTTCCCTCGGCAGCACCGATTTCAAGGCGACCGGCATAGGCCACCCCGGTACCGCTGCCACCCTGGGCGCTGACTCGATCGTCGCCACCCCGGGGAAACATCTCCACGTCCCCGACCGCCGCGAGGGTCGTGAGCTCCGCGTCCGGGACGGGATCGCCAGCGCCCGCGTTCCAGTTGATCCCGCCCGCCCCCATCACCCAGTCGTCGGCGCCCGGGTTTGCACCCACCAGCTGGAGCTGGTCATCGTCCCCGGTGTTCAGGTTGACGGCGAATTCGATCTCGGGAATGCCGCCGCCCTCGCCGTTGAGGCTGGCCCCGGGCGCGAACGCGGCTGGGTTCTGCACCACGGCGAACGTTGACCCGTCGTTGGGGTCAGCGCTGCCGGGATCGTCGGAGGTGTCCACGATGGCAACGGTCTCGGTGTTGGTCACCGTCGGCGGGCCTGCCGGGCCGCAGATGACCGGACCGGTCGGACCGTCCACCAAAATGATTCCGCCGCCGCCGACCTGGAGGCTCACGAAGTCGTCGGGCGCGTTCATCTGGATATCGAGCAGGTCGGTGTTGAACGTGCAGCTGACGGTGGCAGCCGCCGGAGCCGCGAGCGCCAAGGTCCCCACCAGAGCCGAAGCTCCAGCCGCGGCCATCGTCTTGATCGCGCGTCTGATCGTCATACCGCGAGGGTGTGGTTCCGGTCCGTTGCCCGAGCAATTGATCGGCTGCGACACGGCGCTGATGTCACCGTCGGCGCGTTTCATCACCTCCCCCTCACAACCTTGAACCTCCACGCCGCCGGGGATGCGTCGACAAGGTCGCCGGCGACTGCGCGAACCTCGAAGGTGTGCTTGCCGACCCTCAGCTTTTTCACCTTCGCCGGTGCGCTGCACTTCGTGAACGTCTTCTCGTCCAGCCTGCACTCGAACGTCGCCGCGGGGTCGTCGGAGAAGAAGCGGAACCTGGCCGTGCGCTTTCTCAGCTTTCGCTTCGGGCCCTTGCCCTTGGTCGTGTCCGGTGCCGCCTGTGCCGTTGGCGGATCGTCCACGGGCGGCGGGTCGTCGAGCGGCGGCGGGTCGTCGAGCGTCAGCTTGACGTTGTCGGCAACGGCTGAGGAGTAGAAGGCGTCGGCGTCGGCCGAGGTCAGGGTGACGCGGATCCGCCGGGTGCCCGCGGGCACCGGAGCACTGCCGGCTCGGCGCAGCATCGTGGTCAGGTTGTGGCGGTCGGCCGCCGTCACCGGGCCGACCTCGAGCGAGCCGAGCTCCGCATCCGCGGAATCGACGAAGGCGGCCGTCGCCTTCATCGTGTCCTCGTAGAGAAGGGCGCCGCCGAGGTCCGCGGAGAGGCTCGCTGTCGCGAGGCGCGCGTCGATCGAGGCCGCCGCCTGAGAGACGTCGACCGTCTGGAACGCGGTCGTTACCCCGCCTGTCGGAGCGCTGTGGCCACCGCCGAGAAAGCCCTGACCGCCCGCGGTCCGGGCGGAGTCGAGGGCGTCGGGGGCGTAGGCGTTCGTCGGGACGCCGTAGCGGAAGAAGCTCATACCGCCGCTTCGCTCCCAACCTGGGATCGCGGGCGCCTGGTTCACGATCACCGCCGCTTCGGCGCCCTCGAAGCCGCCATTGGTGAGCATGTTGCCGGCGAGCCGGGAGGCACCGGCGCCGAGGCGGATGCTGACGGTGTCGTCGCCCGTGTTGACGATCGCGAGATCGTCGTTGGCATCGGCGTTGAAGTCGCCGACCGCGAGGGCGCCCGCGTTGGTCCCGTCCGGAATGTCGACACCGTTGGTGAAGGCGGAGCCGGCCCCGCCGAGGCGCACGCTGGCCGCCGTGCCGCTCACGTTTGCCACCACCAGGTCGTCGTCACCATCGGCGTTGAAGTCGCCGACGACGATCGCGTGGGGCCCGGCACCTGCAGCCAGCGCACCTGCGCCGGTGAAGCCTGGGCCAGCCGCGCCGAGGCGGATACTCACCTCGGCGGCACTCTGGTTGACGACAGCGAGGTCCTCGTCGCCGTCAGCGTTGAAGTCGCCGACACCGAGTGCTACGGGAAAGGCTCCCACCGGCACGGAGGTGGTTCCTCCGAACGCCCCGCCTCCCGTGCCGACGCGGACACTGACGGTGTCGTCGTTGTCGTTGGTCGCGGCGAGATCCTGGAGACCGTCCGAGTTGAAGTCGCCGATCGCCAGCCCGTTTGGGCTCGCTCCAACGGCGACGTCCGACGCGGAGGCGAAGCCTGCCCCCGGCAGGCCGAGTCGGATGCTCACCGCGTCGTCGGAGGAGGCGGCCACGGCGATGTCCACATCGCCGTCCGTGTTGAAGTCGCCGAACGCGATCTCCCGCGGCAAGTCTCCAGTGCCTACATCGGCCGCGCTCGTGAAGGTGCCGTCACCGACGCCGAGCCGGATGCCCAGCAGGTCGTCGGTCTGGCTCGCGACCGCGAGGTCGTCCTTGCCGTCCGCGTCGAAGTCGGCTGCCGCGATGTCAAGCTCGTCATCGACACCGGCGACGTCGGGAGCGCTGGCGAAAGTGCCATCGCCGCGACCGAGGCGGACGCTGATGTCGTCGTCGAGGAAGTTGACCGTGGCGATGTCGACGTGGCCGTCCCTGTTGAAGTCGCCCGCTGCAATCCTTGTAGGACCGTTGCCGACAGCGACGTCGGGCGCGTTGGTGAACGTCCCGTTCCCGGCGAACGCCGAGGAGGCCAGCAGAGCGGACCCGATACAGGCACACCACGCAGCGCCCACCGCCGCCCGCCGTACCGCCGCCATCCCCATGAGCCGATTCACCCCACTCGGTCGTGCGCCTGTCATCACGATCCGATCCTGGCCACCGATCGCCCGGCCGACAAGACCGAAATCTGGACTTGACGGGACGCGGTCCAGCGGGTGGTGGGACACTTGGTCCGTGGCGATCAGCCAGCCCTACGGCCAGTACTTCTGCCCGATCACGCGGGCGTCGGAGATCCTTGCGACGCGGTGGACGCCGATCATCGTGCGGAACCTGCTGCTCGGCGCCGACACGTTCAGCGAGCTCCAGCAGGGGGCGCCGGGGATTCCCCGCAGCCTGCTGACCAAGCGACTGCGCCAGCTTGAGCTGGCCGGGGTGATCGAGCGCCGGCCGAAACCCAAAGGGCGCGGCTACCTCTACGAGCTGACACGGCAGGGGCGCGAGCTCGAGAGCGTCTGCGAGGCGATGGGCGTCTGGGGCGCGAGATGGCTCGAGGCCGCAGTCGAACCGCTGGACCCGTCGGTCCTGCTCTGGGGAATCTGCAAGTCGATGGACCGGCAACGCATGCCCGACGAGCGCGTCGTCGTCCGCTTCAGCCTTCGCGACGCGCCCAAGCAGCGCTTCTGGCTGCTCGTCCAGCGCCCCGAGCCCGAGGTCTGCATGAAGCCCCCGGGCTACGACGAGGACCTGGTGGTCACCTCGGACACCGAGGCGGTGGCGAAGTGGTACATGGGCCGAATGTCGCTCGGCCAGGCGATGAAGGCCCGCCGAATCGAGATCGAGGGCCCGCGTCATCTCGTGCGCGAGTTCGGGACCTGGGGCGGTCAGAGTCCTTTTGCGCCGATCGAGCCCGTTAACCATCCCGCTCGAAACTAGGTCCAGACGGCCAGGAATTCATCGGGAGTACCACCCAACTTCAGGCTCTGGGCTGCCGCTGGCGGGGTCCGCCCACCTCCGGCGACGCTCAGCCCGAGCGGCGAGAGAACCTGACGGAAGCGGCGGCCCGCGCCGACTTACCGGACAGGCCGAGCTTGCGTAGATGTTGGAAAGGTGGCGCTCAACCGTCCGGGCGCTCAGAACGAGGTGAGTCGCGAACGGGGGGCCGAGTAAGTCGCGGTACTCGGACCTGAAGACTTGCCAGACGGGCTCATCGGCGAGCAGAATGTGGTTGCGCCCCTCGGCGGCACGAAACTGGCCCCATCGATCAGCGTCCTGGCCCCAACCCACCCGGATCAGCGAGGTCAGGGCCTCGGTCTCCTCGCGCTTACGGTCCGACGGCTCGCGGCTCAAGCGGCCGCGCGCAAAGGTCCCGTAGAGGATGAGATGGCTGACTCGTTCGAGCGAATTTGCTGCCTCGACGCCGCAGATCGTCTTCGGCAACTAGAGTTCGAGCCGATGTTGGAGGTCCATTACATCGAGTGGCACATCGTGCCCTTCCGGCGCGACGCCTTCATCGAGATCTGGACGCCGGCGCTCGAGCGGGCGCTGGCGTACGGCGCGAAGGGCGCGTTTCTCACCCGCAACGAGGACGACACCCTGCACCTGCGCCAGACGACCTTCTGGGAGAGCCGCGACGACCAGCAGCGCTGGTGGTTCTCGGACGAGCTCTCGGCTCTGCGTCAGGCCGGGCTCAAGTACTTTCACAAGCCGGTCGACCAGCACTGGCACGCACGCGTCGCGGAAGCGTCGCTGGCGACCAACGGCGACCGCGCCTCCTAGCGACCGCGCTCCTCAGCCGCTCGGTCCTGAGCGGTTTTGGGCCACGCCCGGGTTTCGAGCAGGCCACCCTCAACGGGCAACGCGACGCCGGTGATCGACTTGCTCGCGGGTGACGTGAGGAAGACAACCGCGTCGGTCACCTCGCCCGGTTCGATCAGCCGGTCGATCATCGTCATCTGCGTCAGCGCCTCGAGCTCCTCGCCCGGGTCGGTGGCCTCGTCGACTGATCCGTCGAGCATCGGTGTGCGGACCCAGCCGGGGCAGACGGCGTTGACGTTGACCTTGGCGAAGCGCAGCTCGTGCGCAAGCGTGCGCATCAGGCCGATCACTCCGTGCTTCGAGGCGTTGTATGGCCCGAAGCCCGCGGAGGCAGTAACCCCGCAGATCGAGGAGACCAACACCATCGAGCCTCCGGTGGTCTCGCGAAGCTGCGGGATCGCGGCCTTCGCCGTCAGGAATGTGCCGGTGAGGTTGACGTCGACGACCCGGCGCCACTCGTCGGGATCGACATCGGCGATGTGGTCGCCGCTTGAGAGGATCCCGGCGTTCGCAATCACGACATCGGCTGGCCCGAGCGCGTCGCGCGCCTGCGCGGCGCCGTGCTCAACGGCATGCCAGTCGGTGATGTCGGCGCAGATCGCCTCCGCTTCGCCGCCCGCATCGCGGATCGAGCTCACGACCACCTGAAGCGCCTCGCCGTCGCGGTCCCAGCAGGCGACCCGGTCGCCGAGCTCGGCGAAGCGTCGCGCGTGCGACGCGCCCATGCCGCTCGCGGCGCCGGTCACCCACACGGTCCTGGCCGCGGTCATCGCTGAATCAACTCGAGCGTCACGCCGTCGGGGTCGCTGGCATAGAAGCAGCGCACACCCTCCCACGCGCCCGGCGCGGAGATCGTGACGGGCTCGCTTCGCACCGAAACGCCTGCCTCGACCAGGCGCGCGTGCACCGCGTCCACATCGGAGACCCGCAGCGAGATGTGGGTCGCGCCCGGATCATTCGGCTCAAGCCGGGTCGGGGTTCCGCGGGGCGCCGTGTACTCGATCAGCTCGAGCACCTGGCCCTCGGCCAGTTCAAGGTCGGCCCATCGGGCCGACGCGTCCGCCACACCGGTGATCTCGAGCTCATCGGGCCCGAGATCGTCGCCTCGCGCGCGCAGTGAAAGGCCAAGGAGATCTCGGTAGAACGCCAGCGAACGGTCGATGTCGCCGCTCGTCACCGAGACGTGGTCGATCGGTCCGACGCGTCCGTTCTCCCCCGCTCCCCCGAGCCGCTCCGGGATGACGTCCCGGGCGAAGACGTCGTCGATCGTTTCGTGGCGCCGAATCATCTCCGCGTGATCGCCGGTCACGAGCACGGTCCCCGGCCGCCCGAGGGCGTTGAAGTTGCTCGCGCCAGCGTCCTGGTAGGCGCCCGTGTCAAGAAAGGCGAGAACGTCGCCCACGCTCACGTCGGGCAGCGGAGCGTCCGGTACGACCACGTCGAGCGCGCAGGTTCGGCCGGTGACGTCGGCAACGATGCTCGGCTTCGCATCCGCCGCGCTCACCGAGAGGCAGGTCCAGCGGTTGAACTCGAGGTTGACGTCGGCCAGGTAGGCGTCTGATGTGTCCGTCTCGACCCACACAAGGGGAGTGGGCTCTGACTGTCGCTTGACGTTCCCGACCCTGGCCAGATGCAGTCCGGCGTCGGCGTAGAGCGCGCGGCCCGGCTCGATCTCGAGCTGGACCGCGGTCGGGTCGAGGCCGAGACGCTCGAGCTGGGTGCCCAGCGTTGCGCAGATCGCCTCGGCGTACTCCTCGATCCCGGGCGACGTGGCCGCTGCATCGGCACGCTGCGGCAGCAGCCGTCCGAATGGGTCCCGAGGCGCCGGAAAGCCGCCGCCGAGGTCGAGCTCGCGCGGCGACCAGCCTCCCCAGGCATCTCCCAGACGTTTCAGGATCAAGCCCAGCTGCTCGATCGCGGTCGCCCACATCGCGGCGTTCGTGCTGTGACGACCGAGGTGGAGCATGAGCCCGGCTAGATCGACGTGCGGGCTGCTGACCTCCTCCTCGGTGATCGCAAGTAGGTCAGCGGTCGGGATCCCGGCCTTGTAGCGGTCGAGCGCCGCGCGTACAGAGGCGCCCCCGGGCGACATCTCGGACGGCTCGTCCATACCGACCAGGTCGGGCCGAAAGCGCAGGCGCACGTGAGCGGGCTTTCCGACGCGAGCGCCGGCGGCACTCGCCCGCGCCAGCTCTACGCGGCTATCGAGAGTGAGCTTCACGCCGGCACGGATCGCGCGCTCAAGTAGCGCCTCGTCCTTCATCGGGCCGTTGAGCGAGATCAGCCCCGGATCGGTACCCGTGCGGAGCGCCGCTTCGAGCTCGTTTGGCCCAAATACGTCGCAGCCCGTGCCCTCGTCGGTGAGGATCCGGCGCAGCGCGAGCGACGAGTTCGCCTTGATCGACGGCATGAGGACGAACGGGCCCGACCAGCGCGACGAAAACGCGCTCGTGTGGCGTCTCGCATTGCGGCGCAGCTGATCCTCCGAGACCACATAGAGAGGCGTGCCGAAGGTGTCGGCAAGCTCGTTGGCCTCACGCTCCTCGACGAAGAGCGCCCCGTTGCGTACCGACAACGAGTCGTCGAGCCGCCGCGGGCCGTTCATCGCCGGGCTCCGCCGGGTGCGAGATCGGGCGTCGCGACCTCGGCCGCGAGCTGCGCAAGCCGTTCGCCCGTCTCCGGAGCGAACTGAAAGCCCTGGCCGCTGCAGGCGCTGCCGACGACGACCCGCCCAAGACGCTCGAGCACGAACTGCTCATCCGGCGCATTGGTGTACATGCAGGTATCGACGGCGCTCGGCATCCGCGCGTCGACCGTCGGGTAACGCGATGCGACCCATTGACTCACCCGCCCGATCGTCTCCGGCAAGGCCTCGGCGGCTTTGTGATCGTCCGGATCGAACTCCGGCCCGCGAGCGTGGAGCGCCGCCTTCAAGCCTCGCTCGGGATCCCAGCATGAGTAGGGCTCGTCGTCCTCGTAATCGATAAGTGCGACTGCGGTCGTCGTGCCCGAGGGCAGATCGAAGTAGGCAACCGACTGCAGCGTGACTTCGAGCTCGCAGCGAATGTCAGTGCCTGCAAGCAGGTCTGAGGTCCACGGGCCTGCGGCGACCACGACCGCCGATGCGATCAGCGAGCGGCTCTCGGTGCGCACCACCACCGAATCCTCGGCATCGACGATGGACACCGCGCGCTCGCCCTCGCTCAGTTCGACCCCCGCCTCCCGTGCCATCGACCCGATCGCCGCCCAGGCGCGGTCGGCACGAATAACGCCGGCATCGGGCTGGTAGACGGCCGCGGTCGCGTCCGGCAGGTCGATGCCAAAACGCCGCTTGACGTCGGAGGCGCTGACACTCTGAGCCTCGACCCCCGCTGTCGCGAGTGCATCGAGTTGGCGCTCCGCGAAGCGACCCGTGTGCAAGGCGCCGGTTCTCCACAACATTTGCTGGCCTGACACCGCCTCGATCTCCCGCCAGCGCTCGAGGGCACGCAATCCGGCCTCGAGGTACGAGTCGTCGGGAAAGGCGGCCGGGGCGTATATCCGCGCCGTCCCACGGCTCGAGCCTGTCGCTCTCGCCAACGACGACCGCTCGAGGAGGGCGACACGCATTCCGCGGCGCGCGACGGCGAGCGCTGTCGACATGCCGACGATCCCCCCGCCGATGACAACGACGTCGATGCGATCTGTCTGTTGACGCGGGCTCCCCAGGATGTGTACGATCGTACTGTACAAATGTACACCGCGCTCACAGCCACGAATGGAAGCAGGCGCAAGCCCGACAACGACCGCAGGCTGCTGCTTCTCGACACCACCCTCCAGCTGATCGCGAGCGGCGGACCCGATGCGGTGAGTCATCGCGCGGTCGCCGAGCGCGCCGGCGTCTCACTCGGCTCGACGACCTACTGGTTTGCGTCGCGGCAGGAAATGATGCGCGAGGCGCTCGAGCACTTCGCGCTCGTCGAGATCGAGTCGCTGCGCGAGCGACTCTCCGGTGTTCTCGGAAAGCGGCTCTCGCGACGTGCGCTGGTTGATCAGTTCGCCGGCCACCTCGTGGCGCAACTCGAGGAGGATCGATGGCGTCTGGCGGCGCAGTACGCGCTGCTCGCCGAAGCGGCACGCGATCCCGATCTGGAGCGTGTTTGTCGCGAGTGGACGACCGCTTGGGACGAGGCGCTCACGGAGGTGTTCGCGTCGCTCAACGCCCGCGACCCTGCGTTTGAGGCCCGGATGTTCCTTGCGATGCTCGACGGGCTTCTTGTCAACGAGCTCGCCACGCCGAGCGAAGACGTGGAGCGCACGGTCATCCGGCCCGCGCTTGAAGCGTGGTTTTCCCGCGTCCCCACCACCCATACCCGATCGAAGGAGACCAAGTGATGCGGCATTTGCTGCTCGCGTTCGCGACCCTGGCAGCCACGTTCGCACTGGCGGCGTGCGGCGATGACGGCTCGGGGCTGGAGGACAGCAACGAGGGTGGCGAGGTCCCCATCGCAAAGGCCGAGGGCGAACCTGGCGGCGAGCTGACTATCTCGAACTGGGCTCTCTACATCGACGACAAGACGATTCCTGAGTTCGAGGAGGAGACCGGTATCTCGGTCGACTACATCGAGGACATCAACAGCTACTACGAGTTCATGGGGAAGATGCGGCCGCAGCTCGAGCAGGGCGAATCCGGAGGCCGCTCACTGATGGTCGCGGGCGATTGGCTCGCGAAGCAGATGTACGACATGGGCTACATCCAGCGCATCGACAAGGAAGCGCTTGCGCCGGCCCTGGCAAACCTCAGCTCCGAGGTGAAGGCGCCGAGCTCGGATCCGAACTGGGACTTCTCGATCCCCTGGCAGGGCGGGATGACGGGCCTGATCGTCAACAGCGAGGAGGCGCCCGATATTCACTCGGTCAACGACCTCTTCGACCCCCAGTACCACGGCAAGGTGGAGATGCTCACCGAACTGCGGGAGACCATCCCGATGCTGTTGCTGGCCGATGGGATCGACCCCGAAGAAGCCACCGAGGAGGACTGGATGACGGCGATCGACCGCCTGCGCGAGGGCGTCGAGTCGGGCCAGATCCGCAGGCTCACCGGCGGCGACTACGCGAAGGACCTGGTGACGGGCGACGCGGTCGCGGTCATCGGCTGGGCAGCCGATGCGATTCAGCTTCAGGCCGACAGCCCGAACCTCGAGTGGCGAATGCCGACCGAGGGCTGCATGGTCTGGTGGGACCACTGGGTCGTGCCCGTCGGGGCGCCGAACCCGACCGCCGCATACGAGTTCATCAACTACGCCTACGAGCCCGAGAATCAGGCCCAGATCGTCGAGTGGACGAGCTCGGTGACGCCGGGGGCCGGAGTCAAGGAGATCTTCGAGAAGACGAACCCCGAAGCGGCCGAGAACGAGCTGATCTTCCCCACCGCCGAGTACACCGAGAACTGCGCGACCCCAATCAGCCCGCCAGGCGGGCCCGAGGCCGAGCAGCGCGTCGAGGAGGCGTTCGAGGCCGCGACCGGAAAGTGAGGGACGTCAGCCGCCGTTCGCTTCGGGGCTGACGAGGATCGAGAAGTGCCCGAAGTCGGCGCCCTCGACCGCTTCGCCAAGGAGGCCGCGCATCGGGCGCAAGGGCACCTCCCCCGCCACCACCCCCTCGACTGCGTCGGCGAGCTCGGTGAGAAAGCGCGGCGGCACCGAATAGCGCAGGCAGTGCGCCGTGTACACGATGCGGATCGCTCCGGCGAGCTCGTCGGCCAAGCGGCGCATCGAGCGTGCGTAGTCGTCGAGGTCTGAGCCCTCCTCGCAGATCAGCTGTGGGCCGTAATAGGCCTGGTCCTGCGCGAACAGGATCCCCGCAGCCTCGTCCACGAGGCAGATGTGGTCGGGCGCGTGGCCGGGCGTGTGGACCACGCGCAGAGAACGGTCTCCGAGCTCAACCGCGTCTCCATCGGCGAGCAGCCGCGTCGGCGCCGGCGGATCAACTTGCCATCCGAGCTGATCGAGGCGCTCGGTGGGCCATTCGCGCATGGTCTCGTCGGGGCCGACCAGAAACCAGTCCGTGCGATCGAGGTCGCGCAGCTCGGCCCAATTGCCGTGCATGTCTCTGGCGAGCTGGCTGTATCCGCTCAGGTATTCGTCGCGCGTTCCGCGTTCGATCCACTCCGGGCCCAGCGCGTGCATCGCCACGTGCTCGAAGAGCTCGTTGCCACCGACGTGGTCGAAATGGACATGCGAGTTGATGACGTCGACCGGCGTTGTAGCCACGGGCTCAACCGCGGCCCTGATGTCGGCGAGCCCAAGTCCGGTGTCGAGCAACACGGAGCGCTCGGAGCCGGCGATGAGCCAGGAGAACACGTGGCCGGGCTCGGCGACGATGTGCAGCCCCGGCTCGATGGGCGCGACGTGAAACCACTCGCGCGCATCGACGGCGAAGCTGCGGTCGGGCACGTTTACGCCACGAGGGCCAGGTGTTCGGCGGTGCGTGCCGAGAGGCTCGCGCCGACCTCGGTGAGGATTTCGAGCATCGCCTGCGTCGAGGGCGAGCGTGAGCCCTCTGAGCGGACCGTCGCCCAGACGCGGCGTTGCGGCGCGGTCGGGGTCGTCGGTCGTACGACCAGTCCGTCGCGGAGGGTCGGCAGCGCGAGATCGGGAAGCAGTGTTGTCCCGAGGCCGGCGACGATGAACCCCTGCATCACGTGGTAGTCGTCGGTTTCAAAGCCGACCTGCGGCTCGAATCCGGCGGAGCGGCAGGCCGCGAGCACGACCTCGCCACAGGTGCTCGGCAGCGAACCGCATAGCCAGGTCATGTCCGAGAGCTCGGCAAGCGGGACAGTCGGGCGCGAGGCGAGCGGGTGCTCGGCCGGCAGCGCTACGTACATCGACTCGGTCAGGACCAGTTCGCGGTCGAGGTCTCGCTCTTCAACCTTCGGGATGCTCGGGTAGTCAAAGGTGAGCGCCAGGTCGACGTCGCCGGCGCGTAGGCGTGGCAGCGACTCCTCGGGCTCGGCATCGGCAACCGTCAGCCGTACGCCGGGGTGGCGGCGGTGGAAGATCGAGACCGCTTCCGTGAGTACGGTGGCGCTCGCGCTCGGGAAGCTCGCCAGCCGCAGCTCGCCGCCCTGGAGCCCGGCAATCGCCGCGAGATCGCGCTCGGCCTCCTCAAGGCGCGCGATAGCGGCCTCGGCGTGAGTGACCAGCACGCGCCCGGCGTCGGTCAGCTTCGGCCCCTCCCGGGTCCGGTCGAGCAGGCGCATGCCGACCTCGCGCTCGAGGGTCGCGATCTGCTGGCTGACGGCCGACTGGGACAGATACAGAGCGTCCGCGGCAGCCGAGAACGAGTTCTGGCTGGCGACCTCTCTGAGGATGTTGAGGCGCTTCACGTCAAGCATTAGGTCAGCTTATCACGCTTCTTATGCATTCATCTTGCGCTAATGCAGCTCTCGGCCGATCATGTGCTTGCAACGTCAACCAGCTCCCAACTGTGAGGTGAGTCGAATGTCCAACGCAAACATCACAATCCGCCGGCTCGATCGCAAGGCCGACGCCGCGTCACTGGCTCGCCTCGCGGGAGTCGATTCCCGCCCCACCCCGGCTGGCGAGCTGCTCGGTGCTGAGGTCGACGGTCGCCTGGTCGCGGTCATCTCCCTCGACGAGGGCAAGGTGATCGGCGATCCGTTCGTCCGGACGAGCGAGCTGCGCAAGCTCCTCCAGCTGCGCGCGGCCCAGGTTCGCGGCGACATGCGCCACAACGGCCGGCATCGCCTGCGCCGTCTACGGGGCGACCGGCCTCAGGCCACCCGCCTCGTAGCGTCTTAGTGACTCTCTAGGGGGGCCATCGTCAGGCCGGCCGCGTCGAGCTGCTCCCAGTAGAGCTCGGCGGTCTCCTTCGGACCGGCCCAGACGACGGCCCGCCCGCCGGTGTGGATCTGCTCGGCGAGCCGATAGCCGCGATCCAGCGAACAGCCGGGCACGACCCGCGCCAAGGTGGAGGCGACGTGGTCGAACGTGTTGTGGTCGTCGTTGAGGACGATGACCTGCCAGCTGCCGCCGAGCCCGGAGCCGGGACCCCCGGTCCGCGGTCGCTCGAGCGTGTCAGATGAGATCGCGGGCTCCCGGCTTAGGGATCCGGAACCGCGACGGCTACCTGCTTGAACGTCCCGACGGTCTTCGCGGAGGTGTTGGACTGGTTGCCGATGGCAAATCGCACCTTGCGGCCCTCGACCGCGCCCGGATTGGTGTCCGCGATGCGGGCGATCTCCTTGCCGTTGACGGCCGCGATGATCTCGGCGCCTGTTGCAACCAGATCAATCCGGTTGCGCGAGTTGGTCCTCTTGATCGCCTTGTTCTTGCCCGAAGCCGGGAAGCCTGATCCGGTCGGGCCGCGACGCAACTCGAAGCGCTGACGCTCCGGGAAGATCCGCAGCGAATAGCCGGATCCCTTCCCGCCGGCGCGGACCGTCAGCTCGAGGAACGCGCCCTTGCGAGCACCCTTCGGCGTCTTCTTGAGAATCTTTGCGTCGATCGTCAGCGCGTGGTTGGGAAGTTCCTCGTCGCCTTGGACCGGCGGGCGGAACGCGCAGTTGGCCGGGCTCTTCTTCAAAGACGCGAGTAGGACCTTGCTCTTCTCCCGGTATTTGCGCTCGCAGCGCTTTCCACCGCCGGAACGCTCGATCTCGTCGTAGCGCCCCTGGCTGGAAAAGTCGTTGTCGTAAACCGTGACCTCGGCAAGGGCGCTTGTGGCGCCAGCCAGCAGACAACCGGCCGCAAGGGCGGTGATTACACGTCGCTTTGTCAGGGGTCGAGAACTCACTTCGACTGTGGGGCAGCGTAGCCGCTGAACTACCCGGAACACCGGTGCCCCCCAGAAGGAGCGCATGCGATTTTTCAGGCCTTACGTTTCCCCAGATACCGCTCGAGGCCGAGCCACTGCTGCTCGGGGGGCGTTGCCTGGCGGGTCCTGGTCGCCGTTTCCGGATCCTCGTGGGCGTCAATCTCCGCCTCGAAGTGCTCCAAGAACGCCTCCCGGCCGCGCTCCGCAAGCGCGGCGTTCGCGCGCAGGCTCTCGCGAACTCGGTCGAGCTGAGCCCCCACGTCGCGGGCCTCGCCGAAATGAGTCAGCCGCAGCGTTGTGGGCTCGAGCCGCTCGATCCGATCGACCGAGCCGAGCCAGGCCTCGACGTCGATCTCCGGCGGCGGCGTCGGCGCGATCGTGTACTCGCTCGGCGGCGTCCTGACACCTGCCATATCGCCGACATACGCGTCCCCCGTGTCCAGGTCGAGCCAACACAGATGGTGCGACGCGTGCCCGGGGACGTGCTCCGCTCGAAACCCCTCGACCTCCTCGCCGCCGGCCAGCGCGACGACGTTCGCCTCCGGCACCGGCACGACCTCACCCCAGAGCCGCGCCATGTTGTCCTCGCCGTAGAGGCGAGTCGCGCTCTTCATCAGCTTCGAGGGGTCGATCACGTGCGGCGCGCCGACCTCACTCACGTACACGCGCAGATCGGGGAACCGGCGGACGAGCGCGCCGGTGGCCCCAGCGTGATCAAGGTGGATGTGCGTGAGCAGCAGTGCACGCGGCTCGCCGGAAAGCCCGGCCAGGAGCGTCTCGATGCAGGACTCCGGACCCGGATCAACGATGAGCTCGCCGCGGACCTCATGCGCCGCGATCACGCGATCGCGGCCGAGGTGCATGGTGTCGATGAGTCTGGGTTCGGCGGCCATGTCAGATCGAACTTACAATTCAGCCATGAGCGACCACCGCCTCGACCAGCCCGACCGCCCCTGGGTGATGCGCACCTACGCGGGCCACTCCGACGCCCGCCGCTCGAACGCGCTCTACAAGGGCAACCTCGCCAAGGGCCAGACCGGGCTCTCGGTCGCGTTCGACCTGCCGACCCAGACCGGTTACGACGCTGACCACGTCCTCGCCCGCGGCGAGGTCGGCAAGGTTGGCGTCTCGATCGCGCACAAGGGCGACATGCACGCGCTCTTCGACGGCATCCCGCTCGGCGAGATGAACACGTCGATGACCATCAACGCGACCGCGGCTTGGCTGCTCGGCCTCTACGTCACCGTCGCAGATGAGAACGGCGTCGAGCGCGCGGCGCTGACGGGCACGACCCAGAACGACATCATCAAGGAGTACCTCTCGCGCGGGACGTACGCCTTCCCCCCCGGCCCTTCGATGCGGCTGATCGCCGACACGGTCGCGTTCACGGTGAACGAGATCCCGAAGTGGAACCCGACCAACATCTGCAGCTACCACCTGCAGGAGGCCGGGGCCACGCCGGTTCAGGAGATCGCCTACGCACTCTCAACCGCGATCGCGGTCCTCGACGAGGTCAAGGCTCGCGGCCAGGTTGCCGAGGAGGACTTCCCGAAGGTCTTTGGCCGGATTTCGTTCTTCGTCAACGCTGGCGTCCGCTTTGTCGAGGAGCACGCGAAGCTCCGGGCCATGGGCGAGATGTGGGAGTGGATCGGCCGCAACCGCTACGGCGTCACCGATCCGAAGCTTCTGCGCATGCGCTACGGCGTCCAGGTCAACAGCCTCGGGTTGACCGAGGCGCAGCCGGAGAACAACGTCCAGCGGATCGTCCTGGAGGCGCTTGCCGTGACGCTGGGCCGCAACGCACGAGCGCGCGCGATCCAACTCCCTGCCTGGAACGAGGCGATGGGTCTCCCCCGCCCGTGGGACCAGCAGTGGAGCCTGCGGATCCAGCAGGTGCTCGCGTTCGAGACCGACCTTCTCGAGTACCCCGACATCTTCGAGGGATCGAAGGTGATGGAGGCGCTCGTGGATGAGCTGGTCGAGGGCGCCAAGGACGAGATGAGAATCGTCGAAGACCAGGGCGGCGCGGTCGAGGCGGTCGCGTACATGAAGGCCCGCCTGGTCGAGTCGCATCGCGAGCGAATCGCGAAGATCGAGCAGGGCGAGATCAAGGTCATCGGCCAGAACAGCTACACCGAGACCGAGGACTCGCCGCTCACCGCCGGTGCCGACGGCGGCATTCTCACGCCAGACCCCGAGGTCGAGCGCGAATGCCGCGAGGCGCTCGAGCGCTGGAAGGCAGAGCGTGACGAGGCGGCGGTAAAGAGCGCGCTCGCCGAGCTCGCCGCGGCGGCCGCTGACGACTCGGTGAACATCATGCCGGCGACGATCGCCGCTGCCAAGGCCGGTGCGACCACCGGCGAGTGGGCGCAGACCCTGCGGGATGTCTTTGGCGATTACCGCGCTCCGACGGGAGTCTCCGGCTCAGCTGGCGGCGGCAACGAGGAACTCCTCGCTGCCACTCGCGAGCGCGTGAACGAGCTCGCGGAGCGGATCGGCCACCGGCCGCGAATCCTCGTCGGCAAGCCCGGGCTCGACGGCCACTCCAACGGCGCCGAGCAGATTGCGGTGCGCGCTCGCGACGTCGGCATGGAGGTCATCTACCAGGGGATCCGGCTGACGCCCGAGCAGATCGCTGCCTCGGCAGTCGAGGAGGACGTCGACGTCGTCGGCCTCTCGATCCTGTCCGGGTCGCACCTCGAGTTGATCCCCGAGACCGTGCGCCTGCTTCAGGAACACGGCGTCGACGTGCCCGTCGTCGTCGGCGGGATCATCCCGGTCGCCGACGCGGAGAAACTCCGCGCCGCCGGGGTTGCGGGGGTCTATACGCCGAAGGACTTCGACGTCAACCGGATCATGGACGAGATCGTCGAGCTCGTCGGCGCGCGCAGCGCCGCCCCCTCCCCGGCTTGAACCCGGCGCCGATCGAGTTCCCGGTAGAGGGGCTCGTCGGTGGTGCGATCCGTCTGCGGCTCGGCGCCGACTCCGATCAGGACGCGCTCGTCCGGGCTTGCCAGGATGCGGCGATCCAGCGCTATACCACCGTGCCCGACGGCTACACCGAGGCCCACGCACGCGAGTTCGGGCGCCAGTCGGCACTCGGGCTCAGTTCAGGCAAGGAGCTCAGACTGGTCGTCGCCGATGTCGACACCGATGAGGTCCTTGGCACCGTCGCGATCCGCCAAGAGAGCGGCGACGAAGGTCGCTGGTCGGTTGGCTATTGGGTGGCTCCGTGGGCGCGCCGCCGAGGCGTGGCGACGACCGCCGTTGAGCTCCTCACCCAGTTCGGATTCTCAGAACTCCAGGCGTCCGCAATCGAGCTCACCGCCGAGCCCGAGAACGTCGGCTCCGTCTGCGTGGCAGAACGGGCTGGGTTCCGCCGCCACGGGCCGGTGCCCGGCGGGATCGTCATCAAGGGCGAGGCCCGTGAGGCCGACGTGTACAGGCTCTTGCCGCCTGGGCAGAACTGATCCCGGCGCCGGGACCCCGGCGCTACCCTCAGAAGCGATGAGCGAGCTCAACGGCGACCGCGCCGCCTGGCTGCGCTGCTACCGCTGCTGGTCCACGCGCCTCGAGGCGCAGGTGCACTACGACGCGATCATCCGCGTCGACCCCGACTCCGGCGAAACCGCCGAGCGCGTCGAGGAGGTTCAGGAGGCCGTCGTCCAGTGTCTCGACTGCATGCACGACCAGCCGCACCTGACGATCGACGAGGCCCGCGTCGTCCCGATCGAGGACCGCTGGGAACGAATGGTCGCCGGCACCCCATGGGTTGCCTCGTGCACGGTGATGGTCGACCAAGACCTTGTCGAAACCTGCTCGGGCCCCGAGGCCGCCGACTCCCTGACCTACGCCGCCTTCGGCGACCCGGGCACACGCGAGTTCTTCACCCACGTCCGCTTCCACAAGCACGACGAGGAGCGGATCATCGTCCACCTGCTCGTCGAGCTCTACGCCCGCTCCGCCGAAGAGGCGACGGACGTGCTCGAGGAGGCCGCCCGCGGCGTCCTCGAGATCACCTCACTCGCTGAGGAATCGCGCCCGCCGGCGCACGCCACGGACGAATCGCACTAAGCGCGGCTCGACCAGTAGCTCGCCAGGCGCCTGTGGCGGTGGCTGAAGAGGAAGCCGACGACCGCGCGAGCGAGCGCCGCAGAACCTGGGATCCAGGCCAGCGGACGGCGGAACTCGAAGCTCAGGCGGTCGGTGACGCGACAGCCCGCGCCCTCGTCCGAGACCACCCGCTCGTGCTGCCAGACCGCGAACGTGAGCGTCTTCGACCGCTCGAGAAAGCGCATGCCGGGCCCGAGCTCGGCGAGCTTGAGATCGTCGAAGTCGACCGGCACCAGGCCGCCGAGGAGGATCCAGCTACGGCCGAGCTCGACGCCGACCTCGACGTCGTCGATCGTCTTGCCGCGCAATCCGGGCGGCATCGTCATCCGCAGGATCGGCGCCAGTTCGTCGTTGATCCCCTCCTCGCCGATCGCCCGTTCCCAGACCTCAGCGGCGCGGCGGTAGTGGACTGAGGTTCGCTCGACCGAGTGCATCGGACGATTCTCGTATATGAATCGATGCATGGCAGGCATCGGCGCCTTCATCTCCCCCGGCCGTTCCCTCGACAAGACGCTCGCACGGGTGACCCGTGCCGACGAACTCGGCTACGACGCCGCCTACACCACGCACATCGCAGGGCGGGACTCGCTGACCGTGTTGATGGCCTACGCGGCCGCCTCCGAGCGGATCCGTCTCGGCACGGGCGTCGTGCCGATCTTCTCGCGCACGCCGGCGACGATGGCGCAGACCGCGGCGACGATCGACGAGTACTCGAACGGACGCATGGTCCTCGGCCTCGGCGTCTCGCACCGGGTCACGGTCGAGAACTGGCACGGCCAGAAGATCACGAAGCCGGTGACCCAGATGCGCGAGTACCTGCTCGGTGTCCGCGCGATCCTTCGCGACGAGGAACCGCCCGACTCAGAGCACTTCCCCACCAAGTTCGCGTTCATGGGGTACTCGGCACGACCCGAGCTGCCGATCTACGTCGCTGCCCTCTCCCCGAACATGATCAAGCTCGCCGGCGAGCATGCCGACGGCGTGATGCTCTGGCTCTGCTGTCCCTCGTACATCGAAAGCACGGTGATTCCGGCGCTACGCGAGGGAGTCGAGGCATCGGGACGCTCGTTTGACGATTTCGACGTGGTCGCCGCTGTGCCGATCGCGCTCACCGACGACCCCGAGGCCGCCCGCGCCACCTTCCGCCAGGACCTCATCCCCTACGCGTCGCTGCCGTTTTACCGCGCGATGCTCGAAGCGTCGGGGTTTGCCGATGAGCTCGCCGCGTTCGACGCGGGGATGGCAGCGGGCGACATCGAGCGCGCCAAGGCCGGCCTCTCCGACCGGATGCTCGCCGAGCTTGCCGGGATCGGAGACAAGGACGCGGTCCACGGCGCCGTGCGCCGCTACCAAGACGCCGGGACCACCTCGCCCGGTATCGGCGGGATCGCGGGCACCGACTTCGACGCCGGCATCGACGCCGTCGCCGAGTTGATCTAGGCCCGCGACGCGCGCTTCACTGATACCGTCGTGTTCAGCCGCGCACATCCCGCGCGGCCTAAACAGTGCCCGCGCCGCAGTCGTTGCATAACCGCTTCCTCCGCGTTCGCCCGCACCGCAAGCAGAGGAATTCATATGACTGACGGAACCGTGAAGTGGTTCAACGACCAGAAGGGCTTCGGCTTTATCTCGCCCGAGGACGGCTCCGCCGACCTCTTCGTCCATCAGAGCGCCGTGCCCGATGGCCAGGTCCTAACAGAGGGAACAAAGGTCAGCTTCGACTCCGAGGCCGGCGACAAGGGTCCCCGCGCCGCCAACATTCGCCTGATCTAGCACCCGTTCAAGCCCCGGGCAGACGAGCAGAGCTGCCCGGGCTCAGAACTCGTTGATCCCTTCCGCGCTTTAAGGAGAAGGCATGGCCTCAAGCGGAAAGCGGAAGACCACGATGGCGAAGCTAAATCGTGAACGCAAGCTCCTCGAGCGTCGGCAGGAGAAGCAAGCCAGGAAGTCTGCGCGGAAGCAGGTGGCCGCGGAGGCCCGAACCGAGACCTAACGCGCGAGTCTCGAGCGCAGGCGCTGCAGGCGGACCATCGAGCGCTCGGCAAAGCTTCCCGGCGGCGGCACGATGCCGAGCTGGCGTGCGATGAGGTTGGAGTCGTAGATCGCCTCGTAGCGCCAGATCAGCCCATCGCGAAAGCGCCAGATGTCGAAGCCGGGGATGTCGACGCTCTTACCGGTTGGGGCGAACCCCGGCGGATCGATCGGGCCGGTGTTGGTGCCGGTCATCCGCCACGGCGCGTACGCGACGAGACCATCGACGGTGATCGCCGGCGGCATCGGCTCGCTGAAGCGCAGGTCCGGGAACGCCGTGCAGCTGGACCGCACGAAATCGGCAAGCTCGCCGTGCCCACGCGCTGGCTCCGGCAACGCCGGATCGATCCAAATCACATCCTCGGTTGCGCACGCCGTGACGGCGTCGGGGTCGTGCGTGTTCCAGGCATCCAAGTACCGCTCGCCGAAGGCGTGCAGCCAATCGATGCTCTCGATCGGCTGGCCGTCGTCCGCCATGGTCTACGGGCGCTTCGGGATCAGGACAGTCCGCTTGAACTCGGCCACGAGCGTGTTGTCCTGCTTGAAGACGCGGGTGTGCACCTTGACGATGCCGCGATCGGGCTTCGACTTCGAAGGCCGGACCTCGAGCACCTCGGACTCGCAATACAGCGTGTCGCCGTGAAAGACCGGATTCGGGTGCGAGAGCTCCTCGGTCGCAAGGTTTGCGATCGCCTTGCCGGAGACGTCGGAGACGGTCATCCCGACCGCCAGCGAGTAGACGAGCGGCCCGACGACGACGTTCTGGCCCTGCTGCGACTCAGCGGCGTAGACGTCGTTGATGTGGAGCGGGTGGTGGTTCATCGTGATCAGGCAGAAGAGGTGGTCGTCTGCCTCGGTCACGGTTTTCGCGGGCCAGTGCTTGTAGACAGCACCCTCCTCGAACTCCTCGAGATAGCGCCCGTAGGCGTGCGCACCGGATGCCTCGCGCTCGGCCTGGTCAGTTGAAAGTTGGTGTTCTGTGTCGTTCATGGGCGCGGGATCGTAGCGTCCAGTCCCTCGAACCGGCCCAGGTCTGCGACCTCGTCCGCGATCGCAGATTCGACCGCAGCCGATAGCGCCGCGAACGGCTCGATCGTGACCGCCAGCTTCTTGCCGCTGCGCTTCGAACCCCAGGTCCCGACGATCGACCCATCCACCGTGATTCCCGGCCGGATGATTCCGCCGCCGGGCGCGATCTGCTTGACGTTCTCCTCGGCGAGGGCGAAGGCGCGGTCGACGTAACCGAGGTTGTAGTTGTCGAAGGCACCGAGCATCCGCACGACGGGCCCGGCCGCCGCGCGACGGGAACCCTTCTTCAGCCTCAGCAACTCCCCGTCCTGGCTGAGCTCGCTTGCGATCCGCTCGAGCCCGACCCGCGTATCGCGCAACGGTAGTCCTGCCCAACGCGCGAAGTCGCGTTCGGTGGCCGGCGCGTAACCGCGCAAGTAGTGCCGCGCGAGCTCGGCGAGCGAGTCTTCACGCGAGCGCCGCTGGAGCTTGCCGAGCCAATCCGAGGTGCGCACCAGACAGGCATACGCGCCGCGGTCCGGACCGAGACAGAGCTCGCCGTCGAGCGTCGCCAGCAGCCAGAGGTGCACCTTGTGCTCCGCGGCGAGCTCGTAACCGGCCTCCTTCAGCCGCACGCCGATCTCACGCCGCGTGAGGGGACCCTCCGAATCGACCACGTCGTGAACCAGCTTCAGCGCACGGTCCTGCGCGCGCCGGTCGAGGCCGAACGTCGCGAGCCGGTTTCGCGACCAGCGCACCGTTGCCTCGCCGAACAGCGGCACCATCCACCCGGCGTCCTCGGCGGCGATCAGGTGAATCGTCTTGCGCATGACCCAGGCCCGCAGGAGCGAGCGCTCCTCGGTCCGGGCCCGGTCAACGTCGGCCGCGACCAGTTTTTGCGAGCGGGCGCGAAAGGCGAGCTTTGCGGCCCGCGGCTCCTGCGCCTGCACGGGACCAGAGAGACGAACGACGTCGGCTGGGCTGCGAACCGCGGCCGGGCGATGCAGGAGCGCGCTGGCCCCTCGCCTCGCAGCCAGGGAGCTCACGAAGACTTGTCTATCGCCTTACCGATCAGCTTCTTGACCCGCGGGTCGCCGCCAACCTTCAGGTGGCCGTAGTAGAAGGCGTCCTTCCAGTCGGCGAGATCGCCCTCCTCGGCGAGGAGCTTGAACATCGCCTCGGGGATCGACAGCGTGATCCGCGCGTCGGTGGCCTCATCCTCGGTGACCTTCGGGCCAGGAAGCTCGATCCGCAGCTGCTCTGACTTACCGGGACCCATCAGACCCCCGCTCGTCAGCTCGAGCGAGACGACGAGCTTCAGATTCTTGAGCGCGGGCAACTGACCCTGCAGCCGCTGCACGGCGACGACGACCAGATCGGCGGTTGAGGCCATGTGGTTAGTGGCGCGCCCGGCGCAGCTGCGAGCGGGCCTCAGCGTGGGCGATGACCTGGCCGACGAGCTTGTGGATGTTGGGGTCGCCCTCAACCTTGATGTCGCCGTGATCCCAGGCCCGATGCCAGCCCTTGGCGGTGCTCGCTTCGGCCAGCTCATTGAACGCCTTCCGCGGGATCGCAACTGTGACGCGCTCGTCCTCGCTGAAACCCTTCGAGACCTTCGGTCCGGGCACCTCGACACGGTAGACCTGGACGTCGCCGCGGCCGCGAAGCTCCAGCCCGAAGACGAGCTTGAGCTTTGCGAGCGCCGGCACGTCGGCCTGTAGGCCCTCGACGGCCTGCTTGATCAGATCGGCCGTCGAGGCAGCCATCAGATCTTGTGCCTTTGCAGGAGCTTCTTGCCGATGACCATCTTTTGGATCTCAGACGTCCCCTCGCCAATCAGAAGCAACGGTGCGTCGCGGTAGATGCGCTCGATCTCGTATTCCTTCGAGTACCCGTAGCCACCATGGATGCGCAGGCACTCCTCTGCGTTCTCCTTCGCGGCCTCCGAGGCGAACAGCTTCGCCATTCCGGCCTCGATATCGGAGCGCTCGCCGGCGTCCTTCATCCGCGCGGCCTTCATCGTCAGCAACCTCGCCGCCTCCAGACGTGTGCCCATCTCGGCGAGCTTGAAGGTGATCGCCTGGTGCTGGGCGATCGGCTTGCCGAACGTCTTGCGCTCCTGGCTGTAGCGGAGCGCCAGCTCGAGCGTGCGCTGGGCGACGCCGACGCCGCGTGCGGCGACGTTGACACGGCCGAGCTCGAGGGCGTCCATCATCTGGCCGAAGCCTTGGTTGAGCCCCGCCTCGCGTCCGCCGAGGATGTGGTCATCGGTGCACTTGAAGCCGTCGAAGACCAACTCGGTCGACTCGACGCCCTTGTAGCCCATCTTCTTGATCTGCGGCGGAATCTTCAGCCCGGGCACTTCGGACTCGCCAGGCTCCTTCTCACAGATGAAGCAGGTCATGCCCTTGTAGGGCGGGTCGGCCTTCGTGTCGGTCTTGACGAGAACGAACACGAGCCCCGAGCGCAGGCCGTTTGTGACCCACATCTTCTGGCCGTTGATCTCCCAGCCGCCGTCGGCCTCCTTGGCGGTCGACTTGATCCCCTGGACGTCGGAGCCGACCTCCGGCTCTGAGAGCGAAAAGGCGCCGCGGATCTCACCGGTCGCCATCTTCGGCAGGTACTTCTCCTTCTGCTCGTCGGTCCCGAACTTCATGAGCAGGTAGGAGCCGATGAAGTGGGTATTGACGACGCCCGAGATCGAAATCCAGCCTCGCGACAGCTCCTCGACGATCATCGCGTAGGTGGTCAGGTCGAGGCCCATCCCGCCGTATTCCTCGGGAATCGTGACCCCGAACAGGCCCAGCTCCTTCATCTGCTCGACGATGGGCTCCGGGAACTTGTCCTCGTGGTCGTACTCCTCGGCGTGAGGAATGATCTCGTTGTCGGCGAACTGGCGGACCATCTCGGTGATCGCCTGCTGCTCGTCCGTTTTCTCCTGGAACGTCGCGGTAGCTACGGCCATGGCTCCTGTCTTCGCGTTTCTTATTCGGGAAGGCGGAGAATACTGACGCTATGTCGAATACTGACCGCCTGATGGCCGCCCTCGCGCCGATCTTCGGAGGCAGGGAGCTGGACGTTGACGAAGCGCTGATCGAGCGGATCGGCGACTCGCTCGATCAGATCAGTGGCGACGAGATCAGCGGCGAGATGACCGCCGATTCGAGCTTTAGCACCGAGTTCCACGGGCGTGAGGGGCTTCAGGCCACGTGGGCCGACTGGCTCGAGACGTTCTCTCGAGTCCGCCTCGAACTCGAGGAGGTCGAGGAGGTCGGCGAGAGCGTCATCACCTTCGTCAATCAGGTCGGAACCACTCGTCACGGGGTGGACATCGAGCAGCCCAGCGCAGCCGTCTGGAAGTTCCGTGACGGCAAGCTCTTTCGCGTCGAGTTCCACCTCGACCGCGACAAGGCACGCGAGAGCGCTAGCGGCGCTTGAGCTTGTCCTTGGCGGCCGACGGATCGGCGTTGCCCGCCGCGTCGGTGGCGACGACCTTGAACTTGTGCTTTCCGTAGTCGAGGCGCTTGTACTTGACCTTGCCGGCGTCGCACGGCGCGAACGGCCTGCGGTCGAACTTGCAGGTGAATGTCGAGTTCGGCTCCGAGGACGCGAATTTGTACTTTGCCTTGGCCTTTGAGCTCTTTGCCTTTGGCTCGTTGGTGATCGTGGTCTCAGGCGGGGTCGTGTCGCTTGCACCGCCGGTGTGGTGTCAGTGAGGAAGAGAGCCATACGGTCGGCGTGTGGAGCGCCCCGGGACTGCCGAGAAGCTGCCGTCGCCCGCGCTGGCGATCGGCGGTGTTATCCCGAGCAAGAGCGAGCCAAGCAGGCCGGCGAGGCCGACGCGGACCAGAGATGCCGTCGTCACGCTCGGGAGGATGCACGCAGCCGCTCCAATCCATCCCCCAAGAGGGTGGACAGGCCACTACTCGCTACAAGCGCCAGCCGAAGCTGAACGCCTTGTACTGCGAACCCTCGCGCTCGTAGAAGCGATGGGCGTCGGTGCGAGCGAGTGCCGAGTCGAGCTCGAGATGTGTTGCGCCGCGCTCGCGCGCCCAATCCTTCGCCGCGTCCATCAGCGCCTTGCCCACGCCCTCCGAACGCCGATCCGGGTCGACCGCGAGGTCCTCGACCCAGGCCCGATAGCCGTAGCGGACGGAGTGGAGGTCCTGGTAGACGGTGCAAATCCCGAGGAGCTCCCCGTCGTCGTCGGCGATCAGCACACAGGCGTCGTGCGAATCGATCGCGCTACGCAGCGCGACTACGGCTCGGCGCTCGTCCCAATCATCTGGTCGCGCGCCGGGTGGCGCGAACAGCCACTCATAGAGCGCGGGTAGCCGCTCGACGTCAGCGGGCTCCGCAGCTCGAATCTCGACGCTCACGCGGCCGAGGGTACGACCTCGAGGCGCTCGCCATCTCGCTCGATCTCGATCGCCACCACGCCGCGGTTGTCAGCGTCGGCGACGAACTCGACCGCCTCGAGCGTTTCGCCGACAACCGCCTCCCACCGACCGCGAACCGAGGTTGGATCGCTCACCGCGATCCTCACACCCGCGACCGCTCCCGCGGCCGCGCGTTCGTCCCAACCAGGTCCTCCCCACTTCCACGACTCAGGCGGGCTCGGCTCACTCAGCGAGACGATCGCACCACCGATGTCTGCAGGGTGCAGGTGGACCTCGCGGATCTCGTCGAACTCGACCTCGAACACCTCTCTGATCCCGGCCTTCCGAGCCCGGTCACGGGCGTCATCGAGATCGTCGAGCTGGAGCATGACCATGTAGCCGCACTCCGCCGTGCCGCGGCGATCGAGCAAGCGGCCAGCCGCCGTATCGGCCCCAACCGGCATGACGACCTCCAGGAACGTGTCGCCGATCGCGTAGACGGCGTTCTCGAGCCCGAAGTACGCAATGTCGGGATCGGCGAACGGTTCGCCGAGGTCGAGCTCGGCGTTCAGGCGTGCCCGAGTCGCGCCCAGATCCCGCGACGCGAACACGGCTTGACGGATCCGCGCCAATCCGTCCTCAGGGCTTGCGCTTGAACTTGTCCTTGGCGGCCGAGGGGTCCGTGTTGCCGGCGCGGCGAGGGCGATCCCAGCACCCAACACCACGCCGGCGACCAGGCCAGCGAGCACTCCGTTTCCCTGCCGATGCCATCCGTTGCATCCGCCGCAAATCATACGTCGCGCTAGCGTTCCCCCGCCACCACACGACTCAGGAGACGAACTTGCGCAACCCCCGTGACTTCTTCAAGCCGCTCGCGATCGGAGCCCCGGAGCCGGTCACCGAGGTGCCCTTCAGGCCCTCGCGGATGATCCACTTCTTCGACGCTTCGAACGAGAAGATGGCGGCGAAGGTGCCGGACATGGCCAAACAGGCGGACATCCTGCTCGGCAATCTCGAGGATGCGGTTGCGGTCGACAACAAGGTCGCCGCGCGCGAGGGCTTGGTCAAAGTGGCGAACGAGGTCGACTTCGGCGAGACCGCCCTGTGGACGCGCGTCAACGACCTCGCGAGCCCCTGGGTGCTCGACGACATCACGACGCTGGTCACCGAGATCGGCGACAAGCTCGATGTGATCATGGTCCCGAAGGTCGAGGGCGCCTGGGACATCCACTACGTCGATCGCCTCCTTGCTCAGCTCGAGGCGAAGGCGAAGGTTGAACGCCCGATCCTCATCCACGCGATCCTCGAGACGGCCCAGGGCGTCGTCAACCTCGAGGAGATCGCATGCGCGAGCCCCCGGATGCAGGGCATGAGCTTCGGCCCGGCCGACCTGGCCGCGTCGCGACGGATGAAGACGACCCGTGTCGGCGGCGGTCACCCCGGCTATTTGGTCATCAACGACCCAGATCCCGACGATCCCGAGGCACCGCGTGCAACGGCGCAGCAGGACCCCTGGCACTACTCGATCGCGCGAATGGTCGACGCCTGCACGTCCGCCGGGATCCTCCCGTTCTACGGCCCGTACGGCGACATCAAGGACGTGCAGGGCTGCGAGGCGCAGTTCCGAGCTGCGTTCCTGCTCGGCTGCGTCGGCGCCTGGTCACTGCACCCGGTCCAGATCGAGATCGCGAAGAAGGTCTTCAGCCCCGATCCGGATGAGGTCAAGTTCGCCAAGAAGGTGATCGAGGCGATTCCCGACGGGCGCGGCGTCCACATGATCGACGGCAAGATGCAGGACGACGCCACCTGGAAGCAGTGCAAGGTGATGGTCGAGCTCGCCGAGATGCTCGCGAAAAAGGATCCGGAGCTCGCGGAGGCTTACGAGCTCTAGGCGACTCGTGGCCGAGGAGTTCAGCCACTCAATCCGGGTCCGCTTCAACGAGTGTGACCCGCAGGGCCACGTCTTCAACGCGAACTACCTCGCGTACTTCGACCTGGCGATGACCGAGCTCTGGCGCGAGCTCGGCGGGTACACGGCGATGACCGACGATGGCGTGGACATGGTCGTGGCTGAGGCCAACGTGCGCTACCTGGCGCCGTTGAGCTTCGATGACGAGATCGACCTCATCGTGCGCACGGTGAAGCTGGGCAATACGTCGATGACGAGCGAGCTCGCGATCGAGCGCGGCGGCAGCGCGATCGCCGAGGGGACGCTTCGGCACGTCTTCGTCAGCGCCGACCGCAGCGGCACGGCACCGATCCCGCAGGCGGTCCGCGCCGGACTTGGCAGATATAGCTCTTAGCGTATATACACTGTGAGCTATGAACCCAGGAACGATCGTGCGGGAGGCCCGCGAGCAGGCTGGCCTCACTCAGGTTGAACTCGCGAAGCGCTTGGGCGTTTCGCAACCGACCGTCGCAAGGCTCGAGTCGACAAGGTCAAACCCGACGCTCTCGACGCTGAGGCGAGCCATCGCGGCAACCGGCAATGAACTGGGATTCACACTCCGCGAGACCAGGTATCCGGGCATCGACGAGACACTGATCCGGTCGTCGCTTGAACGCTCGCCTGCCGAGCGCCTGGCGAGCTTTACGGCCGCCTACCGCGGCCTGCGCCGGCTCGCCCCCACCGTGCGCGCACCATGAGCGATCCGAAGGACCAGGTTCCTGCAATCTGGCCCGAGGCATTCGACGCCGGGGAACTGCTGCGCCGCCTGGTCCACGCAGGAGTCGACTTCGTGATCATCGGCGGCGTCGCGGCGATCCTCCACGGCTCAGCCCGACTGACCCGTGACCTGGACATCGTTTTCGCGCCCGACAACGGCAACCTCGAAGCACTCGGACGTGTCCTCGTTGAGAGTCAGGCGCGATTGCGGGACGTCGACGAAGGGGTTCCGTTCGTCGCGGATGCGAGGACGCTAGATCGCGTTCAGCTACTCACGCTCGAAACAGACGCCGGCTGGTTCGACGTTCACAGGCAGCCGGACGGGGCGCCGGCCTACGAGGCGCTCCGTCGCCAGGCCGAGCGGATGGACCTCGGCGGCTTCTCCGTGCTCGTCGCCTCGCTCGATGACCTCATCGCGATGAAACGCGCCGCAGGGCGCGATCAAGACCTCGTCGACGTCGAAACGCTCGAGACGATCAGGCGCCTGCGCTAGCCCAGGCGCTGCTTGAGCGCCTCGAGCTGCTCGCCGATGCGGTCCGGCAGCTTGTCGCCGAACTGCTCGAGGAAATGCTCGACCTGAGGGAGCTGAGCCTTGACCTTCTCGTCATCGACCGTGAGCAGCTCGTGCATCGCGGCGTCTGAGATGTCGAGGCCGCTGAGGTCGAGCTCGCCGTCGGCCGGCACGAGGCCGACCGCGGTCTCGACCGTCTCGCCCTCGCCGTCACAGCGGCGGAAGACCCACTCGAGCACGCGGCTGTTCTCGCCGAAGCCGGGCCACAGGAATTTGCCGTCTTCGTCCTTGCGGAACCAGTTGACCATGAAGATGCGGGGCATCCGGTCCGGGTTACCGCTGGCGACGTTGATCCAGTGCTGGAAGTAGTCGGCCATGTTGTAGCCGCAGAACGGCAGCATCGCCATTGGGTCGAAGCGCAGCTTGCCGACCTCGCCCGCCGCGGCGGCCGTGGTCTCCGAAGCCATCGTCGCGCCGAGGAAGACACCGTGGTCCCAGTCAAACGACTCGCTGACAAGAGGCTGCACCGTGGCGCGGCGGCCACCGAACAAGAACGCGTCGATCGGCACGCCGGCCGGGTCCTCCCACTCGGGCGCGATCGAGGGGCACTGTCCGGCCGGGGTCGTGAACCGGGCGTTCGGATGAGCGGCGGGCTCGGTCGACTCGGGCGTCCAGTCGTTGCCCTTCCAGTCGATCGCGTGCTCGGGCGCCTCCCCGGTCATGCCCTCCCACCAGATGTCGCCGTCGTCGGTGAGTGCGCAGTTGGTGAAGATCGAGTTGCGCTCGATCGTGTCCATCGCGTTCGGGTTGGTCTTGTGGCTCGTGTTCGGGGCCACACCGAAGAACCCGTACTCGGGGTTGACCGCGCGCAGGCGGCCGTCGTCGTCGAACTTCATCCAGGCGATGTCGTCGCCGACGGTCTCGACCGTCCAGCCCTCGAGCGTCGGAACCAGCATCGCCAGGTTCGTCTTTCCGCAGGCCGACGGGAAAGCGCCCGTTACGTACTTGACCGAGCCCTCTGGCGAGGTGAGCTTGAGGATCAGCATGTGCTCCGCCATCCAGCCCTCGTCGCGCGCCATCGCCGAAGCGATCCGCAGCGCAAAGCACTTCTTGCCAAGCAGGGCGTTACCGCCGTAGCCGGAGCCGTACGACCAGATCTCGCGGCTCTCGGGGTAATGGACGATGTACTTGTTGTCCGGATTGCACGGCCACGGCACGTCGTCCTGGCCGTCGGTGAGCGGCATCCCGACGGAGTGCACGCAGGGGACGAAATCGCCGTCGGTGCCCATCGCGTCGAGCGCGCCCTCGCCCATCCGGGTCATGATCCGCATCGATACCGCGACGTACGGCGAGTCGGTCAGCTGGACCCCAATGTGCGAGATCGGCGAGCCAAGCGGGCCCATCGAGAACGGGACGACGTACATCGTCCGACCGCGCATCGCGCCCTCGAAGAAGCCGTTCATGCGCTCGCGCATCTCAGCCGGGTCGTTCCAGTTGTTGGTCGGCCCCGCGTCCTCCTCGCGCTCAGCGCAGATGAAGGTTCGGTCCTCGACTCGGGCTACGTCGCCCGGGTCGGAACGCGAGAGATAGGAGTTCGGCCGCTTGGCGTCTGAAAGCTTCTCGAACGTCCCCGCGTCGACGAGCTCCTGGCAGAGGCGGTCGTACTCCTCCGCCGAACCGTCGCACCAGTAGATCGACTCCGGCTGTGTGAGCTCGGCGATCTGCTCAACCCAGCTGATCAGCTTCGGGTTGTCGGTGAGGGTCTTCGTCGGGGCCGTGCTCTCGCTCAAGGTGCGCTTCACTCCTTTATGAGGTCAATCGCGCCTCGCCGAGACGCTGTTCCGCATTGGGGCAGGACCTGAATTGTTACCTACCCAGCGGCGCGGGGCGCTATCGGCCAAGTGGCAATTCGGCCAATCCCCGACTGGGCTCAGGCTAGTCTCGCCAACGTGACAATTCACCAGCGAATCATCGGCCTGCTCACCCTCGCCCTCGCAACGACGGCCATCGCCGGTTGCGGAAGCGACGATCCGGGCGCCGACGGCGGCCTCGCCGACGGCATCCCCGAGAACGTGAGCTTCGTCGTCTCGGGGACGCTCGATCCCGACGACGACCAGGCAGCAGCGATCGACGACTTCGCCTCCAACGTTCTCGGAATCGACGACATCGGCGCGCTGATCACTCCGCAGCTGGACGCCGCGCTCGCAAACGCCGAGCCGCCCGTCGATTTCTCCGAGCAGGTTCAGCCGCTTCTGGGCCACCGCGCGGTGATCTGGTCGACCCAGGCAGGCGACACGGTCGATGAGGTCGCGTTCCTGATCGAAACCGATGACCCCGACGGGGCGCGCGACTTCATCGAAACCACCGCGGCGGACACCGAAACCGGCGAGTACGACGGCACGGAGTACCGCGTCGTTCCGGGTGACGAGGAGGCCTACGTCGGCGTCACCGGCGATCTCGTGGTGATCGCCAGCCCGCAGGCGTTCGAGGAGGCGATCGACGCACTCGCCGACGATGCCGAGGGACCCTCCGAGGTCGCAACCCAGCTCGAGAGCGACGCCTTAGCGAGCCTGTACGTGAACGTCGCAGCGTTCATCGACCAGCAGCCGGAGGCCGCGCAGATCCGCGAGTTGGTGCCGGAGCTCGTGGCCAAGCCGATGACGCTCGATCTGACCGCGGCCGAGAACTCCTTATCGATCGATGCCAGCCTCGGGTCGCTCGGCGATTTCGCGGGGGCTGACACGGAATCCTCAATGCTGAGCGAGCTGCCCGCGGACGCGATCTTCGCGGCTGGCGGCGCCGATGTTGGCGCCAGCTACGAGGCGGTCTTCAACCTGATCCCGGAGGTAAGTCCCGACGCCGCGGACTTCGACGAGGCCGCGCGTGAGTTCGAGCAGGCCACCGGGGTCGCGCTCGAGTCGGCCGTTGGAGCGATCGGCGACATCGGGTTCTTTTTGCGCGGCGGCTCCGTCCAGACGCTCGACGGTGGGCTGCTCGTCGAAAGCCTCGACCCGGAGACAACCGCCGACCTTCTCGACTCGGCCATTGACGCGGCGCGCCGCGAGGGCAACCGCCTCGGTACGCCGCCGTCGTCCCTTGACGCCGATGCCGGATTCTCGGTGCCCGCAGCCGAGGTCGGGGTCCCGTTCGACGTGATCGCGGCCCAGCGCGGCGACCGGGTTGCGTTCGGAAGCGAGGCTGCCGTCAGCGAGTTGCTCTCACCCGGTGAGACCATCGACTCCGCGCCGGCCTACCAGGAGGCTCGGGCGGCGTTGGAGGACCTCAACCTCACCGGCTACGCGGACCTGCAGTCCCTGGCGGCCTTGATCGAATCCGCAGCGGGAGGCGATCCGCGCGCCGTAGTGGCCGCGTCCTACCTCGGGCGCCTCGCGTTTGCTGCCTATGGAGCAGCTGACGACGGCGAGACGTTCCGCCTGCGGTTCACGGTCGGCGGCAGTTCCGGCGACTGAGTCAGTTCACGCCAGCGACGCGCTAACCGCAGCGGCGGCATCCTGGCCTGAGCCAACCGCGCCGTCCATGTAGCCGTTCCACACGAGGGCGGTCTCAGCCCCCGCCCAGTGGATCGCGCCTATGGGCTCGCGCAGCGCCCGGCCGTAGTCGGTCCAAGCGCCAGGGGTCAAGAAGCCGCCGTAGCAGCCGCGAGACCACTCATCGGCCCCCCACGCGTGGTCGACGTAGTCAATCGGGTTCGCCGCCTCGGGACCGAACAACCGGCCGAAGCTCTCGGCCACGAGCTTGCGGCGCTCCACCTGCGGCAGATCCGCCGCCTCGCGAGCGGCGCGACCCTCGAGGAAGCCGAGCAGGACACCGGGTCTGCCGTCGGGCGGCGAATTGTCGAAGCCGACCGACACGGGCCCGGTGACGCTGGTGATCGCACCCGAGAGCCCTCGGTCGCGCCAGAACGGGCGCTCATAGACGGCCATGCACTTGACGACGCTGCCCTGCGCCATCCGCTGGGAGAGTCCATCGCGGCGTGCGGACAGCGGCGGGTCGTAAGCGATGCGGCCGGCAAGCGTCGGCGGGACCGCGACGATCACCCGCTTGGCGTTGACGGTCAGCCGGTCCGAGCGCACGGTGACGCCGTCCCCGCTGTGCGCGATCGCCCGCACCGGGGTGTCGAGCTCGACGACACCCTCCCCCAGCTCCTCGGCCATCCGCAGCGAAATGAGCTGCGTGCCGCCGACCACGCGGTCCTGCTGGGCCCCGCCCTCGGTGTCGGTGAGGATCTCGAGCGAGCCGGCCGAGCGGATGTAAAAGAGGACGTGAAGCAGCGAAACGTCCTCTGGCTCAGCCGCCCAGACGCCGATGATCGCGAGGCGCAGGATGTCGCGGGCGACTCCCGTGCGGACGTTGCGTCGCATCCACGTCGCGAACGTCTCGGAGTCCCAACGGCGGGCGCCCGGCGCGGTCCACGGCGACTCCGGCGGAACCTTTGCCGCCATCAGGTTGAGCCGCTTCATCGCGATCCCGACCTCGACGATCCCGAGCGGATTGGTCCGCGGGATCGTGCCTGAGTAGTGGCTGATCTTCCCGCCGCGTTCGAAGATGTTGCGCCCGTCCGCGTATGTCGGAAAGGTCTCGAGCTCGAGCTCGGCGATCAGCGCGAGGACGCGATCCTGAGTCGGACCCACCCACTGGGCGCCAATCTCGACCACCTTGCCCTCGCCGATCGGCTCGTTGAGGGTGCGGCCGCCGACTCGGTCGCGCGCCTCCAAAACAATGACGCCGCGTCCGGCCGCCCGCAGCGTCCGCGCCGCCGCGAGACCCGCGAGACCCGCGCCGATTACAACGACGTCCGTGTCTCGCCCGGCCATGGTCTGATCCTATGTGGGCCTTGACCCTCCGGGTGTCCGGGGTTAGGGTCGCCGGGATCCTGATGGGAGGCCGGGGAAGAGTGGTGTCGTCCAGGCTGGGCTTGTCGGCGGTGATCGCCGTTGCGATTGCCGGCGCGGCGCCGGCGGTCGCGTCCGCGGCCCTGGCGTGGGAGGAGACGACCCTTTACAAGGAGGACGGAACCCAAACGACCGGCGGGGCCAGGGTCGGTGACGTCACGGGCGATGGCATCGACGACATCGTGATTGCTCACTCCCAGGGCCGAAAGTTCATCGTTCTGCGCGGGCTAGGTGGTGCGCAATACGCGGAGCCGGTCGACACAAGCATCGGTTCCGCGGTCTCAGATCTGCCTGGCGATTTCGCCGTCGTCGACCTCGACGGTGACTCAATCGATGAGGTTCTCGCTACCACAAACGCCAGGTTCTTCTCACTCCGCGGCACCGCCTCAGGTGCTCTGGTCGACCCGCTGGAGATCGCGGCGGAACACCCACGGGCGATCCTGCCGGCGAATCTCGACGCCGATGCGGACATTGATCTGGTCCTCAGCTACCACAACGAAGTCCGGTTCGTGCTCGGCAATGGCGATCGCACGTTCACGATGCCCGCCACGCTCAGGTTCGGGCCGATGGATTTTCTCGGCGGGCTTGCCGCAGGAGACCTCAACGGCGCAGGCACTGACGATGTCGTCACCGCTGAGGATCCGAACGGCGTGACCGGTCCGGCAAGGCTCGAAACCTACGTCGATGCAGGCGGCGGCTACCAGCGCCTCAGCGGTCCGGTCGCGCAAACGGCCTGGACTGCGGCGGGAATCGGTGAGTTCACCGGCGACGCATTTGGCGACGTACTCGCGACCGATCAGAACGAATTCGGCAAGGTGCAGCTCTTCCCCGGCGATGGAACGGGAGCACTGCTGCCGCCGACGGCGCTCACAACCGACGGCAAGTTCGAGGATTTGGCCGTCGGGGATTTCGACCATGACGGATTCCAGGATGCGATGGGTGTGAACAGCTCGGTTCGGCAGAACTTCCCGAACAACGGTCGCTATCCGTCGCTGCTCAACTGGATCAGAGGCGGGGCCGGGGGCGTTGTCGTGCGGCCGGCCACGCCCGAGTTGCCTCGCCTCGACGCCGCCGGCTTCGGGATCGTCCCCTCCGATCTCAACGGTGACGGGTTCACCGATTTCGTGATCTCCGGCTATACGTCGGGCCTCGACATCGCCGCCCATCTCTCCTACGACGATCTCCGTCCCCCAGACACCGAGTTGGTGGGCGGTCCCGGTCAGAAGTCCGACGTGCGTCTTGCCAAGGGCAAGGCGAAGATCCGCTTCCGTTCCAACGAGCGGGGCGCGTACTTCGCATGCAAGCTCGACGACCGCAAGCGCAAGCCATGCCGGTCGCCGCTGAAGCTGCCGCGCCTGAAGTCCGGAGATCACGTGTTGGTTGTAAGCGCCACGGATCTCGCCGGTAACCGCGAGCGAAAGCCGGCGAAGCTGAAGTTCACCGTCGGCTGACCAGAACGCGCCGGCGCCGCCCCCGCTAGCCTTCCGCGCCGCCATGCGCTTCTACGAGTACGAATCACGCCGCATCGTCGAGCTCGCCGGGATCCCGGTCACGCAGTATGGCTTCTGCACCACCGCCGACGAGGCCCGCGAGGCGGCAGAGAAGATCGGCGGCTCGACAGTGATCAAGTCGCAGGTGCTCACCGGCGGACGGATGAAGGCCGGCGGAGTCAAGTTCGCCGAGACGCCGGACGAGGCGGCTGAGCACGCCGCGGCGATCCTCGAGCTCGAGATCGGCGGCCATATGCCGGTCGGCGTCCTCGTCGATCCCAAGGCCGACGTGGCGCACGAGTACTACGCCGCCGTCCTCTGGGACGGGCGCGCTAAACGCCCGATGATGCTGTTCAGCGACATGGGCGGGATCGACATCGAGCAGGTCGCCGAGGAGCACCCCGACCACGTCGGCCGCGGCCATCTCTCGAATCTCCACCCGATCGCCGACTTCGAGGCCAAGCAGACGGTCGCACGGTGCGGGATGACGGGCTCTGAGCTCAACCGCGCGACCGGGATCCTCGCCAAGCTCGCCCGGCTGCAGCGCGATTACGACATGACGCTCGCCGAGATCAATCCCGTGGCCAAGCTCGCCGACGGTTCGTTCGTCGCGCTCGACGCGCACATGGAGATGGAGGACGAGGCGGTCGGCCGCCACAAGAAGATGCTCGAGTCGATCGGTGTCGACCTCTCCGAGCCGCGCGAAATGTATGAGCCGAGCGAGTTCGAGCGCAACGTCAAGGCGATCGACGCCGCCGACCATCGCGGCGTCATCCAGGGCAAGGATCACGGCTTTACCGGCAACCTCGGGCTCGTGATCGGGGCCGGCGGTGGCTCGCTGACGCTTACGGACGCCGTCCGCAGCCAGGGCGGAAAGCCCGCCAACTACGCCGAGATCGGCGGCAACCCTTCGGTCGCCAAGTCGAAGGGCCTGGCGATGGAGGTTCTGCAGAAGGAGGGCGTCGAGAAGATCGCGGTGATGATGTCGATCGTCTCCAACACCAGGGTCGACATCGTCGCCCGCGGTGTGATCAAGGCCTGCCTGGAGCTCGGCAAGGACCCGGGCGAGACCATCGCGATCTTCCGCATCCCGGGTGCGTGGGAGGAAGAGGGCTACAAGATCCTCGACAAGTACGGCGTCGAGTACGCGGACCGCACCACGTCGATGTGGGACGCCGCCGGAATCGCCGTGAAGAAGATCCAGGGGGACGCCGCCTGATGGCCGTCCTGCTCGACAAGGACTTCACATTCATCGTGCAGGGCATCACGGGCCGTGAGGCCGTCAACCTGACCCGCGAGTGCCTCGACTTCGGCTCGAAGATCGTCGGCGGCGTCACGCCGGGGCGCAAGGGCCGCGAGGTTCACGGCGTTCCGGTCTTCGACACCGTCGAGCAGGTCGTCGAGCACCACGGCTCGGCGCCCGACGGCGCTGTCGTGACCGTTCCCCCCGCCTTCACCAAGGACGCCGTGCTCGAGGCGATCGAGAACGGCATCAAGCTCATCGTGATCGTCACCGAGCGCATCCCGCGGGCGGACGTTGCCCAGATGGTCGAGCTCGCCAATGAGCGCGGAGCCCGGATCATTGGCCCCAACTGCCTCGGTCTCATCGTTCCGGGCGTCGCCAAGATGGGCGGCATCGGCGGACCGGCCAAGGACGCCGCCAAGGCCTACGAGCCGGGCTCGGTTGGAGTGATGTCGCGCTCAGGCGGCATGACCACTGAGATCTCATCCACTCTCACGGCGGCAGGCCTCGGCGTCTCGACCGCGATCTCGATCGGCGGCGACGCGATCATCGGCTCGACCTACGCGGAGCTGATGCCGCTGTTCGAGGCCGACGAGCAGACCGAGGCGATCGTCATCTACACGGAGCCCGGCGGACGCATGGAGGCCGAGCTTGTCGACTGGCGCGACGAGAACAACTCGCGCCTGCCGATCGTCGCCTTCATGGCCGGCAAGTTCATGGACGACGAGGAGATGCAGGGCATGAGCTTCGGCCACGCCGGCACCATCGTCGAGGGCAAGGAGGACTCTGCGACCGAGAAGATCGCGCGCCTCGAGGCCGCGGGCATCCCGGTCGTCGAGCGCATCCACGAGATCCCGGACGTCGTGAAGGAGAAGATTGCGAATGGCTGACGCCGACGGCACCTTCATCGAGGTCGAGGTCAGCGGCGAGGCCGCGACCGACCCCGCAATCGCCAAGAAGCTGGAAGAGGTCTGCCCGGTCGACATCTACAAGGCGACCGACGCGGGCGTCGAGATCGTCCGGCCGAACCTGGACGAGTGCGTGCTCTGCGAGCTCTGCCTCGAGGTGTCCCCGCCGGGCACCGTCGTGGTCAAAAAGCTCTACGACGGCACCGAGCTGCGGCGCTAGACCGCGCCGTAGGCGAGCATCGCCTCGCGAATCCGCTCGAAGCCGGCGCGGTTCGCGCCGCGCACGTAATCGATCGATCCGTCTTTGCGCTCACCGCGCTCCGCGCACTCGGTGTGGATGCGTTCCATGATCTCGTCGAGTTGACGGTCGACGGTCTCGCGTGACCATGAAACGCGAACGGCGTTCTGGCTTTGCTCCAAGCCCGATACGGCCACCCCACCGGCGTTCGCCGCCTTCGCCGGACCAATCGCGATCCGCTCCCCGCGCAGGAGCGCGGTGGCATCGGCCGTGAGCGGCATGTTCGCGCCCTCGACCACCGCCCTGCAGCCATTGTCGATGAGCCTGCGGGCGTCATCGGCCTCGAGCTCGTTCTGGGTGGCACAAGGAAAGGCCAGATCGCACTCGAGGCCCCATGGCGTCTCACTCTCGAGGTAGTCGCAGCCGAACTCCTCGGCGTACTCGGCGATCCGACCGCGCCGCTCGAGCTTGAGGTCCTTGACGAAGTCGAGCTTCTTCGCGTCGATACCGTCCGGGTCGTGAACGGTGCCGTCGGAGTCCGAAAGCGAGACGACGACCGCTCCGAGGTCGATCAGCTTCTCCGCGCAGAAGATGGAGACGTTGCCGGCACCTGAGATCGCGCATCGCTTTCCCTCGAGCTCGTCGTCTGCGCGCTCGAGCATCAGCGCGGTGAAGTAGCCGACGCCGTAACCGGTCGCCTCCGAGCGGCCCGCGCTACCGCCGAAGCTCATGCCCTTGCCGGTGAGCACGCCCGCGAAGCGATTCTCCAGCCGCTTGTACTGGCCGAAGAGGTAGGCGATCTCGCGCTCGCCGACGCCGATGTCGCCCGCTGGGACGTCAACGTCCTCGCCGATGTGGCGATGCAGCTCGAGCATCATGGACTGACAGAAGCGCATCACCTCTGCGTCGGACTTGCCCTTCGGGCTGAAGTCCGATCCGCCCTTCGCGCCGCCCATCGGCAAGCCGGTGAGGGCGTTCTTGAAAGTCTGTTCGAAGCCCAGGAACTTCAGCGTTGCGAACTCGAGCCCGCCGACGAAGCGAAGTCCACCCTTGTACGGCCCGAGTGAGTTGTTGAACTGCACTCGGTATGCCCGGTTGGAGCACAGCTCTCCGTCATCCGTTTCCCAAGTGACGCGAAAGATGACGCTGCGGTCGGGCTCGGTCATCCGCTCGAGGATTCCGGCTCGACGAGTGCGCTCGTCCTCGTACGCCTCGTCGATGACGTCGGCGTACACCTCGCGCACTGCCTGGTGGAACTCGTGCTCACCCGGGTTGCGCTCCACCAGGCCTGCCATGAACTCGTCGAGACGGTCGCTCATCTGGGCGCCACTACCCGTGAAGCGCCGCCCGACTCCGCTATTAATCGAAGGGTGTTGAGACCAATCACAGTCGTTCTCGCCTGTCTCGCGGCGCTGGCCGCTGCGGGAGCCGTCGGCGCCAGCGCAAAGCCCGACAAACCGCCGAAGCCCAAACCGTCGCTGACCCTGCTCACCGGCACCGAGGAGGGGGTCCTGCGCCGCGGTCAGATCAAGGTCCGCGTCGACACCAACCGGGGCTCCGAGGCACGCGTGACCAATCACTTCGTCGTCGATGGCTACCCCGCCGACTACCCGTTCACCTTCCGCCCGGAGAAGAAGCGGTTTCGCGACCGCACCGCAGTGGTCAAGTTCAAGCTGAGCCCGCGCATGGAAGAGGTCCTCGACTTCGCAATCAAGACCTGCCGTGGCGCGACGGTGAACCTCGGTGTCGCGGTTGGTCGCGGTTCGGACTCGCTCACGCAATCGCTCGCGCTGCCGAGCGATTGTGTCGATACAGGGTGAGATGAGGGGAGCCGCCACCGCGATGCTGATCTGCGCCATCGGCGCAGGCGGTGCAGCGAAGAGCGGCGAGAGGGTCGACGCCCCGGCAACGTGGGAGCCGGTTGCGGGCCAAGAACTCACCGAGCCCCACCAGCTGTACCCGACCGACGGCGTACTGTCGGTCGAGCTCACCGCCAAGCGGCGTGTGATCGAGGTCGCCGGGGCGCCCATCCGCGCCCAGCCGTTCGGCCGCTCGCTGATCGGACCGACGCTGCACGTCTCACCGGGCGACACGCTCGAGACCGTGGTCGACAACCGCACGACCGAGATGACCAACATCCACTTTCACGGGATGCACGTCTCACCCCGCGGCCATGGCGACAACGTCTTCCGGATGTTCCATCCGGGTACGAAGTCCAGCTCTGCGATCGAGCTCCCGCTCGACCACGAGCCAGGGACCTACTGGTACCACGTGCACATGCACGGGACGACCGAGGAGCAGGTGATGGGCGGCCTATCGGGCCTGCTGATCGTCGACGGTCTCGAGGATCGCCTGCCGGCCGAGCTTCAGGACGTGACCCAGCGCCAGCTCGCCATCCGCGACCTCGAACACAACGGCGGGTCGGCGATCCTCAACGACGCTCACATCGACCCGGCGGGGTCAACGACGCGACTCGTCAACGCCCAGCTGCGTCCGACGCTTTCGCTCGCATCGGGCGAAACCCAGCTCTGGCGATTTGCCAACGTCGGCTCCGACCTCTTCTACGACATCGAACTCGATGGGCACACGTTCACCGTCCTCGCCGAAGACGGCTCCCCACGCTGGGAGGTGACGAGCGAGGATCATCTGGTGTTGCCGCCGGGCAAGCGTTTCGACGTTCTCGTACAGGGCGGCGAGCCTGGTGACTACGAGCTGATCACTCGCAAGTTCGACGAGGGCTTTCAGCGGCTGCCGCGCAAGAACCTCGCCAGCGTCGAGGTGACAGGGCCTGCGACAGAGCCGACGACGGAGCTGCCGACGAGCATGAATTCGACCGCTGGCGACCTCTCAGAGGCCCCGATTAGAAACCACCGCCGTTTCGTGTTCAGCTTCGACACCTCAGGCGGCGGATTCAAGGCGGAGATCAACGGCGAGACCTTCAACGAGAACGTCGTCAACGTGCGGCCGCGGCTGGGCTCCGTGGAGCAATGGACGCTGGTCAACCACTCCGACGAGGATCACCCATTCCACATCCACGTCAATGACTTCCAGGTGATGAGCGTCAACGGCGAGCCCTACGACGCCCATGGCCTCCAGGACGTGGTGATCATCCCGAAGAACGGCGGGAAGGTCGTGATCCGAAATCCGTTCCTCGACTTCACCGGCAAGTACGTCTTTCATTGCCACATCCTCGGCCACGAGGACGCAGGGATGATGCAGTCGGTCAAGGTCGTGCGCGGCGGCGGCACCTAGCCACCACCGCGCGCTACCACCCTGACTACTGGTCGATGCAGAGGACGACGGTGCTGAAGTTGTCGGCCTGACCGTTCTTGTTGATCCGTGAGGTCCAGGAGTTGGTGCTGCCCGGGCTCGGGAAGCTCTCCAGCATCGTGGAGGTGTCGCGGATGTTGGCGGGCCCACCCGAGAGCAGGATGTCGCCGTTGTCACACGCCTGGCTGATGACCGAGGTGCCATCGCCGAGGGTCGTACCGGGACCGAGAGAGGACTCGGCCTTGTAGACGGAACTCGACAGGAACCCAGACGCGGTCTTGCCGTTGAGCGTGTTGGCGTTCGACGCCTGGGGAACCTGGGCCAGGGTCGATTCGTCGACGTCATCGCCGGTGAGCGAGTTGTCGGCGACATCGGCGCCGGTGAGCGAGGCGTCGATGACGTCAACGCCGGCGACGGCCTTGTCGTCCTTGAGGTCCTTGCTCTTGAGCGAGTTGTCGACGACCGTCTTGGACTTGATGCTGTTCGCGGTGATCGTGCTGGCGGCGAATGCGGAACCGCCGGCGACGACAAGGAACACGGCGAGTGTGGACATGACGTTTGCGTACGTGCTGCGCTTGAACATTTGAGCCTCCATGAGGTTGGGTTGAGCTGACCTCACGAGCATCGTTCCGACCGGGCCTGCGAACTAGGCACCCAAGGGGTGGACCCACTCACCCCTGCGGCACACTGTCTCGCCCGTGAACCTGATCTCGGATCTACTCGAGAGCTTTCCGGCGTCGAAGCCGGCGCTGCTGGCGATTTCCGCCGACGAGGAACGCCGGGTCTGGCACTTCGGCGAGCTCATCGCGATGTCCGCCGGTCTGTCGGGCGCGTTCGCCGCGCGCGGCGTGGGCCGCGGCGACGTCGTCATGACTCTCGTCGGCAACCGGCTCGAATGGGTGCTGAGCCTGCTCGCCTGCTGGCGGATGGGGGCCGTCGCGCTGCCCTGCAATACGCAGCTTCGACGCAAGGATCTCGAGTTGCGCGCTCGTGTTGCCAACCCCGTGCTGTGCGTCGGCGACGAGGCGCTGCTTGGCGAGCTTCCTGCCGGCATCCCATATATGACGCTCAACGACGTGGCGGCCGCGCTTGACGAGGACCGCCCGCAGGAGACACCGGCGGCGATCGTGGATCTCGGTCCAGAGGATCCCGCGCTCATCGTCTTCACCTCGGGCACGACCGGGGAGCCCCGCGGGGCGCTTCACGCCCAGCGCTACCTGGACGGAAACCGCATTCAGGCCGAGCACTGGCTCGGGGCGCGCCGCGACGAGCTCGTCTGGTGCACCACGGCGACCGGCTGGTCGAAGTCGACGCGAAACGTCTTTCTCGCCCCCTGGCTGTGCGGAGCTGCGGCGATGATGGTCGATGGTCGCTTCGACCCCGGCGATCGGCTTGCGCTGGCAGGCCGCGAGGGCGTCAACGTCCTTTGCCAGGCGCCGACCGAGTACCGCGTGCTTGCTCGCCGGACCGAGCTCTCCCCCATCCGCTCCCTGCGCCGCCTCGTCTCTGCCGGCGAGGCGCTCAACCCTGAGGTGATCAACGCCTTCCGCGAGGGTCTCGGTCTTGAGATATCGGACGGCTACGGGCAGACCGAGACGGGCCAGCTCACCGGCAACCTTGCCGGCGAGGCGGTGCGAGACGGATCGATGGGCAAGGCGCTGCCCGGCTTCGACCTGCGGATCTCGGAGGACATGCTCGAGGTCCGGGTTGCCTCCTGCCCGACGTTCTTCAGCCGCTATCTGGCCGACGAGCCGTTTACCGGCGAGTGGTGGTCGACCGGCGACGTGGTCCGCGCGGACTCAGACGGCTACCTCTGGTACGAGGGTCGCGACGACGACCTGATCTCGTCGGCCGGGTATCGAATTGGCCCGTTCGAGGTCGAGTCCGCGCTACTCACCCACCCGGCGGTCGCCGAGGCAGCGGCCGTGGCCGCGCCCGACCCGGAGCGTGGGTCGGTCGTCCGCGCGATCGTCGTTCTGCGGCACGGCGAGGGTTCCGGGGAGCTCGCGCGCGAGCTGCAGGAGCACGTGAAAGCGACTACCGCGCCCTACAAGTATCCGCGGATCGTCGAGTTCGCCGACGAGCTGCCGAAGACGGCCAGCGGCAAGATCAAGCGCGCCGAGCTGCGGGCTGGCTAGCTCGGCTCGGAGCCTGACTCGGCAAGAAGCGCCTGGAACTCCGGCTCGTCGCGCAGAGCATCGAGGTCGGAATCTGTCGCCAGGTTCGACCTGACGCTCGCCGACGCAGCGAGCGCCAGCCTCAGATGCTCGATCGCATCGGCCTTGCGCCCGGCGAGGCTCTCGCAACAGGCGATGTTGTAGAGAAGCTCGGGGTACTGCGGATTCGCCGCCGCCACGTCGCGGGCCTGGTCGGCCGCTTCGGCGTAGCGCCCCTCCTCGTAGAGCCGCCCGATCGGGGCCCATAGCTCCCAGCCGGTCACCTGGTACGCCTGCCCTGGCCTGCCGCCCACGACGAGGAGCGTGGTTTCAGAATCCTCGGCGAACGCCGTCCGCTTCACGCCGGGGCGGACGAAGACGAAGGTGCCGGCCGGCGCGTCGACGTGTTCGCCGTCGAGCTCGAATCTGGCCCGGCCGCTGTGGACGAAGTAGAGCTCCTCGTCCTCTCCCTCCTCGTCATGCTCGTTGATGATCCTGTCCCCCGCCTCATGACCCGTCCAGGTGTTGAGCCCGAACGACGTGATGCCGAAGTGATGGCGCACGGGTCGCCAGGGTTCGCGGCCGTCGCTGAGCTCGTCGATGCCCTCCAGGCGGGCGACCGAGTACTCGCTCATCGCTTCTCCGCGCTAGTGGCGTGAGGCGAGGCGAAAGCTCTCGACCCAGTGCGAGGCCTTGCCGGGCTTGTAGTCCGGAGCGTGATTCCAGGAAAGATGAAGGTGGTCGCCACAGCCATGATCATCGTCCCCGTCGTAGCCGACCCAGGCAAACGGGGCGACGGTCTCGTCCTGCTCTGGCTCGAGCAGACGAGCGAGCTTCGTGAGGGGACGCCAGGAGTCGTCGCAGCCGCGGCCATCCCAGTCCACTGGGTAAATGTCGACGGCGAGGCCGACCTTGTGATCGGAGTCGGCAACGTGACAATCGCATCCGACCTGGCCGAATCCAGCGAGCCGGCCCGCGTACCCCTCGGCGACGTAGATCTCGAAGCGCTTTGAGATCCAGATGAGGTCGTCGCGTATGCGGTTGTCGACGAAGGCATCCTCGTCGTGTGGAACCTCGTCGGGGACCGGGACGAAGTGGCCGGCGCCGCGCTTGATCTTGGTCTCGGGGACCTGGTCGGGGTACTGACCGGCCGTCGCCGGCTGAACGAAGTGCAGGACGGAAACGAGAGAAATAAGGCTGACGACGACCCGGCGCACATGGCGGGTATCGGCCTTCCCTCGATGCAGCTTGACCTGACTACTCTTCCTCGCCCGCCTTAACCCTCTTCTGGACGACCTCGTCGAGCTCCTTGACGACGTCGGGATCGCGCAGCGTGGTGACGTCGCCCAGCTCGCGGCCCTCCGCGATGTCGCGCAGCAGCCGGCGCATGATCTTGCCGGAGCGGGTCTTGGGCAGATCGTCGGCCCAGACGATCCGCTTCGGCCGCGCGAACTTGCCAATCCGGCGGGCGACGGTCTCGTTGATATCGGAGATCAGCTCGTCGCCTCCCTCGAGGTCGCCCTCGAGCGTGACAAAGGCGCAGATCGACTGGCCGGTGTCGTCGTCAGCCTGACCGATCACCGCGGCCTCGGCGACCTTGGGGTTCGAGACGATCGCCGACTCGACCTCGGCGGTCGAAAGCCGGTGCCCGGAAACGTTGATGACGTCGTCGACGCGGCCGATCACCCAGAAGTAGCCGTCCTCGTCAACCCGCGATGCGTCTCCGACGAAGTACGTCTCCGGGCCGAACTTGTCGAAGTAGGTCTCGACGTAGCGGTCGTCGTCGCGATAGAGGGTCCGCAGCATCCCGGGCCATGGGCGGTTGAGCGCGAGCAGGCCCTGGTCGGTGCCCGCATCGTTGCCCTCCTCGTCGACCACCGCCGCCTCGACTCCGGGCAAGGGCTTGCCGGCCGATCCGGGCTTCGCGTGCTGAGCGCCGGGCAGCGTCGTGATCATGATGTGACCGGTCTCGGTCTGCCACCACGTGTCGACAATCGGACAGTTGCCGCCGCCGATCACCTTCCAGTACCAAAGCCACGCCTTCGGGTTGATCGGCTCGCCGACGGAGCCCAGCAGGCGCAGCTTCGAGAGGTCGTGGCGCTCCGGATACTCGGCGCCCCACTTGATGCAGGCACGAATCGCTGTCGGCGCCGTGTAGAAGAGCGTGACGTCGTAGCGGTCGCACAGCTCCCACCAGATGTCCTTGTCCGGGTAGTCCGGAGCGCCCTCGTACATCACCGAGGTCGCGCCGTTGAGCAGGGGCCCGTAGACGATGTAGGAGTGCCCGGTGACCCAGCCGACGTCGGCCGAGCACCAATAGACGTCTGACTCCGGCTTGAGGTCGAAGACGTACTTATGCGTCCAGGCGACGCCGGTGAGATAGCCGCCGGTCGTATGGAGTATTCCCTTGGGCTTCGCCGTCGAGCCCGAGGAATAGAGGATGTAGAGAGGGTGCTCGGCATCGAGCTCGGCGGGTGGGCACTCCTCGTCGGCGGCCTCGATCGCCTCGTCGTAGTAGACGTCGCGGCCCTCCGTCATCTCGACGTCGATGCCCGCGTTGCGGACGACGATCACGGTCTCGATCGAGTCGACCTCGCCGAGGAAGTCGTCGACGGCCGGCTTGATCTCGGCGGTCTTGCCCTTACGCCGGGCGCCATCGACCGTGATCAACGCCTTCGCCTCGGAGAACTGCATCCGCTCCTTGACCGCATCCGGGGAGAAGCCGCCGAAGACGACGTTGTGAGGAGCGCCGATCCGCGCGCAGGCGAGCATGGCCACCGCGACCTCGGGGATCATCGGCAGGTAGATCCCGACGATGTCGCCAGCCTTCACCCCGCGCTCGAGCAGGACGTTGGCGAGCTTCTGCACGTCGCGGTGAAGATCCGCGTATGTGACCTCGCGGGTTTCCCCCTCCTCGCCGTGCCAGTAGAAGGCGACGCGGTCGCCGATACCGGCCTCGATGTGGCGGTCCAGACAGTTGTGCGACGCGTTGATCTTGCCGTCGGCGAACCACTTGAAGAACGGAGCGTTCGAGTCGTCGAGGCCCTGCGTCGGCTCGGTGAACCAGTCGAGCTCGCCGGCCAGCTTCAGCCACCACGCCTCGGGGTCGCTTGCAGCCTCTTCGTGAAGCGACTCGTCGGTGACGAGCGCTTTGTCCACGAAATCCTGGGGCGGGTCGAAGGTCTCCCGGTCGAGCAGCTCGCCTAGCTCGCTCTCGAGATTTTGCGGCGTTGACTCGGTGCTCATTCTCTCCTCCTAGTTGCCTCCGAGCCGAACGTACCCGACCAGGATGCGATCAACCGGACGGGTATACCCCTGGTTAAAGCGATATTGATCAGTCAACATTCTTGGAGTCGTGCTCGTCACCGCGCCGGGTGCTCCTCGCAACGGGCGTCCACGAGTTCCGCGTGCGAGCGACCGATGCCGCCGGCAACACCGATCCCACACCTGCCGTGCACCGCTGGACGGTGCACGGCAAGGCGTAGGTCTCTTCTCTTTAGGCCCGGGGGGTCCCGGTCGGCTCCGGTGCCGACTCAACAGGGGCGTTGTTTCTCCCCGACAGGTTCGCGCCCTCGATCGCCACTTCGGCGCCGAGACCGGTCTCGGAACGGACGTGCAACTCCTCGAAGCCGCGCTCGGCCTTCGTCTCCGGACCGGAGAGGACCGTTCCGAGATAGCAGGCGAGGAAGCCAAGCGGGACCGAGAGGATCGCCGGCTGCGACAGCTCGACGCCGGGAATGATCTCGAGCGGATTTGAGCTCACATCCGGTCCGACCAGCACGAGCCCGACCGAGGTCACGACGCCCGTCACCACGCCGGCCACGGCCCCCGTGGTGTTGAACCGCTTCCAGGTCAACGCCAGCAACAGCGCCGGGAAGTTGGCGCTCGCGGCGACTGCGAACGCGAGACCGACCATGTACGAAACGTTGAGGTCGGAGCCGCCGATGATCGCGATCGCGATCGCGATTGCGCCGATTCCAGCAGCCGCGATCCGGGCGACGTAAACCTCCTCGTGCTCGGAGTCCTTGCCCTTGCGGATCACGTTCGACCAGACGTCGTGGGCGACCGCACCAGACGCCGAGATAACCAGCCCGGCCACCACGGCAAGGATGGTCGCGAACGCGACCGCGGCGATGATCGCCAAGAAGGCGTCACCCCCAATCGTTCCCGCGCCACCGCCGACGCTCTGCGCGAGCAGCGGCGCGGCGAGATTGCCTGCCTCGTCGACCGCCCCGGTGGTTCCCTCCTCGCCGAGGATCGCCCGGGCACCGAATCCCAGGAAGGTGGTCATCACGTAGAACGCGCCGATCAGGCCGACGGCCCAGACCACGGACGAGCGGGCCGCCTTGGCATCCGGGACGGTGAAGAACCGCATCAGGATGTGCGGTAGGCCGGCTGTGCCGAGCAGCAGCCCCAGACCGAGCGAGATCGTGTTGATCGGTTCGGTGAACCGCAGTCCCGGCGCCAGGTACGCGGCACCGTCCTCCGACTGCGCCTGAGCTTTGTCGAAGATGTCGATCGGGTTCCAGCCGATCTTGCCGAGTACGAAGATCGAAAGAACGATCGTCGCCGCCATCAACAACACGGCCTTGATGATCTGCACCCAGGTTGTCGCCAGCATGCCGCCGAAGACGACGTAGGTGAGCATGAAAATGCCGGTGAGAAGTACGGCCAGGTTGAAGTTGATCCCGACTAGCGCCTCGATCAGCGCTCCGGCGCCAACCATCTGCGCGATCAGATAGAAGGCCGCAACAACCAGCGTCCCGAGCGCCGCCGCGACACGGGCCGGCCTTTCATTCAGGCGGAACGACAGGACGTCGGCCATCGTGAATTTGCCCGAGTTGCGCATCCGCTCCGCGAGCAGATAGAGCACGATCAAGAACGCGACAAGGAAGCCGACGGAGTAGAGGAATCCGTCGAAGCCGAAGAGGAAAATAAGCCCGGCGATACCGAGAAACGACGCGGCCGACATGTAGTCGCCCGCAATCGCGAATCCGTTCTGGACGCCGGTGATTCCGCGGCCCGCAGCCCAGAAGCTGGTTGCGTCCGTTGTCCGCTTGGACGCCCAATAGGTGATCGCCAGGGTTACGCCAACAACCAGCGCGAAAATGACGACGGCCTCAACGTTTACCTCTGCGATCGGCAGTGTGAAAGCGGTGCTCATGAGGCCGCTCCCTTCTCCTTGGAAGCTTCAAGCGCACGCTCAGCGGCGCGCTTGGCGAGCGGATCGAAGACCCGGTCCGACTTGCGCAGGTAGAGCCAGCCGAGCACCCAGGTCATCACGAACTGGCTGAGCGCAAAGAGATAGCCGACCGTGACGCCTTCTATTACCCGCTCGCCCATGAAGTCCGGCGCGTACCCGGCAAGTGCGATGAAGCCGAAGTACCAGAAGAACACGAACGCGAGTACCGGAACCACGAACGAGCGACGCTTCTGAACCAGCTCCTGAAACTCAGGGGACTCCGAAGCCGCTTTCCAATCGATCTCGGGGTGGTGCTCCGAGCCCGCGGCCTGATCAGCCATGTCTCCTCCCAACGTCGGGTTCAGCCCTGGCCGGCCCCCCGACGGGCCACGAGCCCCTCTCCTGGTGGACGTATATCCCCCTTCTCCAGTGCGCAAACCCGGCCCGCAAACGTTGCGCCAACGAACAACGGCTGGAATAGTCAGCCGCTCTCATGCGCTGGGCAGGAAGGATCCTGGGCCTTGCTGGGCTCGTGCTTGCGGCGACGGCGCCGGGGGCTGCGGCTGCCGACTCGGCGGCCCTGTTCGACCCGACGAAGGTCGCGGCCATCGATTTCACGCTCGCGCCGGAAGCACGCGCGGCACTCGAGGCAGATCCAGAGGAGTACGTCCCGGCTCGACTCGAAATCCGTTCGGCAGCCGGCAACTACGACGACACCGTTGGCCTCCGGCTCAAGGGTTCGACCTCGTTTCGGACCCTGGAAGGTAAGGCTGCCTTCAAGGTCAAGTTCAAGGAGTTCGGCGGGGCGAAGTTCGCCGACCTGAAGAAGCTGACGCTCAACAACATGGTCCAGGACCCGTCGATGCTGCGCGAGACGATCGTCTACGAGCTCTTCCGAGAGCTCGGCGTCCCGGCGCCGCGCACCGGCTACGCGTACGTCCGCGTTGACGGGAGTGACTACGGCGTCTACCTCAACGTCGAGACGATGGACGACGTCTCACTGCCGCGGTGGTTCGCCTCGACCTCGCACCTCTACGAGGGCGGCAACCGCGTCGACGTGCGCGGCGCGGACATCGATGACTACGAGGTCGACGAGGGCGATGAGGACGACCGCTCCGACCTGCAGACGCTGATCGCAGCTGTCGATGCGACCGGCTCGAGCTTCTCGGAACGGGTGTCGGATCTCGTCGACCTGGACGAGATGGTGCGTGAGTGGGCCGTCGAGAAGTACTCAGGCGCGTGGGACGTCTACACGACACGCGAGAGCGACCGGGGCCCGAACAACTACTACCTCCACAGCGACGCCACAGGGCGCTTCTCGATGATTCCGTGGGGTAACGACACCGCGCTCCTGGTCGGCCTCCCGTTCGACGGTCCTGGCGGCAAGCTGTTCGAGGGCTGCCGAACCGATCCGCAATGCTTCGCGCGGTTCCGCGAGATCGTGGGGACGATCCCGGGCGCAGTCACACGCCTTCGGCTGATCGGCGACGTCGCGGAGCTCTCCGCGATGCTCCAGCCCTGGCAGCAGACCGATCCGAGGCGCGAGCACTCCACGGCCGAGATCGCGGAGGCCGTCGACGACCTTCGTGAGTTCCTCGAGCTGCGCCCCGGCGATCTCTACGACCCGGCGTATTGGGTCGACGGTCCCCCGCTCTCACGCCCGGCCGACTCGTTTCCGCCCGACACCGACCCAGTCGACGAACCCATCGACCCGCCGGCGGACGACGTCCCACCCGACACCGAGTTCACGCGCGTGCCGGCAGCCGCGGTGAAGACCAAGCACCGCCAGGTCGTGTCGCGGTTTCGCTTCGAGTCGAGCGAACCTGCCTCCAGCTTCGAATGTCGGGCCGATGATCGCGACTGGCACGACTGCGCCTCACCCGATCGCACGCGCGCCGCGCTTGGCGACCACGTCTTCCGCGTCCGGGCAATCGACGCCGACGGCAACGTTGATCCCTCGCCTGCGCGCCACCGCTGGTCCGTGCGCTCGCGCTAAAGCACGCCAAGATGAGCGACCCAAATGATCACTCCGCGGATTACGCCTGCCCGGACGGCCTTCGCCGGGATCTTCGTCGTTACCGCCCTCGGCCTGCTCGCTGTCGGTGCGACGCTGCCCGTGCTGCCGCGTTACGTGAGCGGGCCACTCGGCGGCTCTGACTTCGACGTCGGGATCGTCACCGGCTCCTTCGCGATCACCGGACTGGCCTGCCGCCCGCTTGCCGGCCGTCTCGCCGACCAGCGCGGCCGCCGCCTTGTGGTGATCCTCGGCTCGCTGTCGACCGCGCTTGCGGGGATCCTCTACTTCGTGCCGGCAGGGGTGGGCGGGCTGATCGTGGCCCGGCTCTTCCTCGGCGCCGGCGAGGGAGCCGTGTACACGGCCGGCGCTGCGTGGGTGGTCGACATGACGCCACCCGAACGCCGCGGGCGCATCATCGGTCTCTACGGCCTGGCGATCTGGGGCGGGCTCGCGCTCGGGCCGCCGATCGGGGAGCTGATCCTCCAGACGACGAGCTACGAGATGGTCTGGGCGTTCGCGGCGGCGACACCACTCCTTGGCGCCCTGCTCGCCCTTCGAATCCCAGAGAACTTCGTCCCGCGCACGGAGAAACAGGCAGACCGCAGGCTGATCTCTCGCGAGGCCCTGCGCCCGGGCATTGGCCTATCGCTGGCGATCGTCGGCTACGCGACCATGGCGGCCTTCGTCGTGCTCCATCTCGACGAACAGGGCATCGGCCACGGCGCAGCGGTTTTCACCGCGTTCGCCGTCAGCGTCGTCGGCATGAGGGTGATAGGCGGTGGCCTGCCGGACCGCTTCGGCTCGATCCCGTGTGTGATCGGCGCGGGGCTGATCGAGGCAGCGGGCTTGCTGACGATCGCGAGCGCAGGCTCCGTGCCGGTTGCGGTGCTCGGCGCCGTGGCGATGGGTTCGGGCTTCTCCCTGCTGTTTCCGTCGCTCGCCCTGCTGGTCGTCAACCGCGTACCCGAGGACCGGCGCGGGGCCGCGATGGGGACATTCACCGCCTTCTTCGACCTGGGGATGGGCGTCGGCAGCCCGATCGCGGGGATCGCGGCGGCGATCGGTGGCTATCAGGCGGCCTTCGTGCTCGCGGCGCTCTGCGCACTCGGGACGATCCCCTTGGCGCTCTCCCTGCGGGCGGCGGCCGCGGCTATGCCCGCCGCAGCGCCCGGCTAGTCGACCAGCCGCTGGGTGAGCTGGCGCACCGCCAGGCGCCACATCGCAAACGCGAACACCAGAAGGCCGGCCACCCGCAGCACGTCAACCGGCTCGAGTCCGAATGCAGCGCCGCGAACGAGCTCGACCAGTTGGTAGAGCGGGTTGAACTGCGCCGCGATCTGAAAGCCCTCCGGCAGCTGGTCGATCGGAAAGAACGTGCCGGCGACGAGGAACAGCGGCGTGATGACCACCGTGGTCACGTAGTTGAACTGGTCGATCTTCGCCACCGTGCCCGCAACGGCGATGCCGAAGCTGGCGAACCCGAGCGCGGTGATGAAGCCGAAGAAGGGCACGAGGAGCATCGCGGGAGTCGGGTCGAGTCCGAATGCAAACCCGACAAAGAGCGGGAAGCAGCCATAGACGCCGGCGCGCAGCGCTATCCACAGCGCCTCGGCGGTGACGAGCTCCTCCACGTCGACGGGTGCCGCCAGGATCGCGTCGTATGTGCGTTGGAAACGGTGCTTGACGAAGGTGCCGAACATCGCGGGCAACGCGCTCGCGAAGATCACCGCAGTCGCGACCATGCCGGTGGCGACGAACTCGACGTAGTCGAGCCCGTCGACGCTCGCGACGATCGTGGAGCCGAGGCCGAGCCCGAACGCGAGCAGGTAGATCGTCGGCTCGAGAACGCTGGAGAACGTCGTCGCCTTCCAAAAGGTGCGGAAGTTCGCCACCTCGCGGCTCATCACCCCAGCGATCGCCGCGGGCTCCAGCCGGCGCACACGGATCGGCTCAGGTGGAGTCATTCGGCCTCCTCTCCGGTCAGCAGGACGAAGACGTCCTCGAGCGAAGCGGCGCGGCGGACGGCGTCCTCAGGAATCGAGCCATTGGTCGAGCGTTCCGAACCGACGATCGCGACCGCCGGCCCGGCCGGCCGCACCCGAAGACCATCTGATTCGGCCAGCGCCCGCACCTCCGCAAGACGGTCCGGCGGACCGTAGACCTCGGCGGTTTCGCGGCCAGCGTGCTCGACGATGAGGTCGGAGGGTTTGCCGCGGGCGACGACCTTGCCGTGCGCCATCACGGCGACCTCGTCGGCTAGGCGCTCCGCCTCCTCGATGTAATGCGTCGACATCAGGATCGTCGCCCCGCGAGTCCGCAGGCCGTCGATGAGCGTCCACATCTGCGTGCGGATCTGTGGGTCGAGGCCGACGGTGGGCTCGTCGAGCAGCACCAGACGCGGTTCATGGACGAGCCCCCTGGCGAGCAGCAGCCGCCTGCGCATCCCGCCGGAGAGCTCGTCGACGGCGGCCTTGCGGCGGTCCGTCAGGTGGGCGATCTCAAGCGCACGATCGACGGCGGCGCGCACGTCGCGGACCCGGTAGAGCCGCGCAAACACGCTCAGGTTCTCCTCGACGGTGACGTCGACGTCAAGGTTGTCGAGCTGAGGAACCACTCCCATGACAGCGCGTGCCGCCTTCGCCTGCTCGGGCAGCTCGAACTCGAGCACGCGAATCCGCCCCGAGTCGGCGAGCGCCTGTCCGGTGAGCAGCCGCATCGTCGTCGACTTGCCCGCTCCGTTGGGCCCGAGGAGGCCCAGGCAGATGCCGGCGGGAACGTCGAGGTCGAGACCGTCCACGGCGGTGATCGGCCCGAAGGTCTTGACCACCCCCTCGAGGGTGATCGCGCTGTCGGCTGAGGTGGCAGGGGCGGTCATAGGCACTGTGAGGGTAGACCGACTTCGCTCGCACTTTTCATCGCTAGAACAGCCGAGGCTGTTTCGCCTTCACCCGTGGAGTCGGGGCTGGATCCGCTGCCTCGCCTCGGCGGACCGTCATCCGGCGGGGCCGCCGTCGGGTGTGGCCGCGGGTGCGCTTGGCGAGCTTTTCGCGCTCCTCGGTCGGCATGTAGGCGCCCTTTCGGTAGAGCTCCTGGTAGCGCGGCACAAGGTCTGGTCGGTATTGGCGCAGCCAGTCGAACCAGATGTCGCGGACCTCTCCGCGCAGATGCATCCCGATGCCGGCGATGCTTTCGGCCCCGGCCTCGCCCACCAACTCGGCCAGTTCCTCGATCTGGCCCGGCGCGTCGTTGACCCCGGGGATCAGCGGCGCGATCAGCACCCCGACCGGGATCCCAGCGCGAGCGAGCTCCGCCACCGCCTCGATCCGCTTGCGGGGATGCGGCGTGTGCGGTTCGGTCAATCGCCAGGCCTTCTCTTCGAGCGTCGGGATCGAGAGGTTGGCGACGAACTCGGTCCGCTCGGCCAGCTCCTTCATCAACCCGATGTCGCGGAGCAGCAGAGGCGACTTGGTCAGGATCGAGCAAGGGTTGGCGTAATCGCGCATCGCCTCCCAGATCGGCGGCATCAGCTTGTAGCGGCCCTCGACCCACTGATACGGATCGGTGTTTGTCCCGAGGGCGACGTGCTCGCCCTTCCAGGACGGCTTGCCGAGCTCGGCACGGACGACCTCCGGGACGTTGACCTTCACGACGATCTCGCGCTCGAAGTCCTCACGGGCGTTCAGGTCGAGATAGGTATGCGTGGGGCGGGCGAAGCAGTAGGTGCAGGCATGAGTGCATCCGCGATATGGGTTGATGGTCCAGCGGAACGGCATCCGCGACTGCTTCGGGACCTGATTGATGCCCGAACGCGCCTCGATCTCGTGGAATCGGATCCCCAGCGCCTCAGGCACGTCGAAGGTACGAACAGTCGACTTACCCATCCCGGGGAGCCGACCCTGCGTGGTCGGCTTCGTCTCCAAGTTCTTCCAGCGCACGAACGTATGTTCGCATAGCCGGGGGACGCCTAGGAAATCGCGGCCGCTACGAGTGCTGCTGCCGGGGGCAGGATTTCCGGCGGGAGCCAGTGCCCGGCATCGCTCTCGAGGTAGCCGACACTGAGGCCTCCGGC
>CAVVAT010000004.1:0-243758 GCA_963746215.1 uncultured Solirubrobacterales bacterium
CCAGCTTCGCCTGGTGGACGTAGACCGCGCGGGTCGCGTCCTGTCCCTTGTAGCCGATGAACGGGGCGGCTATCCCAACATCAATGTCGCGAATATGGGCGAGGGGATTTCTCAGCTCCTTCCGATCATCGCGAGCACATTGATGCTCGAAGACAACTCGGCGCTCGCTATCGAACAGCCCGAAATCCATCTTCATCCCGCTGCGCAGGCGGACCTAGGAGATCTGTTCGTCGAAAATGCGCTAGCGGGTACTGGACGCCTCCTCCTTGTTGAAACCCATAGCGAGCACCTGGTGCTCCGGGTACGCAGGCGGGTCGCGGAGGATCGATCCAGCATTGGTGTCGCTCCTTTTTGTCGAAAAGCCCCGCAGTGCCGCGACGGTTAGGCGTCTGGAACTTGACGCGCTGGGCGGCATTGAAGATTGGCCCGAGGGATTCTTTGAGGAGGGCTATCGGGAGGCAATGGCCCTCACCTCGGCGGCTTCTAAGCGACGGTAAACGTGACCGTTTGCCTGACGGTCGACCGCCAGGTTTTCATGAGCGGCCACGGCCTCGGTGATCCGGCGCACTTCGAAGTCTCAAATCGGCTCTATGCGAGCAATTGAGTCCGAGGGAAGCATCTTGGTTCTCGACGACGGTGGCCTGATCCAAAATGACTACGAGGCCGGCGGCAGCCAATACCCCGTCAGCAATTCGGTGGTTGCAATTACTCGCGTCGCGGGGCAAGATCCTGGAGGTCCGACGCGTGAGCCTTGATCGCGGAACTCGTACCCGATTTCGGGAAGCTGGATTCGTCGGTGAGGACCTCAACCGCTATGCGCGAACCGCCGCCGCTTCGAAGTCGGGGATTTGCGTGGCGCACGATCCCCACTTTCATCGCGCGAAGACAAAAAAGCTGCTTCGCGATGTGGGTGTGCGGGTGGTTACCGCACAAGAGGCGCTCGACATTCTCGATGCGCCGGGTGCCTAGCCAGGAACGTTGTAGGTAACCGGAGCCACCCCCAGGGGAGCAGTCCGGAATCGCCAGAGCACGTCTACCGGCCCTCGGCAGCCGCTCCCATTGAGCAATCCGAGCTCAGCAACGCTCGACACTTCCGAAAGTAGGTCGATCTCTCGGGAATCAGCTTGCCCCGATCGCTTCGATGAAGAAGCCCAGCAGGATCTCTTCCTGACTCCGCGTCACATCACTTCGCTGCACGGCGTCCACAACCGCCGTGCACACCTGCCGTGCCGTCATCGGCTGCGCCATGTACTCCTCCTTTCGAGTCGCAGTTCCGGGACCACTCTCGAGACTGAAACGGCCGTCAACAGGAGCCCCGGGGCGGCTCGCGGCGGGCGGCGCCCGGGCTGCGCGCTGTCAACCCCTGCGGGGCCGGGCCGACGGACCTTGACTGCCCCCGCGCCGCCGAGCGCACGAGGCGGAGTAGCTCGGGACGGAGCCCCGACCGGTGATAGACAAGCTGCGATCCGCCGCGGCGTTCGTGCGGGACGGCGGCGGCGGCGGCGCCATGGCACCGACGCCGGGCGTGGGAACGGCACCCTTAGGCCGTGTCCGCACGTGTCGCCACTAGACGCCGGTAGTTCTTTGGACCGGCGCATATGACTCCGCATGTCGCTGATAGGCGCCGTATGCGGGTGGATGGGCCGGGCAGGGATCGCACTTGCGCCTTACGGATTATGAGCTAGGGCTATCCAGTCTCGCTGGGGTGCGCTGTGCCCGGATGGTTGCTGGCCGGATTGCTCTCCGTTGCGCTCCGATTTGCTCGCTTTGTGACCCGAAGCGTGACCCGGCGCGCACCCTGGCCTACCTGTTGCCCTTGGCGCGGTTGTGGGTGACGCAGAGCATCTCGCAGTTCGCGAGGTCCGTGGCCCCGCCCTTCGACCAGGCGGTCACGTGGTCGGCGTCCATCTCGTTCGGCTTGTAGATGCGCGTCTTGTTGGCGTTGTCGCCGATCGCGCACAGCGGGCAGTTGGAGACGCCCTCTGCCTTGGCCTTCTGCGTCTGCTGCTCGTAGGCGGCAGCCTTCGTCTTGTCGTCGAACAGCCGGATCGCCGAGCAGCTGCGTGTCCGTCTTGCCGCCCAGCAGGTACTCGTAGATGCCCTTGCTGCTTGTGCACCGCAGGGTCGCCGCGGAGTTCGTCGACGTCGGCGTCGAGCGCGGCCGCGTTGTACGACTTCGAGTGGTAGCTCTCGTAGAGCCGTCCCCAGTCCAGCCCCCGCATCTCCTTGTCGGGCGGGCGGGTGAAGACGCTGCCGATCCAGTCGATGACCGACGTGAAGTAGGTCTTCAGTCCGGCGATGTCGGTGTCGCCGCGATGCTGCGCGAGGTAGGCGTCGACGGTGATGCCCTGGGCCGACGAGACCCAGTCCAGCGCGACCGCCAGGACCTCCTGCCGCTTCGGGTCGCCCTTGACGTACGACGACCACTTCTGCATGTTCGCGTTCTGCGAGTTGCTGAACTCGGCCTTGGCCTTGGTGACGAACGGGCCGGAGTAGATCGCGTTCAGCAGTTCCTGGGTGTTGAGCGGGACGCCAGCGATGTTGATGGTCTGGAACCACTCCTTGATCTCCTTCTCGGTGCCCTGGCACTCGTAGACGAGCAGGTCGCTGTCGAGGATCTTCTGCCTGGTCCTCGGCGGGCAGCGACGAGAACGTCTGCTCCTTGCCGTCCTGCTTGATCGCGAACTTGCCGGTCACGAACCGGCCGACGCTGGTGATGCGCTGCTGGCCGTCGAGGACTTCGAGGCTGTCACCGGCGACGTTGAAGTAGATCAGCCCGAGCGGGTAGCCCTTCAGCAGCGAGTCGATGACGGCGACGTCCTTCTTGCCGTCGTCGTAGATGTAGTTGCGCTGGTACTCGGGCTGGATGACGAGCTTGCCGGCGAGGCCGAACAGGCCCTTGCCCTCGAGCTCGTTGTAGACGAAGCCCTCGACGACCTGCTGCGACGGTGTAGTGCTTGAGGTCGGTCTTCACGAGGCGTCCTTCCGTCGGATGAGGAGCCGCTTGTAGATGCGCTTCACGGGATAGCCCACGTCGAAGTAGCGTTCCGTCGCCGAAGGATCGGCGCGGACTGTAGCAGCCGAGCTTCCGGTGATTCGACTTCATCTGCACGCCGTCGACGACGCGCTCGCTTCGGGCCGTACGTCTTCGTTGGCGTGTAGTCGCCCTCGCTGCTGCCGACGATCTCGAACTGGTCGGGGTTGTACTTGTCCAGGAACGTGATCGGCACGCCCATCACGCCGTCGTAGTCGCTGGGGATGGCGTCGACGAACGGAACCTCGATGGCGTCGAAGTTGTCGTACGTCTGGTAGCCGACGCCGCGGACTTCCTTGTGCTTGCTGAACTTGATGTTGTCGGCCATGGTCATCAGCTGCAGCGGTTCGTGGCGTCGACCGTGGTCGATGTTGGTGAACCAGCACGAGTTGCCCAGCCGCGTGTAGTCGCGCTCGTCGTCTGATGGATAGCCGAGCTTCTCGGCCTTGGCGATCGCTCGTCACGGTCGCCCTTCGGGACCCCGAAGACCATGTCGGTGCTGTTGCCGGTCGCGCCCTTCCACCACATCGGTTCTCCTTGATGAGCGGGAAGATCTCCGTTGTAGGTGATGGCGTTCTGTTGCCGATCACCGCGAACTTCTTGTCGCCCTCGACGAGCCAGGCGACGAACTGGCGGAAGAGGCTGAACGGCGGGTTGGTGATGACGATGTCGGCCTCGTCGCGCAGCGCCGTCACCTCGGCGCTGCGGAAGTCGCCGTCGCCGTCGAGGTACTCCCACTGGAGGTCGTCGATGTTGATGACGCCGTCGCCGTTGATGTCCTTCGGCTCCAGCACGAACTTCTTGCCGTTGGCGCGGGTCTTGGTCGCGTCGAACTTCGGGTCGTCCGTCTCGAACAGCGTCGGCTGGTAGTAGATCTCCGCGGGGTTGCTGTCGGGCGCGTACGACGTCGAGATCAGCTTCTTGATGCCGAAGTCCATGAAGTGCAGCGCGAAGAACTTGGTGAAGTTGCTCCACTCGGGGTCGTCGCACGGGAGCAGGATCACCTTGTCGCGGAACACGTCGGGGTCGTACTCCAGGTAGGCGTTCATCTCGCGCTCGATGTCGGCCCACTGGGTGTAGAACTCGTCGTTCCTTGCGGCCTTTGGCGGCGTTCAAGTGGCGAGTCCTGCGTCCCGGTCGCCTCGTCGGCACGCGTCCTCGCCTCCAGCCTTCAGAACGGAGGCGACGCCGCGAGCGCTGGAGCGCCTAGGCGCAGGCGCCGGGTCGGCTCCTTCGCCGGGCCGCGTCCACAGGTCCGACAGGGCATCGGAAGCGCGGGCTTCGGGACTAAGCGCGCATAGAACGTGGCCATGTAGTTCTGCAGATCGTGCACCGGCTCGATGGTGCCGAGCGTCCCGAAGTGACGCCCGAGGTCATGAAGCGGAGGGCGGATTTCGTCGCGCTTATGTCCTGAGCCTGCCGCCTTCACGACCTTGCAGAGGCGAAGCCGGAGTTCACCGTCGTCGATGAAGCTCCCGGTCTCGGTGCAGAAGACGAGGTCGCCCGGCGAAGTGAAGTCTCGTCTTCGGCTGAGCCGCTCTAGCGCAACAGCGGCCTGATCGATCAAGGGCACACTCCGGACCTTGCCGCTCTTGGGCTTCTTGAGCTCGGAGCGCACCCGGTTTCGACGGACCATCACCGAGTGGTTGGCGACGTCGATATCGCTCGATCGCAGTGCCCTAGTGCGGCCCCCATCGTTCAGCAACCCCTTGCCAGGTATGACTGCGGCCTGTCTGGCTCTTGACCGCTCCATGGGTTTGCTGTCCGATGGTCACTTCTTGCGCGCTTTCCGCAGGTGCTTCAGGTACCGCTCGATGATCTCGGTAGGCGCTAGCCGTCCGTCCGTCGGAAAGACGTCCTTCGACTTGACGCCAAGCTCGCTAGCAAGCAAACGCGTTACGCGATCCCAAGCAGCCCGACGGTCGTTTTCGAGGTGATTGACCGTTACGTAGCTGACGCCTGCTGCGCCCGCTAGCTGGCGCTGGGTCAGGCCTGCTCGCTCTCGATAGAAGCGAAGCCACTCCCCAGTGCCGGGTTGAACTTCATTTCGCCGCATGCACACATATTAGCGCGATTTTTTAGCGTTGGCCATCACGCTTCGCGCGTTCGGAATGGACCGTCCTACTAGCCCCCGACGAGCTTGACGAAGCCTTCCGCGACCACCTCAACCGTGACCCCCTCCGCCAGAGCCAGGGACCCAGCACCGAGCTTTCCAGCCAGTCGGCCGAGCGATGAATTGGTTGCATCGCCTATCGAGCCCTCGTCCTCCTCAAGCGCGGCACGAAGCTCCAAGCGCTCGGCATCAGGCACTCCTAGCTCCGACAACGCTGATTCGACGGCGTCCCAGTTGCTGATCTGAACCTGCGTCGGCTTCTGGACAAAGTCGCTGCTGCCAGCGGCAAGGGTGTTCTGGCCTCCGTAAATCGTGGTGTTCACGATCTGAGCGACTCTCTCCTCGGGAACAGGCTGCTCGTCCGGGCCCAGCCTCGCCCGCCTCTGGATTTTCGGCCTCGATTTCGAGCGCAAAGGCGAGTAGCCGGTTTCGCACCTGATCGATGACGCCGGCAATGGTGTGGGTCGTTAGAACCTTGTGAGCCGACAGGCAGGCGTAGCCCTCATACATGTGTTGCCCATAGGCCGCCACAAGATTGGTCGGCCAGGGAGACTGCAGCGTGTTGGACCCAGATGCAGCAAGGCTTTCTAGCTCGGCGATCGGATCGTAGAAGTAGTGCTTGAAGAGCAGGTCACGAGCCTCCTCGGGGAATGCTTGCCGGGGCGATAGGCGCGTTGCTCATCGAAGATCCGAATGGTCCACCGAAATCACCGAGAACCTGCACCGTGCCGATGATGCGGTAGTCGGGAAGCGACTCTAGGTCTGGGTAGCCACCAAGCTCCCATCCGACCCAGCGCTGGAGCGGTTCATGATGAAGTCGGGCGGCGAGGATCTGCGCACGACGAAGGACGACGGAAACCGATTCGTCCGAGCCGGTTGCGCCTTGCTGGATTTGCCGCAGAAGGCTTGTTGGCCCTGCATGAGCCACCGCGATGATCTCTACGGTAACCACGCGGCAGGGCGGAACCAAGAAGTCCCGGCCAGATGCAATCTTCACCGGGACTGGATATCCGTCTTGGAGTGGCCCTTGCCCAGCTGGGGCGGTCAAACTCACTGAAGCCTCAGCCTCAGCTACCTGCGCTTCACTCCGAGCCACTGTGGAGTACGTCACGCAGTACGGGCCGAGCATCGCGCCAGACCCACCGCGCTATTGCAGCGCGTTCGATAACTCTCGCAGGCGAGTCGGATGCCTTGACGGGGCGGTCATTCGTACGAGGCATATGCTCCGGTCAACGGAGCCCAGCGCACCGACATTCCCCTAAGGCTGAGTGAGGCGGAGGCGCTTATAGAGGCTCTCGTCGAGGAGCGCGATCGGCAAAGGGAGCTTGTCCGTCTTCCCGGATCCGCCCTCCAAGGAGAGCGAGCGCCAGATCCTTCTCGGGATGCAGAAGAAGATTCTCAGGGCTGTCATTGACGCCGTGGCCGACGGCAGCCGTGAAACCGCTGTGGAGATTCCCTACTCCCCACTTAGTCCCCGGAAATGGATCGACGTGATGACCCCATATCACCGCGATCACGGTCTCTTCGATGAAGCACTCGACACCCTGGGACGCGCAGTCAAGCAGGAGGCTGTGACCTAGCTGTGACCCGGAGCTAGGGCAACCACAAGGGCACAGCCCCCGAGTCCGGCTTGCAGGCTGGGACTAATTCGTGGGCCGGGCAGGGATCGAACCTGCGCCCTACGGATTATGAGCTAGCGCCAACACAGCCTTGGCGGTACACACGATCCGTCAGCACATCACCAACGCCGGCTCCCCCTTCGCAAACGCCCGCTCCAGCGCCGGCTGCAGCTCGCTCGGATGCAGAGGCACGTCTTGCGTAGGCGCGATACTGCCCCAAAATATGGATCAGCCGCAATTCGACTTCATCACGGACCCTGACTTCCGCTCCGCATTGGAGTCGGACTACGACGAGATGAGGCGGTGCGTAGACGCTGAAGCCTGGAAAGCGGTACAGGTGTTGGCCGGCAGCATCATTGAATCCGTTCTGGCCGACTTCCTCCTCAGGCGGGGTCAAACTAAGCCGAGCCCTTTGCGCATGACGCTTGGGCAGTTGATTGAGGCGTCACGCAAGGCTGGGGCCCTGAGCGGTAAGACCGTAAACCTCTCGAGCGCGTTGAGCTCCTACAGGAATCTCATACACCCTGGTCGCGCCAGAGGCTGAACGAGGCAGCGGATGCCGAAGGTGCCGTCGTTGCACAAGCTCTCGTCTCGCTGATCATCCGCGAAGTTGTCGATGCGCAAGAGGAGGCTTACGGATTCACTGCCGAGCAGATCGTGAACAAGTTCGAAAGTGACGCAACCGCGGCAGGGATCGGCCATCACCTCCTCGAGGACGCACCGGAGGCCGAGATCGAACGTCTGCTGCTGGATGTACTCCCAACTCGATACTTTGCAGCGGCGGAGTCGAGAAGGGCTTCCCAGCGCACATTCGAGGCTCTTTCGGGCTGCGTTTGAGAAAGCCTCTCTTGAGACTAAGAAGCGCGTAATGAAGCGCTATGTAACGGTTCTGATGGAGGAGCCGGGCAGTCGGGTCAAGGCGTACGAAGAAGAGTTCTTTCGGGCTCCAGACTTGGAGTTCGTCGACAAAAAGAGCGCTGAAGTGATTAAGGCACACCTTCTCTCGCGGCTCGGCGATGATGCCAACGTGCGGCTGCTAGAAGCCGCTGAAGGCATTGGACCCTTCCTCAGCAAGCAAGATGTCGACCCGTTTGTTGATCCCCTCGTTCGGCTGATGATCGGGCCGCCGACTGAGGCGCTCAGCAGATCCGCGAAGCGCGTCCTAATTGGCGAGTCGCATACCACGCCCCGAGCCATAGACCCGACGATCGTCGTTCGCCTCGACAACTGGATCGAGATGTTCGAGGATGAAGGGCAGGATGAACGGGCGGCCCGGGTTGAGCCTGTTAGAGCCGCGTTCAGCGCGTACCTCACAACTCCCAGCGCTTCGCCCTAGTTCAGGACGCCCGCCCTCCTGTCCATATGCGGCTGCCCCACTGCGAAGCCCCGCGCCCCGAGGTACCCACGCACGCTACGCCAGCACAGCCTTCCGCGGATAAACCACCTCAGGATCCGTCAGCACATTCACCAGCGCCGGCTTCCCACTCGCAAACGCCCGCTCCAGCGCCGGCTGCAGCTCACTCGGATGCCGCACCAGCTCCCCGTGCCCGCCAAGCGCCTTGACGACCTCGTCATACCGCGTCGCCGGCCGCAGCGAAGCCGCCACCTCATAGCCGTAGAGGAACCGCATCGGGTGGTACTCCAGCGCCCAGATCCCGTTGTTGCCGATCACGCCGACGACCGGCAGGCCGTGGCGGACCATCGTGTCGAACTCCAGGCCGCAGAACCCGAACGCCCCGTCGCCCAGCAGGCAGACCACCTGGCGGTCCGGGAACGCCGTCTTCGCCCCGATCGCCTGGCCCGGGCCGGCGCCCAGGCACCCGTACGGCCCCGGGTCCATCCAGCAGCCCGGCTCGTAGGTGTTGACGACGCGGCCGGCGTAGGAGACGAAGTCGCCGCCGTCGCCGATGACGATCGCGTCGCGGTCGAGCATCTGGGCTAGCTCGCCGTAGATCCTCAAGGGGTGCAGCGGGGCGCGGTCGTCGGCGAGCTCGTCGGCCTCGCCGGCGCGCTTCTCGTCCTCGGTCGAGCGCAGCGCGGCGACCCACGAAGAAGTCCGGTCGCGCGAGGCGCCGGCCGAAACCGCGCCGACCCGCAGCGCCGCCAGCGTCACCCCGATCCCGCCGACCAGCTCGAAGTCCGGCCGGCGGTTCGCGGTCAGCTCGTTCGGGGACTCGTCGATCCAGATGATCTTCGTGTCCTCGCCGAATGAGTTGCCGAAGCCGAGGCGGAAGTCGAGCGGGACGCCGGCGACGATCGCGACGTCGGCCTCCTTCAGGCCCTGGCCGCGGGCGCGGGAGAAGCTAGAGGTCGTGGTCGGCGGGCAGGCAGCCGCGGCCCATGCCGTTGAGGAAGACCGGGACGCCGAGCTCCTCGGCGAGCTGCTGCAGCTCGCCCTCGCCGTGCGACCAGTAGACGCCGGTGCCGGCCATCACGACCGGGCGCTCGGCGGCGCCCAGCGCGGCGGCGGCCTCCTCGACGCCCTCGGCCTCGCGAGGCGAGAACGTCGGCTTCGGCTCGAGCTCGCCCTCCCCCTCGGAGAAGACGACGTCCAGCGGGAAGTCCACGTAGGTCGGACCCGGACGGCCCGCGCAGAGCCTCATCGATCGCCCGCGCCGTCCCCGCGCCGCAATCGCCCGGCGACTTCACCGTCTCGGCGTGCTTGGTCACCGGCGAGACGAACGGCAGGTGGTCGATCTCCTGGAGCGAGCCACTCCCCCACCGCATCTCCGGCGCGCGGCCGCCGAGCACGACCAGCGGCGAGCGGTTGAACTTCGCGCCCGCCATCGCGCTCATCCCGTTGGTCACGCCGGGGCCGGCGGTCAGCGCGGCGACGCCGGGCTTGCGGGTCGCCTTCGCGTAGCCCTCGGCCGCCCAGGCCGCGGCCTGCTCGTGGCGGGTGTCGACGATGTCGATGCCCTCGGCGACGCAGCCGTCGTAGATCGAGAAGAGGTGGCCGCCCGAAAGCGTGAAGAGCTTCGAGACGCCGCGGTCCTTCAAGCGCTCGCGCGACGAGCTTGCCGCCGTGGACGGGGCCGGCCTCAGCCGCGTCGCCCGCCCAGCGCGCTCTCCTCGGTCGTCGCCATCGCACGCAGCCTAGTCGGCCGCGCTCGCCCTAGTCCGCGACGTCCGACACGAGCAGCTGGATGTACTTGTTGCTGTCGCGGAAGTAGTTCATCGCGATGCCCTCGAAGCCGAGCAGGCTGCCGTCGGGCGAGAGGACCGGCGTGCTCACCTCGCCGCAGTCGAGGAAGAAGCTCTTCGGGCAGTCGTCGCCGCGGCGCTTGGTCTCCGGCGTCGCGAGCGTGTTCTTGCCGTCGGCCGCGTCCCATACGTAGAGGTTGGTGAAACGCGAGTCGTACTCGAGCATGTAGGCGATCTTCGAGCCGTCGGCCGAGATCGACGGGTTGTAGTTGAGAGAGTCGGGGTTCTCATTGATGAGGATCGTCGTCTGCGTGGTGAGGTCGCGGCGGAAGATGTTGCGGCTGTACAAGGGCACGACATCTGTGGTCAGGTTCTTTCCGCCCGAGGCCCAGACGACGAACTTCCCGTCGCCCGAGATCGCGGGAGCGAGGTCGTCGTCGTTGCCGGGCTGGCCGTCCAATCCGATGCTGACGAGATCGAGCGCGCCGGTGTCGAGGTGCTTGAGGTAGATCTCGCCGCGCTTGGTCGGGGCGAGCGTGCTCTTGCCGCCCGATGCGAAGGCGACCAGGTTGCCGTCGTCGGAGATCGATGGTTCCTCGGTGCCGGAAGGCCCACCGTCCTGCTCGCCCGCGGCGGTGACGTTGACCCGCGTCAACTCGCCCGTGTTCGCGTGCCACGCGAAGATGTCGGCGCCTCCGTTGCTGTCGTCGTCGACGAGATCCTCGGCATAAGACGTAAAGACGACCACCGAGCCGTCGCCTGAGATATCGGGCTGCTCGCTGTCGTCGTTGCCTGGGTCGCCCTTGGGCGTCGCGCTCAACAGCTGCGTCTTGTGGGTCTTGCGGTCGTAGACGTAGACCTGGCGCGACTTGTTCTTGTCTGGCTTCATGGAGCGGACCAGGTCCTGCGCGACCGAGACGAACGCGACGAAGCGACCGTCGGCGGAGATCTGCGCCTGGAAGCTGACTCCGTCCGGTGTCCCGCCTCCCTTGGCCGGCCGGCTGATCAGCTCGGTCTTGCCGCGCAGCCGGTCGCGGACGAAGATGTCGAGGCTGTCGTTCTTGTCCTTGCTGGCGAGATTGGACGCGTCGGAGTCGAAGGCCATGTAGCGCGAGTTGGCCGAGAACGACGGGCGGTGGCAGTGGCCGTTGGCCGCCTTGTCGGCGGTGTTGACGCAACCGTTGGTGAACTTCGCGTCGGCCGCCGGGGCGGCGATCGCGGCTGAGGACAAGGGCGGTGACGACGGGCAGGGAGCGGCGCATCCGCCGACCCTAACCGCAGCGATGGCGCGAAAGCTAGGCCTGGGGCCGCCGCAGGTCGGCCATGCTCTCCTGCGTCTGGCTCTCACCGGGACGCGCCGGCGTGTCCGGGCGCCACAGGGTCACGTAGCAAGCCGAGCAGAGCAGGTGTCCCTGTGGGGTGGTGAAGCCGGAGCCCGCGGAGACGTCGGCCATGCAATGTGTGCAGATTCCGTCGATGCCCCTAGATCGGCGGATTGCTCAGGAACCTTTAAGGCAACTCGACGTTTGTTGCACTTCGGCACAGTCTGCGCGCCACACGCGCGTTGCCCCGCCCTAGCGTGCATATCGATGGCGAGTGGGTCCAGACAACGAGGCGGCAGGCCGCGCAAGCGTCTCGACAGCGCCCGGAGGGAAGCTGGTCGCCGGGACCATGACGGCCGTCTCCACGTCACCACCTCCGAGCTCGCCACGGGCATCGCCGACGGCGCGTTCGAGGGAATTGCTCAAGTCACCGGTGCGATGGAGTGCGAGCACTATGCCGCCGCCATCGCCGCCATGTGGGATTGGGCGAGGCCGGTCATCGGCGCGGAGAAAGCCGAGGCGATCGGAGCCGGCGTCGTTGAGATCATTGGCCACTCGGAGCACTCCTTCGCGCTGCCGTTGCTGCGCGGCCTCGCCGCTGTGGCGGAGCGACCAATCAACGACTTCGCCTACCAAGCCGCCGCCTGGCTACGAGATGAAGCGCCGAGGCCAAGCTGGCTCGAGGCCGTCGGACGCGCCAAGGTCGAAGGCGCCGCGCGCGTCGGCGACCCGCTCAACGACGACGGCACGACCATTCTGTTCGACCTTCGCTGGCCCGACGGGCAGCGCGGCGGCATGGGCGTCTTCATCGATCCCCGCCTCGACGGCTGCGCGAAGCACATCCTCGTGGGCCCGACGCTCGACGAGACGATCCGCCTTTTCGGCGAGGACGAAGGCGAGGATCGCCAACCCATCGCGGACCTGGACGTCGCTGAAGCCGCCCGCACCGTCGAGCGCGCGATGGCTGTCTCGGATCGGGCTCGGACGCGCGAGCTCGGCGAGACTTACCCACCCCTTCGCGGCTTCGTCACTCGGCAACTACGAAATGCGCGCTCCGCGGCCCCGCGGGGCCGCGAGACGGGCCCAGACCCTGGTAGCAGAACTGCTACCGTCACTAGCTGTGGCGACGATCCCGCAAAAGGAGCTGCGAAATAACGTCGCAGAGGTCCTGCGCCGCGCGGAATCGGGCGAGGAGCTGACGATCACCGTGTCGGGACGGCCGGTCGCCACGCTTGGTCCGGCGACGAAGCGCCGGTGGGTGAGCGGGCCCGAGCTCCGAGCGATCTTCCGCACCCCGGCGCCTCAGAGTCTCGCCGAGGATCTCGAGCAAATGCCCGGCGAGCTCACCGATCCGCACGCTTGACCCGGGTTGTCCTCGACACGTCCGTTCTGATCGGATCGGCCGATCCGGGCGACCTCGAGGGAGCGATCAGCGCGGCATCGTTGGCGGAGCTGCATTTCGGCCTGTTGATCGCTTCTGACCCCGACGAGCGAGCGCGGCGAGCGCAGCGACTTGGAACGATCGAGGCCGGGTTCGAACCGATCCCCGTCGATTCTCAGGTTGCGCGTGAGTGGGGTCGGCTAGCCGCCGCGGTGGCTTCCCGCGGAGGGCGCCCACGGCGGCGGGCCATCGACCTCGCGATCGCCGCCACCGCCAACGTTCAGGGGGTCGCCCTTCTCACCGCAAACGGCGCGGACCTGGCGATCATCGATGACCTCGTCGAGGTGCGGGCGTTGAGCTGAACCGTCAGTTCGTGCCGTCGAAGCGTTCCAGGAGGTTGCCGACGGTGTCGAAGAAGGCGCCGTCGCGCGTCGCGTTGAAGGCGAAGATTTCGACCTGAGGCGTGTTGCGGTTCTTTGCGCACTCGGGGAAGAAGATGGGGTAGGCGAAGCGGAAGTTGTATTTGGACTGCTGGCCGGCGCGGCGGGTGATGTAGGCGGCGCGCTGGGCGGTCGAGTACTCCTCGATGAACACGCAGCCGTCGCTGTTGGCGAAGCCCGGGCTGTTGCCGAGGTGAAAGAAGACGGTCGTGCGCTTGGCGAGCTCGCGGACGGCGGCGAGGTCGATCTGGAAGTTCGTGTCCTGAACGGCGATGTAGTCGGTGCCCTTGGGGATCTTCGGGTGCTTGGCGATCCCGAATGCGTTGCCGCCGAGGAACTCGTCGTTGGCGTGCGCGCTGGCGACCGCCGCCGCCATCACCTTCGGGTACTTCTTCGCCGCCGGCGTATAGAAGTCGAAGAGCCAGCCGTCGTTGTCGAAGCGCGCGCGGACCTTCGCCATCATCGCGTTCATCCGCTTGACCGTCGGATACTCGAGGCCGTTGAGCTCGATCGAGAACTTCGCGTCGGGATTCGCGGCGAGCACCGCCGCCTTGACCGTGTTCCATGCCGCGACCTCCTTGTTGGTCACGTCCTCACCGGCCTGGAAGCGCACGAGGCTGCTGACGTAGCTCGGATCGGCCTGCGCGAGCGCCGCCCCGGCCGTCTGCGCCGTCTCGCCCGGCAGCACCCACTTGCCGCCCTGATAGATGCGCGCCATCACGAGCCGCGAGGCATCGGGTGCGCCGGGGCCAGCCGTGACGGCAGCCTCGGTCTTGTGCGCGCTCAGCAGCGTGGGAATGATGGTGATTACGGCCGCCGCGACGAACGCGGCAGCGATTCGAGTCGTTTTGCTCACGCCATACCATCGGCAGGTAGATGGAACTTCGCCAACTCGGCAACACAGGCGTCCAGGTCTCCCCTCTCTGCCTCGGCGCGATGATGTTCGGAGCCTGGGGCGAGCCCGACCACGACAAGTCGATCGCGATCATCCACGCCGCGCTCGACGCGGGCATCAACTTCATCGACACCGCCGACGTCTACTCGCGCGGTGAGTCCGAGGAGATCGTCGGCAAGGCGCTCAAGGGCAGGCGCGACAGCGTCGTGCTCGCGACCAAGGTCCACGGCAAGATGCACGACTAGGACCCGAACTGGTTCGGCAACTCGCGCCGCTGGATCGTCGAGGAGGTCGAGAACTCGCTGCGCCGGCTGCAGACCGACCACATCGACCTCTACCAAATCCACCGTCCCGAGCTCGACACCGACATCGACGACACGCTCTCCGCGCTGAGCGATCTCGTCAGCGCCGGAAAGATCCGCTACATCGGCTCCTCGACCTTCCCGCCGTCGGCGGTCGTCGAGGCGCAGTGGGTCGCCGAGAAGCGCGGCCACCGCCGCTTCATCACCGAGCAGCCGCCGTATTCGATCCTCGTCCGCGCGATCGAGCGCGACCTCCTCCCCACCTGCGAGCGCTACGGGATGGGCGTGATCCCCTGGTCGCCGCTCAGCGGCGGCTGGCTCACAGGCAAGTACCGCAAGGGCCAGGACATCCCCGAGACTCGCCGCGCGCAGATGGTGCCGGGCCGCTACGACATGTCGCTCCCCGGCAACCAGCGCAAGCTCGAGGCCGCCGAAGAACTCGCCAAGCTTGCCGAGGAGGCGGGTCACTCGCTGATCGAGATGTCGCTCGCCTTCTGCCTCGAGCACCCGGCCGTGACCGCGCCGATCATCGGCCCGCGGACGATGGAGCAGCTCGAATCGCAGCTGCCCGCCGCCGACGTCCGCCTCTCCCAGGACGTCCTCGACCGCATCGACGAGATCGTCCCGCCCGGGACGACGGTCAATCCGCTGGAGGATGGCTGGACGCCCCCGGCGATCGCGAATCCGCGTCTGCGCCGGCGCAGCCTTCAGGGCCTCTAACGGACGCCGATTTTCCGACCGCGCCGCCCGCGATCATCGCGGCCGCGCATGTTCGACTTCCTTCTCTTCGTCCACGTCCTCGCCGCCTTCATGCTGCTGGCGATGGTCGTGATGTACTCGGCGTTCGCCTTTGGCGGGCCGGCGCCGCAGCGTGCGGTGGGAGTCGCCCAGGCGCTCGATGGAATCGGCGGTGTCGGGACGCTGATCTTCGGCGTCTGGCTCGCGCTCTACGTCGACGGCTATGAGATCTGGGACGGCTGGATCATCGCCGCGCTGATCCTCTGGGCAGCGGCCGCGGAGACCGGGCGGCGCTCGCACGCTGCGCTCACTCCCACCACGGCCGACGGCACGATCGCGGCGGTCGACCGCGACATGGTCCGCTGGCACGTGATCCGCACGGCCCTGATCGTGATCCTGCTCGCCGACATGATCTTCAAGCCGGGTGCCTGACGTGGACATCGTCGCGATCATCCGCCCCGACGACTGGAACGTCGCGCTCTTCTTTCACGTGCTTGGCGCGATGGTCGCGACGGGCGGCTTGGTGCTGGCGCTGGTCTACCTCAGCATCGCCTGGCGCGGCGATTCGGCGCAGTCGTTCCGTGCCGGCTACAAGGCGCTGCTCTACGGCGCGATTCCCGGCTACATCGTCATGCGCGTCGCGGCGCAGTGGATCTACTCGAAGGAGGGTCTGGACAACCTCGACAGCGATCCAGCCTGGATCGGGATCGGGTTCATCGTCACCGACGCCGGCCTGCTCTTCCTGCTGATCGCGACGATCACGGCCGGGCGCGCAACGCGACGAGGCGGCGACGGGACCGTTGCGGTCCGCGTCTCCGCCTCGCTTACAGCTCTGCTTTTGGTCGCCTACCTCATCACCGTGTGGGCGATGACGGCGAAGCCGATCTAACGCAGGCCTGTTCCAATCTCGCTGCTCCAAAACGGCGCAGCACCCACGGGCTGCGTTTCGAGAGGGCCATGCTCCTCGCCGAATCCAAGCGTCAGTTCCTCAGTTGAGGGTCCCCACTGATCGACGAAGCACTGCGTGCAGAGCAGGTCCCCCCGACCGTTCTCGTAGCCCTCGTCTTCGGGAACGAGTGAGCTGCAGTTCCCGCAGCGTTCCTCGATCGCCCCCTGTTCATCCATGTCGTCCCCTATCCCTTTCGTTAGCCCCCGTCGTGGTCACTAGCCCATCTATCGGCCCCTGCAACGAACGCCCAAATGAAACAAGTGTCCAGTCTGCTTTCATCGTTGGCGATGCTTTACGGCAAGGAACACGTCGAGCGCTACCGCGCGACCGACGGCGAAGAGGGCCACGATTGGCAGGGCACGCAGACGCTCCTGCTCACCACCAAGGGCAACAAGTCGGGTGAGGAGCGCACGACGCCGCTCATCTACGGCGAGTCGGGCGACGACGTCCTGATCGTCGCCTCCAACGGCGGCCAGGACGGCTCCGGGCTGGTTTCACAACATCGAGGCCGATCCCGAGGTCGACGTCCAGATCTGGGGCGACAAGTTCCACGCGCGTGCGCGCATCGCGACGCCCGAGGAAAAGCCCGAGATGTGGAAGACCATGGTCGGTCACTGGCCCTCCTACGAGGACTATCAGCGTGTGCGCTGAGCGCGAGATCCCGGTCGTCGTCTTAGAGCGCGCCTCGTAACCCGCCGCTCCGCTGAGCGATCATCGGGTGATGGAGGGCTTTCAGGCACCGCTCGACCAGGCCGACGCCGCAGCCGCCGGGGCACGCGATCCCGACCTGCCCGGCCCGTTCACCGTCGGCAACTGGGCCAACGGATTTCGCGACTTCGTCCGCAAGCGCCCGCGGGTGCTGATCGTCGGCGAGGTCTTCAACCTCAAACGCGCGCGAGCGAGCACCTACTTCGACCTGCGCGACGCCGACGGTGCAGCCCCCTGCGCGATCTGGAACTCCGACCTCGACCGCCTGAAGCTCCCCGAAGGCGCGCTCAAGGACGGCGCCCAGGTCGTGATCGGCGGCGGCCCCGACTACTACCCCGGCAGCCAGACCGCCTCGCCGGGCTTCTCCTTCCGCGCCACCTACGTCCGCCTCGCCGGCGAGGGCGATCTGCTCGCACAGCTCGACCGCTCGCGCCGCGCGCTCGACGCCGACGGCCTGCTCGTCCGCCAGCGCGCCCTCCCCCGCCCCACGATCCCGAAGACGATCGGCGTGGTGACGGCACGCAACGAGTGCCGCGTGCGCCGACCTGCTCGCCGGGCTCGAGCGCCGCGGCTGGCGCGGGACGATCGTCTGGGCCCATGCGCCGGTGCAGGACCGCCGCGCCGCGCCTGCGATCGCGAAGGCTCTGCGCGAGCTGGCGGCGATCGAAGCGGTCGAGGTCGCGGTGGTGTGTCGCGGCGGCGGCAGCCTCACCGACCTCTGGGCGTTCTGCGACGAGAACCTCTGCCGTACCGTCGCCCTGCTGCGCCTGCCGGTGATCAGCGCCGTCGGCCACGAGGTCGACCGGACGCTGATCGACGACGTCGCCGCGGTCTCGTGCTCGACGCCCACCCACGCCGCCGAGGCGCTGGTGCAGCGCGACATCGTCATGGCGACCGCCGAGCTGCGCGCCCACGGCGCACTGGTCTCGCGCACCGCCCGGGCCTCGGTGACGCGCCGCGCTCAGCGCCTGGCCGAGTGCTCGCGCGCGCCCGAGCGCGCGGTTCGCGACGAGCGCGCCCGCCTGCACCAGTCGCTGCGCGAGATTCGCGCCTCGGCCGCTCGCGGGCTTACCAAGCGAACCGACCTCGCCTCCACCCACGGGCTCGTGATCAAGCGCAAGGCCGACGCCTCAACGGCCATGCGTGCCGCGTTCGCGCGCCAGCTCGACGCCTACTCCAAGGCGCTTGCCGCCCACGACCCCGACCGCACCCTCGCCCGCGGCTACGCGCTCGTCGCCGACTCCGAGGGCGCGCCGATCACCTCGGCGGCCGAGGCCCGGCGCCGGGGCAAGGTGGATCTGCGCTTTGCCGACGATGCCGTCCGCGCCACAATCGACGATGTCCCGAGCGATGGAAGCAACGACACCACCTGAGACCTACGAGACCGCGGTCGGTCGCCTCGAGGCGATCATCGCCCGGCTCGACTCCGGCGACGCCGAGCTGCGCGAGACGCTCGCGCTCTGCACCGAGGCGAAGAGGCCTGATCGAGTTCTGCAAGTCGGAGCTCGACGCGGTGTCGGGCGAGCTCGCCGAGCTCGACCTGGACGAGCTGGTCGGCTCGCTCGAGCGGCCGGCGAGCTAGCGCCCTCAGCCGTCGGGCGCGGCGACGATGTCCATGCGCGCGACCATGCCGTCGCGGAAGGTGTAGTCGTGAAAGACCCGGCCCTGGCCGATCAGGTCGCCGTCGAGGTCGCGGAGTGATTGCGCGACGAGCACGCGCATGCGCCCGTCGGGAAGCTCGGTGAACTCGAGCGGTTCGACCCAGGGCCGAAACTGGTCGAACTGCCCGCGCCAGTAAGCGAGGACCTCGGCCAGCGAATGGAGGCGGGTGCCCTCAAGCGCGTTGGGCCAGTCGACGTCGGCGTGCAAGAAGTCGCCGAGGAGCTCGACATCGCGCGCGTTGAAGTGCGCGTACATCCGCAACAGCGACTGCTCGCGGTCCATCCTCTTCGCCCGTCTCGTCTAGCTTCGGCGCGGGACCGGGACCTTGACCTTCAGGTCCTCGGTGCTTCTGACGAGCGGGACCCCGAGCGCGCGCGCGAGCCGCCACCCCCAGGCATACGGGAAGGGCACCGGCACCTCCGGGTGGAAGCGCTCGACGCGCCCGTCCTTGCCGACTACCTCGATGGTCATGGTCGCCGTCGGCAGGAACCAGCCCGAAGGGCGGTCGACGCCGGCGAGGCGAACCTCCTTCGGGCCTCCCTTGCCCATCACGCGGCGGATGTCGCGCGCGGCGGCGCGAATCCGAAACGGGTTCAGATAACGAAGGCGGCTCACTGGCTGCCGTTCACGTCCCGCTTGTGCAGCTCGAACTGCGCGCGGTCGACGGCGTCGTCGAGACCGTCGGTCTGCTCGCCGATGACCTCGGCGCGCTCGGCTGCCGATGCGGTGCTCGTCGGCGTCGGCGAGCTTGCGGCGCTCGCGGCCGTCGGCTTCTTCGGCGCGGCCTTCTTTGCAGCCGGCTTCTTGGCGGCCGGCTTTTTCGCAGCGGGCTTCTTCGCAGCTGGCTTCTTGGGCGTCGCCTTCGGCTTCGCGGCCTTGGCCTTCGTGGGCTCGACCGCTGGCTCCTGGGCGCGATCCGGGGTGCTGGCATCGGCGCCGTTGCCGCCGCCGAACTGCTTCTCAACGGCCTCGCGGGCCTTGCCGGCCAGCTTCAGCGCGGTTGTCGCAGCTGTCTTTGGAAGTTCCTGCAGGTTCATTCTCTTCTCCTTTTCGTTGCCGAGTACGACTACCCGGCGCCGGTGTATGCAACCGCCTCGAGCTCGACCAGCATGCGTGGGTCGAGCAGTTCCGCGACGACCATCGTGGCCGCCGGGCGGGCGTCGCCAAAGGCCTCGGCGTGGGCGCGGCCGACCGCGTCCCAGTCGCTGCGAGCGGCGATGAACATCGTGGTCTTGACGACCTGGTCGAGTCGCGCGCCCGCCGCAGCGAGCGCGCTCTCGAGCTTCTCGATCACCTCGAGCATCTGGTCATAGGGATCGTCACCGCCGACGAGAGCGCCGTCTGGCGTGACGGCGCTGATGCCGGCGACATGGACCCACTCGCCCGAGCGAACCGCCGCGCTGAAACCGATCTGCGCGGCGAAGCTCGACTCGGACTCGAAGCGCTCGATCTGATCGTCAGACATCAACCAGATCCTAGGCGCCGTTCTTGCGCGCCTCCTTGGTGCGGGCGGCGGCCTTGCCGAGGCGCTTTGCCTCGTCGGCGGCGGTCAGCGCTTCCTCGCGCTCGGCGAGAGCCTCGGCCTTCGCCTCGAGTGCGTCGACGCGGTTCTCCTGGCCGACTTCGGCCGCGGCCTTCGTCTTCTTCGCGGCGCGCTTCTTCGCCGTCTTCTTGCGCTGCTCGGCGCTCTGCTTGGCCTCGGCCTGCTTGCGCTCGCGCTTCTTGCGGGCCTCGTTGCGCTTGCGCTCGGCCTCCTGGTCGGCCTGCTTGCGCTGACGGGCCGCCTCGGCCTCGGCCTTGTTGGCCTTCTCGGATGCGCGCTCGGTGCGCTCGGCTGCGGTCTCGCGCAGGTCCAGCGCACGCCGGCGCTCGTCAACGGCCTTACGCAGACGCTGCGCGTCCTGGCGTAGGTCGGAGTCGTTGAGGACGTTGGCGGCGGCATTGCGGACCGCCGCGTCGGCGCTGTCGACGGCGAGCTTTGCCGAGCTGGTCAGGCTCTCGGGAGCCAGGCGCAGCACGGTGTCGGCGGGCAGGCGAACGATCTTGATCGCGCCCTCGACGGTGGTCTTCGGAATCGTTTTCAGTGCGGTGGTCATCAGTTACTCCTTCGGGTCGAGCGCGTCGGCCTTGGACTCGGCGGCACGCGCCTCTTGTTCGAGCTCGAGCGCCTCGCGGTTGGCTCGCTGCTCGGCGGTCTCGGCGCTGTCGACGCGCTGCTCGGCAGCGGCCTGCTTGCGCTCGCGCTCGGCCTCGGCCTGCTTGATCTCGGCCGCGGTCTGCTCGACGGCCTCCTCCTCGGTCTCCTCGCGATCGGCCTCCGCGCGCTCCTCGGCGCGGCGCTCCTCGATCTCAGCCTCGAGACGGGCGCGCTCCTCGGCGGTCTCAGCCTTATCGGCCTCTAGCTGCGCCTCGGCGTCGGCCTTCTTGGCCTCGGTGCGCGCTTCGGCAGCGTCAACGCTTGCATCGGCCTGGGCCTGCTGCAGGCGTCCCTCGCGAGCGAGGTCGTCGTTGTTGGTCACCTCGCCGGCCAGCTCCTTTGCCTTACCGATCGCCTTGCCGGCGAGACCGCCTGTGGTGCGCTCTTCAGTTTCAGACTCAGTCATGAATCACCCTTCTTCGTACTTGGACCGCGCCCCGAGGGCGCGGATGAGGGGGAGCCAGCCAGTGGCTCCGCTGCTGAGTACCTACCCGTTTTGAGGCGCGCTACCCGTAGGGGAGCGCTAGCGGTCGATCAGCTTGACCTGAGTCGATTCGGTGTTGGCCGCGCCCCCGATGGGCGTGAACGTGACCTCAGGCGTGACCTTGATCTGGCCCTTGCGCGACAGCTTCTTGCGCTTGTTGCCGTCGGTCTTGAGCTTGAGGGTGAGGTCGCCGGCCCCCGCGGCGGTCGCGGACCTCGCCGCGACGCCGTTGCCGTCAAGCGCGACCTCGCCGGGGCCCGGAACGCTCACGGTGAGCTTCGCCGTCCCCTTCTTCTTGTTCTTTGCCGCGCGGCCGATCGTGATGTCGTTGGCCGGCGCGGCTCCGCCCGGGGGCTGACCTCCTGGAGGCTGCTCGCCCGGCGGCGTCACCGGAGGCCGCGTGCCCTCGATCTCAAACTGAGAAATTACGTCGGACACGGCCACGACGTACACGTCCTTGCCGTCCGCGCTGGGGACCACAGCCTGCGTATCCCCGAGCGGCGTGTTGACGCCATTGGCCGCGCTCGGGGAGACCTGGCCGCAGTGCGCGAGATTTGAGTTCGAGCTGATGCATCTCGCAAAGAAGAACGCGCCATTCGCGGCGCGGCGCTCATTGATCGTCAGGGCATCCCCAATCGAGGATCCGGCATAGACGCTCGAGTTGTCCGGGCTAACCGCGACGCTTGCTACGCCCTTCAGATGCGAGGTCGCGCCCGAGCCCGGGTCGACCGTGCATCCAACGGTGTTAGTCGCGGACGTCCTGCATCCTTCGAAGCCTTCGATCGCTCCAGTCGTTGTGTTGCGACCGATGACCGAAACAGCGTCGCTCGATCCGGCGCCGACGTAGACGTTCTCGTTGTTGGGGCTGATGGCGACCGAGTTCGCGTTGAAGAGGGCTCTCCCGACCCCGTCGTTCGTGTTGGCGAACGTACCTGAGCAACCCGCCGTCGTCGTCTTGGATGAAATGCAGCTACCGACGTTCAGGACACCGCCAGGCCCGCGGGCGAAATCGGTTACCGCACTTGCGCCAGCCGCCGCTCCGACGATCGTCTTGCCGTCAGGTGATGCCGCGAGTGCGCCGAGGGTATTCAGGCGATGACCGGTGCCGGACGCGGCCGCTCCCCCGAGTTGCGCGCAGGATCCGGTATTCGAAACATTGGTGTCGCCGGTGAGGCAATCTTGAAATCCGGTGAACGTGCCGGTGGTCGGGTTGCGTCCGAAGCGCGAAATCGCATCGCTGAAGGGGGCGGCGACGTAGACATTCGCGCTGTCAGGACTTACGACGACATCTGCAGCGCCGTCCAATGCCGTATTCGTGCCAGAGGCGGCCTCTACCGGCATGGGCATGCAGGTGTTGTTCGGATCGCTGTTGGAGCTGATGCAGCGCTCAAAGGTCAGGGCGCCAGTCGCCGCGTTACGGGTGAATCGCACGAGTGAATCGTCCGATTGAGCCGCCACGAAAACGTCTCGGCCATCCGGGGTGATGGCGACGGCGCCCGGTACTTGCATACCACTGCTGGTGCCGTCGGTTGTCGCAGTCGCGATCGTCTGACACCCGACGATCGAGGTATCGCCGGTGAGGCAGCCACTAAACGTCAGCGCGCCGGTAGAGGCACTGCGGGTTAACCAGCTGATCGTGTCGCTGTTGGCGGAGATCACGTAGAGGTGCGCGCCATCGGGCGATTCGACCGCATCCGTGACGCCGTCGAGCGCGGTGCCCCCGCCGCCGGCGTTGGTAATGAGGAGCTGGCTGCAACTTGCCTGATTGCTGTTCGAGCTAACGCAGCCCTTGTAGTCGAGGTCGCCAGGGGCCGCGCTCGCGATCGCTGGCGCGACGAAGAAGACGGCCACTACCGCCAGAGCCCTCCAGTGCATTCAGACAGTGTTGAAGACGGCCTGGCCCCCGTCCATCCCTCAAGAGGGTGGTTCGGCCACCCCTTCTGTGCGGTTGATCACACAAACGAAGTGCTCGCTCCGTTTTAACGGAGTTCTTACTCCGCTTGTGATACGGTCGCCGACATGAACCGGAGCACTAACTCTCACTTCAATCCCTGGCTTGCACTCGTCGTCGTCTGCTTTGCGCAGTTCATGGTCGTTCTCGACGCCACCGTCGTGAACGTCGCGCTGCCCGCGATCCAGACCGACCTGACCATCTCGGACTCCTCCCTTCAGTGGGTCGTCAACGGCTACACGCTGATGTTCGGCGGCTTCTTGCTGCTCGGAGGACGGATGGCCGATCTTCTCGGCCGCCGACGCCTATTCGTCGCTGGGGTAGCGATATTCGCCGGAGCCTCTCTGCTCAACGGCCTCGCCACCTCCGACACGATGCTGATCGGCGCCCGCGCGCTGCAGGGCTTCGGCGGCGCACTGGTATCCCCCGCCGCACTCTCGATCATCACGACGACGTTCGCCGAGGGTGAGAACCGCACGAAGGCGCTCGCCGCCTGGGGTGCGATCGCCGCCGGCGGGGCCGCCGCCGGACTGTTGCTCGGCGGCGTGCTCGTGGAGTTCCTCTCCTGGGAGTGGGTCTTCTTCATCAACGTGCCGATCGCGATCGCGACGATCTTCGCCGCGTTCCGCTTCGTGCCCGAGTCGCGCCAGGAGGGCGTCGTCCGCCACTTCGACGTGGCCGGCGCAATCACGGTCACGTCGGGACTGCTGCTCTTGGTCTACGCGATCGTCAAGTCGACCGACTGGGGCTGGGCGTCCGCGTCCACCCTCGGGCTGATCGGCATCGCAGCCGCTCTGCTGGCCGCGTTCGTGGCGATCGAGCGTCGCTCGAAGGCGCCGCTCGTGCGCCTCGACCTCTTCCGGCTGCGCTCGCTGGCAACGGCAAACGGCGTGATGTTGCTGGTCGTCTCCGGGATGTTCGCGATGTTCTTCTTCTCGTCGCTTTACCTGCAGAACGTGCTCGGCTACTCCGCGCTGGAGACCGGGCTCGCGTTCCTGCCGGTGAGCGTCGGCATCGTGATCGGCTCGGTCTTGGCCCAGCAGCTCATCGGTCGCCTCGGCACCAAGGCCGTGCTCGCAACCGGGACCTCGCTGGCAGCGATCGGCCTGGCGGTGCTGGCACTGACCACCTCCGTCGACGGCACCTACCTGCAGCTGCTCGCGGCGTTCATCCCGCTGGCGGTCGGCATGGGGCTGACCTTCGTGCCGCTGACCCTGGTCGGCACCACGAACGTCGCCTCGTCCGACGCCGGGCTCGCGTCCGGCGTCTTCAACACCTCGCAGCAGGTCGGTGGCGCGCTGGGACTCGCTGTGCTCTCGACGTTCGCCAACGACCGCACGGCGGACGCGCTGGCGAGTGGCGCCTCACAGAGCGCGGCGCTGGTCGACGGCTTCCAGATCGCGTTCGCGATCGCCGCCGGGCTGATCGCGGCCGCTGCGGTCCTGACCACGGTGCTCCTGCGCCGTCGCGACGTTGCCCGCATCGACGCGGGCGACGTCGACATGGCTGCGGCCGTAGCTGCGTAGGCGCAGCCGTGGTCGGGCATACAATCGAGGACATGGCCGCAACCGACACGACCGTCCTACGCGCCGACGCTCAGCGCAATCGCGAGCGGATCATCGCGGCGGCGATCGAGGTGTTCGGCGAGCGCGGGCTGGAAGCCTCGACCGCGGATATCGCCCATCGCGCCGGGGTCGGGGAGGCGACGCTGTTTCGCCGCTTCCCCAGCAAGGACGACCTTGTCATCGCGATCGTCGAGTCGCAGATGCGAGAGGCGGTGGAGATCGCCGCCGACTGCCTCACCGACGAGGATCCGGGCGCCGGTCTCGAGCGCTTTCTCACCGAGATGGTCGCGCGCTCGGTTGTCGACCGCGGCATCAAGGAGTCGGTCAAGGACAACTGCATCGTCAGCGACCAGCTCGAAGATGTACGCCGCGACCTCATGGGGGCGATGACGCAGCTCGTCAAGCGCGCGCAGGCCGCAGGCGCAGTCCGCGACGACATCTCCGGCCAGGACATCGGCATCCTGATCCACTCGGTCTCGGCCTCCGCGGAGATGCCGTTCCCCGGCATCCGCGACGACATCTGGAAGCGCTACCTCGGCCTCGCGCTCGACGGACTGCGCCCGGCCGGTGCGACGAAGCTGCGTCCGGGCCCGCCCCCGAGGCGCGCCTTCGAAGACTGCGGCTGCGAGCTAACTAGTTCTTCAGCGAGCCGCTGACGTTCGTGTACGGAACGTAGTCGCGGCACGGCTGGCCGCGCAGGCTCGGACACGGCGGCAGCTCGGTCGGGACGTCGACGCCTCCGACCTGCGGGCAGCAGCAGCCGCGACGGCATCTCGGGCGAGTGCGCGATCGAGATCTCGGAGCCGGCGCCCTTCGTCTCGGCGAAGGCCCAGATCGGCTGGTCGCCGCCTGGCGCGCTGATCGTCACGCGGATCTGCGACCCGGCCCGGTAGACGTGGCCCTGGTAGTAGAGGGGGACCGTCAGCTTCGCGTAGCTTGGCCTTCGGCATCGGCTTGTCGTGCTCTTGCGCAGGCTCAGGACCGGCTCGAGCTCGGTGCTCTTCTTGCGGTCGAGCTTGCGGCTCGGCGTACGCATCCAGCCGCTCTGCACGAAGGTTTCCTTGCCGTCGGGGCGGACCTCGGTGATCGTCACCTGAAGGTCGGGGTCGGGCGATCGAGGACTTCACCCATGCCTCGAGCGCACCGGCGCCGAGGATCGCCGTGTTGGCGTCAAGCGGCGGGGTCACGTAAGAGGCGGCGGTGCCGGCCGGGTTCTGCGCCCAGTCATACGGCGGTGTTGCGGTCCAGAGCCCGTCGGTTCCCGCGCCGGTGTTGCCGGTGAAGTTGGCGAACGGACGCGCGCCGGCATCCCAGTTGAACGAGTCCTCGCTGCTCGTGCTCGGCTTCGCGGCGGTCAGCTCGCCACCGTCGCCGAGGTAGAAGGAGCGCGCCGAGGTGCCCGGGACCGGGAAGCTGTCGAACGACTGCTCGAAGCCCGGGACCGGGTTGCCGGCGGTCGGGCCGCCCGCACCGTTGTCGAAGAGGATGCGGACCGTGCTTCTGCGATTCGAACAGCGGCCTTCGCCGACTCGTAGTCGGGCTGCATCTGGATCGGGTCGGGCGGCATGGTCACGCCGTGGACGCCGGATCGCGAGCTCATACACGGCGGGCGCGCCGCCGACCGACACCGGGTTTACGTCGGGCTTTCGTTTCGCGACGTAGAGCTGCAGGAAGTCGTAGAAGCGGTTGAAGGTCTCGGGGTCGAGCGAGTCGATGTGAGTTCCGTTGGTGAACGTGAACCACTTCTTGTCGGTGCCCGTCATGGCGTCGGAGAGCGTCGGGCAGTGGCCGCCGGTCTGCTCGTCGGTCCACTGGCAGGCGACGAAGGTCGGCACGTTGATCTTGTGGACGAACGTGACGGGCGCCAGCGGGTCGGCGACCTTCGGCTTGTAGTGGCTGTTGCGCTTGACCTTGGCGAGCAGGTTGACCGCCTCGGGATGAAGCTCCTGGTTTTTGTTGCAGATCGAGTCGCCGGCCTGGATGCGGTCATAGGCCCAGCGCCTGACCCTGGTCGGGACCCGCCGCGCGTCGGGTCGTGGACGCGCTCCTTGGCCCAGTTCGAGCGCGAAGCCGGTGTTGAGGATCCCGCCCGGATAGAGCGTCGTCTGCGTGTTGTCGATCAGCGACAGCGGCGTGATCGCGGCGAGGTTCGGCGGCCGCGTCGCGGCGACGAAAAGCTGCAGATCCCGCCGTAGGAGATGCCGGCCATCCCCGGCTTGCCGTTGAGCACCCAGGGCTGGCGTCGCGACGGTCTCGATCACGTCGTAGCCGTCGAGCGCCTGCGCGGGCTCGAAGAAGTCGAAGGCGCCGCCCGAGCAGCCGGTTCCGCGCATGTTGACGTCGACGACCGCGTAGCCGAGCAGGTTGTAGATCACCTGCAGCGAGCTCTGGCCGCCGTCGGGATTGGCATAGCCGTAGCCGGAGTACTCGACCACGGTCGGATAGGGCCGTCCTCGACCGGACCCGGCAGCAGCACGTTGATCGCGAGCTTGGTGCCGTCGCGGGTCTTCAGGTAGCCGTAGGTGTCCTCGGTGCCATCCGGGAGAACCTGGTCGTAGATCTTCGTGTTCGGAGGCGCCGACTTCGTCGTCAGCACGCGGACGGTGCGCGACTGCTTCGAGCCCTGAAGGACCGAGTAGCCGCCGCCGGGCTCGAGCTTGCGGAAGACGACGCCGCCGAGCGGACCGGCCCTGCGCGTGGCGACCTCGTCGCCCGCCTTGTCGAGGAGGATCACGTCCTTCCTCGGCTTCGCGCCGGTGACGTGCACCTGCTCCATGCTGCCGCGCGCCTTGAACGCCGCGCGTCCGCGGGCACGGCGACGCCCAGCGCTATTCCAAGCGTCGCGAACGCGACCAACGCCCTGCTCCTCCTCACGCCGCTAAAGAATCCCACTTCTTGCCATCGGGCGCGCCACCGCTTAGGTTGGGCGCATGCTGAGAGTCGCCGCTTCCACCGCCCTCGTCCTCGCCGCGCTCGTCCTTGTCGCCTTGACTCCGGCCGGTGCCAGCGCCGGCTCGGGCACCGAGAAGTGCGGCAAGCACATCGTCAACGGCGGCGGCTGGTGGAACCTGAGGGCCGAGAGGACCTCATGCAAGTCGGCGCGAAAGCTCGCCGACTACTTCGTCTTCGAGGCCGGCGGCGTCGACATCGGCTTCAACCCGCGCTACCACGATTGGGTCTGCCTCAAGATCCGGACCGCCGACGAGATCTGGCGGGTCCAGTGCTCGAACAGCAAGAGCGAGAAGGACAAGATGGTCCGGTTCCTCTACGGCGCCTGAGCGCCGTCGGGCGCGGTCGTCGCCGCCGGCCGCCCGACCGATCAGCGTTCATCCCCTCGCGGCGAAGCTCGGCCGCCATCAGCGCGGTCGGGTCGAGGCTGCTGAGGAGCGGCAGGTTGAAGCGCTTGCCAAGGCGGTAGCCCCAGGCGAACGGAAACGGCACCGGCATGTCGTGCTGAGAAGCTGTGGACGTTGCCGTCCTCGCCCTCGAGCTCGACCGTCACCTCCGAGCTCGGGCTGAAGAGCCGCTGCGGCTCGTCGACCGAAATCAGGCGCGCCTGACTGGATGTCGCCGGAGACGAAGGCGCGGGCGTCGGAGACGAATCCGCGCGCGCGGATGTAGGCGGCGCGGATCGCGAGGAACATCGCTCAGCGCAGCGGCGATCAGGATGAGCGACGACGACGGGCCGGTCTTGCCCTCGGCGTCTGATCAGGACAGCACCAACGCGCCGAGCCAGCAGGCGCCATGAGAGCAGGCTAGGAGGCGGATCAACGCAGCAGCCTAGGAAGCGGCAGCCGCAGGCGGCGCCCCGACCCGCCGTCCGTGCCGTCGCTCGCATCGTCGGCCGCCGCCGCGGCGCCGACCGGCTTCGGGCGCGAACAGCGTCACCGGCTCGGCGACGCCGCGCAGCTCGGCCTTGCCGCGGCTCTCGACCTCGAAGTGGTGCGAAACCGCCTTCCAGGTCTCCTCGGTGATGAGGATGTCGTCGCCGGTCTCGCGCGTGTGTTCCTGCACGCGCGAGGCGACGTTGACGACGCCGCCGATCACCGAGAAGTTCAGACGCCCGCCGCCGCCGATCGAGCCGGCGATGACCCGTCCGGAGTTGACGCCGATGCCGATGCGCAGCTCGCCGGCGCCGCCCTCGTGGTTGACCGTCGAGGCGATCTCGCAGGCGGCGCGCACGGCGCGGTCGGCGTGATCGGCGAACGGCTCGGGCGCGCCGAAGACGGCGAGCAGGCCGTCGCCCTCGAACTTGTCGATGTGGCCGCCGTGGCCGGCGATGATCGGCACCACCGACTCGAAGAGCTCGTTGAGCGCCGCCACCACCTCCTGCGGAGTCGCCTCCGAGGCGAACTCGGTGTAGCCGCGGACGTCGCAGAAGATGACCGTGACCTCGACCTCCACCCCCTCCTCGCTGAAGCCCTCGGAGAGGATGTACTCGGCGACCTCGCGATCGAGGTAGGTGCCGAACGCCTCGCGCAGACGCTCGCGGTCGGCGAGGCCCTCGACCATCTCGTTGAAGCTCGCCGCCAGCTCGCCGAGCTCGTCGCCGGTGGTGACCGGGATCGACAGCGCTCGTAGTCGCCCTGCTTGACGCGGTCGAGGCCGCGCTCGAGATCGCGCAGCGGGCGCAGGATCGACTTCGACGAGCATCACCGTGAGCTCAAGCGAGATCGTCGTCGCGACCAGCAGCGCGATGAGCACATCGAGGCCGAGGTTGGAGCTGCCGCCGCCGTTGGAGGTGAGCGCGGCCACGACGATCCCGGTGATCAGGTTGATCACCGGGAGCGCGACCAGCAGGCGGATGCGAAGCGGAACCGCCCAGAAGTCGACCGAGAGCCGCGGCGAGAGGCTCGAGTTGATGTCGAGCAGCACCGGGCGCATCGCCGCCTCAACTGCGAGGTAGTGCAGGATCGCCGCGTAGCCCATCGCGACCAGCGCCGCGGCGAGCAGCGGGAAGATCGCGAGGATCGGGAGCTCGAGGACGAGGATCCCGACGACCGTCGTCGGGATGACCGAGATCAGCACCGGGATCGGGAGGTCGCGGCGAATCAAAAGGATCGGCAGGCTGATCGCCGCCGACCAGGCGCGCTGGGTCGACTCCGGGTCGCGCTTGCCGCCGATCCACTCGCTCATCGGGCGGATCTGCGGGAGCACGCGCCACAGGGAGGCGAGGATCGCGCCCTCGGTCAGTACCAAGGCGACGAGCAGGATCTGTCAGGTATTCGGAGGTGGTCCCCTCGAAGTAAAAGGCGACCAGGGCGAGCGTGCCGGCGACGATCAGAAGCGCCGTCTGTAGCTCCGCCGCCATGAACACCAGCGGATAGCGCTTTCCGAGGCGCCGATACAGGAACGTAATAACTCCGGCGACCATGGAAGAATAGTCTCACTTCGGTTGGTGCCCGCGCGACGTTTGTTGCGTGACGATGGGGTCACGCAAGCGTATCTCAAGGTCTCGATGGGCTATGCCCGATGAGGAAGTTGTGCAGCGTTCACTCCTGCCTGAGAATCCAAGCAACGGAGGCTTTCCAGAGCCGCCGGCGAGCATGAGCGTGCGGATCGTCGCCGCGCGCCACGAGGCTTGCGGCAATTCGACGCGCGTTCGCCTGCCCAGCGCCGTGCCTGCGCGCGCCGTTCACCGGCTGCGCTGCGATCACTGCGAGCAGGCCTTCGAGATCGGCGAGGTCGACGATTTCGGCCTCGAGAGCGAGCTCAACGACCTCGAGAAGGCAGTTCCAGCGCGCAAGAAGGCGGCCATCAGACGGCCGTCGGTGAATCTGCCCAAGAAGCTTGCGCTTCCGAAATTCGAGAAGCCGAAGTTCTCGAAGCCGAAGTTCTCGAAGCCGAAGATCTCGAAGCCGAAGATCGATCCCGCAGAGCCGCACCTGGCGGCTCGCGACGATCCCCGTCGCCGCCGTGCTGGTGATCGGCGGGCTCATCCTCCTTCAGGGCGGTGGCGATGACGCCCCGACCACTGCGGCCGCACCCGACAGCGGCCCACCCTCAGTGGCGGACGGCGACGACCTGAGCTCGATCCCGCCGGCGACCGCCGGCGACCAGACCGGCTCGCCGACGACGCCAGAAAACGCAACCGCCCCCGACGGGGGCTCCGCGGCCGCGACGACCGGTAACACCGCCAACCTCGTCGCCGGCACCACCTACTCACTGGCGCTGCCGAAGGGCTGGGAGCGCACCGATCCGCCGAGCGGCGCGACCTTTGCCGCGGCCGCGCCGAACGGCGAGGCCGACGCGACGCTCTGGGTCACGCGCGACCCAAACCTGGATTTTCCGACTTTCGTGAGCCAGTCATTGGCCCAGCTCGAGGCGCTCGCCGGTTCAGCGGATATCGTCGAGCGCGTGCCGGCGCCGACGGAGGAAGCGACGATTGTGAAGCTGGCTGCCGACGCACCCCCTGGAGAGCCCGCCTACGCGGTGACCCTGCGTGTCAGCGGCGACTACCGCTACTACCTCGCGACCACGGTTCAGCCCGATGCCTCACCCGAGGCCGTGCAAGCCGCCGACCTGATCGCAGGATCGTTCACCCCGGAGGCGAAGGGCTAAGCCGTGCCAGCACGTAATCGAGCACTCTGGCTGACCCTTGCCGCCCTCGTGGCGCCGCTACCGGCGTTCGCGCTGTCCGGTGAGGACTCCGGCTCAGGTCGAGGCTGGCCCCGCCGGGCTCTCCGTCTCGTCGTCGCTCGGCTCGTGCGGCGTGATCGAGTCGGGCATCGCCTGCCAGGTCAACATCTCCTTCAACACCCTGCCGAACGCGACCAGCTACACGGCGACGATCACCAGCCCCGACGGGTCGGTCACCGACCTCGGCGGCGTCGGCGCCGGCGGCGCATCCGCCTGGGTGCCCTACGTCGGCGCCGGCACATACGCGGTCCAGGTCACCGCCTACGGCACCCCGCTCGATGACGGGCGAGGACTCCGACGGCAAGCCGGAGGTGATCGCAACCGGAATCTCACCGCCAAAGGCGGGAGAGGCTGAGCCGCGCGTCGCGCCCGACCGCACCAACGAGGCTGAGGCCGGCGCCGCCGACGGCAGCGAGAGCTCCGAGGGCGCGGACGGTCCAGCCTCCGTCGAGACCGGCGCCGCCGAAGAGCCGACCTGCGAGCCCACCACTCCCGCACCAACCCCGGATCCGGTCACCCCGGAGCCGGAAACGACCCCCGCGCCGCCGACCGGCACAACCGGCCCGGCCGAGGTCGACCCCGGCAGCGCCGGCAAGCAGGGCGTCGCGGCAGCAGCCGCATCGGTCGCCGTCGACGAGACGTCGGTCGCACCGCCGCTCGCCGAGGGCTCGAGCACCGGCTGCTGACGAACTGCGGCTAGCGTCCTCCCTGAGGACGTTTGGCGCATCTCGCGCCTCGGGAGGCGCTCGTTAGGATCGTCGCCATGCCTACCGTTACTGCTGAAGCGCTGTCCGACGCCGCCCGTGAGTTCGTCGATGCTCCGCATCGACTGCTTGATCGGTGGCGAGTGGGTCGACGCCGCCGACGGCCGCACCTTCGAGACGATCGACCCCGCCACGGGCGACGCGATCACCGAGGTCGCACATGCTGGCGCCGACGACGTCAAGCGCGCGGCCGAGGCCGCCCGCGCGGCGCTCGACGGCCCGATGCGAAAGCTGTCGGCCGCCAAGCGCGCCGGGATGATCTATTCCCTCGCCGAGCTGGTCAAGGCAAACGGCGAGCAGCTCGCCGAGATCGAGTCGCTGGACAACGGCAAGCCCCTCGCTGCCGCCGGCGGCGACGTCGCCGGCTCGGTCGCCCACCTGCGCTACTACGCGGGCTGGCCGACCAAGATCGAGGGCGAGACGATCCCCGTCTCGGGCCGCGACCTCTTCGTCTACACACTGCGCGAGCCGGTCGGCGTGTGCGCCCAGATCGTCCCCTGGAACTTCCCGCTGCTGATGGCGGTCTGGAAGATCGCTCCGGCGCTTGCCGCCGGCTGCCCGCTGATCCTCAAGCCCGCCGAGCAGACACCGCTGAGCGCGCTTCGCCTCGGCGAGCTCGCGCTCGAGGCCGGCTTCCCCGCGGGGATGTTCAACGTCCTAACCGGCGACGGCGAGACCGGCGCCGCGCTTGTCGACGAACCGGGCGTCGACAAGGTCGCGTTCACCGGCTCGACCTCCGTCGGCCGCGAGATCGGCGCCAAGTGCGGCCGCTCGCTGAAGCGGGTCACGCTCGAGCTCGGGGGCAAGAGCCCGAACATCATCCTTCCCGACGCCGACGTCGACGCCGCGGTCAAGGGCTCGTTCCAGGCCATCTATTACAACTCGGGCCAGGCCTGCAACGCCGGCTCGCGACTCCTGGTTCAGGAGGGGCTCTTCGACGAGGTCGTCTCGCGAATCGCCGACTTCGCCTCCCAGGCGAAGGTCGGCCCGGGCCTCGACCCGGACTCGCAGTTCGGTCCCGTCGTCTCGGCCGAGCAGTACGAGCGGGTCAACGGCTACATCGAGGCGGGCCTGAACGAGGGCGCCGAGGCCGTCGCCGGCGGCAAGCCGAGCAACGGGGACGACGGTGGCTACTTCATCGAACCGACTTTGTTCACCGGCGTCGACGACGAGATGAGCATCGCCCGCGAGGAGATCTTCGGCCCGGTGCTGGTCGCGCAGCCGTTCGAGGACCTCGAGGAGGTCGCGCGCCGAGCGAACGACACCGAATACGGCCTCGCCGCCGGCCTATGGACCCGCGACATCTCAAAGGCGCACAAACTGGCGTCGCTGCTGCGCGCCGGCAACGTCTACATCAACACCTGGGGCGCCGGAGACCCGGCGGCTCCGTTCGGCGGCTACAAGGCGTCGGGGATCGGCCGCGAGAAGGGCCACCACAACCTCGACGCCTACCTCGAGACGAAGGCCGTCTTTACACAGCTCTAGACCAGGCCGACGACGTTGGCCATGATCGAGACGCCGATCACGCACAGCACGGCGCCGATCACATCGAAGATCGCGCCGGTCTTGATCATCCGCGTGATCGGCAGCACGCCCGACGAGTAGACGATCGCGTTCGGCGGGGTCGAGACCGGCAGCATGAACCCGTAGTTCGCGCCGAAGATCGCGGCCAGCGCCGGGATCGTCGGGTTGACGCCGGCCGCAGCGGCAACCGAGATCGCGATCGGCACCACGATCGCGGCGCTTGCGGTGTTCGACGTCGTCTCGGACGTGATCACGGCGACGACCACCACCACGAGGCTGATCCCGAGCACGCTCGAGACGCCCAGCGCATCTGAGATCGACGTGCCGATCTGCTCGGCGAGGCCGGTCTCGGACAGCAGCGTGCCGAGCGTGATTCCTGCGCCGAACAGGATCACGGTGCCCCAGTCGATCTTCGCGGCCTGATTCCAGGTGAGCGTGAACTGGCGTTTGGCCCAGTCGACCGGCAGCAGGAACAGCAGCGCCGAGGCGACGATCGCGACCGAGCCCTCATTGACGGTGTCGGTGACGTTCGCGTACGCGTCGGAGTCGTCGCCGGCAAACAGGCCGACCAGTCCCGGCAGGAACCAGAGGAACAGGGCCAGGCCGGCAACGAACATCACGTTCTTCTCGCCGCGGGTCACCGGTCCGAGCTTGCGCCGCTCCTCATCCACGTGCTCGGTGGCGCCCTCGCACGTGCTTCACCTCGGGGCGGTTGAGCAGCAGGATGATCACCATCAGCGCCACGAACATCACGACGACGATCGGCAGCGCGACGAGAAACCACTCCAGGAAGGTGATCGGCTCGCCCGTCTCCTTTTCGAGCAGATCGCGGCCGATCAGGTTCGGGGGGCTACCGATCGGCAACAACAGCCCGCCGATCGTGATCGCGTAGGTGATCACCAGCATCAGCGCGGATGAGAACCCGAGCCGCTCGATGCGGCTCTCCTTGCCCTCGTCGCCGGATTGCTTGGCGACCATGCCGCCCACCGCTGTCAGTACCCCGAGCGCGATCGGCAACATCATGGCCGCGCCCGCGGTGTTCGACATGATCGGCGACGTCAGCGCCCCGATCAGGCCGAACGCGAGGATGATCCGGTAGGTCGAGCCGCCGACCCAGCGCGACGCGAGCACCCGGTAGGCGAAGCGGCGGTGCAGGCCGTGGACCACCATCGCCTCGGCGATGATGAAGCTGCCGATGAACAGGAAGATGTTGTCGTCGACGAAGAGGCTGAAGACGACGTCCGTGTAGGCATCGTCGCCCTCGGGTTTTGGCGCCGCTTCGAGCAGCGCCGCGAGCACGACGCCAAGCAGCGCGGTGACCGGGATCGGAATCGCCTCGGTCACCCACCAGACGACGACGAACGCAAGAACCGCTGCGAGGTGATGCTGCTCTGGCGGCAGATCGAACGGGATCGCCAGCATCGCGATGAGGACGATCGGCCCGAGGAACAGCCCGACCGTGCGCCGGTTGCGCTCGAACCGCTTCTCGGCCGGCGAGAGCCGACCCTCCTGCTCCTCCAGCGTCTTGTACGTGCCCGAACGTCCGACCTTCTCGAGGTCGTCGTCAGCCTCGGGCTCGCTGCGATCGCTCACTCGACTCTCCTCCTCCGCCGGGTCCGATACCCGCCGCGGTTGCGATTAACCGCGGCGGATGCCGGTCAAGGAGAGCGGTGGCTCACGCGGTCGTTGGTGCGCCGTCCGGGATGTAGTTCTGCACCAGCCCGAAGCGCTCTGCGACACGGACCGTGCCCTCGGGATCGATCTGGAGCCCGTAGCGAGCATCCATGTCAGCGAGCTGCTCGGGGGTCGGCTCGGCCGTCATCTCGCCCATCTCTCGGAACATGTGCTCGAATCCGCCCGGGGCGATGATTTCGAGGATCCGGCAGGGCTCGTCGCCGGCGTTCCAGAAGGTGTGCCACTGGTCGCGCGGCTTGAAGACGAAGTCGCCCGTGTTGGCGTAGACCTCGTCGTCGCCGAGCAGCGCACCCATCCGGCCCTCGAGCACATAGGAGTACTCGTCCTCGCGAGCGTGCTTGTGCCAAGGCGCAGCCATCGTGTTCGGGGGGATCGGATGCTCGACCAGCGAGAAGCCGCCGCCGGTCTCCTCGGTCCAGGCCATGAATCGAACGCCGACGCCCGGGAGCTGCACGGAGTACCCGTCGTCGGGACCGACGAGGCGCGGGCCCTGGCTGTGGTCGAAGCGGCTGAGTTGCGTGGTGTCGAACATGGCGCGATTCCTTTCGTTGAACAGCAATGTTCAGCGAACCTAACACAGCGCCGCTGCATCTGTCAAGATTGATTGAACACTTATGTCTCGCGAATACACCAAGCGAAAGCGCGCCGAGTCCGAGGCGCAGACCAAGCTGCGGATCACCGAGGCGACGATGCACCTGCACGAGACCGTCGGACCCGCGCGGACGACGGTCAGCGGCATCGCGGACCTCGCGGGCGTCCAGCGCGCCACCGTCTATCGCCACTTCCCCGACGAGGAAGCGCTGGTCGATGCCTGCAGCAACCACTGGGCGACCCTGCACCCCGCCCCCGATCCCACGCCCTGGCTGGAGTTGGCGGACCCGGACGAACGCCTCCGGGCGACCCTCTCGGGCTTCTATGACTTCTACGACGAGACCGGGGAGACGCTCGCGAAGCTGATCCGCGACGCCCCCCGCGTGCCGGCGATCGCGGTGCGGATGCAGGGCCTCTCAGACATGCTCGACCACCTCGCCGACCTGCTGCTCGAGGGACGCAAGCTGCGCGGTGCTCGGCGCAAGGAGATGCGTGCGGCGATCGGCCACGCACTCCAACTCGAGACGTGGCGATCGCTCGTACGCGATCAGGGCCTCAGCAACGACCAGGCCGTGGCGCTGATGGCGAAGCTGACCGCGGCGTAGGTTCGTCTCAGCCGATTCGTCTCTTGACGATCTCGAGCGTCTCGGCGACGCCCTCGCGCGCGCGGCGCACGTCGTCGACGGGATCCGTGCCGAGCTTCTCGTGGTCGATCGCCCGTTCGAGCAGCAGATCGATCGCGAACAGGGTGTTGCGCAACTCGTGCGCCAGCATCCGCATCTCTTCTGAATCACGCAGTTCTGCCATTACGATCGCCTCGACCCCGCCGGGGTGGCGGAATTGGCAATACGCGATCGGCTTAAAACCGATTGTCCGAAAGGACATGCGGGTTCGATCCCGCCCCCGGCATTCGTCCAGGCGCAACCTCTGCGCTGTTACGGTGTTCTGTCATAGGGGAGAGCGGAACCGCGGTACATGGAGGCATCCACCCTTTCACACGCCAACGCGCGTACCGGCATTCTTGGCCGGAGGTCTCCCCTGCTCAAGCTCCAGGGCGACGAGAAGCCTCGTTGCGATGATCCGCGCGGGCAACGAGCACGCGTTCGAGGTCCTCTTCGACCGCTACCAGTCGCGCCTCCTCGCGTTCTGCCGCCACATGCTGCGCTCGACCGAGGACGCCGAGGACGTGCTCCAGGAAGTCTTCGTCAAGGCGCACGCCGCGATGATCGCCGACGAGCGCCCGATCAACGTGCGGCCGTGGCTCTACCGGATTTCGCGCAACCGCTGCCTCAACCATCTCCGTCGGCCGGTTCCCGAGGGCCAGGACTCGATGGACGTGATGGTCGGCGAGGGCGGCGTCACCACCGCCGAGCGGGTGCAGAAGCGTGAGGACTTCCGCGCGCTGGTCGTCGACGTCGGCGACCTCCCCGAGACGCAGCGCACCGCGCTGCTCTTGCGCGAGATGGACGCGCTCTCCTACGAGGAGATCGCCGTTGCGATGGACACGACCATCCCGGCGGTCAAGTCGCTGCTCGTCCGCGCACGGATGTCGCTCGCGGAGGCAACGCAGTCGCGCCAGCTCACCTGCGGCGAGGTCCAGCTCGAGCTCGCCGAGGCGGCCGAGGGTCTGCGCAAGGCCTCCGGCCCCGTCCGCCACCACATCAAGCGCTGCGAGCAGTGCCACGACTTCCGCAGCCAGCTGCGCTCGAACTCCAAGGCGCTCGCCGCTCTCGCCCCGATCGGCCCGCTCGCACTGCTTTACAAGGGCCTGATCGCGAAGTTCGGCTGGGGCGGCTCCGGTACCGCGGCGACCGGCGGCGGGTAGCGGCGGAATGCCGGCGGTGGCGCGGTTGCCGGTGGCGGCGGTGCTGCGGTTGCCGGTGGCGGTGCTGCGGTGGCTGGCGCCGGTGGCGGAACCGCGGCCGCGGGCGCAGGACTTGGTAACGGCAGCTGTCGGCGGCGCGGGCGCTGCCGGCGGGGCCGGTCTCGGCAGCGTCGCGGCCGGCGGACTCACCGGCGCGATCGGCGCGAAGGCCGCAGCGACCGCGGCGACCGCGGCGCTGCTCACGGCTGGTGCGGTCGAGGTCAAGCAGATCTACGGCACCCCGGATGCTCCGGCGAAGACGACGATCGCCTCGACCGAGACACCCGGAGCGGGCGGTCGCACATGTTGCCGCCGACGGCACAAAGATCAAGGTCGACGCCGCGGCTGGCACAGTGACCGTTTCCGCCGCCGCCGCGGCGCCCGAGGCGCCGGCCACCGACGTACCCGCGACGCCGGGCGATCCGGTCAGCGAGGTTCCCGACGAGGCTCCCGCGGCCACGACGCCCGTGACCGATGAGCCACCGCCGACGAGGCCGATGGGACCGCCACCCCGGACGAGACCTACACGCCCGCAACCGCGGTCGTCGGCCCGGCGGGCGGCGGCAGCGGTTCCGGAGGAAGAGAACAGCGAGCTCGTCGTCGAGGCGAGCGGCTCCGGACCGGCGCCATCCACAGCGCCGCCTGAAAGCGGCGGTCCCACGACCACGCCGCAGCAGCCGGTCGCGACGCCTCCGAACCCGGGCAGCACCGCCGCCTGAGTCGACGCCCGGCCCCGTTACCGCGCCGCCCGTCGCTAGCTCCGGGCGAGGGCGGCCACCGAGCCGACCGTCACCCCCGCCGAGTAGCTGACGCTCAGCCGGCTGCGGCGAGGACGTCTGCCAGAGGCAGGCGCGCGAACGCGCGGGTGCCGGACTCGGAGCTCTCGACGACGAAGTCGCCATTGACCGAGCGCACGCGCTCGTGTACCGAGGCGAGGCCGATGTGGCCCTCGGACAGCGCCTGTTCGCGCCGATCGCGTCGCCATCCCGCGGCCGTCGTCGATGACCTCAAGCTCAAGCGTGCCGTCGCCCTTGCGTAGGATCACGGTCACCTCCTCGGCCTTGGCGTGGCGGGCGGCGTTGGTGAGCAGCTCACGCGCGATCGCGAGCAGCAGCGTGTCGGCGATGTCGAGCGCCTGCGGGTCGATGTCGAGCTCGACGTTGAAGCCTCCCTGGCGCGCCGCCTGGCGCGCCACGGCGCCGAGAGCGGTCTCGAACCCGCCCTGTTCGAGCGTCACCGGATGCAGCGCCATCATCGCCTCGCGCAGACGGGCGATCGTGCCCTCGACGACCTCGTGGGCGCGCTTGACCTGCACGCGGCCCGGTGCCGCCTCCATCAGCTCCTGGTTGGCGGCGAGAAGGTTCTGAAGCGCGTCGTCGTGGATCAGCTGAGCGATTCGCCGCCGCGCCGAGTCCTCGGCATCGAGCACCTGGGCGACGAGCTGGCGGCATGTGTCGAGCTCCTCGCGCAGCGCCGCGTTCTCGGCTCGAAGCGCGTCCTCGGACGAGCCGTTGGTGGCCAAGGTCCCTACTCGAGCATCCCGCGCCGCATCGCCTCAGCGACGGCGGCGGCGCGGTCGGAGACGCCGAGCTTCTCGTAGAGCGAATGCAGATGGCTCTTGACGGTCGTCGTCGAGAGATGGATGTGCTTGCCGATCTCCGGTGCCGAGTAGCCGTCGGCGACCAGGTGGAGCACCTCCTGCTCGCGGTCGGTCAGCTTCAGCGGACCACCGCTGCGCTCGCGCTCCTGGATCTGCGCGGCGAGTCCGGCCTGGGCCTCGGCGGCGAGCGCGGTGCCACCGCGGGCGATCGTCACGATCGCGTCGCAGACCTCCTGGCGCGAGGACTCCTTCGACAGATAGCCCTTGGCGCCGGCGGCGACGGTCCGATAGGCGAGCTCGGGCTCCATGAAGGCGGAGAGGAAGAGCACCTCGGTCTCGAGGCCCTCGCGGCGCATCGCCGAGAGCACCTGGGTTCCGTCGAGCCCGGGCATGCGGATGTCGAGCACGGCGACCTCGACCCCGAGGCGCTTGAGCTGGTCGAGCGCGTCGCGTCCGTCGGCGGCCTCGCCGACGAGCTCGAGCTCCGGCCGGTCCTTGACCGCCCGAACGATCCCCTCTCGATAGATCGGGTGGTCGTCGGCCACCAGCACCTTTACGCGTTCATGGCGAGTAGTCATCGGCGCCATTGAGTCTATGACCGCGACTCAGTTGGCATAGGAGCCGAGCGGAAAGCCCGACGCCTTAGTCCGAGGCCCTCCGTGACCTCGGACTAAGACAACCGGGAACGGGTCCGGACACCGGTGGGGCCAGTGTCCGGAGCGCCGTATGAAGAAGACCGGGCCTCGCGCATCACAATCGGGATTCCTTCCCGAAGATTTCCTTCGGATGCGATTCGGGTGAGATCCTTTTCGCCCATGTGAGGTCCCATCTGCTCCCACGACGTGGGGGGTTAGGGGGGATCTGCATTGTCGGCAGCAGGGCGCGTTTTCCTCCTCATCCCATCGGTCGGAATAAGCGGTGGGAATGAACCCCGGTCGATCGCAGGGCGCCTTAATGGTCCGATCGACCACCCTTTTCCGTAGTTCCCCGCATGCAGGGCCAACTCGCAGGGACTAGAGCTCGTGCGAATCTCCCGGCGCCAAGATCACGACCTCGCGACGAAGTCTGAGCCTCCACGTCGGCCTTGAACGCGTCCGCGTCGGCCTGGATCGGCGGGAAGGTGTCGTAGTGGCAGGGGATCACGGTGTCGCGCCGAGCAACCCGCAGGCGTAGGCGGCGTCCTCGCGGTCCATCGTGTAGTGCCCGCCGATCGGGACGAGGGCGACGTCGATGTCGTGGCGGTCGCCGATCAGCTTCAGGTCGCCGAACAGGCAGGTGTCGCCGAGGTGGTAGATCGTCTTGCCGCCGAGCTTGATGATCAGGCCTGCGGCCGTGCCGATCACGGTGCCGTCTGGTGTCGTTGATGTGTGCCAGGCGGGGACGATCTTGACGCTGCCCCAATCGGGGTGACGGTGCCGCCGAGGTTCGGGTCGGCGACGTCCTCGACGCCCTGGTCGCCGAGCCAGCCGGCGAGCTCGGTGATCGCGACACATGGCGCGCCGGTGCGCTTGCAGACGGCGACCGCGTCGGCGAGGTGGTCCTGATGGCCGTGGGTGATGAGGACGTGGGTTGGCTCGACGTCGTCGGCGCTGACCTTGGCGGCCGGGTTATTCGGCGCCAGGAACGGGTCGACCAGGATCCGCGTGTCGCCGTCGACGAGCTCAAACGTCGCATGTCCGATGAAGTTGATCTGCATGTCGCTCCCTTTCTATCCGTTCAGCTCTTCCGCCAGCGCCCAGCCCACCGCGACGCCGATCATCATTCCCATCCGCGCCTCCTCGGCGAGCAACGTGCGCACCGCGGTCGTTCGCTCCGCGGGGTCCTCGATCTCGAGCGCCTTGCGCAGTTCGGTCTCGTGCGACTCGGCGAACCAGCCGTCCGAGGCGAGCGCCTGGGCGAGGATCCGCTGTAGTCCCGGCGCCGCCTGCGCGACCACCGCCTCAGCACTCCTCGAAGCCGCCCGGCGCCGAAAGCGCCTCAACCGCTGCCTCGATCTGCTCGTCGGAGTAGCTCATGCCGGCACCCGGTGCTCGTAAAGGTGCAATGCAAACGCGGGCTCGTACCCGAGCTTCTCGTACACCGGCCGGCCCATCGCCGAGGACTGCAGCGTCGAGGTCTCCAGCCCGCGCTTGCGAGCGTCCTCCAGCGCGACGCTCATCAGTCGGCTGGCCAGACCCTTGCCGCGATGGCTCGGCGCGGTCGCGACGTAGTAGAAGCCGAGATCTGACCCGTGGTCCATCGTTCCGAGCACGCACGCTGGCTCGCCGCCAAGCCTCGCCTCATAGAGGGTGGTGCCGGGGCTCTCGGCGGTCATCGCCGCCGCCATCCCGTCGCCGTCCTCGAAGCCGTAGGCGAGGTCGTTGAGCCGGCCGAGCTCCGCGGGCGTGGACTCCGCGCCCCACTCGAGATCGCCGACGTCAAGCGGCTCGAAGCTCTTGAGCTCGAGCGACATCGCCGTGGGCTGGCCGTCGAAGGCGTAGCCCGCACCCTCGAGCACCGCGATCGCCTCGGCGTCGAACTCGGGCACCCAGACCGTGCGCGCGGCGACGCCCGCAGCGTCGTAGGCCGCGGCGAGATCGTCGAGGGCAGCGGCCAGCGCCGCGGGTGACTGGTAGGCGATCGAGTTCGGCAGCGAGCGCTGCGGGCACGCGGGGACGATCGCCGCGCGGACGCCGTCTCGCTCGAAAAGCGATGCCCGCTCCGACCAGGCGGCCATCGCGCCAACCCACTCCCAGAGCGATCGCTTCTGCAGCTCCAGTGCGCGGTCGCGATTCATCGCTTCAGTGCCAGCGTGAGCCCGTCGGCGATCTCCGACCATCGCGATGTCGACGCGCTCGTCGGTCGCGATCAGGTCGTTGAGCTCGCTTGTCGCCTGAGACTGCTCGCCATCCGGTTCGATGATGCTGCCGCCGGCGAGGACGTTGTCGACCACGATCAACCCGCCGGCGCCGCATCCGCGCCAGCACCAACTCGTAGTACTCGGGATAGGAGACCTTGTCGGCGTCGATGAACGCGAAGTCGAACGCCTCGCGCTCGGGCAAGAGCCCGCAGCGTGTCGGCGGCGGCGCCGATGCGGATCTCGATCCGGTCGGCGACGCCCGCGTCGGCGAAGTTCGCGGCGGCGATCTCGGCGTACTCCTCGGAAAGCTCGCAGGCGATCAGCCGTCCGCCGGGCGCGAGCCCGCGGGCGATGCAGATCGCCGAGTAGCCGGTGAAGGTGCCGAGCTCGAGCGCCTCGCGCACCCCGATCGCCTTGCAGAGGAGGGTCATGAAGGCGCCCTGGTCGGCGGCGATCTGCATCCGCGCGATCCGGCCCATCGCTGCGGTCTCGGCGGCGATGCGCGCGAGCACCTCGTCCTGGCGCGCTCCGTGATCGACGATGTAGTCGTGAAGCTCGTCGGTGAGTTGCGGTGAACTTGCTGATCGGCCGGCTCCTCAGCGGCCTGCCGGGCAGACGCCCGCCGAAGGTCGCCGCCGCGCCGCAGGCGGCGCCGACGCGGCGCCCGTGAGGCCCGGCCAGATCCCGAGGCGAAATCGTCCACGAGCGGGAGCGCGAGCAGGACGCGGCAGCGACCCCAACCGCGATCTGGTCGTACTCCTCGGTCGGGTCTGCGCGCCGCTCGGCGTCTGCGGATGACGAACCACGCCGCGAGCACGCCGAGCGCGATGCCGTTGCCGCCGGCGGCGATCGGGAACCCGTTGCCGAGCGCGCTGTCGAGGCCGTCGGCGGCCAGCATCCCGAGCGCGCCGCACGCGATCGCGAGCAGCAGGGCCGGGATCGTGCCGACGCGCCGCCTCGACCCCGGGCAGGAAGATCGCGATCGCGAGACCGCAGGCGAACAGGTAGCCGACGTTGTCGTAGACGAACGGCGCGGCGAAGTAGCGCCACCACTCGTCGCCGACGGGCCCGACGATCGCGCCGACCTCGGTGAGCGACAGGCCGGCGGCGCGCTGGACGATCAGCAGGACCGCCGAGGCGGCCAGTAGCGCGAAGGTCGCGATCGGCTTCGTCGCCCAGATCGACCGAGACGGAACGGGCGGCGCGGCGGTCGGCTGCCTTGCGCCGGCGCTTCGCGCGACGGTCCTCATGGAGGCGCACCTCGTCGCCAACGCGCTCGAGCTTCGGCGCCCGCTTGCGCAACCGCGTGCCGCAATACGGGCACTCGGTGACGTAGGGGCTGACCTCCTCGCCGCAGTTCTTGCAGATGACGGAGAGCTCGGGGGCAGACAATGCCCTCCAAGTATGGCTCACCGACCTCTAGGGCTTGGTGTGCTCGGCGATCTGAGCGGTCAGCTCGGCGAGATCGTCGGCTTTCGCTCCCAGATCTCGAGCTGGCGCTGGGCGCCGGTGCCGTGCTCGAGGATGTCTTCGATCCCGTCGAGTTCGGTACGGCAGCCGAGCGCGTCGGCGTCGCGGTGGAGTAGGCCGGACCAGCTCGTGCGCCATCTCGACGCCTGCACCTGAGCGCCGGCGCGAAAGTCGACGAGCTTGCCATCGGTCCCATGGCGCGCGGCGCGGATTTTGTTGTCGTCGATCAGCTCCGTCGGGTACTCGATCAGCGGCTCGCCGCGTCGTAGAGCGTGCAGAGGCGATGCGCGAGGCTGACGTTCAGAGCTGCGAGGGAGACCGTTTGCTCAACCCGCGTTTGCTGGTCGAAGACCCGCGTCTCCACCGTGCCGAGCTTCGCGTGTGTGCGGACGTCCCACCACATGAACGTGTAGTCGGGGATCGCGCCGGCCCGCATCATCTGCCCAACCCGGTGTGAGTAGATCTCCCAGGTCCCGTAATGCGGCGGGATCCCCTCGCGCGGGAACGAGCGGAAGATCGGCACGCGCGACGACATCAGGCCGGTGCGCTCCCCCTCCCAGAACGGAGAGTTGACCGAGAGCGCGAGAAACAGCGGCAGGTAGCGCCGGATCCCATCCGCCACGTATATGGCGCGGTCGGGGTCCTCGATCGCCACATGTACGTGGGTGCCGAAGATCACCTCTCGCCGAGCGATGATCCCAAGCTCGTTGAGCAGCTCCCGGTAGCGCGGGCGATCGACCGTCTCCTGCTCGAGCGCGATCCGCAAACGGGTGGGTTGCCGCCGCGCCGATCGCCAGCCCCTGGCTGGCCGCTGTGTCGATCACCCGCTGTGCGCAGCTGCGGCAAGCTCCTGCCCCGCTGAGCGGCACGTCCACGTGCGGGCTCGTCGCGATCTCGAGCACCGACTTGTGGAGCTCGGGATGCACCTGATCGCATCATGTCTTCAGGGCATCGCGCCAGGAGGCCGGTCGATCCGGGGCAGAGCGCCCAGTCCTCGGGGTCGAGGATCATCAGCTCCTCCTCGATTCCCACCGTGAACTCCGGCCCGGTGAAGGCGTGCTCGAGCAAGAGTGCGAGCCTATACTCAGCCGTTCCGAAAGCCCGCAAGAACCGTCCCGATAGGAGTCCTCAGAAACCCATGGAAGTCGGCAGCGTCACCGAGCAGAAGTCCCTCCTCGCGACCCTCGCACCGGGCAAGCGCACCCGCCTGCGCCGCCTGCTCTTCGAGTTTGGCCCCGGCCAGGGGACGCTGCTGCTGCTGCCGATCGACCAGGGAATCGAGCACGGCCCGCGCGACTTCTTCCCGAATCCGGCGTCGAAGGACCCCGAGTACGAGTTCAGCCTCGCCGCCGAGGCCGGCTACTCCGCGATCGCCTGCCAGATCGGGCTCGCCGAGAAGTACTACCCCGACTACGCGGGCCAGGTGCCGCTGCTGCTCAAGGTCAACGGCAAGACCGATCTCCCGCCGTCAGACGAGGCCTTCTCGACCATCAACGCGTCGGTCGAGGACGCCGTTCGCCTCGGCGCCGACGCGGTCGGCTACACGCTCTACGTCGGCTCGCCCCGCCAGGACCAGGACCTGCTGCAGCTGAAGTCGGTGCGCGAGGACTGCGACCGCTTCGGCATGCCGCTCGTGGTCTGGGCCTACCCGCGCGGCTCGGCCGTCAAGGGCAAGGGCGGACAGGACAGCTTCTACGCGATCGACTACGCCGCTCGGATGGCGATGGAGATGGGCGCCGACGTCGTCAAGCTCAACATGCCGAAGATCAACGCGGACACCGACAAGGACGCCCCCGCGCCGTACAACGAGCTCGAGGTCAGCCAGGAGGAGGCGGTGCGCCAGGTCGTGGAGTCCGCCGGCCGCTCGCTCGTCGTCCTCTCCGGCGGCTCGAAGGTCGACGACGACCAGCTGCTCGGCCAGACCCGGATGATCATGGAAGCCGGCGGCTCAGGCGTGATCTACGGCCGCAACGTCTGGCAGCGCGAGCGTTCCGAGGCGATGGAGATCGTCGAGCAGATCAAGGAGATCATGCTCTCCAGCGTTCGCCGGATCCCGTAACTGCGATCGCGGAGGCCGAAGGCCGAAGCGGAGCTCGCCGCTGTTGAGGCGCATTCCCTCCCAAGCCTCGCGTCGCTGGCGGTACTGGCGGTCGTCCTCTACCTGCTGTTCAGCGGCGGGGACGACGAGAAGCCGGAAACGACCAAGTCCGGCTCCGTCACTGCCGAGGTCACCCGCGTCGTCGACGGCGACACGGTCGAGGTCGATCTCGACGGACGGGAAGAGGACCTCCGCTACATCGGCATCGACACGCCCGAGAGCGTCAAGCCGGGCGAGCCGATCGAGTGCTTCGGCCCCGAGGCGAGCGACTTCAACGAAGGAGCTGGTCGAGGGCGAGACGGTGCGACTCGTGTTCGACGCCGAGCGCCGCGACGTCTACGAGCGGCTGCTCGCCTACGTCTACGTCGGCGACACCTTCGTCAACGCCGAGCTCGTGCGCCGCGGCTACGCGACGACCCTGACGATTCCGCCCAACGACCGCTACGCGGATATGTTCGCTCGCCTCGAGCGCGAGGCGTCAGCCGCCGGGTCGTGGTCTCTGGGGAGAGTGCTAGCCCATCAAGAGGGCGAGCGTCTCGAACATGACGATCGTGACGACGATGACCGTGAGCGAGAGGGCCAGCAGCAGCATTCCGAAGCCGACGTTGCCGCGCTTGTCAATCGACTGAATGCCGGCGGGCGCGCGAGCGAGTGGCCGCGCGGTGGCGAAGCTGTGCGCGACGACGGCGATCGAGGTCCGTCGCCTGTTGGAGGGCGACCTCGAACTCGTCGAAGCTCTGTCTCATGCGCAGATCGGACATGGGTACTGGACCCGCCGGGGAGACTATCAAGGCGACTGGTGCGGATTACGAAGGTTCGCTAATCGAAACGCTCGCAGAAAGTAGCCCGTTGCGGGGCTTACTTCTTCTTGGCGCCCTCGAGCGCTTCCTCGATCGGCGTGTCCTCGTCGCCGCTCTCATCCTTGATGGAGAGGTAGACCTCCTTGCGGAAGACGGGCACATCGCGAGGCGCCGTAATGCCGAGCCGGATCTTGTCGCGGGAGACTGCGAGCACCGACACTTCGATGTCGTCCCCGATCATGATGCTCTGGTTGGTTTTCCGCGTCAGGACCAGCATCTCGCCTCCATTCGAGCTGCGGCCGAGGCTCACCCCCCTGGTGACCCTCACCCGTTTTCGTCTCGGGTCCAGACTAACCGGTTTGATGATCTAGTATCGCCCGGGCCTGGCAGGGCCCCACATAACTCCCTCGAAAACTCAAGGAAAGACTTTTGGCTAAGCCACTTCGTTCACAGTTAAATCAGGTCCGCGCCTGGGTGCGACAGGGTCGCACCGACGCTTGGATCGCCCATCAGCTCGAGGTTTCGGCCTCAGAGCTGCGCGAATTCCGCCGCCGTCACGAGCTCGACTCCGAGGAGGAGGTCGACGAGACCGACCTCCGCGACGAGATCGAGGCTCAGATCGAGGCCGCCACCCGCGAGGAGGAACTCGCCGCGGATGCCGAAGCAGACGACGACGAGGTCAGACGCCGATTAAGCGAGCGACGACTCGACGAGCGAGGGGTCTGACCCCTCCACAGGCGCGGCGGCGACGGTGATGGCGACGGCGAGCGCCGCGCGCCCGAAGCGCCGACGCCGGCGTCGCGGTGGCCGCGGCCGCAGCGGTCGCGCCGGCGCCTCGATGCAGGCGAGCTTCGACCACGGCAAGGAGGGCTACGGCCTCTGGCTCGACCCCGCCATCGCCGACGACCCCGTCTACACCGAGCACTGGGCGGACCACCGCCCCGTCGAGGTCACCGTCGAACCCGACCGGATCGTGATCAAGCGCGCCGGCGGCGAGACCAACGGCAACGGCGGCAGCGGCGACTCGGACTCAGACGAGGACTGAGACTCGGCGCTCGCTGAGCGCGCCGCCGGGCCCAGCCGGTTTTTGCTGGGTAGGGGTGGCGTCGAGTGGGGACTTTGCGACCTATAGGGGCGCAAAGTCCCGTCTCGAGCCCAGGCTCCCCCACCTGCCCCTAATCCGGAGGCGTTGCTCAGGCGCCGAGGCGTCCGCTAGGGCCGCGCCGCGCGCTGGCGCAGTTGCGCCGCCGCGCGCCGGCGGCGGCCGCGGTGGCCGCGGCGCTTGACCGGCCGGTCTTCCCAGGCTTCGACCGGCGCGAGTTCGAGCGTCGAGACGAGGTCTTCGAGCGAGCGCAGGTCGTTCGGCTCGGCGCCTTGGTCGAGCAGCTTGCGCATGCTTGCGTTGCGCACAGCCGTCGAGGCGTCCTCGAAGAGGAAGATCGCGCTCTCAGGGTCGAGCGGGGTCGACTCGCCTACCGGGATACCGCCCACCTCGCCGACCTGGCGCAGGGCCGCGACCAGCATCGCGCCCTCGTAACCGGCCTCGGGCCGCAGGCGCTCGCGCGGCAGCCGCCCGACCACGGCGGTGCGCAGCTCGTCGCGGACCTCCGGCTCCAGGCTGCGCAGGCCCTTGCGGGCGCGGAAGTTGGCCGGGGTCCCGCGCTTGAACGAGCGGATCATGTGGACGAGCGGCTTCCAGTGCGCGGGCGGGATGGCGTGCAGCGGCACCAGCAGGACGATCCACAGGCCGCAGAGCGACGATCGCGAGAATCAGCTCGATCCACGTGGCTCATCTCTGGCAACAGCGCGGCCCCTCCGGCGATCAGCGCCGCCAGCACGAACGCGGTGCCGACCTCGCGATAGGGGAAGAACAGCGGCTTGTTGCCGCGCTGACCCTTGATGAACATCAGCAACGCCGGGGTGCCGAAGCCGACGATCATCCCGATCGGTGCCGCGTACACGCCGATCTCGGGGGCGAGGACGACCGTCACGCCGATGAACAGCAGCGCCGCCGAGATCACGCCAGCGATGAAGAACGGGCGCTTGTTCGGGCAGGGCCACGTTCTGGTTGACGGTCCGGTAGAGCGCCGGGCCCACGAACCCGAGCGCGGTCAGCGGGATCAGGCTCGCCGCTCCCGCGTACGCGGGCGGCGCCAGGTCGACGAGCACCTGCCCGGCCGAGGATCATCGCCAGCACCGCGAGGATGCAGATCAGGCAGAAGTAGGCGAGCAGCTGGCCGCCGGCCGTCCGCTTGCCGTACTCGTCCTGGAACGCATCCCAGATCGCCGACTTCCGCAGCGGCCGCATCGCCATCCGGAAGCCCTGCGGCAGGAACGAGACGACCAGGCCGAGGCGCGAGGCGAGGTGGTAGATGCCGAGCTCGTCGTGGCTGACGAACCGCGAGAGGATGAAGATGTCGGCGTTCTGGACCAGCCAGAACGACATCACGATCGGCGCTCGGTAGCGGCCCCTGAGGATGATCTGCTTGATCTCGGCGAGGTCGAAGTTGGGCTCGAAGCTGCTCCACAGCAGGACGAGCCCGACAATCCCCGCGGTCGCGGTTCCGATCAGCGTGCCGAGCAAGGCGCCCTCGACGCCCGACCCGGCAGCCAGGAAGGCGAGCAGTCCGATCAGACCGAGGATGGGGCGTCCGGTGTCGGCGATCAGGAACGCCCCTGAGCGGCGCTCCAGCCAGAGCACGATGTCGCAGATCTTGAACAGCAGCGTCGCGCCGGCGAGCAGCCCCGCGATCGCGACGAGGTTCTCGTCCTCAGGGTCGCCCAGCAGGCCGTCGGCGATCGGCTCGCGGAAGACGTAGATCAACACCGTCGAGATCAGCCCGAGCGCGACCGACCATGCGAGCCCGGCGCCAAGGGTGTGCGGAGGCGAGGACGAGACGGCCTCGTCGTCGTCATCGTCATCGTCGCCGTCCTCGTCGTCGCCGCCGAAGACGCGGCGCACGGTCCCCGGCTTGACGAGCAGCGAGGCGATCTGGGCGACGAGCCCGGCGAGGAACAGCAGCAGCGCGAAGCGCGCCATCTCGCTCGGGCCGAGGAAAGCCGCCACGACGAGCACCGAGATGAGCTGCATGGCGTTTGCGACGACAAGCGAGACCGCCTGCACCGACGAATTGCGCATGACCCGAACGCCCAGGACGGCCCCGGTACCGCCCGGGTGGTCGTGGCCCTTCGAGGGGCTTTGTTCCGTGGGCTCAGTCCCAGATCTTCCAGTTGGAGAAATCGCGTCCGGTGAGCTCGCGCAGGCGCTCGGCGTCGGCGCGCAGCTCATCCAGCGCCTCGGGCGGCAGCGACGCCTTCACGTCGGGCCGCTTGATCGCCTTGCGCAGCGGCAGGCGGTCGTCGAGGACGAGCCAGAAGTTGGACGGGATGAAGCGGCCGCGACGGCTTCGTCCGAGCTTCTCGAGCCTCACCGCGAGCCGGGTCGCTCGGGTCTTGCCCGAGGTCTGGTGGCGCTCCTGCTCGAAGCGCGGATGGTTGAAGTCGGGATCGACGCCGATGAACTCGAAGACCTGGCGCAGCGTCTCCATTCGCTTGTGGCGAAGCTCCGACTGCTGGAAGACGAGGATCTGCTCCTTCGGATAGTGCGCGAGGAAGCGCTCGAGCTGCATCGCGTAGAGCGAGCGCGTCACGTACGAGGTGTTCGGGTGGATCAGCGTCTCCGCCAGCGACCCCTTCTCGCGGCGCTTCGCGTAGTTGTGGACCCAGTGCGCGGCGATGCGCTCCAGCGGGTCGCGGACCATGTAGATCAGCTTCGCGTCGGGGACCACCGAGGCCATCCGCTCCGGCACCCCCTGGTGCTGCGGGAAGGCGGTGTAGTTAGGGGAAGCCTCGCCGCGGACCGTTGCCTCGGCGTCGAAGTGCGCCTTGTACCAGTCGAGCCCCCGCGGCCAGTTGCGCTCCTCGATGAAGAAGTTGAGCTCCTTCGGTCGCGACATCGAGACCTCGGGATGAAGGCTCAGGTAGTAGTGAAGAACGCTGGTCCCGCACTTCTGCGCGCCGATCACGATCAGGTTCGGGAGTGCTCCCCCCGTTGCGGGATCGCCGCCGGAAGCGCTTGCTCATGCGGTTTAAGCGGTGTCGAGGCCTCCATGAAAGCGCCCTCAGGGTACCTGAGCTCCGCCTGGGACAACGATCGTCTCGTGCGGCTTCGGGCGCTCGGCGGCGATCAGGCCGAGCCGCTTTGCGCGAAACGCGGCGTAGTCACCACCGGCAAGCTCCGCCTGTCGCGACCCACGCGCCGGAACGTGCTCGACGCCGTAGCCGAGGGCTCGCAGCGCGCCGAGCTCTCCGAGGGCATCGGTGACGACGAGGACGCGCTCGGGCCGCTCGCCCGATCCGGCGACCGCGCTGCGCACCACATCGGTGACATCGCCGTCGACCTCCAGCGCGTAAACGACCGTTCGGGTCCGCGGCTTTGTCAGCTGCTGCTTGCCGAGCCGCCAAGCGGTGCGAGGCATGCTGGCGACGAAGGAGCCCCACCGCCGCCGGAACTCGCGGGCCGACCCGTAGCGCTGCGGCCCCTCCCCTCCGCGAACTGTGGCTTGCGTCCCACCTGAGGACGCTAGACGCAGTTCGCGCTCGGTTTGGCCCGCGAGCCAGGCCGCGCCGTCGGCCGCGCCGCGCGGCTCGGGGCGAACGACGAGCGCGCCGCGAATCGATTCGCGGCGGTCGAGGAGCTCGTCGATCTTCGCGGGGAGCGCCGGATCGCCTGGCCCTGCGACCGCGAGCCCGGCCCCCTCGGACTCGGCCCATCGCGCTCGCGCCGGCTGGTCGTCGGTGAGGCGCGGCATCGGCACGAACAGCGACGGGACCGCAAGCGCGATCAGCTCATGGAACGCGTTGTAGCCGGCGGCGGCGACGCAGGCGTCGATCGCGGCGAAGTAGCGGCTCATCGGATAGGTGGCGCGCAGCGCGACGACTCCCTCAGGAACCTCGCCGGCCGCTTCGAGTGCCGACGACAGTGCCGCCACCTGGATCCCCGGCCTGCCGGCGAGCGCCGCCAGCGCGACCCGGTTGGCCTCGCGGACCTCGGCTCCCTGGCCGAGGCTGACGAGGACCGTCGTCGCCCCCGGGTCGAGGCCGAGCTCGGCCGCAGCCTCGGCGCGCGGGAGCAGCTCGGAGCGGTCGAGCAGGACGATCGGCGCGACTCGGTGAGCCACGTCGCGCAGTGCGACGGTCGGGCCGGCATCCAGCGACTCGGCGAGCTCGCCCGGCTCGAGCACGGCGTCGAAGGCACCGGCGCGCTTGAGCGGCACCGTGCTCGACCCCTGCTTCCACAGCGGACGCCGACACCAGACGACCTTCGCCTTCTGCGGCAGCGCCCCGAGCAGCGCCTCGTAGGGGTGGGTGCCGTCGAAGACGACGATGTCGGGGTCGGCCTCGGCGATCACGGCCTTCAGGCGCGAGCGCAGGCGCCGCGACCAGCGGTAGTCGTTTCCCGAGCCGGGCGTCGCGTATGAGGCGACGTACTCGACCGGAAAGCCCATGCTCTCGACCACCGGCGCCGCCGCGGACAGCGTCAGGAACAGCGACTCATCGCCCTCGCCGAGGCGCCGCGCAATCGCCATCGACCGGGTCAGGTGCCCGAGCCCCGTCCCGTTCGACGTGGTGAAGAGAATTCTCAAGCCGGCGAGAGCGCGCTCGCGCTCATACGAGCGGCGCAGGACCGGTGCGCAGTGGTAGTCCTCGGCCTCGAGGCGTGCGAGCTCGGCCTCGTACTGAGAGACGATCTCCGCCTGCTCCTCGGCGCTGAGCCCCTTGCGCCAGCGCTCGCGATGGGCGGCCTCGGCGTTCATCTCCGACTCGAAGAACTCGCGCATCGCTGGCTCGTCGGCGATGCCGAGGAACTCGCAGAGCTCGGCGTAGGAGCCCTCCCGGTCGCTGAACACGAGCTCGTCGAGGCTGATCACCCCCAGGCGCCCGCGATCAGAATCCGACAGCCCGCGCACACCCTCCTCGGCCTGGCGCAGGCGATCGGCCCAGAACGCGATCCCCGAGGACACGTCGGTCGGGTGATGAGGCTTCTGGCGAAGCGAGACCTTCGACGAGCCGGAGTCGCGCCCGTCGCGGACCGAGTGGACGAACTTCGCCTCGGGAAAGATCCGCGCGAGCCCGTCGGCGGCGGCGATCGTGAAGCAGCTCATCTCGACCAGCACCGGCTTGCCGGCGCCGTCGGCGAGCGGCTGAAGGAGGTCGTAGAAGAGCGTGCGCGATGCGCCGAGGAGGTCGTCGGAGTAGCTCGACTCGAACCTCGCCGCGGCGGCCTCGAAGGCCTCGGGCTCGACGATCGTGCTCATCCCGCGCACCTGGCCGCGCCCGAGCGCTCTCCACTTGGCGCGCACGTACGCGCGGTCGCCGATCCGGACCCGGTGCCACCAGTAGCCGCGGAGCTTGCGCAGGAACTCCTCGGGCTCGGTGCGGCCCTGGACGACGTCGGCGAGGCCCTTCGGGTTGCAGTGAAAACGGCACTCGATCGGGACGCCGTGATAGCGCGAGTGGCGATCGAGCAGGTAGCTGAGGATGTGGGTGCCGCTACGCCCCGTCCCGCCTACGAAGACCAGTTCATTCATGCGTCTCGATCGTAGACATAGATCAGCGGGTCCTGGGTCTCGTCGCGGCGCTCGTAGGCGTGGCGCAACAGCGGCGCGCAGCGCATTTCGTCGGCCTCCAGGCGCTCCAGCGCCTCGACGTAGAGCGCCTCCAGGCGCTCGGCCTTGCGCGTCGAGATCCCCTGGCGCCAGCGCTCCTTGTTGGCCTCCTCGGTCGTCATGCGGTTGGAGAAGTAGCGGCGGGTGCGCTTCGTGACGGTCGTCCCGAGGAAGCGAAACAGCGGCCTCATCGCCGCCCGCGCGCGCTGCATCCGCACGAGCTCGTCGAGGCCGACGGTGAGCAGGTGGCCGTCGGGGATCGCGTCGGCGCCGGCCTCGATCGCGCGCACACGCTCCTCCCACCAGGCGATGCCCTCCACCCGCGTACGCGGGCGAACGATGCCGTGTGTCTGACTTACGCGCGAGGCCGAGGCGTCGCGACCGTCGCGGACGACGTGGATGAACTTCGCCTCGGGGAACAGCCGCGCGAGGGTCGGCGCCGCGGCGACGCTGTCGGTGCTCTGCTCGACGAGCCCGCGCTTGACTCCTCCTCCTCGGTGCGAAACCACAGCAGGTCGTAGAAGAGGTTGCGGCAGGCGGCCTCGAGGTCGGCGCCGTGCTCGGACTCGAAGCGCGCGACGGCGGCGTCGAAGCGGTCGCGCTCGACGAAGCGGTACATCCCGCGAAAGCGGCTGGTCTGAAAGCCCTTCCACCAGAAGCCGCGCAGCCGCTTGAGGAACTGCTCGGGGGTGACCTCGCCGGCGAGCAGGCCGGGGAAGCCGTCGGCGTCGGTGTGGAAGCGAACCTCGACCGGCACCAGCGCCGTAGCGCGTGATGGCGCGAGATCAGCTGCGAGAGCACGTGTGTGCCGCTGCGGCCCGTGCCGCCGATGAACACCAGCGGGGCGAGCTCGTCGGCGCGCTCCAGATCGTCGCCCGCGACCGGCGACGGCGCCTCATCAGGGGTGCCGAAGTGCGGCATCAGCCGTTGCCTCTGCGCTCGAGCTCGTAGTGGTCGACGTACTCGCCACAGGCGGCATCGAGCACCACCACCCGCGGCGTGGCGACCGGGCTTGCGGCGAGATTGCCAAGCCAGACTCGCTGCGAAGCGCCGAGCGTGCCGGCAAGGCCCTCGGGCTCGGCCGCGCGAACTTCGATCTCAGTCGGAGCGACGCCGCCGGCATCGATCTGACCCGCCGGCCAGAACGCGCCCCGCCCCGCCCCGCTCAGGTACATGCCCTCGAGCGAGGGCGGCAGGCTCGCGACGACCTCACCGTCGTGGACAACCTCGAGCGGCACCTGCGAGTGGTACTGCAGCGAGAGGTCGTAGCGGCCGTTGCGCGGGAGCGAGAGCTTCGCCGTGGCGGTCCCCGGTGCCTCCCAGCCGAGCTCCTGGCCGGCGGCGGTGTCGCGCGGCGGCACCGGCGTCATCCACTCGTTGAAGTTGGAGGTGGCCGGCTCGTCCAGGACGGTCGCATTGCCGCCGCGGCCGTCGGGCAGTTGCGAGCAGGCGAGGATCGCCCCCGGGTTGCCCTTCTCGTCGAGGATCCGCGAGCGCGGGGTCTCGCCCTCGCGCCTCCACAGGACGTAGTCGCCGAGGGAGTCGACCTGCTCGAAGTTGGGCGGCGGCGTTGAGGCGAAGGCGGCGGCGGTCGTGATCGCGTAATCGAACTTGTCGAGCTGGCCTGGGTCAAGCGTGTCGAAGTCGGCTGAGAGGCCCTGCTGCCACGGCTTCTCGTCGCGCGCCTTGACCTCCTCGGGCACGTAGCCGGCCGGGGCGCGAGCGAGCGTGTCGCGCAGGTAGTACCCGGCGAAGCGATCGACGCCGAGGAAGACGAGCGTCTCGCCCTCGGCCTGCTCGGCAAGTTCCTCGAGCGCGAGCTGGCGCTCGTCGAAGCCGATGGGAGTGTCGCGCAGGGCGATCAGAGACGACCCGATGGCCGCCACCGCGAAAAGCGCTCCGAGGCCGAGGCGCAGCGGGTGGAACGGCGGCGCGAGCAGCGCGCGCAGTCCGACGAGCATCACTAGCGGCGCGATCACCATCAGCGCCTTCGCCTGCACGTGGATCTCGGCGAAAACGCGAGTGCCCACGTAGACCGCTCCACCTGCGATGAGCATCGACAGCAGCGCGAGCTGCCGGCGGCGGATCAGCACCCAGACCCCGTAAGCGATGGCGAGCGCGCCGAGCGCAACCGCGATCAGCGATCCCGAGACCTCGCCGCGGACGATGCGGTAGTCCCCGGCAGGCCAGATGCCGAGCGCCTCCCCCGGGAAGATCGGCGAGCTCAGCCGTCCCTGCGAATCCTGGACGTCGGCGATCTTGTCCGCGAACTCACGCGCGGGCGAGAACATGAGCACCGCGATTCCCGCGAGCACGACGAGCCCCACCGCGATCGGCACGCGGTGCGCGGCGGCCCCTCGCCTGACCGCGCCCCAGTCGACCGGGCTGTCGCCGAAGAGCTCCTCGAGCGCGAGCCACAACACCAACGCGATCGCGAACCAGGCGAGACCCGGCACGCTGAAGGTGAAGACGGCCGCAAGGGCGAGGAGGACACCGACGACGCCGAGCAACCGCCAGCTTGGCGCCGCGCTGCGTTCCTGCGTGTCGCCGCTGCGCGTTGCCATCAGCAGCGCGAACGCGAGTACGAACAGCGCCATCGCGGTTTCCTTGAACGCGCTCTGGGCGAGAAAGGATGCGCCGAGGTACGGGATACCCACCACCAGCGCAACGGCGATCCGCCCCGGCGCCGGCAGGCGCCTCAGCCCACCGAGCGCGGTGAGCGCGGTCAGCGCCGGAATCGCCAAGAGCAACCCGTTGAACGCGCTTACGAGCGAGGCGCCCGTGGCCTGGGCGGCGAGGACGGCGACCGACTGCGGTCCGGTTGGGTAACCGAACTTCACCGCGCTCGGTTCGGGCCCGAACCCGCGCTGCAGCCAGTCCGCCCAGTAGAGCTGCGCGGCGTGATCGTTGGTGTAGATCCCCTCGCCGAGGACGCCCGTCCGGTTGGCGACGAGAAACGGAATCGTCCCAATGGCGACGACGAGCGCGCCGGCGACCACACCCTCCACCGATGAGCCCGAGTCGGGGTCGCTGCGCAGATCGCGGATCGCGACCCAGGCGCAGAACGCTGTAGCAAGGCCAACGATCACCAGCGCGGTGGTGGCGCGACCCGGGAGGCGCAGAAGCAGCGGCGCCGACGATCACCAGCGTCGCGAATCCGGTGACGCCCGACAGCCAGGCCGGCCGCGGGCCACCGAGGGCAACGAGGATCGCCCGGCCAATCGCCAGGGAGGCGGCGACGATCAGCAGCGTGCAGGCGTAGATCGAGATCATGGTTGGTTCGCAGTCGGGTCTTCATTGACGGAGTCACCGTCGAGCTCGGACGGGCTCAGGTTCGGCAGGTCGCCGCAGCTCGAGGGGTCAGGCGTTCCGTCGATCTCAAAGACGCTGACAGGCCCGTCGCGCAGGATCTCCTTGGCCGAGGGATCCTCGCGCGTCCAGAGCGCCTCCTTCGTGTCGGTCAGCTCGCCGGGGTTGAAGGGGTCGTAGGTGGTCACGACATGGGTGTAGCCGCCGTCTGCGAGCTCCTGACGCCACTGCGCGCAGGTCTGGATCCGCTCGTAGGCCCCGTCGGGTCCCTCGACGCCGAGCCACTGCACGTGATTGGAGAGATCGGTGCCATAGAAGGCGTACTGGTTGAAGACGCCGCGGATGCCCGAGATGGCGATGTCGGCGTCGCGCAGGTCGCGCGCCCAGCGCACGGCCTCGGCGAGCTTGAGGTTGGGGCTGAGGTTCTCGTAGCGGCGCTCGAGGTAGTGACGCTGCTCCCACCATCCGGCGCCGATCGCGCCGATGGCGATCACGGCGGCTAGCCCGGCGATCCATGCGATTGGCGCCCCCGGCCCCCAGCGGTCGCGCGAGCGCAGCGCCTGGATCAGCGCGAAGCCGATGAGCACGCCGACACCGGCGGCGACGGCTCCCTTCACGTGGCCCTGCTGCCACTGGACGAGGTCGACCGTGGTCGCGGCGAAGAGGATCGTGGCCGCACCCAGCGTGACGTTCCGCGCGGTCTCGTTGCGCCGCAGCGCGGGCAGCGTCGGCAGGAGCGCGAGACCAAGGCCCGCCGCCGGCGCGAGGTAGCGCACGTTCCACTCGAAGGCGATCGGCTTCCCCTCCTCTCCGGCCGCCGTCAGCGGCGTCACCAGGTAGGCGAGCGCGGTGAAGAGCACGACCGCGCCGAGCATCCGCACGAGCGGCTCGCCGCCGCGCCAGAGCGCGTAGGCACCGCCGCCGACGAACGCCACGAGCACCAGCGGCCACAGCAGCCCGAACGAGTCGTGCAAGCCCGGGAAAGAACCAGTCCTTCCAGACGCCGGTATCGGTCGCGTAGTGAAAGACGGAGTAGCCGGGCCGTAGCTCGAAGCTGCGCTCGGGCGTGGGCAGCCCCAGCGGGCCGAAGTTCGTATACGGGATCGGGTTGCCGATCGCGATCGTGTTGCGCACGAACCAGTAGCCGCCGGCGAGGAAGGCTGGGATGCCGAAGTAAGCAGCCGTCCTGATGCGCTGGCCCCGAGGGGCGATGGCGATGAGGCCCACGAAAAAGGCAAGTACGGGGGCGAGGAACGAGAGCTTGGTGCCAGCCGCTAGGCCCGCGGCAAGGCCGGCGATCGCGATGGCGGCGCCTGGGGTGTTGAGAAACCGACGCTCTGGACCGTTAACCCCACACACCCACGCGTTCACCAGCACGGCCGCGGCCGCCATGATCAGCGCGACTCCCATGATGTCGTTGAGCGCCTCGCCCGCCTGGAACTCGACGAGGTTCTGAGCGCCCAGCGCGATCGCGCCGCCGATCAGCGACTGCGGGCCGACGCCGTAGGGGCGGCCGATCGCGTATGCGGAGGTGAGACCGAGGGCCAGCCAGCCGAGGTTGAGCAGCGGCGAGAGGAAGTCGCGGTCGAACGGGAGGATCCCGACTGCGTGGAAGATCTCGGAGTTCGCCGGGTAGTAAGAGGCGAAGAAGATCGGGTCGAAGTAATCGATGACTCCGAAGTGCGCACCGTCTGCCCACCGCGCGGCGAGCGGCATGTGGTACCAGAGGCTGTCGGCGCGATCCATGCCGCCGGCGAGGCTCCCGAGCGTGGGGACCATCCAGGCCGCGGCGACGACCGCCACGGCCACGGCGGAGAGCCACAGCGCCACGCGCGAGCTCGGGGGCGCCGGCGGCCGCTCGAGTTCGCGCGGCGCGACCCGCGCGCAGGCGAAATGCGCCACCGCGGCCACGACGAGGCCCCCGACGATCATCGTCACCGCCTCGAAGACCGCAAACGTTCCGAGCAGCTCCGCGAGCGCGACCATGGCGAAGATCGCCACCACCGCCTCGACCACCCGCGCCGGGGCGCCACTCCACCCCAGCATCGTCCGCTGAACCCGCCAGGCGGCGTAGATCAGGGGCGCGCAGATCAGCGCGAGCCCGAGCACGCCGAGCAGGTAGTCACCGGCAGCGAGCGTGCGCTCGTCGGCGGGAGCGATGGTGAACGCCGGGGTCATCCCCGGAAGCGCCCGTTGCTCAGCGCGAGAGGCCGTCGATCACGTACGAGCCCTCGCCCGGCAGGTTCATGCCGAGCTTGCGGGCAGCGCGCTCTGCGGCATCCGGACCCTCGATTGCCGTCACCCGCTGCTTGAGCTGGGCGTTCTCCTTCTGCAGTTCCGCGAGCGAGGAGTGTTCGGCCTTGGAGTCGTTCCAGGCGTCGAAGAAATTGAGTGCCGGCTTGACGTAGGAGGCGAGAATCGCAGCCAGCACCAGGACCAGCGCAAGGCGCCCGACGCGATCCCACTGAATCCGTCCGGCGGTACTTCGGCGTGCGGATTTCGGCGCCGGGCGAAGCCGGTAGCCCCGGCCTGCACTTTGGGCGCGTGCGCTCACGCCTCATCGGTTCGGCGCCCGCGGGCGCTTACCTTCCGCTGAAAGTTTCGAGTCCGGGATAGGTCGCGGCGTCGCCGAGCTCCTCCTCGATCCGCAGGAGCTGGTTGTACTTGGCGACGCGGTCCGAGCGGGAGGGGGCTCCGGTCTTGATCTGACCCGCGCCGGTGCCCACGGCGATGTCGGCGATCGTCGTGTCCTCGGTCTCCCCGGAGCGATGCGAAATCACTGCGGAGTACCCGGCGGCGCGGGCGATCGTTATCGCCTCGAGGGTCTCTGAGAGCGTCCCGATCTGGTTCACCTTGACGAGGATCGAGTTGCCGACGCCGGCCTCGATGCCGCGCCGCAGGCGCTCCGGGTTGGTGACGAAGAGGTCGTCCCCGACGAGCTGGCAGCTCGAGCCCAGGCGCTCGGTGAGCAGCGCCCATCCGTCCCAGTCGTCCTCGTCCATGCCGTCCTCGATCGAGATCACGGGATAGCGGCTGGTCATGTCGCTCCAGTAGCCAGCCATCTCCTCGGCCGACAGCTTGCGTCCCTCGTGCTCGAGGACGTAGGAACCGTCGCTGTAGATCTCGCTGGTGGCCGGGTCGAGCGCGATGAACGCGTCGTCGCCCGGCTTGTAGCCGGCCGCCTCGATGCCCTCCACGAGCAGCTCGAGCGCGGCCTCGTTCGATTCGAGGTCGGGCGCGAAGCCGCCCTCGTCGCCGACCGTCGTCGCCAGCCCGCGGCCTTGCATCGTCTTCTTCAGCGCGTGGAAGATCTCGGTGCCCATCCGCAGGCCTTCAGAAAAGCTCTGCGCTCCCGCGGGGACGACCATGAACTCCTGCAGGTCGACGGAGTTGTCGGCGTGCGCGCCGCCGTTGATGACGTTCATCATCGGCACCGGCAGCACGTTCGCCTCCTCGCGCGTCGCTCCGTAGAGCTCGGCGACGTAGAGATAGAGCGGGATCTCGTTCGAAGCGGCCGCCGCACGTGCCGTCGCAAGCGAAACCGCGAGCACAGCGTTAGCGCCAAGCCGCGACTTGTTCGGGGTCCCGTCGAGCTCGCGCAGCGTGTCGTCGATCGCGACCTGGTCGGTCGCCCGCGCGCCTGTCAGCGCCTTGGCGATCGCGTCGTTGACGTTGCCGACCGCGGTCTCGACGCCCTTGCCGGCCCAGCGCTCGCCGCCGTCGCGAAGCTCGGTCGCCTCGAACTCACCCGTGGAGGCGCCCGACGGCACCGCGGCCCGGCCGCTGGCGCCCGACTCGAGCCTGACCTCGGCCTCGACCGTCGGGTTGCCCCGCGAGTCGAGGATCTGGCGCGCGTGGATGTGTTCGATGACTCCCATGATCGGCGCGGGAGGCTAGGTGAGAAGGCGCTTCGCCGCCGCTCTCAGGGCGAGCTCGGGATCGACGCCGAGCGCCCGTGCGCGACGGACAGCCTCGAGCAACTCCTCCCCCACCTCGCGCTCGAGCTCGTCGCGCTCGGCGGGATCGGCCTTGCCGCCGCCCTCGGGGTCGGTCCTGCGCAGGATCTTGCGCGCGTACAGAAGCCCGGGGAGATTCTCGGGCACGTCGCTCGGGCTGCGTCCCTCGACGTCGCGCTTGATCTGATCCCAGTTGCGAAGCACCTCCCCCGACGTCTCGGCTTCGACCTCGCCGAACACGTGCGGGATGGCGGCGGATCAGCTTCTCCGTCATCTGCTCGGCGACCCGATCGAACGAGCCCTTTCCGCGCTCCTCCAACAGCAGCGCGAGGAAGACGACCTGGAAGAGGACGTCGCCGAGCTCGTCGAGCAGCTTCTCGTCGTCGCCGAGCTGCGCCGCCTCGGCTAGCTCGTAGGCCTCCTCGACGGTATGCGGGACGATCGAACGCTCGTCCTGCTCGCGATCCCACGGGCACTCACGGCGCAGGCGCCGGGTGATCTCGTCGAGGCGCTCGAGTGCGTCGAGCGCCACTAAGGCGTCGGCGGCGGGGTGGCGGGCGCCGTCTGCGGCGCGCCACCGGGGACCGGCGTCAGGCCGGGTGTCGTCGCGCCGGCCGGAAGCTCCGGCGTCGGCGTGATCGGGCCCTGCGGGAGGGCCGGAGTCGCTGGGGTGCCGAAGACGGTTGCCGTGCCCGGAGCGATCGGTCGCGTCGAGGGCACCGGTGCCGGGCAACCCTGGCTCTCGGCGACCTCCTCGGTACACGTGTTCGCGATGGGCTCCGCATTGGCGCAGTCGTCGATGCGATAGCCGTCGGCGCAGAAGGTGCGCGCGACCCACTTGGTGCGGAAGTTGTTTTGGAACGTCTGGGCGAGCTCCTGCTGGCGGGCGGCGACGAGGGTCTGCTTGACCTGGTCCGTCGCGTCCTCGAGCGAGGTCGTCGCTGCCGGCGTGATCTTCTGGACCTCGATCACGTAGAAGCCGGCGTCTCCCTCGAACGGGCCGACGAGGTCGCCCTCGGTCGCAGCGAAGACCTCCTTGTCGAGCGCCGGCTCGGACTGGCCTTCAACCACGCCCTGGCGCAGCCCCCCGGTGGCCTTGGTCGCGTCGTCGATCGAGAACTCCTTGGCGACATCGGCGTAGGAGTCATCGGAGTTGTCGGACTCAAGCGCAGCGAGAGCGGCGTCGGCGTCCTTTTCGTCCTTCGTGAGGATCACGCGGACGTCGCGCGTCTCAGGCTGCTGAAACTGCACCTGGTTGGCGTCGTAGTACGCCTCGATCTCGTCGTCGGAGACCGACGGATTCTCGGGCAGCACCGCGGCCTGGATGCGGTCGGAGATGATCATGAGCCGGATCTGCTTGACCACGTCCGCGCAGACGAGCGGCTCGGTGGCGAGCTCCTCTTCGGTGCAGAAGCCGGAGTCCTCGATGTACTGGTTGAACTCCTTCTCCGAGCCGAACTGCTGGGTCTTGATCTGCTCGAGCTGCTGCTCGACCTCGCGCTCGGAAACCTCAATGCCGCGTTCCTCGGCCTCGCCCGTGACCCAGCGCGACAGCAGCGCGTTCGCCTGCGCGGCGTCGGCGAGCTGCTGGTAGGTCGGGTCGCTCGGCTCCGGGACATCGGGTAGGCCCTGGCCGGCAGCGGTCTGCGCGAGGACGCGATCGAACTCGGCCTTGGTCACCGTCCCGTCGGGTGCCTCCTCGACAACCGCGATCGCGTCGTCCGGAATCGAGGGGCGGCCGATGCCCTGGGCCACGGCCACGGCCACGAAGAGCGCGATCAGCAGCCCGCCGAACAGAGCCAGGCCAAGTCGCGACGGCCGCTTGCGCGGCGCCGGTGCCGGCGCCTTGGACGTAGCAGCCGGGTTGCCCTTCTTTCCCTGCGGACTCACGAGCCCGGCAGCATAGCCCAGCCTCCGTTAAGCCTGAGTAAGTAACGGGTATGCCAGAACCGGCTATGTCTCAAGACCACTCAAGCACCGACCACGTCCTGCTGCTCGTATCCGAGCCCACGCTGAGCCCTGAGGTGCTCTCCGCGATCCGCGCGCACCTCGAGGATCGCCCTCGCGAGGTGATGGTGGTGGCACCCGCGCTCATCGGGTCGGCGATCAAGCATGCGATGGGCGACGTCGACGAGGCTCGCGCCGAGGCACAGGGCGTGCTCGAGCAGTCACTCGCCCAGCTCAAGAGCGAGGGGGTCGAGGCCGGCGGTCAGGTCGGGGACTCCGACCCGCTGCTCGCCCTCCAGGACGCGCTGCAGACCTTCCCCGCCGACGAGATCGTGATCGTCACTCGTCCCGAGGACAACTCCCGCTGGCTCGAGGACAACCTCTTCGACCGCGCCGAGAAGACCTTCGAGCAGCCGGTCATTCACCTCGAGGTCGAGGGCTCGTCCGCGGACGACGGCCACGTCGTCGCCGAGGAGGAGAAGGGCACGGGCGTGGCCCCACCCGACGTAGACACCTTCGAGGGTGGGTCGCGCAACACGCCCCGGCTCACCACTCGCGACGTCGCCGGCATCATCGTCGCCGTCGTCGGCTCGATCCTCGCGATCGTTCTCGCCGCTACCTCAGGGGGCGATGAGATTCAGCGCGATGTCGGCTCCGGGGGCGAGGGCTCCGACGGCGGCGCGGTATTCGCCTACATCGTCGCCGGGCTGATCACCCTGATCAACATGGCGCACGTAGTCGGGCTGATGCTCTTCTCCGCCGTCGAGTACCGCGGTGGCTGGGCGCGGATCTTTTCCTTGATGTCCCTGATCGGCACCCCGATCGCGGTCGTCTTGGTTCTGATCGCCCGCTAGCGCCGGCGCGTCTTCGCCGAGATCGCCGTCGACCACGAGGAGGTGGCGGTACTCGTCTTCGCGCGCACGCGGAAGTAGTAGGTCCTCGACGACGCGAGTCCGGTCGCCGCGTAGCTCCTTGCGTTCGCCGCAAGCTCAACCGTGGTCGGCGAGCTGAAGGTCGACGAGGTGCTGCGCTGGAGCGTGTAGCCGGTCTCGTTGTTGGCGTTATCGACCCAGGCGAGGTCGATGCGCGAGCTTGATCGTGATGTGACCCTGAGGCCCGTTGGAGCATTCGGGACGATCACTGCGGCCGCCGTCCTGGCCGACGCGGTCGCCGACCAGGCGGAGGTGGTCGAGCTCGCGCCGTTGGCACGGAGGCGGTAGTAGTAAGTCGTCGAGGCAGCCAGGCCGGTCGACGCGTAGCTGGTCGCGTTGGCACCGAGCTCGACCGTGGTCGGCGAACTGAAGGTCGACGAGGTGCTGCGCTGGAGCGTGTAGCCGGTCTCGTTTGCCTGATCGGCCCAGCTGAGGTTGATCGTCGACGCCGATACGGCCGTCGCGCTTAGGCTCGGCGTGGTCAGCGGCGGCGGGGGTGGCGGTGGCGGAGGGGGTGTGACCCGGGGGTTGGGCGTCACCTCGGCAAGGTTCAGTGCGGTGCCCGTTCCGGGCGCCTGGACGCGGATGTAGCGAGCGGTCCGCTGCAACGTCGCGGTACCGACGGTGCCGCTGGGCGTCTGCACGCGCACGGCGGTGACGCCCGCTTGGGCGCGAAGCCCGTCCACGGTCACCGAGCGGAACGGGTTGTCTGACGCGAACACCCAGACGTCGCGCGCGGTCTGGCTATCGGTGCGCAGATTCAGGGTGACGCTTTCGAGATCGCGGCTCGAGCCAAGGTCCACCCCCCACCAGGGCTGGTTCTCAATCGCCGTCTGCGCGACCGAGCCAGTGGCCCCAGCGGCATTGCCCGTGACGCCGTCAAACGCTTCCGAGGCGCCCCATGCGCGGCTCAGCTGCGAACTCTGCGTCACCCGGGGCGGGATCGCCGTCTCGTCGTCGGGCTTGACGCGCAGGATCGGCGCCACCGACGGCACGCCGTTGCGATCAACCAGGAAGAGCATGTAGTAGCCGGCGGGGATGACGTTGCCGGCGGGGGCGGTCATCTGCACCCGCCCCCCGTTCGGCGTCACCGACAGCGGCACGTAGGCCTGGCCGGCGTTGAGCTGGTGCGTGGTTGCGGCGAGGCGGATGAGTGAAGCCGAGGCGATGTTGGCCGGATCGCCGGTTGCGACCGAGAAGGTCTCCCCCCACTTGACCACCGACGGCGCTCCTGTGGCTGTGGGACGTGGCGCGAGCTGTCCGGAGCCGTCGCGCTTGAACAGATAGGGCGGTGAGAAGAACTGACCGTTGGGCTCCTGCGCAGAGTTGTAGGACGTCCCCGCCGCCCACACGCGCCCGTCGGGCAGCAGCGCCGACACCGAGTGGTACTGGCGCTGACGGGCGGTGTCCGCCATCGACGCCCAGGTGTTCGTGCGCGGCGAGTAGATCTCGGGAGTCAACACCGGGGTCCCGATCGTGTCGTTGCCGGTGCTGTTGCCCCCGACCGCGAGCACATCGCCGGTTGGCAGCGTCACGGCCTGGCCGGTCATGTGGCGGAACCGGCTCGAGGCGGCAGCGGTGTACTTCGGCGTGCCGCTGGAAACGTCGACGATCATGCTCTCCGTCGAGGTGCCGCCCGAGTTGTAGAAGAAGCGGTACGGAGCGATCATCGTGCGCACGCCGCGCAGGCGGGCCTTCAGAAGCGTGTTGTCGGCGATCGTCGTCAGCGAGGAGCCGGAGAGCAGGTAGCGACCGGGTCCGGCGCCGCTGCCCGCGACGTTGTCGCCGACGTCCTCGATCGCGAAGCGCCCGTCGGGCATGCGGATCAGGTCCGGGTACCAGTTGTTCGGGAACGTCGTCTCGAGGAGCGTGCCGAGGCCGGTCGTGGCGTCGACCTTCTCGATGCCGGGATCGGTCCCGCCGGCGACCACGATGTTGCCTCGCGCGTCGAGCTCGCCGCCCGCGTACCAACGCGTGCGCTCCATCTCGCCCGCCACCGAGAACGTCTGCGACTCGCCGTCGTAGATCTGAACCTTGGCGCTGTTGACCGAACCGCTGCCGCCGCCGATGATCGCCACCCGGCCGTCGGGCAGCGACGTGATCAGGCTGCAGAAGAGCGTGTTCGGCGCGACATTGACGCTGCGGGTGATGGTGCCCGTCACTGGGTCGAGGACCATCGCCGGGCCGCTCGCCTGCACCGGTCCGAAGTACGGCCCGGTGTTTGCCTGATCCCAGGCGACGATCTTGCCGTCGGGAGTCACTCCCATAGAGACCGGATTCACCGGGTAGTTCTGGACCGAGCTCCAGGAACCGACCTGCGCGGGGTCCGCGGCCGCGGGCGCGGCGGCGACGAGAGAGACGAGGACTGCGAGAACGCCCGCGCGAGTGAATCCGTTCATCTGGGCCGATGCCTTTCCCGGGCGACTGGGGATCCCTCCCAGTGCCACAAACCGACCTTACCCCCGAAACGCGAAAAGTCGAGGGAATATCCGTCTACGGGTTAGGCGCCTGCGACGGCCGCCGGCTCCTCGCTCAAGGCCGCAGTCAGGGCAGCCGTCAGCTCGAGCAGCGACTCCAGCCGCGCCGCCGGATCGTCCTCCACGCGTCGTGAGAGCGTGCGGCTGCGCAGCTCGAACATCGCCTCGGGGATCTGCTCGCGCAGGCGGCCCACCGTGGACGCGTCGAGCTCGAGCGGGACGATCGACAGGCGGCCGCCCCGGACCTCAGCGGTGCGGGCGCCGGCGGTGCCGAGGTCGATCCGCGCGCGCTGAAGGGTGAGCAGGTTCTCGACCGGGTCGGGGACCGGCCCGAAACGGTCGCGCAGCTCGTCGCGCAGCTGGCGCAGACGACCGGGCTCGCGCGTCGCGGCGATCCGGCGGTGAATGTCGATCTTGGCGGTCTCGAACGGGACGTAATCCGCGGGCAGGTAGGCGTCGACGTCAAGGTCGAGCCGCACCGGCGCCTCAGCCGTCTTCTCCCCCGCCCCCTCGGCGCGCAGCTGCTCGACCGCCTCGTCGAGGAGAGCGACGTAGAGCTCGAAGCCGATTGCCGCGACGTGCCCCGACTGCTCGTCGCCGAGCAGGTCGCCCGCGCCGCGCAGCTCGAGGTCGCGCATCGCGATCGCAAAGCCGGAGCCGAGCTCGGTGTGGTCGGAGAGGGTCGCCAGGCGCTGTCCGGCCTCCTGGCTCAGGGCCTCCTCCGACGGATAGAGCATGTAGGCGAAAGCGCGCTCCTTGGAGCGCCCGACGCGACCGCGGATTTGGTACGCCTGCGCTAGCCCGAGCTGGTCGGCACGCTCGACGATCAGCGTGTTCGCCTGCGGGATGTCGAGGCCCGACTCGATGATCGTCGTCGCAACGAGGACATCGGCGTCGCCGCGCAGGAAGCGGAGCATCGTCGTCTCGAGCTCGCCCTCGTCCATCTGGCCGTGAGCCTCGGCGAAGCGGGTGCCGGGACAGACCGCGCGCAGGCGCTCGGCGACGTCGTGGAGGCTGTCGATCCGGTTGTGCAGGAAGAAGACCTGGCCGTCGCGGGCGACCTCGCGCTGAATTGCGCGGCCGACGAGCTCCTCGTCGTAGGGGCCGACATAGGTGCGAACCGGGCGGCGGCCCTCGGGTGGCGTCTCGATCACCGAGATGTCGCGCAGGCCCGCCAGGCTCATCTGCAGCGTCCGCGGGATCGGCGTCGCCGAAAGCGAGAGCACGTCCACCTTCAGCTTCAACTGCCGGAGCAGTTCCTTCTGCTTGACGCCGAAACGCTGCTCCTCATCGACGATGACCAGGCCGAGATCCTTGGCACGGACGTCGCGGGAGAGCAGCCGGTGGGTGCCGATGAGGATGTCCACCCGGCCATCGGCAAACTTGGCGAGCGCCTCGCGGACCTCGGCCGGCTTGCGCAGCCGCGAGACCATCTCGATCTCGAGGGGTGACGTCTGCAGCCGCTCCTTGAATGTCCCGAGGTGCTGCTGGGCGAGGATCGTCGTCGGCACCAGCATCATCACCTGCTTGCCCTCGGCCGCGGCCTTGTGCGCGGCGCGCAGCGCGACCTCAGTCTTGCCGTAGCCGACGTCGCCGCAGATGAGGCGGTCCATCGGCCGGTCGGACTCCATATCGGCCTTGACGGCCTCGATCGCGTCGATCTGGTCGGCCGTTTCGCGATATGGGAACGAGCGCTCGAGCTCGAGCTGCCACTCGCCGTCGGGCTCGAACACATGACCCTTGCGCGCCTGGCGCTCGGCATAGAGGTTGAGCAGCTCGCCGGCGAGCTCGCGCGCGGCGCGACGGGCGCGAGCCTTGACCGCGTCCCAGCGCTTGGAGCCGAGCGCCGAGAGCTGCGGGGCGTCGGCACCGGAGCCGACGTAGCGCGTGATCTTCGTCAGCTGTTCGGTCGGGGCAAAGACCTTGTCGTCGCCCTTGTACTCGAGCTCGAGGTAGTCGCGGGTGACCCCGGCAAGCGTCTTCGTCTCGAACCCGGCGAAGCGGGCGATGCCGTGGTCCTCGTGGACGACGTAGTCGCCGACGCGCAGGTCGGCGAACGTCGCCATCGGCCCGCGGCCGCCCGGGGCTGGCGCTGCCGCGCGGCGGCGGTGAACCAGGCGCCGGAAGGGGATGACAACGAGCCGCAGCTCGGGCGAGACGAAGCCGTCGGAGAGCGGCGCCTCGACCAGCCGCACCGACGCCTCTTCGCCCGGAGTGCCCTCGAGGAAGTGCGACTCGATCCGGTTGAAGTTGTACCGCGTGCGCTCGGCCTCGCCGCGGCTCTCGAAGCTGACGACGATGCGATAGCCCGAGCGCAGGTCCTTCTCCAGCTGCGACTCCGCCTCGCTGACGCTGCGAGCGGCGGAGGTGGCCGACTGCGCCCTGAAGGCCTCGTCGTCCTCCTCGTCAGCGGCGCCGCGAACATTGAGGACAGAGCGCTCGGCGAGTGGGTCTGCGACGTCGACGTAGAGGTGGCGCGCGTCGGCGTCGTGCATCGCCGTCGTGACGTCCTCCCAGTGGTCGTGGAGTGCGGCCGGGATCTCCTCCGCCGCGGCGAGAACCACCGCGGTGTCGTCACCGATCAGGTCGAGCGGGGCGACGAAGCGGTCAATCGGCAGCAGCGAAGCCACATCCGGCCGCTCGTCCTCTTCGGTCGCCATCTCTGCGAGCTCGCGGTGCTCGAGGGCCAGCTCCGCCGCAGGGTCGAGCTCGAGCACCTCGGTCTCGTCGAGCGAGCGCTGGGTGAAGGTGGAGAACCAGCGGATCGATTCGATCTCGTCGCCGAACAGCTCCAGGCGCGCTGGGCGGTCTTCGGTGGCGCCGAAGACGTCGAGGATGTCGCCGCGGATCGAGAACTGGCCACGGTCCTCGACCTGCTCGGTTCGCTCGTAGCCGGCCTCGACCAGGAGCTCGGAGACGTCGCCGAGATCGATCTCCTCCCCCTTGTGCAGAGCGAAGCCTGCGGGCCGCATCGAAGCGTCCGGGACGGCCTCGGCCAACGCGACCGCACTTGCGACGACCACCGGCGGCTCACCGTCGGACCGGTCGGCGATAAGCGCGTCGAGCGCCCCGATCCGCAGGCCGACGAGATGCGGCGGCGGCGCCAGGTGCGAGGCGTACCCGGTGCCGCGCGACGGGTAGTAGCGCACGCGTCGCGGCGCCAGGTACGCGCCGAGGGCGCGGGCGAGGTCGCGCGCACCGACGTCGTCAGCGGCAACCACCAAGGCGGGCTTGTCGCCCAGGGCCTCGTCGGCATCGAGCAACGCGGCCAAGAGGTAGGGCCGGATCGGCCCGGATGCGCGCAGGTCGACCGCCTCGCCAGCTCCGATCTCGGAGGCGAGGGATGCGAAACGCTCGTCGGCGAGCGCTATGTCAAGCAGTGACCTGAGCGTCGAACGAAGATAGAGAACCGCTACTGCGGGTACGTGGCGTGCATGCCTGAAGAAGAAGAAAAGCTCGACGAGCAGGAGGCGATCAAGTGCCTCAACGAGGCGCTGCGCCTGCAGTTTCGCTCGGCGCTCCAGTACTCACTGACCTCATCCAGCCTGACCGGGATCGAAGCGCAGGCGATCGCCGGCGAGCTGATCGGCTACGGCGACGAGGAGCTCGCCGATGCCCGTCTCATCGTCGAGAAGATCGTCTCATTCGGCGGCACACCGACCACCGAGGTCGCCGAGCTGCAAACCGCGGAGAACGGTCGCGCGGCGCTCGACTGGTTGATCAAGACCGAGGAGGAGGCGATCGAAGCGCTGCAGCAGGCGATCTCGCCGACCGGCCGCGAGGGCCGCTCCGAGGCACTCGAGCACATGCTCGAGCACATGATCATGCGCAAGCAGCGCCAGCTCGACCTGATGGCGCGGGCGCGAAAAGAGGACTGAGGCGAGGCGCCTCAGGCGCCGCTAACCGGTTGGGACGCCGCCGGCGCCAAGAATGTCGACCCCGCCGAGCCCCAACACGGCGCCTTGCAGGGCCGAGCGCATGGGATCGGCGGCAACCGCGGCGTAGACACCGGGGACGCCGGGCTGACCGCACCGCAGCGCGCCCCAGGAGGTTGCGCCCGCGAGCCGCACCTCGCCTGAGGCGAGCGCGACCGTAAGGGGACCACCGCTGTCGCCGGAGCAGGTGTCGCGCCCGCCCGCGGGGTGGCCAGCGCAGAAGCTGGTCAAGTGGATTCTGCGGTATTCGCGCAGGCAAGCGCTATCGGGTAGGACCGAAATCGCGACTGCGCGCAGCGTGTCGGGGTAGGGGCCGGTGTCGTCCTTGAGCGACCCCCAGCCGCTGACCCAAGCCGTCGTATTCGGGGCCCAGGTCGCGGCCTCATCCGCGCCGGCGATCCTGATCGGGGTGCCAAGCGCCGGGGTTGAGAGCTCGAGCAGCGTTAGGTCCCATGCCTTCGAAGTCGGGTTGTAGCGCTGGCGCCCGTCCTGGGTAAAAAAGTGGTACTCGGACACGAGGCTGCTGAGGCCGTCGCCCGAGCTCAGGTTCGTGCGCCCTGAGATGACCGTGAACTTGTCTGCGGGAATCGTGAAGCGCCCCTGATTGTCCGCGACGCAATGGGCCGCCGTGAGCACGATGGTCGGGGTCAGCAGCGATCCGCCGCAGATGAAGACGGGGCGCGTTCGCCCGCGCCCGTCCTCGATCTCCTGAACGAGCGCGACCTGCCACGGGAACTGCTCGATGCGCACGTCCGTGCCACCAACGATCCCCGCCGGGTCCTGCCCGCCGGCCCCGCCTGCCCCGGAGGGGCCTTGGGCCAGCTCGGCGAGGCCGGTGGAGGCCGTTGCCTCGCTCTCCGCGTCGCTGCCGCCCACGAGCACGATCGTCAACACGACCGCGCAAATCAGCGCGAGCAGCCCCCCTGCCAAGACTCCCTTCCTCTGAAGCATCCGTGCACTGCGAAGCTATCCCACGGATCGGGCCATAGCAAGGCTCGCGCGAAGGGGCTACTCCCGGTAGGGCAGTCCGGGTCCGGTGCGCGCCCACTCGACCTGGCCCTCGCCCTCGACGTGCGAGCGGTCCTCGACGCGGTCCCATTCGTGGAGCATGCGCTTGATCCGCGCGACCGCCTCAGGCGGGTGCGCGGCGACGTCGACGGCGAGCTTGAGCGCCGCCTCCTCGGTTCGCGGCGCCGGCACAAGCTTGTGGACGAGGCCCCAGCGGTAGGCCATCTCGCCGTCGATCTCCTTCGACGTCAGGAGCGCGTACTTGGCGATGGAGAGTCCGGCGAGGGTCACCAGGCGTGCTGGGCCGACAGGCACGCCGAGCGCCGCGCCGGGGAAGCGCAGGCGCATATTGAGGCCGCCAACGCGCAGGTCGCAGGCGATCGCGATCTCGGCACCCCCGCCGACGCACGCGCCGTGGCAGGCGGCGACGGTCGGCTTCGGGAACCCGGTGAGCTCGTCGTAGAGCTGCGCGAACAGCTGCATCCGGCGCACCTGGCCTTCGGCGTCGAGCTGCTCGCGGACATCCGCGCCCGCCGACAGGCCCATGTGGTCCGAGGACGAGATCACCAACACGCGGACCTCGTCGTCTGAGCGGGCCTCCGCCAGGTGGCCGAGGATCTTCTCGAGCATCTCCGTGTTGAGCGCGTTGCGCGCCTCGGGGCGGTCGAGCTGGATCAGCGCAACCGCGTCGGCGACGTCGTAGTTGACACTCATCCGAACACCTCTCCGATCGGGTCCGATTCCTCGTCGGCGATCTGCTCGACGAGACGCTCAGTGGCCCGGACGGCATCGTCGATCAGCTCGCGCACCTGCTCGTCCGATTCGCTGAAGCGCCCGAGCACGTGCGCGGAGACGATCTCCGGGTCGGTCGAGTCCGGGCGCCCTACGCCCACCCGCACGCGCCAGAAATCCGTGCTCCCCAGTCCCTGCTTGAGGCTCTTCAGGCCGTTGTGACCTGCGGCGCCGCCACCGAGCTTTGTCCGGATCTCTCCGAACTTGAGGTCGATCTCGTCGTGGACGACCACGACCTCCTCGAGCGGTACCCGCAGCTCGCCGCGCGCGGGGCTAACCGAGTCGCCCGACTCGTTCATGTAGGTCTGGGGCATCAGCACCGCGACGCGCGGCCCGCCGGGACGGACGCGTCCCTCGGTGATCAAGCCCTTGTATTTGACCTTCGGCTTCGGCAGATCCCAGCGGCGCGCCAGCTCAGCCGCGACCTCGAAGCCGATGTTGTGGCGCGTTGCCGCGTACTTGCTGCCCGGGTTGCCAAGGCCGACGAGGAGAATAATTCGGGCCATCTCCTCCGCTTCGCGTCCGGGAATGTCCGGGTCGGCGGCAGGACGCCAACGCCTGAACAGGCGCAGGACCTACTCCTCGGAGTCGCCGGAATCGCCGGAGTCGTCGCCTCCGGCATCGCCGTCGCCCTCGGCGGGCTCTTCGCCCTCGGGCGTCTCGCCCTCTTCGCCGACAAGCTCGGTCTCTTCCTCGAGGTCCGGCTCGACCTCCTCGACGCGCGGCGGCGAGAGGGTCGCGATGGTGATCTCGTCAGCGGTCTGGTCCTCGCCGAGGACGAACTCGACACCCTCCGGCGCCGTGAGCGCCTCGAGCGTCAGCGTGTCGCTGATGACCATCCCGGAGACGTCCGCGGGGATCGACTCGGGGATCTCGGTCGGAAGTGCTTCGATCGTGACCTCGTGGGTGACGTGCTCGAGGACGCCGCCCTCCTTGACGCCCGGCGCATCGTCGCCGCCGATGAGCTCGATCGTGACGTCGGCCTGGATCTTGACGTCGAGCTTGACCTCCTGGAGGTCGAGATGGATCAGGTTGCCGCGCACCGGGTGGCGCTGCTGCTCCTTGATCACGACCGGGACGGAGCCCGAGCCCTCGATGTCGACGTCGATCAGCGCGCCGCCGTGAACCAGAACGTTGCGGATGTCGCGCTCACCGGCAGTGAATGGGCGCGCCTCGTCGCCGTCGCCGTAGACGACGCCGGGCACGAGGCCCTCGCGGCGCAGGCGGCGACTCGTGCGCGAACCGAACTCGGTTCGCGGCTGCGCCTTCAGGGTTGCTCGGTCAGAGGCCATGCGGCGGCTGAGGATAGAGGACTGCGGCTCAACGGCGCCGCGGCTCCGCTTCGGCCTTCGGCCTCCGCGATCGCGCCCTACGAGGCGCAGGCGATGCCGTTGGCAGCGACCCCGGACTCGTCGCAGCGCATGATCGCCGGCGGCTGCCAGCCGGTCCCATCCAGGATTCCCGCTCGCGCCTTCTCCGTTTGGTACAGCCGCCAGATGATCCGGAACCCCTCGCCCGGCGGCGACGGCACCCAGTTCTGCGCCTGCTCGGGGTTCGACGGCTGCTGGGACTGGATGAACATGTCGAGCGAGCCGTCGGCGTTGTAGTGCAGATCGGTGCGGTCGTTGATCAGGTAGCGATGGAACGGGTTCGCGAAGAGGAAGACCTGCGGGTCGTAGAGGGTCATCGACCAGAAGGCCTGCGCCGGCACCGGAAGCTGGTCGGCGGGCAGATGCAGGACGTAGCGCGCATCGCCGGTGAGCGCGCCGAGGTTGCGATCGGTCTGGGCGAAGGCGTAAACGGCAACCTTCGGCTTCAGCGCCCCGACGCCGACCCTGTCGGTGATCGCGCGCAGCTCGTAGTCGGTGCCGTAGTGGCCGATGTCGCCCATCAGGTAGCCGTTGTGCAGGCCGGTCTGGGCGATGTAGCGAGCAACCAGCTTCGCCTGGATATTCGCCGGGCCCTGGGTGATCGCATCGCGCATGCCTTGGAGTGAGTCCGCATTTGTCGGGAGCGCTCCTCCACCAACCCCGATGGCCGTCAACCGGTCGAGCAGCGGCCGATCGGCCGCGGGCGGTGGGAACTGTTCCATCAGCGCGTTCAGCGCCGAGTAGAACTCGAGCGGGTCATCACCTGGCCCGAGGCCCGGGATCGTCGCTTCCGTGACCGCCCTGGAGCCCTTGTCCTTCGGCGTCCAATCCGTGCCGTACTTCGAGAGCCCAACGAGCCCGTAGGAGTCCTGGATGCGGTTGACCTTCTTGGTGTCCTGCTCGTTCTTGATGTAGGTACGGCCGATCAGCCAGACGCGGTCGTACAGCGACTTGACGCGCTTGACCCCCTTCGGGAGCTTGCCCTCGAAGTCCGGCCCGACGATCGCGAAGTCCCCACCCTTCTGCTGGCCGGTCGCCGAGCCGATGTTCGAGAAGTTCTCGGTCCAGGGATCGACCAACTCGAACGTGAAGAAGCGCCGGATGTTCGAAGGGATCTCGAGCACCTGCGGCTCGCGCGAGAGATCAAGGAAGGCGATCGAATAGAGCGTGTCGTGGTTTGGGGCGACGACATCTCGCGCGTCGGCGTCGGCGAGCTTGCGAGCGTGGCTGAAGCGGTTGAACGGAGCGTGGCCGAGCGTGTCGGGCCGCTCGACGCTCGTCCCGGTTCTGACGATGCGATCGACGTCCAGGAGCGGGATCCCGTACTGGTAGGCCTCCGAGCCGAGCTCGTAGCCGCTCGCGTAGTCGCTCTGTGCGGAAGCTGATGCCACGGAGCCGCCAGCCAGTAGGGCCGCGCACCCGATGAGCAAAGCGATCCTTCGCATCCCCCTCATGAACCCCAGGAGTTATATGGAGTCGCGCTCTATGGCCAGGGGTACCCTGCGCCCGTGGGCGACGACATGAAGATCCCGAAGGGACGCACGCGGCGCTCGGCCAAGCTCGGCACCGCGCTCGGCGGCCAGGCTGCGAAGTACGCGGGGACGAAGGCGGCATCGGTCGGCCGTTCGAAGGAGGACGCCGCGGAAAGACTCGAAGCGCGTCATATCGAGACCGCCCTGAAGATGGTCAGCACGCTTGGCGAGATGAAGGGCGCGGCGATGAAGATCGGCCAGCTCGCCTCCTTCGTCGACACTGAGTTCCTCCCACCCGAATACCGCGAGATCTATCAGCGCGAGCTGGCGAAGCTGCGCACCTCCGCCCCGCCGATGCCGTGGGAGAAGGTCTCAAAGGTCATCGAGGAGGAGTACGGCGAACCCGTTCACGAGCACTTCTCCGAGTTCGAGCCCGACGCGTTTGCCGCCGCCTCCATTGGCCAGGTCCATCGAGCCACGCTGCTCGACGGGCGCAAGGTGGCGGTGAAGATCCAGTACCCGGGCGTGGCCGAGGCGCTCGAGTCCGATCTGAAGAACGCCGGCGTTCTCGTGCGCCTCGCGAAGGCGATCGCGCCCGGTCTCGACGCGAAGTCGGTCGCCGAGGAGCTCAAGGAGCGGGTGCTCGAGGAGCTCGACTACGAGTACGAGGCGCAAAATCAGCGGGCGTTCTCACGCGGCTACCGCGGCCACCCCTTCATCTACGTCCCGGACGTGATCACGCGCCTCTCGCGCCGGCGGGTGCTGGTGACCGAGTTCGTCGAGGGCAGCGACTTCGAGGACGTTAAGGAGCTCAGTCAGTCCGACCGCGACCGGTTCGGCGAGATCGTCTTTCGCTTCTGCTTCGGCTCGATCTACCACCTGCAGCACTTCAACGCCGACTCACATCCGGGCAACTACCTGTTGATGAAGGACGGACGGGTTGCGTTTCTCGACTTCGGGATGACGAAGAAGCTCGACCGCGAGCAGATCGAGCTCGAGCAGGTCGCGTTCGACGCGGCCGTTCGCAAGGACTCCGATGCGCTGCGCCAGCGCCTCCACGACCTCGGCTTCATCCGCAAGCCGACGAAGCTCGATGCCGACCGGCTGATGGACCACGTGATGCTCGTCGGGGGCTGGTACCTGGAGGACGGCGAGTATCAGGTGTCCTCGCGCCGGGTGATGAAGATCATCGAGTCCGCCTCCGATCCGCGCTCCGAGTACTTCCAGGTGATGCGCCGCGAAAACATTCCCGCCGACGAGCTGATGGGCCGGCGGATGGAGATCGGCCTGATCGCCGTCCTCGCCCAGGTTGGCGCGAAGCGCAACTGGCACCGGATCATGCGCGAGTGGATCTACGGCGACAAGTCGGAGACGGAGCTCGGCGCGCAGGAGTGGGAGTACTTCGAATCCCGCGGGGTCAAGCAGGTTCCGCTGATTTTTCCGGCGGATTAGGGCGCACGCCTAACGCCGCAATTACGAGGCCGACGAGCGCGATCGCCGCGACGATCCGCAGGCTGAACTGCGCGCCTGACACGAACGAGTCGCGCACGACCTCGAGGACCTTGTCGGCTGTCTGGCCGCTGAAGTCTGCCACCGCCTCCTGGCCCGATTCGGTCCCGGCGAGGATGCCGTGGATGACGTCGACGTCCTTGCCGGAGGGATTTAGCCCGAGGGCCTCGATGTCGGACACGACCCGATCCTCGGAGCGGATGGTGAAGAGGGTGGTCGCCAGCCCGAGCCCGACGGCCCCACCGGCCACCTGGAACATGTAGGCGATGCCGCCGGCGAGGCTCGACCGCGATTCGTCGAGCATTCCGACCGCAGCCGTCGTGATGGTCGGATAGAAGAGCCCCGCGCCGATCCCAATCGCCAGTAGACCGGGCACAAGGGCGGCGTAGCTGGAGTCCGCGTCGAAGAAGCCGAGCAGCAGCGGCCCCGCCGCAAGCGCGGCGGTGCCCGCGAGGATGACCGGGCGCATCCCCACCCTCGCGCTAATGCGATCGGAGAGGAACGCGACAGCGCCAAAGGTTCCGAGCATCGGCAGCATCGCGAAGCCGGCCTCGAGCGCGCTGTAGCCGAGGATCTTCTCCATCAGCTGCGGCACGTAGAGGATCGCCGTGAAGAAAACGGCCGAAAGGCAGAGGATCGTCAGGCATGCCGATCTGAAGCCGCGGTTCGCGATTACGTCGGGTGGGACGAGCGCGGCGCTTCCCGCGCGCGGCTCGATCAGCGCAAACGCGACCAGCGAGCCGATGGCTCCGGCGAGCATTCCGAGAACGCGGGCGTCGCCCCAGCCCCACTCCGCCGATTGATCGAGGGCGAGCAGGAGCAGAACCAGGCCGAGCGAGAGCGAGACGATGCCCGCGTAGTCGATGCGCTCGCGCTGGGACTCACCCTGCGGCTGGTGGACCTTCGCAGCGGTGACGGCAACCGCGAACGCGGCAACCGGAATGTTGAGGAAGAAGATTGCGCGCCAGCTGATCTCGTCGGTGAGCACGCCGCCGATCAACGGCCCGAGGGCGTTGCCGAGACCCGCGACGCCGAGGATGAGCCCGCCCGCGAAGGCCGCGCGCGCCGGGGGCACTGCGGCGAACGTCATCCCCAGGATCGCCGGCCACATCAGGCCGCCGCCTACGCCCATGCCCACGCGCATGGCTATGAGCTGCTCCGCGTTTTGAGCGAGCCCGCCGAGCAGCGAAAAGACCGTGAAGATCGCCGTGCCGATGAAGAAGATCCGGCGGCGGCCGAACATGTCCGCCAGGCGTCCCCCGGTGACGAGCACCATGCCGAACGTGAGCGCGTAGGCGTTGACCGTCCACTGGACCGTGCCGACGTCGACATCGAAGTCCTGCTCGATCGCAGGCAGAGCGACGTTGAGCGCGGTGAAGTCGTTCGCGATGACGAGGACGCCCAGGCCCATCGCGAAAAGGGCCATGCCCGTACCCGGCGAACTCTTCTGAGCCGACATCGGGTTCACTGTAATCCGGAGACACGACGATCAAGGGAGCGCGAATGAGTCGTTGGAGACAGGGCTGGGAGCTCACCAAGAAGAGCTGGGCGGTGCTGAAGTCGCATCGCGAGCTGATGAGGTTCCCGATCTACGGGGCGCTGCTCGCGATCGCGCTCGTGATCGTGCTGGTGGTCCCGGGCGCCTATCTGATCGAGGAAGGCCAGAACGTCATCGGCGGCCTGCTCGTCGCGCTCGGTCTTTACGGGGCTTCGTTTGTCTCCGTCTACTTCGGCGTCGGCCTTGCCGCGTCCGCCGACAAGATCTTCCGGGGCGAGGCGGCGACCATGTCGGACGGGCTCGCGATCGCCAAGACCCACACCGGCGCGATCGCCGGCTGGGCGGCTCTCTCGGTCCTGGTCGGCGTAATCATCTCGGCGATCCAGCAGACGGGCAGCATCGGCGAGGCGATTGTCGCCTCGCTTGTCGGTGCCGCCTGGAGCCTCATCACCTTCCTTTCGATCCCCGTGATCACCTTCGAGGGCACCGGTCCTTGGACGACGCTCAGGCGGTCCGCGAGTTTGTTCAAGGAGCGCTGGCAGGGCCAGATCACCGGCAACGTCGCCATCGGTGGCATCGTCGGGCTCCTCGGGATCCTTCCCGCGATCGCCCTAATTGCCGGCGGCGCCTACCTCTGGGCGAACGACAGCAGCGGGGGAATGGCCATCGGCGCGGTGCTCGTGATCGCCGGCGTTCTGCTCATGGTCGTCGCCGGGCTGATCATTCAGGCCCTCAAGGGGATCTTCGGCGTCGCGCTCTATCGCTTCGCGTCGGCCAACGAGCTGACGCCGGGCTTCACCGAGCAGGACATGAACTCAGCGGTTCGCATCAAGAGCTAGGAATTCAGCAGCCGCGGATCGTTCGAGACGATCCCATCGACGCCGAGCTCGGTCAGCTCGGCAATTCGCTCCGCGTCGTCGACCGTCCAGGCGAAGAGGCTGACGTCAACGGAATGCGCGGCCGCGACGAGCCGCGGCGTGATCACGCGGTGATAGGCCCAGATGGCTGAGACGCCGAACTCCGGGGCGCGCCGGCGGACGATGCCCGGCAGCCGGGCGCGCAGCACGGCAGAACCGGTGAGGAACACGGGGCGCAGCAGCACGCCGCGCGAGTAATCGCGGCTCACCTTCGGGACCGTCCAACCGCGGTATAGCTCGGGGGCGCCGTCGCGCAGGTAGGCCACGCTCGAAACCTCCATGGTCGACGTCATCGCCCGTTCCATCAGGCCACGTTCGCGAAGGGCGGCGACGATCTCGTCCTCCCGGCCCGCAAGCTTGAGATCCAGGTCAAAGCGCACTTGGTCGAGCGGCGGCCGCAGAAAAGCGTCGAGCGCCTCCTCGAGGGTGAGCGGCTCACGCCGCGCTGCGTCGCCCCAGTCGTGGGCGACCAGCAAGGGTCCGGTCGCGTTTGCTGGCCCCGCCGGGGCCTGGCGCCAGTCCCCGCCATCGGCGAAGTCCGAGCGCGGCCGCAGAACGTCGAACTCGATCGCGTCGACGCCGGCCTCGACCGCGGCGGCGAAGCTCTCCAGCGTGTTTCCGGGCGCGAGCAGGTCGGCGCCCTTGTGGCCGATCCGGGAGAACAAGGGGCGCTGCACGTTATTGCGAATAGGTTCCATCGATGAGTGACGTGCTGCGACGCCGGATCGCCGCCCTGCTGCTGGTGGTGGGGATCGCTGTGGCCGTGCTCGCCATCAAGGACGTCGGTCCTTTTTCGGATCCGCCCACTCAGGAGGAGACGGTGCGCGGCGTGGTCGAGGATTTCTTCGCGGCCGCTGCCGCCGGAGATTCGAAGACGTTTTGTCGCCTGCTCACCGAGGACGCCCGCGAGGAGCTCGAGGTGAACACGGCTCAGCGGCTGCAGTCCGACGAGGCGCTCACCTGCACCCAGATCCTCGACGTCCTCGCGCCCGCGTTCGAGGACTCCCAGGTCGACGTGCGCTTCGTCAGCATCAGCGGCATACGCGCTCGCGTCGAGGCGCGCTACAAGCTCGCCGACTCACCGGCCCAGCCGCGCACGATCCTCTTGGTGCTCGAGGACGACGAGTGGCACGTAAGCGACCCCGGCTAGAACAGCTGGTTCTCGCCGGCGAAGATCTCGGAAACCGAGTCGTCGGCGAAGATGCGGCGGATCGAGTCGGCAAGGGTCTGCGCCGCTGAGAGCTGGGTGATGTTGTCGGGCGCGCCGGGACGCAGCGGGATCGTGTCGGTGACGACGATCCGCTCGATCCCGGAATTCTCGTAGGCGAGACGCTCGTAGGCGGGGCCGGAGAAGAGTCCGTGGGTGGCGCAGGCGATGACGCTCGCGGCGCCTTCATCCAGCACCGTCTTCGCGGCTGAAGTGAGCGTGCCGGCCGTGTCGATCATGTCGTCGACGAGCACCGCGGTCTTGCCCTGCACGTCGCCGACGACGTAGCCGCTCTGCGCGACGTTGTGAGCGGGGCGCTCCTTCTCCATGACCGCCCAGTGGACGCCGACCTTGCGGGCGAAGTTGCGTGCGACCTTCACCCGCCCGGCATCGGGGGAGACGATCACGAGGTCGTTGTCCCACGCCTGGTCCATGAAGTACTGGGTCAGCATCGGCATCGCCGTCATGTGGTCGACCGGCTTCGAGAAGAAACCCTGAACCTGGCCGGAGTGAAGGTCCATCGTTAGGACGCGGTCGCAGCCGACGGCCTCGAGGCACTGGGCGACGACACGGGCGGAGATCGGCTCGCGCGGTGCCGACTTCTTGTCCTGGCGCGAGTAGCCGTACCAGGGCATGACCGCGATGATCCGGTGCGCCGACGCGCCCTTGGCGGCGTCGATCATCACCAGCAGCTCCATCAGCGCGTCGTTTGGGCGTCATCGCCTCGGCGGCGTTGGCGCTCGTCGACTGCACGAGGAAGACGTCCGCGCCACGGATCGACTCCTTGTAGCGGCAGTAGACCTCGCCGTCGGCGAACGTCCGCAGGTCAACCTCACCGAGGTCGACCTCGAGGCGGCCGGCGATCTTCGCGGCCAGCTCCATCGAGGCGCGGCCCCCGAAGACCATCAGGCGCTTCGTGTACTCAGCCTGGATCGAGCTGATCGCCTGTGGACTCTCTTCCAGGATGCTCACTCCTCGGCTCCCCCGGCCTCGTCGGCCTTCGCCCTTCGGTCTGCGTAGTCCTCGATGTTTCGCTGCTCGTTGCTCGAGACTCCGAGAGCTCCGTCAGGGACGTCGTCGCGGATCACCGAACCGGCGCCAGTGTAAGCGCCGTCGCCGACGGTCACCGGCGCGACCATCGAGGTGTTGACCGAGATTCGCGCACCCTCCCCGATCTTCGTGCGGTGCTTGTCGCGCCCGTCGTAGTTGGCGGTGATGCTTCCGGCCCCGACGTTGGCATCGGGTCCGATGTCAGCATCGCCGATGTAGGAGAGGTGCGGGACCTTTGCCTTCTCACCCACGGTGGAGTTCTTGATCTCGACGAAGGTGCCGGCCTTTGCGCCGGTCTCCAGGACGGCGCCCGGGCGCAGGTACGCGAACGGGCCGACCGAGACCATGTCGCCCACGTCGGCGTCCTGAAGGTAGGACTGGATCACGCGTGACTGCTCGCCGACGGTCGAGTCGATCAGCGTCGAGTGGGGGCCGATGATCGAGTCGGCGCCGATGCGTGTGGCGCCACGCAGGAGCGTGCCCGGCTCGATCGTCGCGTCGGCGGCGATCTCGACGTCGGCGTCGATCCAGGTCGCCTGCGGGTCGACGATCGTGACGCCGGCGCGCATGTGGCGGTCGTTGATCTGGCGGCGCGCCTCGGCCGCGACGACGGCGAGGTCGGCGCGGTTGTTGACGCCGAGGTTGACGTTCGGATCTGTAGCCATGTGGGCGACGACGCGGTGGCCCTGCTCGCGCAGGAGCGGCAGGACGTCGCCGAGGTAGTACTCGCCGGCCGAGTTGTCGTTGCCGAGGTGGTCGAGCGCCTCCATCAGCGGCTCGGCGGCAAAGGCGTAGGTGCCCGTGTTGATCTCGCCGATCTCGAGGACCTCCGGATCAACGCCGCTGGGATCTTTGGTCTCGACGATTTCCCTGATGTCGCCGTCGTCGTCGCGGACGATCCGCCCGTACGCGCTCGGGTCCTCCAGTTCCACGGTCATTACCGTCGCCCCGGCCTTCGCCGCGCGATGGGTCTCGAGCAGCGCCGAGACGATCTCGGCGTTGATCAGCGGATGGTCTCCGGAGAGGACTACGACGGTGTCCGAGTCGCGCACGATGTCGTGGGCGGCGCGGATCGCGCCACCCGTGCCGTCGGCCTCTGGCTGGACGACCGTCTCGGTGCCCTCGGGCAGCCCCGGCGTGATGTCGCGGTCGGGCGAGACGATCACCGCAACGCGGTCGGCCCCGGCCTCGCGCGCGGCGAGCACCGGCCACGCGACCATCGACCGTCCGCAGACGGGATGAAGGACCTTCGGTAGCGAGGAGTGCATACGCGTGCCCTCGCCCGCGGCCATGATGAGGACGGTGGGCCCGCTCACGAGCGCAATCGTAGAGGCGCGGCCCGGCCGACGACCTTGATCGGCGCAAGCGGTGGCGGTATCTTGCGCAGCGGCGCCGTCCCGCGCCCAACCTCCGCACCGGCGCTCACGCCGCCGGCTCGGGAGACAAAGGGGGCCTCGAGCTCTCGGGACGCCGAATCATCGTTGCCCCTTTCGGCGGGGCGCCGGGAGCGTGAGTCCTGTCGCCGGCCGCCGTGAAGGAGCGTTGAGATGACCAGGCAGAGCACTTTCAAGCGCAAGGTCCGTGCCCGGATGGAGAAGACGGGCGAGAGCTACACGGCCGCGCGCCGTCAGCTGATCACAGACGGCGAGACGCCGGATTCGGTCCCGGCGTACGAGCCGCGCCTGTCCGACGAGACGGTGCGCGCCGCGACCGGCCGCAGCTGGGACGAGTGGTTCGCACTTCTGGACGAGTGGGGTGCGCGCGACCGGCCGCACAAGGAGATCGCGGCGTGGCTGCGCTCGCGCGGCGACATCTCGGGGTGGTGGTCGCAGAGCGTGACCGTCACCTACGAGCAGGCGCGCGGGATCAGGGCGCCCGGCCAGATGGCCGACGGCTTCGCGATCACCGCGTCGAAGACGATCGCTGCTCCCCTCGAGATCGTTATGCACGCGGTCAACGATCCGGATGAGCGCGAGCGCTGGCTGCCCGGCGCCGAAATGCACCGGCGCAAGACGACTGCGGCACGGTCGGCCCGTTATGACTGGGAGGACGGCGCCACCCGTGTGGGCGTGTGGTTCGAGCGCAAGGGCGAGGATCGGAGCGTCGTCTCGCTCTCGCACGAGAAGCTGCCCGACGCGGACGCGGCCGACGCGATGAAGACGTACTGGCGCGAAGCGCTGCAGGTGCTCAAGGCGCACCTCGAGGCATGAGGGTCGACCCAGCGCTCGATCCGTTGGCGGCCCTCTCGAAAATCCAGCTCAATGGCAAGCGGGGCTTCACGGACCTCGATGCTGAGGACCTCGCGACCTTCAAGCCGATCGCGGAACTCGAGACACCGACGAAGCCATACCTACTCAAGGGCTTCGACCCCGGCGCCGAGTTTCTCAACGTCACGCCGGAGGTGGCGCTGCCCGCGATCTGGGCGGCCGGTCGCTCACCGCTCACGATCGCCGAGGGCCTGTCGATCCTGCTCACGAATCCGGAGGTGCTGCGAGAGCTCAATTGCTTCTCGCTGCTCGGCTCGCGCTGCGGCGACCGACGCGTGCCGGCGCTGTGGATCAAGGGCGATGGCAGCCCGCGCCTCGGCTGGTGCTGGCAGGGCGCCCCGCACACCTGGCTCGGCTCGGCCTCGTGCGAGGGGCGGGTTATCGAGTGAGTTGACCGTCGAGATACGTCTGAACCACCCTTACGGTGGTTCAGACGTCACTCGGCGGGCGAGTAGCTGGGGAGCCAGGATTCGAACCTGGATCTCACGGCACCAAAAGCCGGCGTCGTGCCATTGGACCACTCCCCAGAGTGGGATCCGCACGATAGCTCGGCGGAGCTAATCCGCCGCCTTGCGCCGGACCTTCGCCTTCCCGGCTTCGGTGCCGGGCTCGAAGGCCGGGCCGCGAGGCGGGGCGATCCCGAGGACGCGCATCGCCTTAAGCCCGAGGCCGAGCTTCTCGCGGCCCTCGGTTGAGGTGATGTCGTGGCCGCATAGCTCCTTCACCCGCTCGAGCCGGTAGCGAACCGTGTGGCGGTGGGTGAAGAGCTGGTCGGCGGTCGGAGTGACGTTGCCGTCGTTCTCCAGGTACGCCTCGATGGTGCGGACGAGGTCGGTCTCGTACTGGTCGTCGTAGGCCGCCAGCGGCGCGATCGTCTCGTCGTAGAAGCGCTGAAGCTCGCCCGGGTCCTCGCTCATCGCCGGCAGCAGCAGCCGGTACGAGCCGGTGTCCTCGAACGCGAGCACCTCGAGCCCATCCGCCTCGGCGACGTTGGCGGCCAACAGCGCCTCGCGCCCGCAGCGGTAGAGATCGGCCGGATCGCCGACCCACCGGCTCCGGGCGAGCGTCACGTGAAAGCCCGGAAGCGAAGCCGCGAGCTCGCGAGCGAGGCCGCCGATCGCCCGCTCGAGCTGCGCCGCCTCGCCGACCGGGACGATCGCCCGCACCTCGGCCCGTTCGCCCAGCTCCACCAACTCCGCGATCGTGCCGCTGCTCGCCGCACGCAGCGCGCGCAGAGAGACGATGAACACCCGCGCGCGCCAGTCGCCCGTCTGGGCTGAGCGCGGCACCGCCCTTGCGAAGATCGCGCCGGCACCGTCGTCGATGTTCGCCCCCAGCTCACTAGCCCTGGCGACGATGTCGCCGCGATCGGTGACCTTGCGCTCGAAGGCCGCGCGGACGAACTCCCCCGCCGCCTCGTCGCTGGCCCACTCCGGAGCGCGCGACCGCTCGAGCTCGAGCGCGAGCATCGTCGACACCATGCGCGTCAACGTCGCCGACGGCTCGCCCGTGCGGCGGCGGAAGCGAAGCTCGCCAACGACCGCGTCCGCGACCCGCAGCTCGAGCGTGCCCACGTCGTCCGCACCGGTCAGCAACTTGCTCTCCTCGGCCGACGACGACGCCGCGACCGCGAGCACCGCGCTCGAGCGGTCGATCAGCGCAACGCTGGCGCCGAGCGCGGCACCGGCCGCACGCGCGACCGCAGGCAGCCCAGCGCCCGATTCGATCGCCTCAGCGAGGGCCTCGAGCGCGCCCTCTTCCGGCTGCGCACTGGGCTTCTTGGACGTTTTCGACTCGGGGGCCACCGCCAAAGTCTAGGTACACCAAGGTGGGCTGAGGCGCGAGTGGCAAGCCGGGCAAGGAAGCAGGGAGCGTGGCGTGCTCCGCGCGCGAGCGACCGATGACGCCGGCCGGCGCCGCCAATCGCCCCTCAGAACACCTTGGTGATGTCGTCCCAGTAGTAGACGATCGCTATCCCGAGGGCGACCCCGAGAGCCAGCAGCGCGATCAGCACGAAGACCGAGACGAAGATCGCTGTCGCCTTCTCCCAGGTGCGGCCGAACGACGCGATGGCCGGCGCCAGGATGAGCGCGGCGAAGGCAACGAGACTGACCAGTGCGGCGCCGCCGAAGAGGTAGAACTCGGTTCCGATCTTTGCAACGACCGGCATCAACCGGGGTGATTCTGCCGGAAGTGCGTGACGATCATCGCCACGGTGGCGCAGATCCCGAACGCTGAGACCCCCAGCGCCCAGCCACCGGTGACGTCGCTGAGGTAGTGAACGTTGAGGTACACGCGGCTCAGCCCAATCAACGCGGTCAGCGCAAATCCGGCTGTGAGCAGGGCAGTTCCGTACCGCCATCCGGGCCGCAGACGCACCGTGATCGTCAGCGCCAGCCACGTGTAGATCACCGAGTAGGTCGCGTGACCGCTGGGATAACTCCATCCATTCGCGTCGACGAGCCCGGCTCCGGACGCGGCCGTTCGATCAACTCCTTGAGCACCGGCACGGCGATGTGGCTCAGGACCAGAGCACCCGCGAGCACCGACGCCTCGGCATAACGACGCCGTGAGATGAGAACGCCGCCGGCGATCACCGCCACCAGCAGGGTCGCGGGCGTCGAGCCGAGCGCGGTGATGATCTTTGCGACCGTGGTCAGCCAGCCGGCCCGCAGGCTGTCGACGACGTCGATCGCCCCCTGGTCGCCCGGCGTCGGCCCGGGATTGTCGCTGACAACCATCGCGAAGCCGATGAGCACAAACAGCGAGACCGACAAAACCGCCATCACGGTCGTGAACTCGAGTCCGAGGTTGCCGGGAGTGATCCGTTGCCAGGTGAAGCGAAGCTGGGGCAACAGCCGCCGCAGGCCCGGCGTCGACTCGATCCGCGCCCGCAGCTTCGCTCGGTTCTCCGGCTCGCGCAGGTAGCGGGAGATCACAACGGACCCGACGATGATCGCGACCAGGCTGCCGAAGATCAGCGCGCCGGTTCCTGCTATCTGACCGGCCTTGTCGAGGCTCTGCGAGAACGCGTAGCCGAGCAGAGAAAACGCTGCGGCCCACAACCCGGTGCCGAGAACGCTGTACGGGACGAAGCCGCGGTAGCTCATCCCCGAGCTGCCGGCCACGAACGGCGCCAGTGCCCGAATAAGGCCGATGAAGCGGCCGATCAGGATCGTCTTGCCACCGTGTTTGGCGAAGTACCCCTCAACGCTCTCGAAGCGCTCACGGGTGATCTTCACCCGCGGTCCGTGCTTGAGCACGAAGTCCCGCCCAAGCCGCCGACCGATGAAGAAGCTGGTCGTATCCCCCGCCCAGGCGGAGAACCAGACGATCGCGACCGTGAGGATGATGTTGGTGGTGCCCTGGCCGGCGACCGCACCGGCAAGGATCACGAACGTCTCGCCCGGGGCGATCAGCCCGACGAACGCCCCGGTCTCGAGAAACGCGAGCAGACCGACAACCACATACGTCCACTTGCCGAGGAACTCGGAAAAGTCGTCGAGCAGCGTCTGGAGGTCGATCTCCGGAAAGAACTGCTTGTAGAGAAAGAAGGCGAGGCCGAGCGCCGCGGCGATCGCCACGTAACGCCATGGGCTGTGCTTTCCGACTCCATCCTGCGGCCCTATCCGAATTATCCGAACCTTGGCGGCGCGGAGACGATCGCGTTCGCGTACCTGGGTGGCAGCGCCGAGGCCGCTTGGTCGGCCGCGAGCATGTCCTGGAAGATCCCCACCGCCGTCGGGCCCGAGCCCGCGACGAGCGCCCTGACCGCGCCAACCTCCTCGAGGGCGTCGAGCGCCTCGGCTATCGACGGGCGCAGCGACACCGCCGCCTGCTCGAGATCATTGCGCAACAGCGACGCGTACTCGAGTGGCGACGCGTCAGCGACCGCGGCCGCTCGCAACTGCTCCTCGAGGCCCGCAAGCTCTTCGTCGGTGCGCCCGATCCCGAGCTCGTCCGCGTGCGCGTACACCTCCGCGGCGCTGAGCCCCTCGTCGTCGGGAATGAGGACGACGGCGAACTCGCCGGGGTGAGGCAACGGCTCGATCCTCTCCCCCGCTCCGCTCACCAGGGCAAACGCGGGCGCGAGCTGCGACGGGACGTCGGCGCCCAGTCCCGTAGCGAGCTCGTCGATACGAGGAAGCTCGTCGCCCGCCAGCCGCAGGACCGCAGCCGCGTCGGCGCTGCCGCCACCGAGACCCGCCGCGATCGGGATCCGCTTGTCGATCTCAATACGCAGCGGTTCACGTCGCCACCCGCGCGCGCGCAGCGCCTCCAGTGCGACCCCGACGAGGTTCGGTCCGCCAACCGCCGGGCACACGACCTCGTCCGCCTCGCCCTGCGCATCCGACACCTCGAGCCGGTCCGACAGCAACAGCGGGCAGAACAGCGAACGCAGCTCGTGCAGGCCATCCTCACGCCGTGCGCCGACGTACAGGCAGAGGTTGAGCTTCGCCGGCGCGCTGAGAATCATGCCGAGGCCTCGAGCGCTTCGGCGAGCGCGACGAACTGAGCCGGCGCGAGCTGCTCGGCGCGAGCGTCGGCCGCCAGGCCGAGGGCGACAAGCGCCTCCCGGGCGGGCTCGCGCGAACCGGGACTCGCGTGTTCCAGCGAACGCGCGAGGGATTTGCGCCGGTGGGCGAACGCGTCTCGCACCAGCTTGGCGACCGCGGGCGAGGGGGCCGGGCCGGTGCGGCGGAGTCCGATCAGGGCGGAATCCACTCGCGGGCGGGGTGTGAAGACGGCGCGGTCGACGCTGCGCAGCATCCGCACCTCGCACGCGAGCTGAACCACGACGCTCGGCGAGCCGTAGGCGCGCGTCCAAGGCTGAGCCCGAAGCCGGTCGGCGATCTCGCGCTGCACCATCAGCGTCCAGGAGTCGATCTCTGGCAGGTCGGTGATCGTGCGGATGATTAACGGCGTCGCGATCGAATACGGCAGGTTGGCGACCATGCGCGTGGGCGCTGGGTCAAGCCGGCTGAAGTCGGCACGCATCGCATCATCGAAGTGCAACTGGACGTTGCCGTGCTCGGACGCGATCGCTCCGAGCTCTGGCTCGAGCCGGCGGTCGAGCTCGATCACGTGCACCGCCGCGGCAATCGGCGCCAGCCGCGCGGTCAGAACGCCCTCGCCGCCTCCGACCTCCAACACCACGTCCTCCGACCCGACCTCCGCCTCACGGACGATCGCACCGAGCAGATTGGTGTCGGCAAGAAAGTTCTGCCCGAGCCTCACCATCCGAACAGGCGGGCCGCGTTCGCCTCGATCACGCCCTCGAGCTGGGCGTACGACACGTCGCGTACGTCGGCCAGTGCCTCGGCGGTCGAAACAACATTGGCCGGCTGGTTCGGGCGCCCGCGCTGCGGTTGCGGGCTCAGAAACGGAGCATCCGTTTCGACCAGGATCAGCTCGTCGGGAACGGCCGCAGCCGCCTCGCGCAGCGTGTCGGACCTGGGATAAGTCATGTTGCCGGCGAACGAGCAGTACCAGCCGCGCGCGGCAGCCTGGGCCGCGCGGTCGGCTGTTCCCGAAAAGCAGTGCAGGACGACGCTGACCCCGGCGGCCTCGGCGGCAAGGATCTCGAAGGTCTGTTCGAGCGCGGCGCCATCGGTGGTCGTCGCCGTATCTCGCACGTGGATGATCAGCGGCTTGTCGACCCGACGAGCGATCGCGATGTGGGCGAGAAACGAGCGCCGCTGATCCTCCGGCGGCGTGCTGTCGCGGTAGAAGTCGAGGCCGGTCTCGCCGACCGCCACGACCCGCGGATGCACCGCCAGCTCCTCGATCCGCGCGGCGTCGGAGTCGTCGAACCCCGCGGCGCCGTTGGGGTGGCGGCCCACCGCCGCGAAGACCACCTCGTGCGCCTCCGCCGCGGCGATCGCCTCGTCGCTGGTCGCCTCGTCGATGCCGACGGTGAGCATTCGCCGGACGCCGACCTGCGCGGCGTCGGCGACCAGCTCAGCGACGGGCGGGTCGCAGAGCCCGAGGTGGCAATGACTGTCGATCATGCCGCCGAGTGTCGCAACTGTGAGGCGGTGGCCGAGCCCCGCCGCTGTTGAGGCGGCTAATTCCTGAGTTACAGGTCGCGCCGACCGAAGCCGCGAACCGCCAGGGCGACAACCGTTGCCGTGTAGACGACCGCAAACACGAACATCCCTGCGCCCGCCTCCTGCGCTCCGCCGAACGGCCCGAGCTGCACCACCGTGCTGGTGAGGCCCGTCTGGTCGGAGCTGAGGAGGTACAGCCCGTGTTGATAGAGCGCTTCGAATGGGACCGCGTAATAGGCGACATCTGCAACCCGGATCAGCGTCGGCGACTCCAATGCGTCGCCGATCTGCCCGAGCAGCCCAGCAACCAGGCCCGCCCCGAAGACCATGAACACCGTGATTCCCTGGGCCGTAGCTGTGAGGTAGACCGAGGTGAGCACCGAGACGGCCGCGATCACCATCACCGACACGGCAAGCAGCAGCCCCGGAAGCACCACGTGGTCCGGCGACCAGTCACCGAACGCAAGTGTGATCAACAGAGCGACGACGTAGACGACGGACACGTATGTAGCCGCGGCGATCGCCGCGGCCGCCCAGCGCGCCACGAGCATCGTCCCGCGCCCCAGCGGCCGCACCACGAGCGGCTGAAGAAGCCCGGTCTCGCTGTCACCACGAACGATTCCGATGGTCAGGAAGATCGCCAGCACCGCGCCGAGAAACAGCGTCGCGAACATGGCCAGGCCGAACAGAGTCGAGCCGACGACGATCTGCTCATCAACGGGCGAACCGCCGAAGCGCCCTTGATCCTCGATCTCGTTGAAGGCGAACGCGACGCCCAGGCCGAAGAGGACGAGAAAGACCACGGTGAGAACGCCAACCACCGCGAATACACGCCGGCGCAGACTCTCCGCGAAAGCAAAGCCAACGACCGTGCGCACCGCCTCCGACGTCCGCGGCATCGCACTCACATAAGGCGCCTCAACGGCGGCGCGGCTCGGCTTCGCTCCGCTCCGCCTCACCCCACTTCCTCCCCGACCGCTTCCAGATACGCATCCTCGAGCGTGCTCGACATGACGCGGACCCCATAGATCCGCTCGCCCGCTGCAACGAGATCGGCGACGATCTTGGGTACCTGATCGCGACCGACCCCCTCGAAGGAGCGGACGCCGGACTCGGTGTCGATCTCTACGCCGCGCGGCTGGGTGAGCTCGGCGGGAGTTCCGCGCTCGATGATCTCGCCCTTGACGAGGATCGCGACGCGATCACAGACGAGCTCGACCTCGCCGAGTAGGTGCGAGCTGAGCAGCACCGAGACCCCGCGCGCGCGAACCTCGCCGAGCAGCCGCCGCACCACTCGCCTGCCGGCCGGGTCGAGTGCGCTCGTCGGCTCGTCGAGGAGCAACAGCCGCGGTGTGCCGACGAGCGCCTGAGCGATGCCGAGCCGCTGCTGCATCCCCTTCGACATCGCCGCCACGCGAGTCTTCGCCGCGGCCTCGAGGCCGACCAGCTCGAGCAACTCCCCACGCTCGCTGGAGCCCCCGTCGGAGCCACTCAGCCGCTGGTGCAGCCGCAGGAGCTCGTCGGCCGACGCCCAGCCGGGAAAGCGAAAGAGCTCGGCGAGATAGCCGACCGCACGTCGTGCCTCGCGGCTGCCCGCCGGGTGGCCCGCGACCGCGGCGGTGCCGCCGCTCGGGTGGACGAGGCCGCAGGCGATCTTCGCCAGGGTCGACTTGCCCGCGCCGTTGGGGCCGAGCAGGCCGAAAACCTCGCCCTCCGGGACGTCCAGCGAGATGCTCTTGAGCGCGTCGGTCGTGCCGTAGCGCTTGCTGAGCCCGTTGGCGACGAACGCCGGCGCGCTCACTCGTCCACCGGCGTCGGGGGCCCGGGCCCGATCTCGAGCGGCGAGCCCTCTAGCGGGGCGCCATAGGTCCACGGCGGCGGTTCGCCGGTGGCCGACGTGTCGATCTGGACGTACCACCGCGGTCCCCTACGCGTCGCGACCAGGTCCATGTACGCGATCTGGGCGAGACCGAGCGCGGGGCGCATCTCGTGGATCTGATCGGCGATGCGCGCGGGCGCCGCAACCGGGACGTCGGGAAGGTCGAACGTTCCCTCGGCCTCGCTCGTCTCGACCTCGATGTCTCCCGGCTCGACGTGCAGGCTCAGGATTCCCTGGTCCGCGCCGAACTGCTCCTGCAGCTGGACCACCGCCTCCGACATGTTGTTCGCTAAGAAGAACGAGTCCGGGTCATTGCCGGCCACCGCGCGCGGCGCCGACGACGACTCGAGACCTGGATCGGCCGTGGGAAAATTGGGGGTGATCGAGTCCATCACGATCCAGCCGACCAGCAGGCCAGCGACGATCGCCAGCGCATGGACGACGATCGGGATCGGATTGAGGGCGCCCTCGGTCTGCATCGGTCAGTCCTCGCGCACGATCTTGTTCCGGAGCGTCTCGAACTCATCGTCCGTGAGCGATCCGTCCTGGCGCAGCCGGGCGAGCGCATTGATCCGGCCCTGATCGAGCTTGGGGAGTGCACGCGGCGACCCGGTTCCGGGCAGCGAGAACGCCCGCGCGGTCTTTCTGCCCAGGCTGGTCGCCCAGATCCCGCCGATACCGAAGATCAGCCCCATGAAGCCGACGATCAGCCCACCCTCCTTCGCGCCGGGCCCAGGGTTCGCTTCCGGGCCCCAGACGCCAAGGAAACACCCGACGGCGAGGCTCCAGAAGATGCCTGTCCAGAACCACAAAATGATCCCGGCGTTCTGGGGTGGCCGCCCGCCCGGCGGAGTCCCGCGGGTGAGGTAGATGCCGGCCGCGATGAAGTGCCCGATGATTCCGCCCATCAGCGCGAGGAAGATCGCCGTGGTGCCGTCAGGGCACTCCCGTGCGACCACGTACGGGCCCCCGCTCGCGCACGTCCCGATCTGAAGCATCTGGTTGATGCCGTAGCCAACCGCCACCCAGCAGAAGGCGAACAGGAACATCGCGACGAAGGTGCGCACCACGTATTTCATGGGCGCAGAAGCTAGTCCAGCTTCGGGAACAGCGGCGGGATCCGCTCGACCCGCTGGCCGCCGCGCCGAGCGCCGAACGCGTCGAGCTCGCGGTTGCCCTCGGCGAGGGCGTCGAGCAGGTGGCCGCTCGACTCCGGCATGTAGGGATGGAGCAACAGCGCCAGGAACCGGATGCCCTCGGCGAGGTTGTAGAGAACGGAATCGAGCTTGTCCGCAGAGGCGTCGTCCTTCGCGAGCTCCCACGGCTTGTTCTCCTCGACGTAGGCGTTGAGGCGGCGCACGCGGCTCCAGATCTCCTCGAGCGCGCGCGAGATCTCGGCATCGTCGAGCAGGCCCCGCACGATGCCGTCGAGTCCCTCGAGGCCGATCTCGCGGTCGGGCGCCGCGTCGGGGACGACCCCGTCGCGGTAGCGCTCGATCATCGCCAGCGTTCGCGACGCCAGATTGCCCCAGTCGTTGGCGAGCTCTGACTCGTAGCGGCTCTCGAACCCTGCGGCGGAGACGCTGCCGTCCTGGCCGAAGGACACCTCGCGCATGCAGTAGAAGCGCAGCGCGTCGGAGCCGAAGCGGTCGATCACCTCGTTGGGATCCAGGACGTTGCCGAGCGACTTCGACATCTTCTTCTCGCCCATCAGCAGGTAGCCGTGGACGTACACGCGCTGCGGCACGTCGATCTCGGCAGCCATCAGGAACGCCGGCCAGTAAACGGTGTGGAACTTGAGGATGTCCTTGGCGATCACGTGCAGGGTCGCCGGCCAGAACCGCTCGGTCAGATCTTCGCCGTCACGCGCGTAGGAGAGCGCCGTGTAGTAGTTGAGTAGCGCGTCCCACCAGACGTAGATCACCTGCTCGGTGTCCCACGGCACCGGTACGCCCCACGAGAGCTTGGGTCGCGAGAGCGACACGTCCTGGAGGCCGCCGCGGATGAACGAGAGCGCCTCGTTGCGGCGAAACGACGGCTGGACGAACCCCGGCTGCTCCTCGTAGAGCTGCTCGAGGCGCTCCTGGAACGCGCTCAGCTTGAAGAACCAGTTCTGCTGGCTCTCGCGCTCGAGCGCGATCTCGTGGATCAGACAGGTGTTGTCCGGCCCGATCTCCGCGTCGGTCTTGAAGTCAGCGCAGCGTGGGCAGTACCAGCCCTCGTACAGCCCCTCGTAGACCCAGCCGTTGTCGTAGACACGCTGCACCACCTCCTGGACGCGCACGCGGTGCTCGACGTCCGTGGTCCGGATGAAGAAGTCGTTGGACGCGTCGACGCGCTCCACGAGCTCCTGGAACTTGGGGGCGTTGCGGTCGACAAGCTCCTGCGGCGTCAGCCCGAGGCGCTCCGCGGCCTGGGCAACCGGCTCGCCGTGCTCGTCGGTGCCGGTGAGAAAGAACGTGTCGTCGCCGCGCTGGCGGTGATGGCGCGCGAGCACGTCGCACGCGATCGTCGAGTACGCGTGGCCGAGGTGCGGCTCGGCGTTGACGTAGTAGATCGGCGTGGTGACGTAGAAGCTCACTGCCGGCTGAGCTTATTCAGAGCGCAGTCAGGCGCTAGAGCAGCGAGTCCTGGCCAGGCTTCGCGCCGCCCCCGCCCCCACCGCGCCTCGGCGGCACACCCGACGCGGCGGCGAGCGCCGCCTCGACGTCGGCGAGGATCGCCCGCTCCGAGCGCGAAGCAACGAGCGGCTCCGCGATCCCCTCGACGTGCACGTAGGTCCTGCGGCCATCGCCGCGTTCCTCGGGCGCCAGCGGGATCAGGGCGAAGACGCGGTCGGCGCGCACCCACCGCCCGTATCCGAGCGAGACGAGCCTCGGGTCGCCGGGGCAGCCCACCATCACTCGTCCTCTTTGGCCTTCGGGTCGAGCTTGTTGAGCTTCTTCTTCGCCTTTTCGCCGCAGTCGGGAGCGAACGGAGGCACGCCCTTGACGCCGACGTTGCCCTCCTTGCTCGCGATCACCAGGCCGAGGTCGTCGCGCTCCGCTGCGTTGGCGACCTCATCCGAGTCGTTGAGGAGCTTGCCCTCGACCTCGCAGAACGGGTCGCCGTCGATCGCATATCCATTGCCCGACTTCTTCAGGTTGAGCTTGTCGATGATCTTGGCATCGCCGTAGCTCAACCCCTCGCCCTCCCCACAGCCGGCGAGAAGGATGCCGAAGGCGGCCAACCCGGCCACCATGCGTCGAATCCCAACTCCCGCCTGCATCGCAGGAACCTATAGGACCACTGAAGCAAAGAAAAGGGCGGCCCGAAGGCCGCCCTTTCTTCCGAACTCTGCAGACGAAGCGTTAGTTGTTCTTCTTCTTCTTCTGCTTGCAGGTCTGCGTGACCTCGGCGGTCTCCTTGGAGCCGTCGGCGTACGTGACCTCACGCTGGAACGTCATGTTCTTGCTCTTGCAGCGAGCGGTAACTGCCTTGCTCGCCTTGCTGATCTTCGCGTTGAACTTGGTGATCATCAGTCCGCCAGTCTCCGGAGCTTCCGGAACGCTGAGCGCCTGGCCGAAGCCCGACACCTTGGACGTGACGACCTCACCGAGCACCGTCGGAGCAGCCGGCCCGAGCGTGGCGCTCGAGGTGTGCAGCTGGATCCCGTTCTTCTCAGGACCGCGGAACACGCTGACGACGATGTCTGTGATCGGAGAAACACCGGGACCCTGAACCTCCGCTACGCCGGCACCGATGTACGAATCGGCCGGACAGGCATCGCGAGCCTGCTGCGGGGTGCTGCCGCTCGGCGGCAGTGTGGTGCAGACGTCGCCTGCTTCAAAGTCGAACTTGATGTTCTTCGGGTACGACAGGTACTCCGAGCGAGGGTTCGACTGGGCGCCGGTGACGCCGCCCGGAATCTCAGTCCGAACGCCTGAGAACAGGTCGATCGGCTTGTACTTCTTCTTATCGAGCTTGGTCGGGGTGATCTGGCCGTCGACGAACGCGTTCGACGTCGCGGCTTGACCTCCCTGGCCGTACGCGATCGCGGACGCGCCCAGCGCCATGACGAGCGCGAACGCGACCACAAATCGTGACTTCTTCAACACTTCTCCTCCTGCTGTTTTGCGCAGTACCTCTGCGCACCATTATTTTGAGACTTCCGCGTACTCCGGTTGGCGGCCGGAGCCGCTCATCCTCTCCAACCCTGGGACGCTCGCAAAGTTGCACGCGCCAGGGCCGCTCGGGCAGCATATCCGCAGAGCTGCCCGAGCGGAAATCACGCGTCCAGACCTACTTCTTGCTCTTGCGCTTGCACTTCTGCGTCGTCTCGACCGTTTCCTTGGAGCCGTCGGCGTACGTGACCTCACGCTGGAACTTCATCGACTTGGACTTGCAACGGGCGGTAACAGCCTTGCTTGCCTTCGTGATCTTCGCGTTGAACTTGGTGATCATCAGCCCGCCCGTCTCAGGGGCGTGTGCCACCGACAGCGCGTTGCCGTATCCGCTGACCTTCGACTTGACGATCTCGCCGAGGACGGTCGGTGCCGCCGGCCCGAGCGTTCCGCTCGCCGTGTGCAGCTGAACGCCGTTCTTTCCGGGACCGCGGAAGACGCTGACGACGATGTCGGTGATCGGGGCGATACCGGGGCCCTGAACCTCGCCGACGCCGGATCCGAGGTACGAGCGCTTCGGGCAGGCGTCACGGGCCTGCTGGGCCGTGCTGCCGCTCGCCGGAAGCGTCGTGCAGATGTCCGCCGCGCCGAGATCGAACTTCACGTTCTTCGGATACGAGAGGTATTCCGATACGGGGTTCGACTGTGTGCCGTTGACACCGCCCGGAACGGTCGTGCGGACACCCGTGAACAGGTTGACCGGCTTGTACTTCTTTTTGTCGAGCTTCGATGGCGAAACCGAGCCATCGACGAACGCCTCGTTCGTGTCGGCGCCCGCTGCGAACGCCATCGCGGACGTGCCCAAAGCCGTTACGAGCGCGGCCGCAACCACGAGTCGTGTCTTCCTAAACAAGATTTCCCTCCAAGCTGGGGTGCGCCGAGTTATTCGCGCACCGCTTCGGCTCCCGTTACGCCAGGCTGGCGACGGGCCCCTCCCTGTCTCCCTAACCCTCGGCAGTCGAAGAAGTCGCGGGAAAGCCCTACGGGGACTCGCGCGTGTGCAGGTACCGCGACTGCTCCGGATCCTCGCCGATCGACTGGAACGGGCCCTGCTCCTTGCACGGCGCGACCGGGACCGACGCGGTGTCGGTCTGGCCGGCGAAGGCAAATCGCTGGATTCGGTCGTAGAACGCCTGGGCGAGCGCAGCGTCGTCATTGGACCGCTCGAGGAAAGCCGTACTCGAGGGCGAGGTCGGATCGAGGAAGGCGTTAATCCCGAAGCTGCAGCCGCGCGTCTCGAAGGACTCGAGTCCGGCCTTGAGCTTCGCGTAGCCGCCCGGCTTGAAGTAGGGGTTCGAGCGTGAGCTCGTCAGTCGGCGCGGGTACGTCGAGACCGCCTCGGGGGACAGCGGCGCCATCGATCGCACGTAGTGGATCGTTTCGGCGGTGGCCGGATCGAAGAACACGCCGTTGCTCGCGGCCGCGAGGTTTGCCAGCGCTCCGGCAACCTCGCGTCGGTAATCCGCGAACACCTGAAGAATCGGATTGAACTGCGCGAGCCAGGGGTCAAAGGCCTCGAGCAGGGGCGGCAGATCTGAGTCGAGCAGCTTGCTCGTCGCCCGCAGGCCGGCCGGACCGACATCCGTGGCGCGGGTTAGACCGACGAAGAACGTGTCGAGGACGGGCGCGAGACGCTGGACCTCGGTGAGCGTCGGCGTCAGCTCGCGCGCTGCCGGCTGCAGCCCGACTGCAACCGGATCTGTGTCGATCGCGAACTGCTCGAGTCGGGTCAGCGTCTCGCGAGACTCGCGCAGGAAGGTCGGGAAGATCCGGAAGATCTCGGCGAGCTCCTCGTTGCGCTCGGCGGTCGTCGCAAAGACCGTCCCCGCGTTCCGGATCGTGCCGCTCAGCTGGCCCGAACGCTCGGACAGTGCCCCGAAGGCCTCGCCGCCGTTTCGCACGAAGTCGGCGAGGGCGACGTCCTGGCTGTCGAGCAGCCGCAGTAGGCGATCAGCCTCCTCCGCGAACGAGGGGAGGCTTGCGATCGCGATCGAGAAGTCCTCGCCGCGACCGCGCAGCGACGCGGCCTGGCCCTGCATCCAGGCCTGGAAGGCCGCCCGCGTCCGTGGATCGAACGCTCGGAAGATCTCGTCGAGCTGAACGGACTCGGACACCTGAGCCGGATCGAGCGTGCCGCCCTCCGGCAGCGAGTCCGACTCGTTGCTGCCGGGCGTCAGCTCGACGTACGTCTCCCCGAGCAGTGTCTTCTGGCGCAGGATGGCGTTGGTGTCATCGGGGATCGGCGCGTATCGCGCGTCAAGCTCGATCGTCGCGTCCGCGTAGCCGGTGCCAGAGAGCTCGATGCTCTTGACCGCTCCGACGGACACACCCGAGATGCGCACGTCGGACTCGACCGCCAGCTGCGTCGCCTCGGTGAGGGGGACGGTGAACCGGTAGCTCTCGGGCTTGAGCGGAATCGAGCCACCGAACGCGAGCCACAAGAACAGCGCCAGGCCGAAGCACGAGATCGTGAAGCCGACCGCGACGAGGACCCTGAAGATGCCGGGTGGCCTAGTTTCCATCGTCGCTTTCGTTCGTGTCGGGTGCGGAGAACGGCGACGGGACGAAGCTCGGATCCAGCGGACAGACGATGTCGCTCTGTGGTGCGTTCGTGTACTGCTGCAGCGTCCGGATGAACGGCCGCGCGGTCGCGAGGCTCTCCGCCAGATCGGCGGTCAGGCATGACTGCAGAACGACCGCACGCGCAAGCGGTCCCTGCGCGTCCTGGAGCTGGGCGGTCGAATTAGCGTTGTGGTTCAACCACGCGGTCCAGAACAGGTAGCCCTCCTCCGAGCCCGGCGGGTTGTAGGCCCAGGCGTTGAAGAGGCGGTTGATGTCGCCGAGCGACTTGGCGGTAGCCGTACCCGTCTCGGCCAGCGGCCCGGACGCCTGCTGGAGATGCTTGACCGGCTTGCGGACCTGGCGCGTGAACGGCCGGATCTGGGTCTCGATCGGATCAACGGTCGCGCGCAGGAATGTCTGCAGCGACTCCTGGGCCGGTGCGAACGACTGAGCGGTCGGGATCAGGGCCTCGGAAGCCGGCCCGAGAACCTTCGACAACCGGTCGCTCGACGCAAGCCCCTCGCGGGTGGCGGCAAGCGTCGGCGGGAACTCGCGCAGGCTCTCCTGGAGGGCCTCGCTCTGGTCGGCGAAGCCGCCCAGCGCCTCGCTCTGCGCGGTCACCCATTCGGCGAGGCGGGTATCACTGCGGGCGAGGACCTCGGAGAGCTCGCGGAAGGCTGTGATCGAGCTGGCGATGTTCTGCCGGCGCTTGGCCAGGAGGCCATTGATCTGCGCGAGGTCGCGGCCGAACGGCTCGAAGCGGCGCAGCCCGGCTGAGAGCTCCTTGCCGCGCCCGCCGAGGCCCTCGCCGCCCGCCTGCACCAGGAGCTGGAGGTAGTCGCGGGTGTCGGCATCCAGTGAGGCGAGGATCTGATCCGGGTTGACGTTCGGCTCGGTCTGCGAGAGCGGGATCGTCGAGCCCGCCTCGAGCGTCTCGGTCCCGGTGCCCGGGTCGACCTCCAGCGTCATGTCCTGAAGGCCGGTTCGCGGGCGCAGGAGCACGGTCGCATCGGGGTGAAGGAGCGCCGCGTACTTCGGCTCGACCAGCATCGTCACCACGGCGTGGCCGTCGACGAGCTCGACCTCGGAGATGTCGCCGGCCTTGACGCCGGAGATGTTCACGGTCTGTCCTTGGCCCGGCGTCACCGCTTGCGCCGTCGAGAGCTCGGCCTTGAGCTCGACGCGCTCATCGCCGAGGAACGGAACCCACGACGGATACGGCTGCTGCTGCTGGGAGAGGATGTACCCGGTGATCGCGAGGCCGATCAAGACCACGCCGATGACGGCGATGAAATCAGTGAGGTGTTCGCGAATAACTCGTGGCATCAGGGCACCAGGTCAGCCGGACCGGCTGCCGCGGCCGGGCCGTTGAGGTTCGGCGGGTCGTTGTTCGCGCACGGGAAGTCCATCCGGAAGGGCGGGGGCGAGGCCGGCTGCACGGGCTGATTGCCCTGGGGCGCTTCGATCGTGTTGGTGAAGTTGACCTGGTCGCCCGGTCGGCCGGTCGGGTTGGAGTTGTGGACCAGGAGCGGCCCGCCGCCTGTCTGCAGGCGCAGGTACGGGCCGTTGCCGTCGAAGCCCTGGCCGACGCCGGCGAGATTGACGAGCCCGTAGAAGAACTCGAACCAGTTCTTCTCGCCGGTGGCCCCGTTGGCATCCGCCGTGATCTCCGCGTCCGCGGTCGGAATCAGGACCTGGTTCGAGCACTGCGAGAGCGCTGTCGTCTGCGCGAACAGCTCGTTCGCCGACTGATTGACCTCGGCGAGGCCCGGCGCGGTCTTGCGCAGTAGTCGCGCGAGGCCGCCGAGCTCGTCCTCCTGGACGAGCTGACCCGTCTGGTCGAGCCATGGGTTGAAGGCGTCGATCGTTTCGGGGAGCTCTTCGATCCCGGGCTCCGACGCGATCGCAAGGGCTCGCAGCGGCGGGAGGGCGTCGTTGAGTTCCGCGAACGACGTGGTCGCCTCGCGCAACGTCGGCTCGAGGTCGGCGATCGTCCGTGAGAGGTTCTCGGACTCGCTCGCGAGCGCCCCTGCGAAGCCGTTGAAGTTGGTGATCAACTGCCCGAGGTCGTCGCCGCTTTGATCGAGCTTTGCGAACACCGTGCGCGTCTCGGCGATGAAACCGGCGAGGTCGCCTTCATTCTCACCGCGCAGCGCGTCGGACACGATCGCGGTACCGCGGCCGGCCTCCTCGCCGTAGGCGAAGGCGTCGTTGAGCGACTCGCCGGCGCTCTCGCCATAGACGTCTGGGTCCTGGGTGCGGTCGGCGGCCGCGTCCGGCTCGTAGTTGAGAGCCGTGCCAAAGCCCTGGAGTGTCTTTTGCAGGCCCTTGCGGGTCGGCGCCTGCAGCGCTGCCAGGACCTCATCGATCTGGACGGCGGTTGAGGTCTGGGTGTACGGGATCGTCCCGCCATCGGGCAGCTCAGCCGCGCTCGGACTGCCGGGCTTGAGATCGACGAAGAAGTTGCCCTCGAGGAATAGGCGCGGCCGGATCTCTGCCTCGGCGTCCTCGCGAATCGGCTGGCCGTCCTCGTCGATGCTGAACGTGACCTCGGCCCTGCCGCCCTCCGCGGCCTCGACGCTCGTAACCTCGCCGACGTTCACGCCGGCGATGCGCACCGGCGCCGTCTCGCGCAGAGTCGTCGCGTTCTCGAATGTCGCGTGTAGCTGGTATCCCGGGCTCGACCACGGGAACTGCTTGGCAAACGCGAGGTAGGTGAGGATCGCTAAGACGAAGACCAGCAACAGTCCGAAGATCCACGGCGCGGGGCCCTGGTAATTGCGACCCCAGACCCGCGTATCCGGCTCGACGCCGACCGTCTTGGGACCCGGCGTGCGCTCGCCTCTTCGCCAGAAGCTCATTCCGCGTCCTCTTCGGTGGTAGTCGCACCCGGCTGATCTGCGGTGACGGTGCCCTGGTTACCTGGCACGTTGCCGATCACCTGCTGACCAACGGCGTAAGGCTCGTTGCCGGCCTCGCACTCAAACGTCTGGCCCGGCGCGGCCGTGTTCGGGTACGGGTTGTAGTGCAGGAAGTTGTCGTTGTCGGTGCCGCCGCCATTGGCAGGGGCTGAGGACGGGGTGCCCTCGCTGTTGGGGCCCTCCGCCGGCTCGAAAACGCTGATCCGCTGCCATTTGCCACCGGTCGAACCCTGTGAGACCGAGCTGGCGAAGTTGCGGAACAACAGCGACCCGTAGTTGCAGACCGTCTGCGCCGGGGTGACAAACGAGACGAAGGGCGCCAGGGTGTTGACGGTCTCGTTGAGGCGCCCGATGCCGTTGCGGACGCCCGTGTCGTCGTTGAAGCGCTCGAGCGCCTCGGCCGTGGAGGCGAGCTCGCGGTTGAGTTGGGGCGAGTTGCGCAGGGCGGGGGTACCGGTCTCAACCGCCTTGGTCAGGATCGGGGCCGTCGCGGCCAGCGTCTCGACTCCGGGCTGCAGCTCATTGAAGAGCGTTGCGCTGTGCGCCAGGAACGGGCGCACGACCGGCAGCGCCCGCGTTCCCGCGTCGAGCGTGGGTGGTGTTTCGGAAATCGTCTCTTGAATAAACGGCCGGGCGACCTCGGCAAGCGAGGTGAAGGTCGTATCCAGATCGACGAAGAGCTGTGCCTGGATCTCGGCGACGGGGGCAACCTCGGAGGCCGTGGCGGCGAGCGCGGTGACGAACCGCCCAAGGCCGGTCTCGGGGTTCGAGAGGTTCGTCATCACCGGCTCGAGGTGCTCGAGAACGCCCGGGAGGCGACCGAGGGCCTCGTTCAGATCCGGCCCGCGGCCAGCAAGAGCGTTACCGAACTCGAACAAGCCTTCGCGGATCGCGACCTGAGTCGGCCTGTCGAAGGTGCTCAGCACCTCGTCGATGTCCACGGGCTCCGGCTGCGCGCTGGAGAGCGGGATCACCGACCCAGCCGGGAAGCCCTCATCAGACGAGCCCTGATTGATCTCGAGGTACTTGAGTCCGAGCGCAGATCGCGCGCGAACGATCATGGTCGAGTCGACGGGTAGCTCCTCGACGTCGCGGTCGAGTTTCAGATCGAGCCGCGCCGTAACCTCGCCGTCCTCGCTTTGCTGCGGCTCGATCGCCTCGATCACCCCGACCCGTACGCCGCCGATGCGCACCTCATTGGTAGGGACGAGGAGATCAGCGTTCGGCACGTCGGCTGAGATCCGGTACGACGGCACGAACGGCAGACCGTTGTTCGCGTTGTAGGCCAAGAAGACCGCGAGGACGACGACCATCACCGTCAGCGCGCCGACCATCGTCGGGCTCGCCGCGAAGTTCGCGCGGCCCCTCATCGCAAGCCTCCTCGGCGACCGTCGCCCACCAGGAACTGAAGCAAGCGCTCACTCGGCGCGAAGCCGATCTCAGGCTCACCCTGTGTGGAAGGATCGCTCGTACCCGGCGGGACGAGCTCATCCGCGGGCCCGACCTCGGTGTCCGGCTCGACGCTCTCGTCGGGCGTCGCCTCGTCGTCGGCAGCTTCTTCATCCGCCGCCTGGTCGGACTCGTTTTCGCGCTGCTCATCCGCATCGCCCTCGTCGCGCGCATCCTCGGTCGTTGCCCGAAGGGCCTGGCGGAAGGCCTTTTCCAGGCCCTTCTGGAAGTCGCCAGCGCTGAGAGCTGCGGAGGCGAACTTGGCGCTGCAGCCTGACTGGGTGATCGACCGGTAGTCAAAGCAGTTGTTGGTCGGGATCAGAGCGCGCACAAAGTGTCCGTACTGGTCGAAGGAGTTGACCGTTCCGCTGAGTCCGTAGATCGTCTTCATGAGGTACTCGAAGCCCTGGGTCTTGCGCAGGCTCGCGAGCAGCTTCTTCAGGTTCTTGCTTGCCGGGACACCGTCGTTGGCGAGGCTGCGGATCTGGCGAATCACGGGGTCCGATGCGACAAGCGCAGGGCCAGAGCGCTCAGTCGAGGAGCCGAGCGATTTGATCGCCGTGGTGCTGGCGCTCGAGAATGGGATCGTCTCGAGGTTGAGCTTGGTCAGCGAGGGAGCCGCCTCGCCGAGGTCCGAGAACACGGGGGTAGCCGCGTCGGAGAAGCTCCCTAGCTCGTCCATCGTCGAGCGAAGCTCACGCAGGAAGCCTGGAAGCTTCGCGAACCCGGCCTCGAGGTCCTCGCGGCGCTCGGCCGTGGCCGAGCCCACGACCTCGGAGGAGTTGATGAAGCCCGCGACGCTCTCGCGCTCGCGAGCGAGTGCGGTCATCACCGCATCGCCGTCGACCGCCAGGCGCTCGAGAGCCTTGTTCTGCTGCCGCAGGATCGCGAGGACCTTGTTTGTCTCACGCAGGGCGGGGTTCGCGCGCTCGACGATCTCGGCGAGCTCGTCGCCGCGGGCCGCAAGACCGGCGCCGAGGTCGTTGAGGATGAGGCGGAACCTGTCCGGATAAGGCTCGCGCATGATGTTGTTGACGAGGTCGAGATCGATCGCTTTGCCGTTGCGCTCGAGCGGCAGCAGGTACTGACCCTCGCCCGGCTCACCGTCTTCGATCTGTGCCAGCTCCGGCGGGGCCTCGGTCCCCGGTGCCCGTGGCTCGGTCGGCGTGCACTCGACGAACTTCTCGCCGATCAGCGACTGCGGGCGGATCAGGCACGACGCGTCCTCGCGGAAGTCCTGGAAGGCGGGGTCGTCGATGCGCAGGACGACGACTGCCTTGCCGGGGGCTGGCTCCCCGTCTTCGGTCGCGGCCTCGTCGGTGTCGGTGATGTCAACCTCGGCAATCGAGCCGACCTTCGCGCCCGCGATGCGGACGTCCTCGCCGGTGACGAGGAAGCTGGCGTTGTCGAAGATCGCGCGGACCTCGTACTGACCGTCCTCGCCTCCAGCCCCGCTCGTAACGAGCAGTGCCGTCGCGGCGGCGATAACGGCGAATATGGCGAGGACGCGTTTCATGGGCCAGGCGGTACGTCGTCGGGGTTACAGTCGCCGTTCAAGCGGCCGTCGTCGAGGAACGGGTGATCGGTCGGATTCGGCCAGCCGGCGTTCGGCTGTGTCGCGCCGCCGGGGCAGCGCTCCCTCAGGCCGTAGCCGAGTTGCTCGAAAGCCTCGTACTGATTCGCCAGCGTCTCCGGCTCGAGTGCGCCAGTTACCTCGTTGTAATCAAAGAGGTTGCCGCCAGCCGGCTGAGTGCGCAGATAGTGCCCGTTGAAGTCGTAGTAGCCGGCTGAGGCGCCGAGCTTCCCGATCACGGACAGCAGATCAGGTGCGTATGGGCGGGCGAACGCAATCAGGTCCAGCGAGTCGGCGAGCGCGGTCACTGTGGGCGCCACGGCGCGCGCGGCCTGACGCTCGGTGCCGGGCGCCAGCGCGAGCGCGTCGCTGAGATCGTTGGCATCGCCAGGCGTGTTGAGCGCCAGCCCGAGCGACTTGAAGACCGGAACCGAATCGCTGACCACGGGACGGACCCGGCGCAGGAACGGCGCCAGTTCCGGCATCACGACCTTCGTGTCGGCGATCAGCGGATCGAGGTCGTCAAGCGCGGCGCGCAGGTTCACGAACGTCGTGTTCGCCTGCCGCATGGTCCCCGGCAGCAGGGCGAGATCCTGGCTGAAAGCCTCGTTCTCGGCCGCGATTGCGCCAAACGCCTCGTTGGCGTTCGAAGTCAGGTCCGCCAGGTCGTCGCTGCGCTCGCCGAGAACGCCGAAGACCTTCGAGCCGGTCACGAGGAACTCGCTCAGCGCCTGCTGGTCGGAATTCAGCTCGGCAAAGAGGCGATCGCTCGCCTGAAGGCTCGGAGCGAAGAACTTGTAGGTGGCCCGGGCCTCCTCGTTGTTGCCGGTGTAGACAGCGGCCTGACCCTGGATGAAGTTCCGTAGGCCCTCGATGGTCTTCGGATCGAAGGTGTTGAAGAGCTGATCGATATCGACGGGCGACTGCGTCTTGGAAGTCGGGATCGTGGCGCCGTCGGGCATCGCAGGCTCCGAGTTGGGTCCTGGCGAAAGCGAGATATAGCGGTTAGCGATGCCCGAAAGAGAGCTGGCGCGAACGAGTGCGGTGGTGCCCTCGTGCAGCTCCTGATCGACCGAGATCTCAACTGCGGCGTTGGCGTCCTCGGTGAGGCTGATCTCGTCGATCGTCCCGATGGGCTGGCCGCCGACGAGCACCTGGTTGCCAGGCACGAGCTGACCGCCCGTCTGGAAAAGCAGCCGGTATTGGTGGCCGCTGTCGCCCCCGAAAAGGACAAGGACAACCAGCACCACGCCGGCGAGCAAGGCAGCGACCCCGGCGGCTCGGACCAGGGTTCGACCTCTTCCTCCGTTATCGGGTCGCTCTCCCTGCACTACGGGACGGCGTCCGCCTCTCCTCTCTACCCACTGCTTCGTCCGTAGTAAGGGGAGCCTTCCGTGGCGCTCCCCGACTGGGTCCAGGCGTCGAAGCAAAACCCGCCCGTACCCGCGGGCATCCTAATCGCTCGGACGGGCGCCGACGAATCGCGGTCCACGGTTAACGCGCGCTTATTGGCGCGGATCGCGCCCGGTCAGGCCGCGATAGAGGTCATTTGCGCGAGTACCGGTCAGTGCTGCGACGACGCTCGCGGCCGCTCGCGGCCGTGCGCCGGACTGGACAAGGCGCCGCAATGCGTCGACGGCAAAGCCGACGTCCGGGTCGGCGCTGCGCGCCGAAGCAGGCGCGATGACGACGACGATCTCGCCCTTGACGTCGTCGCGGAAATGGCGGGCGAGCTCGCCGAGAGAGCCCCGGGCGACCTCCTCGTGGAGCTTGGTCAGCTCGCGGCAAACGGCTGCGCGGCGGTCCGGAGCGAGCGCCGCGAGCGCGGAGAGCGAGGCCGGGAGCCGCCGCGGCGACTCGAAGGCGACAACGGTCTCAGGCGAGCCCAGCACTCGCTCGAGCTCGCCGGAGCGCCGCGGCAGAAAGCCCTCGAAGCGCCAGCGCTCGGCCGGCAGGCCGGAGGCGACGAGCGCGGTCGTCACCGCCGAGGGTCCAGGGAGCACCTCGACCTCGAGGCCGCGCTCGAGACAGGCGCGGATGAGCTCGTAGCCGGGGTCGGAGATCACCGGCGTGCCAGCGTCGGAGATCAACACGACTTTTTCGCCTCGCTCGATGTGCTGCGCGAGCTGGCGCGCCCGCTCGGTTTCGTTTTGCTCGTGGTTGGAGACCAGGCGTGGCCGCGAGATCTCGAGTCGCTCGTACAAGCGGCCCGCGCGCCGGGTGTCCTCGCAGGCGACGATGTCGGCCTCCTGGAGCGCGCGGATCGCACGGGTGCTGAGGTCCTCCATGTTGCCGATCGGCGTCGGGCAGACGGTAAGGCGGCCTGGCATCAGGCGTCTGCCTCCGCCTGGTGCTCCTCGAGCGCGAGCACGGCGGCACCGATCATCCCGGCGTCAGGACCAAGCTCCGCGGCGACGACCGGGGTCTTGTTCATCGGTGGCAGCGCCCGCGCCTCCATCTCGGCGCGTGCCGGCTCGAGCAGCAGCTCGCCGGCGGCCGCGGCCCCGCCGCCGATCACGATCACATCGGGCTCGAAGACGTTGGCGAGGCTCGAGAGCGCGACACCCAGGCGGCGGCCGATCGTCGCAACTACCTCACCCGCGATCCCATCGCCGGCGACCGCGGCGTCGGTGACCAGCTTTCCGTCGATCTCCTCGCCCGCGGCAAGCGCCTGGCCGAGAACCGATCCCGGGTGGGTCTGCGCCGCGAGCCTCCCCTCTCGCCCGAGCGCGGTGCCCGAGGCGAGGGTCTCGACGCAGCCACGATTCGGGCAGTTGCCCTGACACGGTGGGCCCGCCTGGTCGATCACAACGTGACCCAGCTCGGCACCGGCGCCCGTCGTGCCGCGGTAGAGCTCGCCGTTGATGATGATCCCGCCCCCGATCCCGGTCCCGATCGTAAGCATCAGCGCGTTGGTGGCCCCGCGGGCGGCACCGAAGCGGTGCTCGGCGAGCATGGCGACGTTGGCGTCATTGTCGAGGTAGACGGGGAGGCCGAGTCTCTCCGAGATCAGGTCGCGGATCGGCACGTTGACGATCGGCAGGTTCACCGAGCTGATCGCAACCGCGCGCTCGCGGTCGATCGTGCTCGGGACGCCAAGGCCGATCGCCTCAGCCTCCGCGCAGGCGTCAGCTGCCGCCTGTAGCTGGCCGGCCAGCAGATCCAGGAGCGGATCGAGCTCCAGGTCCGCGGACCGTGCGGAGCTGCTGTGAAGGATGTTGCGGTCCTCGTCAACGACCCCGATCGCCATCTTCGTGCCACCGAGATCGGCACCGATCGTGCTCCTCACGAAAGCGTTCGTATGCAGGAGGGCTTAAGGGCCATGGAGTATTGATAGCTCATGCCCGACGAGGGGGATCAACCCGAGGACCAGCCGCGAAAGGACCCGCCCGAGTACACGGTGTACCGATCGCGGCCGGGTCTGCGCGATCGCTTCAAGCCGCCGAGCCTCGACGGGCTGAAGCAAAAACTTGGCCGGGGCGACGGCGGCGAGTCGAAGCCGCCGAAGCCGCTGGTGACCACCGGCGAGAACGATGAACGGCCGTGGTGGCGGCGCGTTTTGCGCTGGGTGGGGATCCTCGCCCTCGGCTGGCTCGCCCTCAGCATGCTTGCTTTCGCGGTATCGGCACAGCTGCAGAAGGGCAAACTTGCCGACGGGATCACCGACGAGCTCGACGGCAACCCGTTCCTCGCGGTGAGCCCGCAGACGATCCTCGTACTTGGCACCGATGTCCGTTCAGAGGACTTCGCGGGGCCTGCCGAATCGGAGGGCGAGAACTGCCTCGAGGACGTGACCGGCGGCAAGGGCAACGCGCCGGCCTGCGACCACGGCCCGTACCGCTCGGACACGATCTTGCTCATCCGCGCGGGCGGCGCGACATTCCGCAAGCTCTCGATTCCGCGGGACACGCTCGCCGACGTTCCAGGGCAAGGACCGCAGAAGATCAACTCGGCCTACGCGAACGGTGGCGCCAAGCTGACGATCCGCACGATCGAGGGAATGCTCGGCCTGGACATCGACCAGGTCGCGATCATCGACTTCGACGGCTTCCGCGAGTTCATCGACACGATCGGGGGCATCGACGTCGATCTGCCGACCGACGTCTGTTCGACCGTTTCCGGCGGGGCGTTCAATCTGGACCTCAAGAAGGGCGAGAACCACCTCAACGGCTTCCAGGCGATCACCCTCGCCCGCACGCGCGACAACACCTGCAGCAGCGGCGACCTCGCGGGGCAAGGCGACCTCGAGCGCGCCCAGTTCCAGCAGGTGATCCTCGACGGGATCAAGGGCAAGCTGACGAGCATCACCAGCCTGCCGATGAACTTCCTCAAGGGCCCGCTCATCGCCTGGGAGGCGCCGAAGGCGATGGTTTCGAGCATGGGCGGCCTGACGATGCCCCAGCTCGTGGTCCCGCTCGCGCTCGGGGGTAGCGCCGGCACCGACATCCTCAAGCCGTCGGGCGCCACGTCGGCGGGCAACCTGGTCGTCTCCCAGGCGGAGTGCGAGCGGGCCGCGCGCGAGCTGCTCGGCGAGGCCCCGCCGCGCCAGCCGAACTGCCCGCAGAGCTAGCGCGATCGCTGAGCTAGCAGGCTGAAGCGGAGCCCCGCCGCCGTTGAGGCGGCTTTCTGCGATCGCGGAGGCCGCAGGCCGAAGCGGAGCCCCGCCGCTGTTGAGGCGGCTTATTCCGAGGCGTCGCCTGAACAGGGCAGGTCCAGGTGGTGGTGCGTGGGTTGCGTAACGCCTAGATCTGCCGAGTGACGTCTCAACCACCTCACGGGTGGTTCAAACGTCACTCGATGGTCGGTTTGCTCGGCGCAGAGCTAGCGGGGCGCGCTGAGCTAGTCCGAGGAGCTGCTGGAGCTCGAGGACTTCGAGTCGGAGCTCGACGAGCCGGAATCCGACTTCGAGCCTGAGTCGGACTTGGATGAAGATTCGGACTTGGAGCCGCCCTCGTTCGACGACGCGGACTTCGACGAGCCCTTCTTTGCGTAGTCGGTCGTGTAGAAGCCGGAGCCCTTGTAGTGAACGGCGACGGGGCTGAAAACGCGCTGCACCGCCGCACCGCAGGTCTCGCACTTCACGACCGGATCGTCGGACATCGATTGGAAGACCTCGAACTCATGTCCGTTGTCGCAGCGGTACTCGTAGATCGGCATTGAGCGTGCGATTATGACTGGGAGGGAAATGCGAGCCTGGATTTCACGTGCCAGCGCCGTCGGAATCGCGGTCTTTTCGGCCTGATCGGCGCTCCGGCGGCCAGCGCAGCGTTTGAGCTGACCACGTCTCGGCGACGCCCGCCGAAGCGCTCGGAGAAGCTGCGCGCCATCAAGCTGATGCTGCCGAAGCAGCTGCGCTTCGGATCCGAGAAGCAATTCAGTCGCGGTGCGACAAGTTCGCCGCCCGTCCGCCCGAAGTAACGCGCCTAGCCGACTGCAGCGCGACCGATAGCGGCAGCCAGCGCTGCGCGCGACGAGACGTTGACCTTCACGTATATGCGGGTCAGGTGGTTCGCAACGGTCTTTTCGGACAGGTAGAGCGTTTCGGCGATCTCGCGATTGGTGCGTCCCTCGGCGACGAGGCCTGCCACCTGGCGCTCGCGGCCCGACAGCGCCGCGAGCGTGCCGTCGGCGTCACCGCGTGTCCCGGAGCGGGCGACCCGCTGCCCGAGGCGGCGAAGTTCCAGCGCTGCGGCATCCGCCAGCCGCGGCGCACCCGCTTCGAGCAACGCTGCCCGGCCCTCCCTGAGCGCTGCTATCGCGGCCTCGTGGTCTCCATTCGCCGCCAGTGCTCGACCGGCTTCGATACGCACCTCCGCGGCCGCGGCGCCTCTGCCCGATCGTTCGAGTAGAGCAACGGCGTCGTGCGCGGCATCCGCAGCGGCGCGCGCATCGCCGCGTGCGAGCAGCACGCCTGCGCGCGCAGCTAGCGCCGCGCCGCGCCTGCCGTCGAGGCCCATTTGCGCCGCCGTCAACTCGGCCGCTGCCGCCATCCGCTCAGCTTCGTCGATATTGCCAAGCGCGAGCTCGGCTCGGCACATCCAGATCTCCCACCAGCAGCGACCGACCCAATGCTCGAGCGCGCCGCGGCGCTCGGCCTCGAGCAGCTGAGCGCGAGCGCGATCGGGCTCCCCCGCCCTGAGCAGGGCCGCGCCGAGGTTGGCGTGCGGGAGGGCAACGAGCAGGCCCTTGCCGAGGCCGCGGCTGGTTTCGACTGCGAACTCCCCGGCCGCTACCGCCGCCACCGCTTCGCCCGCCTGGTGCATGACGAAGCACTTGGTCGTGTACGCGTAGGCGAGCGATGTCGCGTTGCCGGAGAGGTGCGAAGCGTTGACGGTCTCGTCGGCAGCCTCGAGCGCGCGGACCAGCGAGCCACGCCAGCCAAGGGTCACCGCGAGGGTGTGCGTGAGCGCGACGAATACGAAGCCCACGCCGAATTTGCGCGCAAGCCGGATCCCGCGCTCGGCGTGCGAAACGGCAGCGTCCCAGCGCTCAAGGACGTCCTCGGCCGCCGCCAGCGTCCAGAAGCACTCGAGCAGCGGCGCGCACTCGTCGTCGTGGAGCCCGTCGATGATCGCCGCCGCATCTCGTGCCGCGGCCATCGAGGTGGGCACGTCGCGCCGGTTCTGCGCCGCCTGGGCAACTGCCGCCAGCGCCGCAGCCTCGAGCAGCGGGTTCTCGAGTTCGCGGGCAATCGAGGTCGCGGCGTCGAGACGCGCCGGCATCAGTTCGAACTCGGCCAGGAGCAGATGATCTGTGGCCAGCTCGAGGGCGAGCGTCGCGGCCGCCGCGGAGCGCTGGTCGGGCAGCTCGTCCAGTGTTCTCTCGAGCAACGACCGAGCGTGTCCCTGGCGACCGAGCGCGTGATCGAGCCGGGCGACGAAGGTGACCGCTCGCGCCCGAAGATCGTGCTGGTCCGGCGCCAGCTCGCCGAGCACTTGCACGAGGGTCTCGCGGGCCTCCTCGAGCCTCCCAGCACCTCCGAGCGAGGTCGCGAGGCCCACCTGGACCGCGAGCTTTCGCTGCTCAGGATCGTCGTCGGGCAGCAGCCGTAGCGCCGCGGCGAAGAGGCGAGCGGCGCTCGCAGGAGCATGGGGAGCGGCCTCAGCCGCCGCATCGAGAACCACTCGTATCGCGTCCTCGTCGCCTCGGACCGCCGAGCGCATGACGTGTTCGGCGAGTCGGCCTGCACCCGCGCCGCGAGCCTCCAACTCCGCGGCGAGGCGTCGATGTGCTGCGATGCGCCATCCGGCCCCGGCGGACTGGTAGACGGCGTGGCGGATCAGCGGGTGGCGAAACCCGAAGCGTCGCGGGGAATCCGCCGGGCGCAGCAGGTCCGCAGCCTGGAGGCGATCGAGTGCCTCGAGCGATTGCGCCTCGGTGAGGCCGGCGGCGATCGCGGCCTCGTCGATCTCGAAGAACGGCTCGCCCGCCACAGCCCCGCCGGACAGGAGGTCGCGGCAACCCCCAGGGAGCGCGGCGAGCTCAGCCTGGATCGCTGCCAGCACCGCCGGTGGCACGTCGGGCTGCTCACCGGCGCTGAGCGCTCGTGGGGGTGAATCCTGGTCGGTGTGAGCGCGCGCCAGCTGCTCGAGGAAAAACGGATTGCCGCCACTCTCTCGTCGCATTGCCTCCCGCGCCTGTGGAGAGTGGACCGCGGCGAGCAGGAGATCGGATTCGGAATCGGTCAGTGTCCGCAGCTCAAGCTGCGCGCAACGGCCTGCCTGGACCGCGTCTTCGATCTCCCTTGAAAGCAGCCGGCCGAGCTGAGCGGGGCGATACGCCACGGCCACGAGCGCTCCCTCGGGCGGTTGGCGTAGGAGATACGCGACGAGTTCGCCAGTCTCGGCATCGGCCCAGTGGAGGTCGTCGAACGCGAGGACCAACCCTCGGCGCTCCGCGAGGCGCCCGAGCAAGGTCCGCAGTGCGCGATGGGTCCGGTAGCGCTCGGCGTCGATTCGCGGCGCGCCGGTCCTGCCTGCCGCGGGCAGCGCGACGGCGACGTCGTTCTCGATGCCGTCGACGAGCCGCGACAGCTCGGCCGCGGGCAGCGCACCGAGGTAGTCGTCGACCGCGGCGACCGTGACCGAGTACGGGACGCCGGTTTCGAGCTCGGATCCGCTGCCGGCTAGGACGAGCGCGCCCGCAGCCCGGGCGCGCTCACCGAGCACATGGAGCAGCCGGCTCTTGCCGAGACCGGGCGATCCTGCAACCGCGAGAATCGAGCCGGCCGGCGAGCGGCCCAACCCTTCGAGCGCGAGGTCGATCGCACCGAGTTCGGGGTCGCGTCCGATCAGGGCCATGGGAGGGTCTGACGCAGGCGCTCCCACGCCGACCACTCTCCCCGATCAACGAAACCCGCGCAAGTAAATAGGGAAGGTCTTCCTATACCGCTGCGGGTTGGTTGCTGACAGGGTCGGCGGATGGCCACCTTTGTCCTCACCCACAGTCATGACCCGAGCGACTGCCGCAAGGCATTTGCTGCCTGGAGGGGCTTCGAGAGCCCGCTCAGCCAGAGACCGACCCTCACCTCGTGTGTCGAGGGCGGCCACCGCGCTTGGTGGACGGTCGAGGCCATGGATCCCGACGCCGCGCTCGCTCAGCTTCCGCCCTTTGTCGCCGAGCGAACCGAGGTCGAGGCGGCGCGCGAGGTGACGGTGCCATGAAGCGACGCCTCACATTTATCTGCATCGCCTCCGCCCTCCTGCTGACTGCCTGCTTTCCGGCCCTCTCCTTAGCGGCGACGATCGACGTGTCCGCCGCCACGGCCGGGGTCGGCAACGACGAGGCCACCGATACCGACGGCCTCTGCGGCCTACGCGAGGCCGTGATCGCAGCGAACACCAACGCTGTCGTAGGCCCCTGCCCCGCCGGCACTGCCGGGTCGGACACGGTCTCTACTCCCGGCGGGGACGTTCAACCTCGAGCTCGGCGGACGTGGGACCGGAGAGCGTGAACGCCTCCGACGGAGCTCTCGGCGGCGACCTCGACCTGATCGACCAGACGGCGATCGAGGGAGCCGGACCCGCAGAGACGATCATCGACCAGGACCGCTTCGTCGAGAACGACCTCAACAACCCGCGGGTCATCCACGTCGTCGGCGGAGCGCCAACCGGAACGGTCCTCTCGCAGCTCGCGATCACCGGCGGTGAGCTCGAGGGGAACGGGGTCGCACTCGGCGGTGGCATCTTCGTCGAAAGCGGCACACCTGATTTCTCAGATATACGGGTCTTCGACAACCAAATCGAGACCCAGAACCAGCAGGGCGGCGGCGCCGGGATCGCCTTCCGCACGGGCGCGGCGTTCGGTACGGCGGAGTTCACCGATGTCACCGTCGACAACAACGACATCATCCTCGACAGCGGGAACGGTGGTGCGCAGGGCGGCGGGATCTACTTCTCGAACCTGAACGGCAGCGAGCCCCCTGTCGCGGTCCTCACCCGGGCGCGGATTCAGAACAACGACATCTACGGCCAGACGGCGTTTGGGGGCGGCGCCTTCATGAGCCACACGACCTTCTCCCACTCGGTGATCGAGAACAACTCGGCCACCACGACAGGAGACACCGGCCTCTTCTCGGGCGCCTTCGGAGGCGGAATCGCCGGCGACGTCGGCGGGCCCGTAGACATCCGCGACTCGCTGATCAGAAATAACGAAGCGTCCGCCACCGAGGACGCTGCCGGCGGCGGGGTCTTTATCTCCGCCGGGGCGAGCGACGTCACCAATACGACGATCGCCGCCAACACCGCCACAGCCGGCGACGAGGCGCTCGGCGGTGGCGTCGCGGCACGCGCGCCCCTGGATCTCAGCTTTTCTACGCTGACCGGAAATCAGGCGACCGGGCCGACCTCGCCGAACGAGGCCGCAGCGCTTTTCAACGGCACCACGATCCGCCTTCGCGCGACCGCGATCAACGAGACGGCAACGCCGGCGGGCGCCTGCGGAACCGGCGACGGAGTCGGCGGTACGGACGCCTCGGGCGGGACGTTCACCTCGCTCGGCGCGAACGCGGGCGTCGGCACGACCTGCGGCCTCACCGGGACGGGCGACGTCCAGAACCTGGCGGCCGGAGGGCTCGGTCTCAATGTCTTGGCCGACGCCACCGGCGGCGCGACGGCGTTCCAGGCGGGCGCGACCGGCTTCAAGTCTCCGATCCTGACCGCAGCGCCGACGGCCGCGAGCACGCTCGTCAACCGCGCGGCGGCCTGCACCGATGCCGATGCCGCGACCGTCGCGGCGGATGCACGGGGCGCCACGCGTCCCCTGGGTGGTGCTTGCGACACCGGCGCACACGAGCTGACGTTGATCGCCGCTCCAACCTTGACCGACACCGACCCCGACTCGCCGGCGGAGGCGAACAACCCGAAGATCAAGGGCTCGGCCCCGGGGGCGCAGACCGTCAGGCTCTACCCGACTGCGGATTGCACCGGCCCGGCCGTGGAAGGCAGCGCCGCGGACTTCGCGTCGCCCGGGTTCACGGTTTCGGTCGGGTTCAATTCGGTGACCACCTTCCATGCGACCGCCACAAACTCGTTCGGAGAGGTGTCGCCGTGCTCGACGTCGTCGATCACCTTCGTCAACCAAATCCTGCTCTCAGTCGTCCCGCCGGTGGTCTTCGCCCCGCCACCCGCCGAGTTCGCCACCGACGCCGGGTCGAACGATGTCGCGATCGGCGACTTCAATGGCGATGGGGTTGAGGATCTGCTCACGGCCAATTTGGCGGCTAACAACGTCTCGGTGCTTCTGGGCACAGGCTCCGGCTCTTTTGCGCGTGCCAGCAACCTCGCAGCGGGTAGCGAGCCCGGTTCCGTGGCCGTCGGTGATTTCAACAACGACGACGCCCAGGATTTCGCCGTTGCCAACAGACGCTCGAATGACGTCTCGGTTCGACTCGGCAACGGCAACGGCGGCTTCGGCGCGCGTGAGGATCTCCACGTCGGAGCAGACCCGCGCGCGCCCGCCGAGCCGCGCGCGGTCGCCATCGGAAATTTCAACCGCGGCAGCAACGAAGACCTGTTCACCGCCAACTCCGACTCGAGCACCGTGTCGGTTCACTTCGGGGACGGCGATGGCTCGTTCGGCCTCTTCCCCGACAGAGTCTTCTCGGTCGGGTCCTCGGCTGAACCACGCGATATCACCGTCGCGGATCTCGACGGCGACGGTTTTCAGGACTTTGCGACCGCGAACTTCGACAACAACAATGTCGCGGTGCGATTCGGTAACGGCAACGGCGGCCTCTCTGGATCGATCAACGTGGGCGCCGGCATCGGTCCGACATCGGTGGCCACGATCAACGCCGATGGCGACACCCTCCGTGACCTGGTCGTCGGTTCTCAGAGCGATGGCGTCCGGGTCCTGCTGGGTGTCGCCCCACGCGACTACGAGCTGAGCTCCCTTAACACTCACGCCGACGCGGACTCGATCGCGGTGGGCGACTTCAATCACGACTTCAATCAGGATTTCGCGAGCGCGTCCCCAACGAATCCGCCTGCTGTGTTCCTCGGCGCGGGCGACGGGGCCTTCGACCTCGGACCGGACATCGATTTTGGCTTCGGCACACCGCGCTCGGTAGCGGTCGCCGATCTCAACGACGACGGTGTTCAGGACCTGATCGGTGCGCTGGGCGGCAGCGTCTCGATCCTCCGCAACGCCGGCACCGCAACCTCGACGCCGGGCTCGCTCGGCTTCGGATCGCTGCCACAAGGTGCGGTGAGCGGCCCGCAGACCGTGACGATCACGAACAACGGCGCGGCCCCGCTGATCGTCGACGGGTTCGAGTTCATCGGCGCCAACCCCGGCGACTACTTCACCGGCCTCGACACCTGCAACGCCCCCGTTGTCCGCGGCGATAGCTGCACCGTCGCGGTGCGGTTTGCTCCACAGGGTCAAGGAACCCGCACGGCAACCCTCGGCGTCGTCAGCGACGCCGGCACACCCGCGGACTCAACCGTGACTCTGGTGGGCACGGGGTCGGGCGCAACTGAGGGCGTGCCCGGCCCCGCCGGGCCTCCCGGGGGCGACGGCGCCCCGGGCCCGACCGGTCCCGCCGGGCCAACCGGCCCCACCGGTCCCGCCGGTCCACAAGGCCCTCCCGGGCGCGATGCCAAGGTGACCTGCAAGCTGAAGCCGCGCTCGGACGACGTCAAGTGCACCGTGAAGTTCTCGTCCGCCAGCAAGGTGCAGAAGGCGAGCCTCAGGCGCAACGGGGTGACCTACGCGGTCGGAAAGCCCCGCCGCCAGGGAGGACAGCTCGTCCTCGGCTTTGCCACCGATCGGCGCAAGCTCGAACCGGGCACCTACGTGCTCAGGGTCGTGCAGCGGATCGACGGTCAGCGGATCGTCACCAGGACCCGCGTGCGGATTCGCTGAGACCGGCGCTGCGGCGACAGCTACGGTTCTGCGCGTGAGCGACGCTTCCGAAACCGCCACCGGACCCACCCTCGACGAGGTCGTCGCGCTCTGCAAGCGCCGCGGATTCATCTTCCCCTCGTCAGAGATCTACGGCGGCGTCGGCTCCACCTACGACTACGGCCACTACGGCGTTCTGCTGAAGAACAACGTCAAGAACGAGTGGTGGCGCTCGATGCTCCAGGACCGCGACGACGTCGTCGCGATCGACTCGGCGATCATCCAGCACCCGCGCGTGTGGGAGGCATCGGGGCATCTCGCGGGCTTCAGCGATCCGATGATCGACTGCCGCACCTGCAAGCTGCGCTTCCGCGCCGACCACATCCAAGATGCCCAGTGCGGCAAGAAGCCGTCGAAAAAGCCGGGCGAGGGGCCGGACTGCGATCTCACCGACGCGCGTGATTTCAACCTCATGTTCGAGACCACCGTGGGCCCGGTCAAGGACTCGGGCTCGACCGCCTACCTGCGACCCGAGACGGCGCAGGGGATCTTCATCAACTTCAAGAACGTCCTGCAATTCGCGCGCAAGAAGCCGCCGTTCGGCATCGCCCAGATTGGCAAGTCGTTTCGCAACGAGATCACGACCGGCAACTTCATCTTCCGCACTCGGGAGTTCGAACAGATGGAGATGGAGTTCTTCTGCCCGCCCGATGAAACGCCGAAGTGGCACGAGCACTGGATGGCCGAGCGGATGCGCTGGTACACCGAGCTCGGGATCCGCCCGGACAACCTGATCCTCCGGCCCCACGACGCCGACGAGCTCTCGCACTACTCATCGGCGACCTCGGACATCGAGTACCGCTTCCCGATGGGATTCTCCGAGCTCGAGGGAATCGCCAACCGCGGCAACTTCGACCTCACCGCCCACACCGAGGCCTCCGGCGAGAAGCTCGAGTACTTCGACCAGCAGACCAAGGAGCGCTACGTCCCCCACGTCGTCGAGCCGGCCGCCGGTGTCGACCGGGCGATGCTCGCGTTTCTGGTCGACGCCTTCGAGGTCGAGCAGCTCGATAACGGCGAGCGGACCGTGCTCCACCTGCATCCGAAGCTCGCACCGGTGAAGGTCGCCGTGCTCCCCCTCGTTTCCAAGGACGGGATGCCCGAGAAGGCCCGCGAGATCTTCGACTCGCTGCGCCACCGCATCCCGACCGAGTACGACGAGGGCGGCTCGATCGGCAAGCGCTACCGCCGCCAGGATGAGATCGGCACGCCGTGGGGAGTGACCGTCGATGGCCAGACCGCGGAGGACGGCACCGTCACGCTGCGCGACCGCGACTCGCTCGAACAGACGCGCGTCGACGCCGCCGAGCTGCCCGACCTTCTCGATGAGCGGCTCAAGCAGCCCTGGTCGAGCCCGCTGCTCGGCTAGAACTTCTTGCAGACAACGTCGTCGGTCCGACTGTTGCGTGGGAGACTTTGGCGCGTGGCCCTCGAGCCGACCAATGCGGATCCGCTCGCCGCGGGCTGGGCTGCACTAGCCGCAGGTGATTCGACAGCAGCCCGCACATGCTTCGAGGAATCACTTCGTCGGGAAGAGAATCCAGAGGCGCTGGAGGGCCTGGGCTGGGCTGGTCACGCGCTCGACGACGATCGGCTCACTTTCGCTGCCCGCGAGCGGGCTTTCAGCCTGTATCGGGAGAGCGGCGACGTGGGCTCTGCGGCGAGGGTCGCAGCCTGGCACGCCTTCGACTGCCTCACCTTCCGGGGAGAGCCGGCGGTCGCGAACGGTTGGATCCAACGCGCCCACAGCCTGCTCGAGGACGTCGAACCAGGACCCGACCATGGGTGGGTCGCCTTCCACGAGGGCCACCTCGCGGTGTCGCTCAATGAGGACACCGCTACCGGCAAACGTCTGGCGGCCCGCGCCCTCGAAATCGCGCGCGAGTTCGGCATCTATGAGCTCGAGATGCTGGCGCTTGGACTCGAGGGTCGAGCCCTCGTCAGCGAGGGGAACCTCGAGGAGGGCATGCGACGCCTTGACGAGTCGACGGCGGCTGCGCTCGGCGGCGAGGTAAAGCTCTTGGTCTGCTCCGCTTGGACGTGCTGCTATTTGATCAGCACCTGCGAGCGGGTGCGTGACATGGACCGCGCCGGGCAGTGGTCCGTGCGCGTGGCCGATTTCTGCCAACAGCATGAGATCGGCCTGCCGTTCGGCTACTGCAAGGCGCATTACGGCGCAGTACTCACATGGCAGGGCCGCTGGGAGGAAGCGGAGCGCGAGCTCCGTGAGGCGGCCGACGAGCTGCTGGCGAATAGGCCGCCGACGGCCGGCGATGCCCTCGTCCGTCTCGCTGAGCTGCGCTGGCGCCAGGGGCGCCTCGACGAGGCGGAGGAGCTCTTCGATCGATGCGAGGGCCACGCGCTGACACCGCTCTACCGCGGGATGGCCGCGCTCGACGCCGGAGACGCTCAGGAGGCGGCAGAGCTCGCCGATCGATACCTGCGGCGATACCCGCTCCGTGGCCGGATCGAGCGCTTTCCGGCACTGGAGCTCACGGCCCGGGCAGCGAGCCGACTTGGCTCCCTTGATCGGGCTGAGGACGCCCTCGCGGAGCTTCGCGAGATCGCCCCTCGCCTGGGAACGCGGCCGGCGCGGGCGGGCCAGCTCGGCGCGGAGGGCGCCGTGGCTGCCGCCCGGGGCGCTCACGACGACGCACGCCGCTTCTTCGAGGATGCGCTCGACGCACTCGCGCCGACCGAGGCGCCGTTCGAGACGGCTCGGCTCCGCCTGGAGCTGGCGGCCACGCTTCGTGCACTCGGTCGGCTGCCAGCCGCTGAGCGCGAGATCAAGACGGCGCTCGCGACCTGCCGCGAACTGGGCGCCGCGGCGGAGATCGGGCGGGCCGAAACGATGTTCGAGCGCCTGCACCGCCGCGGGGCAGCTCCGGAGAACGTGGCGGGGCCGCTCCGCGAGCTTTCCCGGCGCGAGCTCGAGGTGCTCGAGCTCATCACCGAGGGCCTCACCAACCAAGCAATTGCCGATCGCCTCGTGATCAGCGAGCACACCGTGCACCGCCACGTCTCGAACATTCTGGGAAAGCTGGGCGCCCCGACGCGATCGGCGGCCACCGCGCTGGCCGTGCAGCACGGGCTCGCGCCGCGTGCTCGCTAGCCGATAGCCCGATCGGGCCATTCGCGCTTCTCTCCCGCAATTGACCCGTTCAGGGGAAGTCAGGGCGCGGGTTTCGGCATAGCGTCGGCCCATGCCAGTTGAACCGGGACACGAACCCCTCAGAGACCGAACCCAGGCAACCGATCCGGCGTTTGCTCGCCTGATCGGCCTGGCCGGCCTCTCGGCCGAGACGCGAAGGAGAAGCGAGACCTCCCATGGAGACGGCAGTCCTGCCCCGGTTGCCGACCAAGGGCGATCCGCAGATTCGATCGGCCCGACGGATGAGCGAAGGAGGGCTGGGACATGACCCGCGTTCTCGCGATCGCCATGGCGACGCTCGCGCTCGCGGCAATCGTCGCGCCGGCGCAGGCGCAGGCGTTCGGCTTCCTCACAAAGTGGGGGAGCCTCGGCACCGGCGACTTTCATTTCGACCGACCCACCGGCGTCGCCACCGACCACGCCGGCAACGTCTACGTCGCCGACACCAACAACCACCGGATCAAGAAATTCAGCTCGAGCGGGGGCTTCCTCGCCAAGTGGGGGAGCTTCGGCACCGGCGACGGCCAGTTCAACGTGCCCGAAGGCATCGCCACCGACGCTGCCGGCAACGTCTACGTCGCCGACATGGAGAACAACCGGATCCAGAAGTTCAGCTCGAGCGGCGCCTTCCTCGACAAGTGGGGGAGCCAGGGCACAGGCGACGGCCAGTTCGACAGGCCTCGGGGCATCGCCACCGACGCGGCCGGCAATGTCTACGTAGCCGACACCACCCTCAACAACCGGATCCAGAAGTTCAGCTCGAGCGGTGCCTTCCTCGCCAAGTGGGGGAGCGGCGGCAGCGCCGACGGCCAGTTCAGCTACCCCACAGATCTCGCCACCGACGCTGCCGGCAACGTCTACGTCGCCGACACCCTCCACCACCGGATCCAGAAGTTCAGCTCGACCGGGGACTTCCTCGCCAAGTGGGGGAGCCAGGGCACGGGGGACGGCGAATTCGCATATCCATGGGGCGTCGCCACCGACGCCGCCGGCAACGTCTACGTCGCCGACTCCACCAACCACCGGATCCAGAAGTTCAGCTCGAGCGGGGACTTCCTCGACAAGTGGGGAAGCCAAGGCACCGGCGACGGCGAGTTCAGCTTTCCCAGGGGCATCGCCACCGACTGCCGCGGCAACGTATACGTCGCCGACCGCGACAACCACCGGATCCAGAAGTTCGGCGAGCCCGGCGTCGCCGAGCCGCCGTGCACGAGCCCGCCGTCCCCCGAACCGACGCCCGAGCCCATGCCCGAGCCGAAGCCCGAACCGACGCCCGAACTGACGCTCAAACTCACCGCGAAGAAGAAGCAGGAGACCGAGCGCCTGGAGGCGACGGCGAGCTGCTCGATCGCCTGCACGGTCGAGGTGCATGCGAAGGGCAGGGCCGGAAAGCGGTTCTCCTCGAAGCTCGCGAGCGCCGAGCTGGCGGCAAATGTCCCGACCCCGATCAAGCTGAGCATCAAGCCGAAGCTGCTGGCGAAGATCGAGGACGAGCGCGGGCGGGCGAAGCTGACCGCGAGCGCAACCGCAACCGCCGGCCAGAGCGCGGCGGACGCGGCGAAGGTGAAGCTGAAGCCGTGAAGCCCAAGCGCGTCCAGATCCGGGCCCTCGCGATCGCAACGGCGACCCTCGCGCTCGCAGCGATCGCCCCGACGGCGCAAGCGCAGGCGTTCGGCTTCCTCGCCACGTGGGGCAGCTTCGGCACCGCCGATGGCCAGTTCAACGAGCCCAATGGCATCGCCACCGACGCCGCCGGCAACGTCTACGTCGCGGACACGGCCAACTACAGGGTGCAGAAGTTCAGCTCCACCGGCGCCTTCCTTGCGTGGTGGGGAGGCGGGGGCACCGCCGATGGACATCTCAACTTCCCACGCGGCATCGCCACCGACTCCGCCGGCAACGTCTACGTCGCCGACACCGCCAACCACCGGATCCAGAAGTTCAGCTCGAGCGGCGCCTTCCTCGTTAAGTGGGGGAGCATGGGCACCGCCGATGGCCAGTTCTACAACCCGAGAGGCATCGCCACGGACGCCGCCGGCAACGTTTACGTCGCCGACACCGCCAACCACCGGATCCAGAAGTTCAGCTCGAGCGGCGCCTTCCTCGACAAGTGGGGGAGCTTTGGCGCCGGCGACGACCAGTTCAGCTCCCCCAGCGGGATTGCCACCGACGCCGCCGGCAACGTTTACGTCGCCGATTCCGGCAACAACCGGATCCAGAAGTTCAGCTCGAGCGGCGCCTCCCTCGTGAAGTGGGGGAGCCACGGCACCGGCGACGGCGAGTTCGAAGGACCCGGGGGCATCGCCACCGACGCCGCCGGCAGCGTCTACGTTGCGGACACCGCCAACCACAGGGTGCAGAAGTTCAGCTCCACCGGCGCCTTCATCTCCAGATTCGGGAACAACGGCACGGGCGACGGCCAGCTCAGATCCCCGTGGGGCGTCGCCACCGACTGCCGCGGCAACGTCCACGTCGCCGACACCCTCAACCACCGAATTCAGAAGTTCGGCGAGCCCGGCGTCGCCGAGCCGCCGTGCACGAGCCCGCCGCCCCCCGAGCCGCCGCCCGACGACGTCCCGCCGCTCGATGCGATCGCGCCAGAGACGTCGATCGACAAGGCGCCGAAGCGCAAACTCGTCAAGCGCAAGGCAAGGATCACGTTCTCGTCGAGCGACCCGGGTTCGACCTTCGAGTGCTCGCTGGACGCGGGGCCGTTCGCGCCGTGCGCATCACCGCTGAAGCTCAAGCGTCTACCACTCGGGCGCCATCGACTTCAGGTGCGGGCGACCGATCAAGCCGGAAACGTCGACACTACCCCCGCGCGGACACGCTGGCGGGTTGTTCAAACCAAGAGCCGAGGAGGCTGAGATGAACACAAACACGCAAGACACCGAGCTCAAGCAGCGCCACCGCAAAATGTGGGCGTCGGGCGACTACCCGGAGATGGTGACGACGTTCCTGTTGCCGCTCGGGCCGCGGTTGGTAGAGGCGTGTGGGGTGACTTCAGGGCAACGCGTGCTCGATGTCGCGGCCGGCACCGGCAACGCATCGATCCCCGCGGCGCAGGCCGGCGGCGAGGTGACGGCAAGCGACCTCACCCCTGAGTTGCTCGAGGCCGGCCGCGTCCGCGCGCAGGAGCAAGGCGTCGAGCTCGAGTGGGCCGAGGCGGACGCCGAGAACCTCCCGTTCGACGACGAGTCCTTCGACGTCGTCTTCTCGTCGATCGGTGCGATGTTTGCCCCGCATCACCAGGAAGTTGCCGACGAGATGGTCAGGGTCTGCCGTCCCGGTGGGACGATCGGGATGCTCAACTGGACGCCGGAGGGAATGATCGGCGGGCTGTTCAAGACGATCGGGCCGTTCGCGCCAGCGCCACCGCCCGGCGCGCAGCCGCCGCCGCTTTGGGGAGGCGAAGACCACCTCAAGGCACAGTTCGGCGATCGGGTCGAGTGGACGACGCTGGAGCGCGACGTGCTCGAGGTCACGGCATTCGAGAACGCCAACGACTACGGCGAGCACTTCAAGGCCTATTACGGCCCGACGATCGTCGCCCGTCGCAACGCGGAGAGCAACGGCCAAGTCGAGGAGTTCGACCAGGCGGTGACCGCGTTCTGCGACGAATGGAACCTGGGGGACGGCGACAAGGCTCGCTTCGAGCAGGAGTACCTGCTCGCAGTGGGCAAGCGCCTCTGAGCTAGAGCGCGGCTCGGCCAGCACATCGACCTGCCCGGGGTCGTTGGACGCGGGCACCCATGTGTGACGTGGCGCACACATACCTAGGCCACGTCCCGCAGCGCGGATATAACTCGACATCGAACGGTGTAACGGTCTCAACGAGTGGAGGAAGCGATGAGCGTCGCCCAGAAGGACGGGATCAGGGCCGCGGAGGGGATCACGTACGACGACCTCTACCGGCGCTGGGAGCAGTCGAACTGGGAGGCGACCTCGATCGACATGAGCGCCGACCATGCGGGTTGGGACGCGCTCAGCGACATGCAGCGCAAGTCGGCGCTGTGGATCTACTCGATGTTCTTCTTCGGCGAGGACTCCGTCGCCGACAACCTCTCGCCCTACATCGACGCGGCGCCGAAGCCCGAGCAGAAGTACTTCCTCGCGACGCAGCAGGTCGACGAGGCACGCCACGCGGTCTTCTTCCATCGCTTCTTCAAGGAGGTCATCGGGGCCGGCGACAGCATCGCCTCGACGCTCGCCTACACCGAACCCCAGCTCAACTCGAGCTACCGCGAGGTCTTCGGGCGGCTCGACCGGATGGCCGACGACCTGCGCCGCGACCGCTCGCTGCCGAACTTCGCCCGGGCGATCGCGCTCTACCACATGGTCGTCGAGTCGACCCTGGCTCAGCCCGGCCAGCACTACATCGAGGACTTCTTCATCAAGTCGGGAACGATGCCGGGCTTCAGTGAGGGGATGGCGAACGTCTCGCGCGACGAGCAACGCCACATCGGCTTCGGCGTGAAGGTCCTTTCTGAGTGCTTCGCCGAGTCGGAGGAGTGCAAGCACGCGGTCGCCGAGCTGCTGCGCGAGGTGATGCCGCACTCGCTCGGCGTCTTCACGCCGCCCAACTGGGACCTCGAGTACACCCGCTGCTACGGCTTCGAGATGGAGGACATCTTTGCCTTCGGCCTGCGGTCGATCCAAACGAAGTGGCGCGCGACGGGCTATCCGATCGAGGAGATGCCGGGCGTGCTGCCGATCGACTTCTGCGCTCCCGCACGAGGAGATCGCCCAGCGCCAGATCAAGCTGATGAAGGCCGGAGTGATGGGCGAGCCGAACGGTCCACCGCAGTCATCGCCTGAGATCCAGGAGCTCTTCTTCGACCTGATTGCGCGCGTCGCCCAGGGGCATGCGAACGAGTCGGGAGCCGACCCGATGACGATCCAGTGGGACTTCTCCGACGCCGATCCGTGGCACGTCCAGGTCGCCAACGGCTCGACCGCGGCAGTGCCCGGTCGCGCCTCGAACCCCGACCTCACGCTGCAGTCGAGCTGGGCGGACTGGATCGCGGTGTCGATCCGTGGCGAGGATCCGCGGCGCATGATGCTGCGCCGGCGGATCCGCCCCCGCGGTTCGCTACGCAACCTGATGCGCCTCGGCAAGATCTTCCCGCCGAGGCCCACCAAGCTCGCCTGATTACTCGATCGAGAACTCCTCGAGCTGCCCGAGCTTGTAGTGCGGTCCGTCGGGACCACCCACCGGGCAGAGCATCGCGTACTCACCGGGCTCCAGCGGACCCTTGACCTTGGCGGTCTCGGTGGCCCCTGGCTCGGCCTCGGTCTGAGCGACAACCTCGGCTGAACCCTTCTCGCCCTCAAGCTCCACGGCTTCGTCCACGGTGAAGCCCTCGTTGATACGGGCGAAGATCATCACGTGGAACTCCTCGCCAGTGTTGTCGAAGACGACCTCCTGAGTATCAGCCGTCGGCGTGGCCGAGAGAGCGAACTCGTACTCGGTCGCGGTCACCGTGACCTCGGAAGCGTCAGCCGTCTCGGTGGTCGACGACGTGGATGACGCCGAGCCCGAATCCTCATCGTCGTCGCCGCATGCTGCGAACAGCAGCGACCCGACTACGGCCGCTAGCACGGCCGCGTACCTGATCCGCATCCGTTACCTCCGCTTCGTCCCCCTTGAGCTGGACGAGAGCGGGCAGCCTACTCCGAGGTGGCGGCGGGAGCCGGGGACGGAGTCGTCGTCGAGGTGTACTCGAACTCTTCCTCCGCTCCGAACACCTTGTCGAGCAGCGCCTTGCGCAGGTCCTCGCTGATGACGATCGCGAGGATCGCGCCGGCAAAGGCGATCAGAAGGATGCGACCGAAGTGGTGCTCCTTCTCCTTGCCGCGAAGGCGATTGGAAGCCTCGCGGAGGTTCTCGGCAGCTTCCTTGATGTCCTTGTGGACCTTCTTGTCGTCGATCGCGGTGTCGATCACGCTGCCGTTGGACGACAGGCGCTCGTAGGCATCGCGGGCGCTCTCGAAGGCGTCGCGGACGCTGTCGCGCAGGTCCTCGTCCTCGATCAGACGCTTGACGTAGTCGTTATCGGTGACCGTGCCCACCGCGCTCTTCGCGCGCTTCGCCTTGCTCTTCGCCATCGGTTTCCCTCTCCTTAGAAGTCTCGAGTCAGCCCGGGTGCTGAGGATATACCCGTCGCTCAGGGCTCACTACCCAGGTTCGCGGTCGCTATCCAGACGACTGCAGCGCGGCGTCGAGCGCTTCCTCGATTCGGTCGACGTAGATGAACTCTAAATCGGCGCGTTCGTGCTCCGGAATCTCGAGGATCTCACCCTCGTTGCGGTCGGGAACGATCACCCGCTTGATCCCCGCCCGCTGCGCCGCCAACGACTTCTCCTTGAGCCCACCGACGGGCAGGACCTGGCCCGTGAGGGTGATCTCGCCGGTCATCGCGACCTCGCTTCGCACCGGCCGGCCGCTCACCAGGGAGCTCAGCGCAGTCGACATCGCAACGCCGGCGGATGGGCCGTCCTTTGGCACGGCGCCCGCCGGGACGTGAATGTGAATGTCGTGCTCGGCAAACCAGCTGTCGGGCAGGTCCGGGTTGATCTTGCGTTCGTGGCCGCGCACCCACGACAGGGCCGCCTGCGCCGACTCGCGCATCACCTCGCCGAGCTGCCCGGTGATGGTCAACCGGCCTGAGCCGGGCATCGCCGTGGCCTCGATGAACAGCACCTCGCCACCTACCGGCGTCCAAGCGAGACCGGTGGCGACGCCCGGGTCCTTCGTGCGGCGGCGGGTCTCGGAGAAGACACGGCGACGGCCGAGCAGCTCGCGAACGCGCTTGGCCGAGATCGACTGCTTCTTCGGCTTCGCCTTCTTGCGCGAGCCACGCGACTCGGCGAACTCGCGGGCGATCTTGCGACAGACGGTGCCGATCTCGCGCTCGAGGTTGCGGACGCCGGCCTCGCGGGTGTACTCCTCGATGATCGCCTTCAGGGCCGCGTCGGAAAACGCGATCTGCGACGCCTTCAACCCGTTCTCGGTGAGCTGGCGCGCCGACCAGATAGCGCTTTGCGATGTGGAGCTTCTCGTCGGTCGTGTAGCCGGCGAGCTGGATGATCTCCATCCGGTCGAGCAGCGGCCCGGGGATCGTGTCGAGGTTGTTCGCGGTGGCGATAAAGAGCACCGACGAGAGATCGATCGGGATGTCGAGGTAGTGGTCGCGGAACGAGTCGTTCTGCGCCGGGTCGAGCACCTCGAGCATCGCGCTGGAGGGGTCGCCGCGAAAGTCGGCGCCCATCTTGTCGATCTCGTCGATCATGAACACGGGGTTGCGCGAGCCGGCATCGCGCAGAGCGCGGACGATCGTTCCCGGCATCGCGCCGACATAGGTGCGGCGGTGGCCGCGAATCTCGGACTCGTCGCGTACGCCGCCGACGGAGATCCGCTCGAACTCGCGACCGAGCGCTCGCGAGATCGACTTGCCGAGGCTCGTCTTTCCGACGCCGGGCGGACCGGCGAAGCAGAGAATCGGACCGTGTGAATCGGGGTTCAGGCTCCGTACCGCCAGGTATTCAAGGATCCGGTCCTTGACCTTCTCGAGGTCGTAGTGGTCGGCGTCGAGAACCTCGCGGGCATGCTTGATGTCGAGGTTGTCGGTGGTCGTCTTCGACCAGGGCAAATCGACGAGCCACTCGAGGTAGGTGCGAATAACGCCGTACTCGGCGGCCGCCGCCGGCAGCCGCTCGAGCCGTGCGAGCTCGCGGTCGGCCGCCTTGCGCGCCTGCTCGGGCAGGCCGGCCGCCTCGATCCGCTCGCGCAGCTCGTTGACCTCGGCCTGGGTCTCGTCTTCCTCGCCGAGCTCACGCTGGATCGCCTTGAGCTGCTCGCGCAGGTAGTACTCGCGCTGGCCCTTCTGCATCTCGGACTCGACCTGCGACTGGATCTGCGTGCCCAGCGAGATCACCTCGAGCTCGCGGGCGAGGATCTCCGAGAGACGGCGGAGCCTGCGGCCGACGTCGACCTCCTCGAGCAACTCCTGCTTCTCCTCGGCGGAGATCCGCAGCGCGCCTGCGATCAGGTGGGCGAGCGCCGACGGGTCGTCGACGTTCGTCACGGCGAGCTGCAGCTCCTCGGGCAGATACGGAATCTGCTCGATGATCTCGGTGAAGGTGCGCTGAACGTTGCGGGTCAGCGCCTCCAGCTCCGGCGTTGGCTCGTACACGTCCGGAAGTGCGTCGACGGCGGCGATCAGGTACGGCTGCTCGGAGACGTACCGCTCGACGCGGACCCGCTCGGTCGCCTGGACGAGCACCCGCATCGTCCGTCCGGCACCTTCAGCATCCGCGCGATGACCGCGAGCACGCCGACGTCGTGGAGGTCGTCCGGCCCCGGCTCCTCCAGTTCGGAGTCGAGGGAGGCCACGAGCACCAGGGTTCGCCCACCCGCGAGGACGTCGTCGATCAACCGAACCGAACGCTCTTGGCCGACCGCGAGCGGCATCAGCGTGTCCGGATATGCGACCGCCTCCTTGAGCGGGAGAACCGGCAGGGTCGCCGGCAGCACGTCGGCACGCGCGACGGCGCCGTCGATGTCGTCGGTTTCGACGACCTCAATACCGCTAGCGGTCTGCGCCATCAGGCCTTCGGGTCGATCGGTACCCGCCGGGTGACCTGCCCGCGAGAGGCAGCTCAACCCGAAGCACGCCATCGTCGTAGCTCGCGCGGGCGCGGTCGGCGACGACGTCGGTGCCGAGCTCCACGACGCGTCGAAACGATCCTGCCTCGATCTCGATCTGTTGATAGAGGCGCCCGCCGGTCTCGCGCACCGGCCGCTCGCCGCTGATCACGAACTCGCGCCCTGCGATCTCGAGCGCGACCGTGTCGATGTCGACCCCCGCGAGCTCAACCTCGACCACCGCCTTCGGCGCATCACTCTCGTAGTAGACGTCAACGCGAGGCTTGAAGCCGGGCTGCTGGCGTCGTACCGCGCTGCTCAGCGAACGGATCGCCCAGCATCTCGTCCATCTCGCGCCACATGCGCTCGAAGTTGACCAGCAGATTGCGCTCTCGCGTCATCTTTATTGAAAGTAGCGCGCTGAGCTCAGAGTTCGAACACGTCGCCGGCCCGGGCGACATCGAGCGCCCCGCCGTAGCCGCGTTCGCCTTCCTCGCGCGCCCATTCGGCGTCGAGCTCGTCGGAGATGTGGGTGAGCACGACTCGGCGCGCCCCCGCACGGCGAGCGTGGTCGCCTGCTTCCTCCGGCGTGAGGTGGCCGCGGATGCCCGTGCGCTCCGGACGCGGGAGCGTGGCCTCGACGAACAGCAGGTCGGTGTCGCGGGCGAAGTCGACGAGCTCCTCGCAGGGCCGGCAATCGGCGCCGAAGGTGAAGCGTCCGCCGCCGCATGTGACCTCGACCGCGTGGGTGAGCACGTAGTGCGGGACCTCGGCGAAGCGCAGGCGCAGCGGGCCGACCTCCACCTCGGAATCCGCGTCGTACTCCTCGATCGCAAAGGCCTGCTCGACCAGCTCCTCGTCGCCCCACGAGCCGACGACGGTGCGAAAGACCTGACGCGCCCCGGGAGGAACGATCAGTCGGGGGCGAGCGGGGTCGTCGGTGCCCGGGTGGCCGGCGACCGGGACCGGCTGCTGGCGCGGGGTCAGCAGCAGGGCGTAGGAGTAGGGAATCAGGTCGATGAAGTGATCGGCGTGGACGTGCGAAATCACGACCGCGTCAACCTCGGTGTAGTCGACGTGCTCGCGCAGCTTGCCGAACACACCACCACCGCAGTCCAAGAGCAGGGTCGTTCCGTCCTCCTCGAGCAGATAGCCCGAACAGGCACCGCCGGCGTCCTGCCACGCCGGCGACTTACCCAAGACCGTGATCCTCACCCCGAGGACTTTACGCGGGCGGTGAAATCCGCAAACGCCGGAAACCCGTGAAGAACCTGTGACGCGAAAAGCCGGGGTTTGCGAGAACAGGTCGCTGCAGCCCCTCGGCGCCGGTGCTTTGATCGCCGCGTGATCGAGGCACATCAACCAGGCGCCTCAACAGCGGCGCGGCTCGGCTCCGCCGAGGAGGCAACAAGGATCTCCGAGGCGCTGGGACTGCGACGCGAGGGGGCCGCCAAGAAGCGTCGCAAGAACGGCCGCAGCTGCGAGGACTGCTTCTTTCACCGGCGCATGCTCTGCGCTCTCGACCTCGACGAGCCCTGCTCGACATTCCGCGCCGATTCCCCCCAGGGCCTCGTCCCCCCGCGCCAGCCCGCGTTGCTGGTCCGCGACGCTCCTGAGCCCACGCTCGCAGCCCGTTAGGCGCCCCTAATCGGGCCCAGGTCGTGGGTACAATGCTGCCGTGGCTTCCGAGCGATCAGCAACTCTCAGCGCGTCTCCCCCGCTCTTCAAGAGCCGCTTTCTCGATTTCTTCTCGCGGATCCATCCGGTCGTCCCGGCGCTCCTTTACACGCCGATGATCGCGCTGCTGATCGTGCTCGGCGCCAACCGCGGACAGGGCGCGCTCGAGATCGTCGGCCTCGTCTTCGCCGGCCTCTTCTTGTGGACGCTTTCGGAGTACTGGCTGCACCGCAAGATCTTCCACTGGGATCCCGACAATGCGTTCGGCCATCGCCTGCACTTCATCATCCACGGCGTTCATCACGACCACCCCAACGACAAGATGCGCCTGGTCATGCCGCCCGGTGCGAGCATCCCGCTGGCGGCACTGTTCTTCGGGCTGTTCTGGCTGATCTTCGGGATCCCCACGGCCCTGCCGCTCTTCGCCGGATTTCTGATCGGCTACCTCGCCTACGACTACACGCACTACTACCTCCACCACGCGGTGCCGAAGACGGAGACCGGGAAGCGCCTGCGCGAGCAGCACATGCGCCACCACTTCCAGGATCACCGGTTCGGCTTCGGGGTCTCGACGCCGCTCTGGGACGCGGTCTTCCGCACGCTGCCGCGCACCCGCCGCGGCTGACCTGTGAGCTCGTCGGACACCGTCGCTGCGGCGGCCGACCTCATCCGTGAGCGGATCCGCGAGCTGAAGGCCGAACGCTCACGGCTCGAGGCCGCGCTCGCGTCACTCGGTGCGAGTGACTCGCCCCGCGATCCCGCGCGCACGGGCCGCTCGCGGAGGCGTCGTCGCGGTGGCACCCGCGCCGATCAGGCCGTGAAGCTCATCGCCGCCAGCCCCGGCATCTCGGCATCGGAGATCGCCAAGCAGATGAACATCAAGCCGAACTACCTTTACCGCGTGCTCGCCGAGCTCGAAGCGGAAGGTCGCGTCCGCAAGGACGGCCGCTCCTACAGCGCCACCGAGTGACCCGAGGCCGGGTCGCAATCGTCGCGCTTTCGATCGCGGCGACGGCGTCCCTCGGCATGCCAGGTGGTGCGAGCGGCCACCCGGCGCCGACCCGCGAAGAGGTTCCTGCGATGCCGGTGACTCAGGCTCTCGAACCCGCCCTCACCGCGACGCCCGAAGCCGAGTGCGGCCCCGGCTCGCAGCCCGAGACGGGGCTACAGGGTCGCGTGCCGCGCTCAGATCACGAGAGCGGACGCGCGGCCGAGGGATACACCTGCAACGCGGAGGTTGTGGGGAAGTACTCGCGGCCCAACCCGCAGGGCACGGTCGGCGGCTTCAAGGTCGAGCGCTACACCGACGCCAGCGGTCACGACTGCGCCTACTACGACACGACGCTGCTCTTCCCGACGAGTCTGGTCGATGTCGAGGGCGGCGTGAACGTGCTCGACATGTCGGATCCCTCGAAGCCGGTCCTCACAGACAAGCTCGTCACTCCGGCGATGCTCTCGCCGCACGAGTCGCTCGTCGTAAGTCAGGAGCGCGGCGTGCTCGCGGCGGTGCTGGGCAACGCGACCGTCTATCCCGGCCTCGTCGACATCTACGACATCTCTGAGGACTGTCGCCATCCGGTGCTCAAGGCCTCGGCGCCGACTGGAATCTTCGGTCACGAAAGCGGCATGGCCCCGGATGGGCGCACCTTCTACACAGCCTCGCCCGCCACCCAGACGCTGGTCGCGCTCGACATCTCGAACCTCTCCGCCCCGGTCCCCCTCTGGATCGGCCCGTACGACTCCCACGGCCTGTCGATATCCGACGACGGCAACCGCGCGTACGTCGCCGGCGTGGGCTCGGGGCTGATCATTCTCGACACCTCTGAGATTCAGGCTCGGGTGCCGAATCCCCAGGTCCGCGAGATTGCCCGCCTTACTTGGGAGTCGATGAGCATCCCGCAGAACGCGATCCCAGTGAAGATCGACGGGAGTCCATATGTGGTCGAGATCGACGAGTTCGGCAGCCAATCCGCTGTCGGCGCGGGCAGGATGATCGACATCTCCGATGAGGCGAATCCGAGGGTGGTCTCGAACCTGCGCCTCGATGTGCACCAGCCCGAGAACTTCGCTGCCCAGGCTGGCGATCCGGGCGCCGGAATACCGCTCCAGGGATACGCCGGTCACTACTGCAGCGTGCCCCAGCGTGTCGATCCGGGAATCGTCGCCTGCAGCATGATCCTCTCGGGCCTGCGGGTGTTCGATATCCGCGACCCGCGCAATCCGCGGGAGATCGCCTACTTCAACGCCCCGATCGGCGACCGTGTCATCCCTGGCTTCGAGGCCAGTAACTGGGCCATGTCGAGTCCCTCGTTCGTGCCCGAACGCGGCGAGATCTGGTACTCCGACGGCTTCCAGGGCTTCTTCGCGGTGCGCCTGACCAACGGCGTCTGGCCGTTTGCGAAGTCGGAGTGCAAGGGCGCCGTGTCGACGATTACGACGACCGGCAAGACCACCGTCGGGACGGCGGGCGACGACGTGATCTCCGGGCGCAACGCCCGCGAGCGAATCACCGCCGGGCCCGGCGCCGATCGCATCTGCTCACGCGGCGACCGCGACCGGATCAGCGGCGGCTCGGGCGACGACAAGCTCAACGGCGGCGGCGGACCGGACCGCGTCAGCGGCGGTGCCGGAAACGACTGGGTCAAGGGCGGCCGGGGCCGCGACAGGCTCAACTGCGGCGCGGGCCCCCGGGACGTCGCGATCGTGAACGGCAAGGATCGCGCTCGCGCCAATTGCGAGCGCGTCAAGCGCAAGCACCAGATCCCTTAGATCAGGCCGAGCCCGTCGACCGCGTCGCGCTCCTCGCGTAGCTCGGCGACCGAAGCATCGATCTTTTCGCGCGAGAAGTCGGTGATCTCCACGTCCTGGACGATCGAGTACTCGCCGCCTGAGGTCGTGCAGGGGACACCGCAGATGATCCCCTCCTCGATCCCGTGGGAGCCGTCGCTCGCGACGGCCATCGAGACCCAGTCACCGTCCGGCGTGCCGAGCACCCAGTCGTGGATGTGGTCGATCGCCGCGTTGGCGGCCGAAGCCGCGCTCGATGAGCCACGGGCCTCGATGATCTCAGCCCCGCGCTTGGCAACGCGCGGGATGTACTCGTCGGCGATCCAGGCCTCGTCGTCGACCGTGGTCCACGCCGAATTGCCGTCGACTCGCGCGTTGACGAGATCGGGGTACTGCGTCGGCGAGTGGTTGCCCCAGGTGGTCATCCGCTTGATCTGGGTGACAGGCACCTGCAGCTTGTTGGCGAGCTGGCTGATCGCGCGGTTGTGGTCGAGGCGCATCATCGCCGTGAACCGCTCCTTCGGAACGTCGGGAGCGTTCGACTGCGCGATCAGGGCGTTCGTGTTGGCCGGGTTGCCGACGACGAGGACCTTGATGTCGTCCGCCGCGCCGGCGTTGATCGCCTCGCCCTGGGGCTTGAAGATCGCGCCATTGGCCTCGAGCAGGTCCGCGCGCTCCATGCCCTTGCCGCGCGGACGGGCGCCGATGAGCAGGCCGATGTTGGCGCCGTTGAACGCCTCCTTCGGGTCGTCGGAGATATCGATCGCGTGCAGCAGCGGGAAGGCGCAGTCGTCGAGCTCCATCGCGGTGCCCTCGGCGGCCGTGATCGCATCCGGGATCTCGAGCAGCCGAAGCTCGACGGGCTGGTCGGGGCCGAGCATCTGGCCGGAGGCAATGCGGAAGAGGATCGCGTAGCCGATCTGGCCGGCGGCGCCGGTGACGGTGACCTTGACGGGACTGCTCACTTGGTTCATCACTCCTGTTCGCTAGAAATCTCGGCTTCAGCTTATGGATTCACTCAAGCTCATCCGCCTCGCGCTGCTCAGCGCCCTCGCCGCCGGCGCCATTGCCGGCTGCGGCGACGACGGCACCGACGAACCGGCGCAGCCGACTGTCGACGAACTTGCCCGTTTCACGCCGACTGACGCGCGGCGGTCACCTTCGTCGACTTCACCGCGGCGCGCGAGGAGCTCGGGCTTCCGGCGGATGCCGACACGCTGTCGTTCGAGTCGCTCGAGGACCTCGACCTCGAAAATCCGACTCCCGAGGCCCAGCTGGTTGAGGCCGCGGTGCTCTCGATGCCTCAGCTGACGAGCTTCGTCGTCACGTTCGAGGAGGACCCGGCCGCTGAGGTCTTCGACGGCACGCGATCACGGGCGCCGTCAACACGATCGGCGAGGGCTTTCCGATGACCGTCATCCACACCGAGCAGCCCTTCAGCGAGATCGCTGACGGGCTGATCGAGCTCGGCTACACCGAGGAGGGGTCGGCCGTGACCCAGGAGGGCGAACGCTTCGAGCAGGTGGCCGATGCAGGCGACGGGATCGTCGTCATCGGCAACAACGGCGCCGCCGCGGACGCGGTGGCAGCCGACAGCGAGGGCCCGACGGCGTTGCTCGACCTGCTGGAGCCGGCCGATCAGCCGATCGCAGCCGCCGCGAACGGAATCCCCGACGACTGCGTCACCGCTCTCGGCGGCTGGGAGAACGCCGAGCTCACCGAGGGCACGCTGAGCTTCGTCTTCGACAGCGAGGCATCGGCCGAAAACTTCGACCTTGAAGAGCTCAACGAGCTCGCTTCGCATCACGGCGGAGGAGCCGAGCGTCGACGGAGAAACGGCCGAGATCGACTTCACCACCGAGCAGGACGGCCCGGCGGTCAGTCGCACCCGCGTGATGCTGACCCGGTTCGTCTCCGGCTACGACTGCGGCTAAGGCGCGGGCGTACGCCTCAACCCATCGCGGTCTGAAGGTTCTCGTCGATCGAGGCGAGGAACTCCTGGGTGGTCTGGAATTCCTGGTCGCCTCCGACGAGCAGCGCGAGATCCTTGGTCATCTTGCCGCTCTCGACCGTCTCGATGCACACGCGCTCGAGCGTCTCCGCGAACTCGGTGACCTCCGGCGTCTCGTCCATGCGCCCGCGCGCGGCGAGGCCGCGGGTCCAGGCGAAGATCGAGGCGATCGGGTTGGTCGAGGTCGGGTTGCCCTTCTCGTGCTCGCGGAAGTGGCGGGTGACGGTGCCGTGCGCGGCCTCGGCCTCGACGGTCTTGCCGTCGGGCGTCATCAGGACGCTGGTCATCAGGCCGAGCGAGCCGAAGCCCTGCGCGACGGTGTCGGACTGCACGTCGCCGTCGTAGTTCTTGCAGGCCCAGACGTAGCCGCCCTCCCACTTCAGTGCCGCGGCGACCATGTCGTCGATCAGCCGGTGCTCGTAGGTGATGTCCGCGGCCTCGAAGTCGGACTTGAACTCGTTCTCGTAGACCTCGGCGAAGAGGTCCTTGAAGCGCCCGTCGTAGCGCTTGAGGATCGTGTTCTTGGTCGACATGTAGACCGGATAGCCCCGGTCGAGCCCGTAGCGCAGCGAGGCGCGTGCGAAGTCGCGGATCGAGTCGTCGAGGTTGTACATCCCCATCGCGATCCCGCTCGAGGGGAAGTCGAAGATGTCGATCTCGATCGGCTCGTGCTCCGAGCCCTCCTTGGGCGTCCAGGTCAGAGTCAGCTTGCCCTCGCCCGGGATCAGCGTGTCCTCGGCGCGGTACTGGTCGCCGAAGGCGTGACGGCCGATGATGATCGGCTTGGTCCAGCCCGGCACCAGCCGCGGGATGTTCGAGATCACGATCGGCTCGCGGAAGATGACGCCGCCGAGGATGTTGCGGATCGTCCCGTTCGGCGAGCGGTACATCTCCTTGAGGCCGAACTCCTCGACGCGTGCCTCGTCGGGCGTGATCGTCGCGCACTTGACGCCGACGCCGTGCTCCTTGATCGCGTTCGCGGCGTCGACCGTGATCTGGTCTTCGGTCGCGTCGCGGCTCTCGATCCCGAGGTCGTAGTACTTCAGCTCGACGTCGAGGTACGGGAGGATCAGCTGCTCCTTGATGAACGACCAGATGATCCGAGTCATCTCGTCGCCGTCGAGCTCGACAATCGGGTTCTTGACTTGAATTTTGTTCTCAGGCATAGGGCGCGGCGATGCTATCGACGCGGCTCGCCGACGTGGTCGAAGAGCCGTCCGCCGTTGATCTCCGCCGCCATCTCCTTCGACTCCGCGCGGTACGCCGAGCCGTTCTCGAACTCGATCACGGGGAGCTTGTCCTGGCCCGCTGATCGCTTTGACCTCCTTGCGGCGGCTGCGCGGATGCCCCGGCGCCTTGACCAGCTCGTAGTCGATTCCCTGATCGTCGAGGGCCTTCTGGACCTTCCAGCAGGCGTCGACGTCGTGGTGGACGAAGGTGAAAAAGCAGCGGTGAAGGCGGACTTGGGGCATGCGCCCACCCTATTCGGGACGTAGAGTCCGCGCCATGGATCCCGAGCGAGTGCAGATCGAGATTGCCGACGGCGTGGCCGACGTCCGCATGGTCCGAGCCGACAAACACAACGGCCTCGACGGCGCGATGTTCGAGTCGCTTGTCGCGGCGATCGACGAGCTCGCCGACGACGGCGACCTGCGCGCGGTCGTCCTCTCCGGCGAGGGACCGAGCTTCTGCGCCGGCCTCGACATCAAGAGCTTCGCCAGCGGCGACGGACCAAATCTTCTGGAGCGGCCCGACGGCGAGGTCGCGAACCTCGCCCAGAAGGTCGCGCTACGGATGGCGCGAGCTGCCGGTGCCGGTGATCGCCGCCATCCATGGCGCCTGCTTCGGCGGCGGCCTGCAGATCGCGCTCGGCGCCGACATCCGCATCGCCGCCCCCGATGCCCGCCTCTCGGTGATGGAGATCGTCCACGGCCTGATCCCGGACATGAGCATCACCCAGACGCTGCCGCGCCTCGTCCGCGACGACGTCGCCCGCGAGCTCGTCTACACCGGCCGCCAGGTGGACGCCGCGGAGGCGCAGGAGCTCGGCCTGGTTACCGGCATCGACGACGAGCCGCTCGAAGCCGCCCGCGACCTGGCGCGAACGATCGCCGAGAAGCGCCCCGAGGCAATCCGCAACGCCAAGCGCCTGCTGAACGAGGCGCCTGAGTTGGACGCGGCGGGCGCGCTGAAGCTCGAGACGGAGTTGCAGTTGGAGTTGCTCGGGGCTCTCCGCGCGTCCGGCTAGTCACGAACTTGCAATAAAGGGGAGGGCTCGGGGGGCGATTTTGGATCGAGCCGCGCTTTATGCACCGTATGGGTGCTTTTCTCGCGGCTCGAGCTGTTGCGGCGCGGCAGCAGGGTGTCGTGACGGTTGAGCAGTTGGGCGCCGCCGGCGTTACGAGGCGTCAGATTGCGCGTGGGGTGGAACGAGGCGAGCTGCGCCGCTTGCGCCGCGGCGTCTATCTCCTCGGCACCATCCTCTTCCCCTACTCGCTAGAAGCGGCCGCGGTCCTTGTCTGCGGCCGAAGGGCCGCGCTCAGCCACCGTTCCTCCACCGAGCTCTACAAGATGCTCCCGCGAGCCGGCGGGCACATTCACGTGACCGTGCCGGGGCCTGTTCGCCGCGAGCACGAGGGCATCGTCGTTCACGCGACCTCCTCCCTCGAGCATTACGAGGTTCGCGAGCGACACGGCATCCCGGTCACCTCGCCCATCCGCACGTTGGTGGACCTGGCCGCGACGGCGACGGATCAGGAGCTTGAGCAGGCAGTCGCGGAAGCCTTCGCGCTTCGCCTGACCACTCTCCCGTCACTGCAACGGGCGACCACCGCGTACCGAGGCAGGCGCGGGATCCAGCGCCTGCGCGCGCTCCTCGACGCCGAACCCCGCCACACCCGCTCCCCACCCGAGCGGATCCTCCTACGTGGAATCCGCGAGGCAAAGCTCCCGGAGCCGGAAACCAACGTGAAGCTCCGCGGCTGGGAGGTCGACTTCTTCTGGCGCGAAGCCGGGCTCGTCGTCGAGGTCGATGGGTACGCGACTCACTCCTCGCCGCGCGCCTTCGAGCGCGACCGGCGAAAGGACGCGGAGCTGACCGCGATACGGCCTCACGGTCCAGCGCTTCACGGCCGATCGGGTCCGCCGCGATCTGGACTCCGTCCTGGAATGGCTGGATGCGGCCACTGTGAAACGGGTCTAGGTTCTTCCTTGCAGGGAGCCTCAACAACGAAGGAGTTCCTATGGACCTGTTCATGATCCGCCGCAACAAGGGGTGGAAGACGCCCGAGGAACTGGAAGCCGCGGCCAAGCGGTCGACCGAGGTTGCCGAGAGCGACTTTCCGGACGAGATCCGCTGGATCCGCAGCTACGTGGTGGCCGAGGAGAGCGGCGAGCTCGGAACCGTTTGTATCTACGAGGCTGCAGATGCCGACGCAGTCCACCGCCACGCCAACGAGGTCGGAATGCCGGCCGACGAGGTATTGGCGATCGTCGACACCGTGCTCGTGCGGCCGGACCCGGAGCCCGTGGCCGCCGCGTAAACGGCCAAATCCGCTCCGGGCGGGCGCTCTGAGACAATTGCTCTTGATGGCAACCGTCGAGCGCCCGTCCGGAACCGCCGCGACCCATGAGGTCGCCAACCAGGCCACGCCGCTCGAGGGCTACAACACCTACGAGGCCGACCGCGTTCTCAAGGAGGCGCTGCGGCGCGAGGGCGGGGACTGGGCTGAGGATCGAGTCAGCGATGCGGGTGAGTTCGCCGGCTCGGCACGAGCGATCCGCTGGGGCTTCGAGGCAAACGACAACCCGCCGAAGCTCAAGACGCACGACCGCTTCGGCAACCGCATCGACGAGGTCGAGTTTCACCCGGCCTGGCACGAACTGCTCGCGGCGGGTGTCGGGCTTCGGCGCACACGCACTGCCGTGGCGCGAACCGCAGCCGGGGGCGCACGTCGCTCGCGCGGCGATGTTCGTCGCCTCGCAGGCGGAGGCCGGAGTCGGCTGTCCGCTCTCGATGACCTACTCGGTGATTCCGGCGCTGCGCAAGCAGCCAGAGCTCGCGGCCGAGTGGGAGCCGCGCTTCACGTCGCTCGTCTACGACGGAAAGCTGCGCCCCGCCGCCGACAAGCCCGGCGCCCTGTGCGGGATGGGGATGACCGAGAAGCAGGGCGGCTCGGACGTCCGCGCCAACTCGACGACCGCCACCGCGATCAACGGCGGCGGCCCTGGCGGCGAATACGAGCTCAACGGGCACAAGTGGTTCATGTCGGCGCCGATGTGCGACGCATTTCTCGTCCTCGCTCAGACCGAGGGCGGCATCTCCTGCTTCCTTATGCCGCGCTTCACCCCCGACGGCGAGCGCAACCCAATCCAGATCCAGCGCCTCAAGGAGAAGCTCGGCAACCGCTCGAACGCCTCGAGCGAGGTCGAGTTCCGCGGCACCTGGGCGCGGATGGTCGGTGAGGAGGGACGCGGCGTCCCGACGATCATCGAGATGGTCAACCACACCCGCCTGGACTGCTGTCTCGGAGCCGCAGCCGGAATGCGAGCGGGCGTCGCCAATGCGATCCACCACACCTCACAGCGCTCGGCCTTCGGCAACCTGCTGATCGACCAGGCACTGATGAAGAACGTCCTCGCCGACCTTGCAATCGAGTCCGAGCTGGCGACGATCGGCGCCCTCCGCCTCGCGCGGGCCTACGACGAAGGAGATGGGCTGCGTCGAGTCGCGAGCCCCGTCCTTAAGTACTGGCTGTGCAAGCGGGCCGTGCCCCACGCCGGCGAGGCGCTCGAATGCTTCGGCGGCAACGGCTACGTGGAGGAGTCGGGGATGCCGCGCCTCTATCGCGAGTCGCCACTCAATTCGATCTGGGAGGGATCGGGCAACGTTCAGTGCCTCGACGTCCTCCGGGCGATGGTCCGCGGACCCGAGGCGCTCGAGGCGTTCTTTGGCGAGGTGGCTGAGGGAGCCGGTGCTGACGCCCGCCTCGACGCCGCCGCAGAGGCGCTGCGCGCCGAGCTCACGGACCTCGACGCGATCGAGTCCCGCGCGCGCCGGCTAGTCGAGCGGATGGCGCTGGTCCTTCAGGGCTCGCTCGCGGTTCGCTTCGCCGACGAGGCCGTTGCCGACGCCTTCTGCGCCTCCCGCCTTGGCGGCGATTGGGGTCAGGCGTTTGGGACGCTGCCGCGCTCGACTGACTTCGAGCGGATCATCTCGCGCCACGCGCCCGTCTGAGCGACGCTCGCCACTTCTCATGCGGCTCCCGGCTGCGCCGATAACTCAGGCGTGAACCCGTGATCGGAACGCTGATGATCGCCGTCGGGCCGAGCGCGGGCGACACCCTCGAGGACCTCTGGCAGGCGGCGGACGGCGCGATGTACGACGCCAAGCGGTCCGGCGGCAATGCCGTCTCGGCAACAGCGCCGCCATTGGCCGGCGGCGCGCTTGTGGAACCATGACCGGATGCCAGCGCGCGGCCGGCTGACGCTGTTTCACATCCGCGGGATCAGGATCGGGGTCGATTACTCCTGGTTTCTCGTCCTCTTTCTGATCATCCTCTGGCTGTCGGGCTACTACCGCGACCTGCTGGGCGCCGAGCAGGAGAGCCTCGACCCATACCTGCTTGCCGTCGCTTCCGCGCTCGCCTTCTTCGGATCGATCCTTCTCCACGAGCTCGGCCATGCCGTTGCAGCGAACCGGCTCGGGATCCCGATCACCGAGATCACGCTGTGGCTGTTCGGAGGCGTCGCGCGGATGAGCAAGGACACCGAGACGGCGGGACAGGAGTTCAAGATCGCCGCCGCCGGTCCGGCTGTGACGGCACTGATCGCGCTCGCATGCGCAGGCATCGGCATCGCCGTCTCCGGCGCTCAGAACTTCGCCGACGCGATGCGGGTGATCGACACCGCCGACACCTCAGGGCTGCTGGCCCTGGTCGCCTGGCTGGCGAGCATCAACGTGCTCGTTCTCATCTTCAACCTGATCCCGGCCTTCCCGCTCGACGGGGGCCGGATCGCCCGCGCCGTCGCCTGGCGCCTGACCGGCGACCGCACCAAGGCAACGAAGTTCGCGGTCACGCTCGGGCGCGGGTTCTCGTACGTGTTCATCGCCCTGGGGGCCTTCCTGGCGGTCAGTTTCGACCCGATCACCGGCGTCTGGCTCGCTCTCATCGGGTTCGTCCTCGGCCAGTCGGCGCGCGGCTACGCGGTCCAAACCGAGTTCGCGAGCAGAATCGAGGGGATCAGCGTCTCCGACGTCATGGACTCCGACCCGGTCGCCATCCCCGAGACCGCGAGCGTCGAGTCCGCTCTGGACGAGTACTTCCTGCGTTACCGCTGGCCGTGGTTCCCGGTGGTCGACGCAGCGGACAACTTCCGCGGCTTGCTCGTCCGTGAGGCGGCCGACGGCGTTCCCGAGCTGAGCCGCGCCGATCAGAAGGTCGGCGACGTCTTCGAACGCGACGCCAGCGGCAGCCTGCGCGTACGCGACAACGCGCCGCTCGAGTCGCTGCTCGGAAACGACGCGCTGAAGCGCCTCGGCGGGCTCGCGGCGGTGGACGCCGAGGGCAGGCTCCGCGGTGTGATCACCGCCGATCAGGTCGGTCGCGCGCTCCGAGACGCACTCGGCGCTCAGGCCTAGCTCGTAACAAACCGCCCTTTCGGCGGGTTAACATGTCCAAAGCGGTCAGGGATCGATTGCAAAGGACGGCGTGTGACGGCTCACGGAGGACCGGAGGGGGATCGGATCGATTCGCTCGACGAGGCAGCGATCGATATCGCCGACGGGCGCCTGATCGCAGCGAATGCAGCCGCTAAGGCGCTGCTCGAGTCCGGGCGCGCCACGCTGATCGTCCACGACCCGGCGCAGCGCCAAGCCGAGCTTGCCCGTTCCACCCGCACGGCCTCGCAGCTTGCCGATGCCGAACGAATCGGCCGAATCGGGATCTGGGAGTGGGACGCGCGCACCGGCGCCGTCGTCTGGTCCGACGAGATCTTCCGGCTGTTCGGTCATCACCCCGGCGACTTCGAGCCGAGCTTCGAGCGCTGGCTCGAGGGCATCCATCCCGACGATCGCGAGCGAGCGCGCGCGACCGTCGAACAGGGCTATGCCGAGCGCAAGCCGTATGAGTTCGAGCACCGCGTGATCCACCCCGACGGCTCGATCGGCCACCTGCTCTGCCGTGGCGACGTGTCCGTCGATGACGCGGGGGAGGCGGTCAGGGTGGTCGGCGCCAGTGAGGAGATCTCCGAGCGAATCGCCCAGCGGGAGGCGCTGAACCGGATCGCCAATCAGCGCGAGGCGATCCTCGACGCCGCCGGTGAGGGCATCTGCGGCATCGATCCGGATGGCGCAATCACCTTCGCCAACCCAGCGGCCGCGACGATGCTCGGGCGCACGATCGGCTCACTCGGCGGGGCGCACCTGGCGACCTTCGTGCGGGGCGTCGACGACAGCCCCGAGCCGTTCGCCGAATCGCTCAAGCGCGGGCAGCCCATCCAGGATGAACGGGCGATCTTCGTCCGCCCGGACGGCTCCGAGCTGGCCGTCGATCTGCTCTGCAGCCCCATCCGCGAGGACGACGAGATCGTCGGGGCGGTGGTCACCTTCAACGACGCCACCGAGCGCCGCCGCTTCGAGGACCAGCTCTCGCATCTCGCCAACCACGACGGTCTGACGGGCCTCTACAACCGGCGGCGTTTCGAGCAAGAGCTGAGCCTTCAGGTCGCGTACGCGAGCCGCTACAACGTCGCGCTCTCGCTACTGCTGATCGACCTCGACGGCCTCAAGGTCGTCAACGACACCTACGGCCATCGCATCGGCGACGAGATGATCTGCGCGGTCGCCACGGCGCTGCGCAGCCGGCTGCGGATCAATGACATCGTGGCGCGGCTCGGCGGCGACGAGTACGCGGTCCTGCTCCCCGCAACGGGCAACGCCGAGGCCCTCTACGTCGCGGAAGAGCTGCGGGCGGCGATCGCCAACGACCGCGACGACGCATCCGGGCGGCCGGCCGTGACGGCAAGTATCGGTGTAGCCACCGTCGATAGCGGGCAGTCCACCGCTGATGACCTGCTGGCCGACGCCGACATCGCGATGTACTCGGCAAAGGACTCCGGCCGCGACCGCGTCTCGCGCTTCGATCCCGACCGCAGAGCCAAGCAGGGCCCCATTCCTCAATCCTGAGCGTGCCCATCGGATTTCTGGCGCGCTTGGGCGTTGAATAGAGTTCCGCTCGTGCCTCGTCACGACGTCCTGGTAATCGGTGCCGGCCTGGCCGGACAACGCGCTGCGCTCGCCGCGGCCGAGGAGGGCGTTTCCGTAGGGATCGTCTCGAAGGTCCACCCGGTTCGCTCGCACTCCAACGCTGCCCAGGGCGGGATCAATGCCGCTCTCGGCGAGGGCGACTCGTGGGAGTCGCACGCGTTCGACACGGTCAAGGGCTCGGACTACCTCGGCGACCAGGACGCGATCGCGGTCATGACCCGCGAGGCACCCGACGAGATCCTCCACCTCGAGCACCTGGGTGTCCCGTTTCACCGCAACGAGGAGGGCAAGCTCGGCACCCGCGCGTTCGGCGGCGCCTCGCAGGCGCGTACCTATTACGTCGCAGACATCACCGGTCAGGCGATCATGCACGTGCTCTACGAGCAGCTGATGAAGCACGCCGGAGCGGTCAACCGCTACGAGGAGTACTTCACGTCGGCGCTCGCGCTCGACGATGACGGCAACTGCGTCGGCGCGGTCATGCGCAACGTCCGCGACGGCTCGATGGAGCTGTTCGAGGCCAAGAACGTGATCCTCGCGACCGGTGGCAATGGCCAGGTCTGGCAGCCCACCACGAACGCCCTGATCTGCACCGGCGACGGGATCGCGCAGGCCTACCGAGTGGGCGCGCCGCTGATGGACATGGAGATGATCCAGTACCACCCGACGACGCTGGCGCGCAAGGGCTTCTTGATCACCGAGGGCGCCCGCGGCGAGGGCGCGCACCTGCTGAACGCAAACGGCGAGCGCTTCATGGAGAAGTACGCGCCGAACAAGATGGAGCTCGCCTCGCGCGACGTCGTCTCACGCGCCGAGCAGACCGAGATCAACGAGGGCCGCGGCTTCCCCGACGGCACCGTCGCGCTCGACATCACCGTGGTCCCGAGCCAGCGGATCCACGAGGCGCTGCGCGAGATCGTCCTCGTCGGCCGCGACTTCGCCGGCGTTGACATCACCAAGGAACCGATCCACATCAAGCCGGGCAACCACTACACGATGGGCGGCGTCAAGACCGACATCGACGGCGCCACGCCGATCCCCGGCCTCTACGCCGCCGGCGAGTGCGCCTGTGTCTCGGTTCACGGCGGCAACCGCCTCGGCGCCAACTCCCTGCTCGACACGCTGATCTTCGGGCGCCGCGCCGGCGTCCACGCGGCCGCCCGGTCCAAGGCGACGGCCCCGACGCCGCCGTCGAAGGCGATCCTCGCCGACGAGCAGAAGATGATCAGCGAGATCATGGGCCGCGAGCGCGGAAGCGGCCGCCGCGTCTCGGAGATCCGCAAGGAGCTCGGCGAGACGATGGACCGCTACGTGGCCGTCTTCCGCGACGACGAGGGCATCAAGAAGGCCCACGAGATCGTCAAGCGGCTCAAGGAAGAAGCGCAAAGCGCCTACATCGACGACCGCGGCAGCATCTTCAACCAAGACGTCCTCGGGGCGATCGAGCTCGGCTACATGCTCGACAACGCCGAGGCCGCCTGCGTCGGCGCCCAGCACCGCACCGAGAGCCGCGGCGCCCAGTACCGCACCGATTACCCCGAGCGCAACGACGAGGAATGGCTCAAGCACATCGAGCTGCGCCAAAACGGCGACGGCCCCGAGATCAGCTACTCCGACGTCACGATCACCGAGTGGCAACCGATGGAGAGGACGTACTAGGTGGGCACCACAGAGACCGAGGTCGAGACGCAGGGGGCGGCCGAAACCGAGCAGTACACGATCCGGGTCCGCCGCTTCAAGCCGGAATCCGGTGAGGGGCCCTACTGGCAGGAGTTCGACGTCGAGCTCGACCCGACGCTCTCAGTCCTCGACGCACTGCTTCAGGTCAAGGACCGCGAGGACGGTTCGCTCTCCGTGCGCTGCTCGTGCCGCGCCGCGATCTGCGGCTCGTGTGGGGTCAAGATCAACGGCCAGTCGACGCTCGCGTGCCTGACCCAGATCGGCGAAGCGGACGAATTCGCCAACCGCGAGGGCAACGCCGCCGGCTCGCCCGACGCGCCGCAGTCCGCCCAGTCGCCGACGATGGCCGAGGCATCCGCGAACGGCACCAAGCCGATCGTCGTCGAGCCGATGGGAAACATGCCGGTGATCAAGGACCTCGTCACGGACATGGAGGCGAGCCACTGGACCAAGATGCGCCGGGTCACCCCGTGGCTGCTCGACGACGGCAACCCGCCCGAGCGCGAGCGGATCGTCCCGCCGGAGTCGATGGTCGACATCACGCAGACCATCGCGTGCATCCAGTGCGGCGCCTGCGTCTCATCGTGCCTGTCGATGGAGGTCGACCCCGACTTCATCGGCCCGGCTGCGCTCGCCAAGGCCTATCGCTTCGTTGGCGACCCGCGCGACGCTCAGCACAAGGAGCGCCTCTACGACCTCGCTCAGGATCCGCACGGGATCTACGACTGCACCCACTGCTTCAGCTGCGTCGACGCGTGCCCGAAGGGTGTCGCACCAATGGACCAGATCATGCGCCTTCGCCGCCTCGCCGGCGAGGAGGGCATCGTCGACAAAAACAACGGCCACAACCACGAGAAGGCCTTCGTCAAGATCATCGAGAAGAAGGGCACGCTCGACGAGTCGCTGCTGCTGCAGGAGTCATATGCGCCCGGCGTCAAGGGCAAGCTGATCCCGAAGAAGGACGCGATCAAGGGCCTGCTTGGCTCGCTGCCCACCGCGGTCCGCGGGATCAAGTCCGGGAAGATGCGCTCGCTGCCGAAGCTGATCCCGGGCATCCACCCGAAGCTCCCCGGCGACGCGCAGGACCACGTCAAAAACATCTACGAGCACGCCGAGGAACACCGCACCGAGTTCAACCTCTACATCACCGGCGAGGAGGGCGTGGAGCCCGAGCCCGACGAGGAGGAGCTCAGCCCACCGGAATCCTCAGGCGGACCGAAGGAGAACGCGTAATGAAGCTCGCTTACTGGCCCGGCTGCGTGTCTCGCGGCTTCACGACCGAGCTGCACGGCTCAATGGCCCTCGTCGCCGAGAAGCTCGATATCGAGCTGGTCACCCTCGACCGCGCCAGCTGCTGCGGTGCCGGCGTGATCGCCGAGCACAACCAGGAGCTAGCCGACACGCTGAACGCCCGCACGTTCGCCCTCGCCCAGCAGACCGGGCTGGCGATGATGAACATCTGCTCGACCTGCCAGGGCGCGCAGTCGGAGTGCCAGCAGCGCCTCGACGCGGACTCGGCCTACCGCGCCCACGTCAACGAGGCGCTGGCCGACGAGGGGATCGAGTACGTCAAGGGCAAGGACGGCTTCGAAAACAAGAACTTCCTCTGGGTCCTCGTCGAGGACTACGGGCTCGACAAGCTCAAGGCCCTGGTCACGCGGCCGCTGTCCGGACTGCGGGTCGGGCCGTTCTACGGCTGCTACGTGATCCGGCCCAAGCACCGGCTCGGTTACGACGAGCGTCCCGAGCGCGACCTCTACCTCGAGCAGGTGATCGAGACCCTTGGCGGCACGGTCGTCGACTATGACGGCGCCCGTAAGTGCTGCGGCTTCCCCGTGATCACGATGAACCGCGACACGTCGCTGCGACAAGCCGGCACCCACATCGCCGACGCGCTCGACCAGGGAGCGGACTGCCTCGTCACCCCGTGCCCGCTGTGTCACCTCAACCTCGACATGCAGCAGCCCGAGGCGGCGAAGGTGATCAACCAGGATCTCGGCCTCGCCGTCCTGCACCTGCCGCAGCTTGTCGGCCTGGCGCTCGGCTACGACCCGAAGCAGCTCGGGATGAACCGCCACATCGCTTCAACCGAATGGGTCAGCGAGCGGCTGAGCGGGGTTCCGGCCTAATGGATTTGCCGGAGGGCGCCCCGCAGCCCCCGCCCGAGGTCGAGCAGGCAGCCCTGCTTGGCCACCTCGACGACGCCGTGAGTCTCTACATGAAGTTCACGGACGTCGAACCCGAGATCGCTCGCCAAGTCGTCGAGAAACTCGCCGACGGCTAGCCAACGCCCGTCAGCGCAGGCCTGGACCCTTCGCGCCCGGCTCGCGCCACATGAACCAGTTCGGGACGTCGAGCACCTCGGCCTCCTCGACAATTTCGAAGCCAAAGCGCTGATAAAGCGCAACGTTTTCCGGCTTCTCGGTCTCGAGGTATGAGGCCTCGCCATTGGAGTCGAGGCGGCGCACGTACTCCAGCATGACGATGCTGCCGACCCCCTGGCCCTGGAGCTCGGGTTCGACGCCGAACGGGCCGTAGTGCGCGTGCGGACGATCGGGGTCGCGGTGCTCCCAGTCGTCGAACCACTTCGCCGCCCGGATGGCCGACCGCGGCCCGGTCAGAGCCAGTGCGGGAAGCGAGCGCAGCTTGTCAACCGGCCGCGCCCGGCACGCTCCGCCGACGAGATCGTTCGTCGAGGCGATCACCCGGCCATCGAGCCGCGCGACGAGCGGGCGCTGGTTCGCCGCAAGCTTGTAGAGGCGGGTGAAGAACCGCTGGAGGTGATGGCGACAGCGCTCCTGGTCGGGGCCGAGCACGGCAGTTGCCATAGGGCTCGTGCTCATCGCGCGGGCGGCAACGGCGACCGCATCGGCGAGCTCCTCGGGCCGTGTGTCGCCGACCTCGACGCGGCTGAGGTCGATGCGCTCGCGTACTGGTGCTTCGCTCATGCTCGGGTATCCTCGCCGATAGGTGTGCCGGGAAGACTGGTCGGCGAGTTGATTACCCGACCCCGAGTCTGACTTGGCAATCGCAATAGCGACATTCCTGATCGCGCTCGCCGTAATCGCGAGCGAGCGCGTCCACCGCACCAAGGTGGCGCTGCTCGGCGCCACGATCGTCGTTCTGTTCGTCAGTGGGTTCGATCAGGAGACGGCGATCGAGTCGGTCGACTTCAACACGATCGGCCTGTTGGTCGGGATGATGATCCTCGTCCACCTGACCGGGCAGACCGGCGTCTATGACTACGTCGCCATCCGCGCCGGCCAGCTCTCGCGTGGCGAGCCGTTCCTCGTGGTCGTGTTCCTCGCGGGTACGACCGCGTTGCTGTCGGCGTTTCTCGACAACCTGACGACGATCCTGCTGATCGTGCCCGTCACGTTCCTGCTGGCGGACGCCCTGGACATCGACCCGCTTCCGCTGGTGATCATCGAGGTGATCGCCTCGAATATCGGCGGGACGGCGACGTTGATTGGTGACCCGCCGAACATCATCATCGCCGGCGCCACCAACCTCTCGTTCAACGACTTCCTGATCAACCTGGCGCCAATCGTCGTCGTCACGTTCGTCGTCGTCACGGGGATTCTCTACCTGCTCTACCGAAACCGCCTCCAGATCGACCCGAAGAACCGGGCCGTCGTGATGGAGCTCGACGCCAAAGCCTCGATCCGCGATCCGCAGGAGCTGCGGCGGACCCTGCCGGTGCTGATCGGGACGGTCCTCGCGTTCTTCGCGCATCAGGCCCTTCACATCGAGCCGGCCACGGTCGCCCTCGCCGGCGCCGCGATCGCGCTCTTAGTTACTCGAATCTCGCTCGAGGAGGCGTTGTCCAAGATCGAGTGGCCGACGCTGTTCTTCTTCGTTGCCCTGTTCGTGATGGTGGGAGCGCTCGAAGCGACGGGGGCCATCGACAAGATCGCCGAGGGCGTCAAGGACATCACCGGCGGCGATCGCACGGCGGAGCTCTACGGGATCCTCGGGGTCAGCGCCGTCGGCTCGGCAATCGTCGACAACATCCCATTTACGACGGCGATGATTCCGGTCGTCAACGAGCTGCTCGACGGCAGCACCGACAACGCGTATTGGTGGGCTCTGTCCCTCGGTGCCTGCTTCGGCGGCAATGCAACCGTGATCGCAGCCGCCGCCAACGTCGCCGCGGCCGGCCTCAGTGAGCGTGCTGGGCATCCGATCGGCTTCGTCGCCTTCGCCAAGATCGGAATTCCGGTGACACTGGTCTCGCTGGTGCTTGCGGGTGCCTACATCGGGATGCGATACGTGGTGCTATAGAGCGTCCATGCCCGACGAAATCGTCAAGTCCATCATTCGCGAGGTCGAGCCCCTGGGCGCGGACGAACCGATCGAGTCCGCTGCGCGTCGGGTCGTCGACAGTGGGCTGCCGGCCCTCCCGGCGGTCGAACCCGATGGGAAGTTCGCGGGCATCTTCGGAGAGCGCGAGTTCATGACCGCCCTCTTCCCCGGTTACCTGCGTGAGCTCGGGTCGTCAGCGATGATCCGACGCTCGATCGATCAGACAATTGAGCGACGTGCCAGCTGCAGCGTCGAGCCGATCCGGGCCTACCTGACGACCGACCACGTGGCCGTCGATGACGACCACTCAGACACGCAGCTCGCGGAGATCTTTCTACATCACCGCGTTCTCATCGTTCCGGTCACGACAGCCGGACGGGTCCACGGCCTAATCACGCGAAACGACTTCTTCGCGGCCCTCGTCACCAAGCTCGAGCAGGGACCTCCGGCCGACTAGCTTCATCGCGCGTACCAATCCACGTAGTCGTTGCAGTCATCGGTGGACCCACCGGTGCGGACCACCGCAACGGGACCCAGGTGAGCGGTGGAGTGACTGCCGAGAAGGCGGCCAGCCAATGGCGGGTCCTCAACCGTGACGGTGACCTCCTGCATGCCGCCGTCGATGATCCCGGCAGGCCAGTACGGACCGGGACCGCGGAAGTCGAGGTTGCCGGGGAGAGTCTGCTCGGAGCCGTCGGCCGAAACCGTGATCGGGCGTGTCGCGTCGTACTGCATGGAGAGGCTCCAGTTCCCTGGCGGCAGGTCGATCTGAATCGTCGCCGACTCGCCACTTTCAACGGTCGTCTGCGACCACGCGGTTTCAGGCAGCGAAATCGGCTCAGCCGCGAAGCTCGAGACCGTCTGCGGCTCTGCTGCGCGGCAGCCCCCCGTCCGGCCGGGGGCAGCGTCGGTTTCTCCCGGCAGCCGATCGCTCGGGTCCGCCCCCTTGCGCCAGAGGATGTAGTCGCCGGTCTCCTCGACCGCCTCGTAGCCGGGGGGTGCTCCGCTCTGATAGCTCGCCGCCGTCGTGATCACGAATGGGAACTCCGCCAGCGTCTGCGCGGTCACCGAATCGAAATCGAACTTCGAGAAGACATTCGCGAGGTCCGTGTTGGGCTCGGCGTAGAACGTGTCTGGGACATAGAAATTCTTCACTGCCACGTAGGGCTTGGCCCCTCGCAGCTCATAGAGCACGAAGTTGTCGCGGCCCAGGAAGAGCACCTTCTCACCCTGCACCAGCGGCCGGATGTCCGCGAGCTGGTCGGCGTGAGCCGTAGGTGCCACCGGAGCCTGGCGCAGGATGAGGAAGCTCGAGCCCGCGGCGGCGAGGGCGAAGACCGCGGCTAGGAGTTGCAGCAGTCGCTGTCGCGAGCCCGCGAGCCCGCCCAACGTGACGAGCGCAGTGAGAGGGGCGGCGATCGCGAGCGCCTTGGCGGAGGTGTAGACCGTGCCGAAGGCCCGGGCGCCGATGTAGAGAGCTGCCGCGGTCGCGAGCGCTGCTGGGATTGCCGGGCCGTGGCGTTTGATCCATCGCGGCAGCGCCAGCGCGAAGGCGGTGACGGCGAGCAGGCCGCCGGCGTAGAAGAGGATCGCGGGTACGTTGCTCGCGGTCGCCGAGAGGCGGAACTCACTCGTTGGCCAGATTCCGAACGCCTCGAGCGGCGAGATGTGGCCGGGCAGGTTCCCCAGGCCTCCCTCGTTGGCCTTGGCCGGATCGAGGGCGCGGAAATCGACGAAGTCGGCGAGCCGCCCGATCTCGGGAAGCATCAGCAACACGAGCGTCGCTACGCCGGCGCCCACCGCGATCAGCGCCGAACGGCGGCTCGCTCCCGACAGCCGGGAGCCAGACGCCTTTCGGCGATCGGCGAGCAGTTGGATCGCGCCCCAGGCCAGCGCCGTTCCGGCGAGCCAGGCGAGGCCGGGAAACGAGTAGACGTACGTGGTGCCCGCCGCGAGAAGTCCCAGCGGCACCCCGGCTCGCCACCCCGGCTTGCCCGCCTCGGCCAACAGCAGCGCGAAGGCGAGCAAGAACAGCGCGAGGATCGGCTCCTTGAAAGCTTCCTGCGCCAGGTACGCGGCGGCGAGGTAGGGAAGCGCGACGACGACCGACGCCCCGGCGCGAACCGGCGGTCGGAGCTCGGCGAGCGCGCCGTAGGCGACGAGCGCTGTGAGGACCGGAATCGCGAGGGTCAGGCCGGCGAAGACGTCGATCGAGCTCGCGCCGAGCAGAGCGGAAATCCCGGCAACGAGCGCGTGCGGGCCGAGCGGATAGCCCTGGTCGATCAGGACGGGCTCCGGGCGGAAGCGCTCATTGATCCAGTCGGCGAGCAGCAGGTGCGAGGCCATGTCGTCGTTGACGAGGCCGACGCCGAGGATGCCGACGTGACCCGAGGCGATGAACGGGATCGAAGCGATCAGACCCGTGACCAGCGCGGCGATGACTGCGGGCGTCTCGATTCGCACCGCTGGCCGACGCATCATGAGGACGGCGAACGCAGCAGTGAGCACGACGGCACAGGCGATCGCGACCGCCGTTCCATCCCCGCCCCATCCAGCAACGATCCCTGCGATCGCGAGGAGAGCGGCGAGCCCAACCGGCCCGGTCAGAAGGGTCCACGCCCTGTAGCCGCACAGCGAAAGAATCGCCTGGCCGACCACCAGCGAGCCGCCGACGAGCAGGGCGGCGGAGGCGAGCGCCCCGGCCAAGTCGCCCCTTTAAGCCGCTAGGGCAGCGGCGCCGGTGGGGACGCGCATGAGGTCGCGCTCGGCGAGTAGCTCCGCGACCTGGACGGCGTTGGTCGCCGCGCCCTTGCGGAGGTTGTCACCGACGACCCAGAGGTTGAGGCAGCGCGGGTGCGAGGGATCGCGGCGGATCCGGCCGACGAGCACCTCGTCGCGACCAGCGACGTCGGTTGCGGTCGGGTAGACGCCCTCGCTCGGAGCGTCGACGACCAGCGCGCCATCCGCGCCGCCTATCAGCGTCCTCGCCTCCTCAGGCGAGAGCTCAGCGCGCGTCTGAATGTTCACCGACTGCGAGTGACCGACGTAGACCGGGACCCGCGCGCAGGTGGCGGAGATGCCGATCGACTCATCGGTGTCGCCGAGGATCTTGCGCGTCTCGGCCATCAGCTTGCGCTCTTCGGTGGTGTAGTCGTCGCCGTCCTTGAAGGTCTCGACCTGCGGAAGGACGTTGAACGCGATCGGGTGCGGATAGACCGCCGGCGCCGGCGGATCCATCTCGTGCAGGATCGCGTGGGCCTGGTCGCGCAGCTCCTCGACCGCGCGCTGACCGGTGCCTGAGACCGACTGGTAGGTCGAGATCACGATCCGCTCGATCCCGATCTCACGGTGGATCGGACCGAGGGCGATCATCAGCTGCATCGTCGAGCAGTTCGGGTTGGCGATTAGCCCGTTGTGGTCGCTCGCCGCGTCGGGGTTGATCTCGGGGATCACGAGCGGCACCTCAGGGTGCATGCGCCAGAAGCTGGTGTTGTCGATGACCACCGCGCCGGCGTCGACGAAGCGCGGCGCCCATTCGGAGCTGATCGAGCCTCCGGCCGAGGAGAGGACCACGTCGAGCCCCTGAATCGACTCGTCGCTGAGCGGACGGCACTCGAGCTCACCGCCGGCGAACGGGACACGCTTGCCGGCCGACCGCTCGGACGCGAAAGCGACGACCTCGGAAGCGGGGAAGTCGCGCTCGGCGATGATCTCGAGCAGGGTCGAGCCCACCGCGCCGGTCGCGCCGACGACTCCGACTCGGTAGCTCACGCCGGCACCTCCCCGTCCTCGGGGCGGACGGTCGGGCGGTGCTCGCCGGAGGGGTCCTCTTCGCGCGCGGCGTCGGCGCCGAGCTCGAAGGCGGAGTGGATTGCCTTGACCGCGTCGGGGACGCGGTCGGCGGCGATCACGCACGAGATCTTGATCGGCGAAGTGGAGATCATCTCGATGTTGATGTTCTCCTCGCCGAGCGTGTTGAAGACCTTGGCGGCGACCCCGGGATGACTGCGCATGCCGGCGCCGACGATTGAGACCTTGCCGACGTCGGGATCGGTCTCGACGCCGCCGACATCGAGCGGCTCGAGCACCTCGGTCGCCGAGCGTAGGTCGTCGCGGGCGATCGTGAACGAGAGGTCGGCCTTCTGGTCGTCGGAGACCGGCTCGTTCTGGATGATCATGTCGACGTTGACGTTGGCGTCGGAGAGGGCGCCGAAAACGCGTCCCGCAACGCCGGGCTCGTCGGTGAGTCCGGTCAGGGTCACGCGCGCCTCGTAGGCATGCGTTACGGCTGTGACCATCGGTTGCTCCATCGTCACGTCCTCGGCGACGACGAGGGTACCTGCGCCCTCGTTGAACGAGCTGCGGCAATGAATCGTGACGCCATGGTTGCGGCCGTACTCGACCGCGCGCAGCTGCAGCACGCCGGCGCCCGACGACGACATCTCGAGCATCTCGTCGAACGAGACCTGAGCGATCTTTCGCGCCTCGGGGACGATCCGGGGATCGGCGCTGAAGACGCCGTCGACGTCCGTGTAGATCTCGCAGACGTCGGCGCCGAGGGCGGCGGCGATCGCGACCGCGGTCGTGTCCGAGCCGCCGCGCCCAAGCGTGGTGACGTCCTTGGAGTCGCCGGACACTCCCTGGAAGCCGGCCACGAGGACGATCCGGTCGGCGGCGAGCGCGTCGCGGATGCGATCGGCGCGGACGTCGATGATCCGCGCCTTGGTGTGGGAGGAGTCGGTGACGATTCCCGCCTGCGAGCCGGTCAGCGAGATCGCGTGGTGGCCCATGTCGTGGATCGCCATCGCGCAGAGCGCGCACGAGATCCGCTCGCCGGTCGAAAGCAGCATGTCCATCTCGCGCTCGAGCGGCCGATCGGAGATCTCGTAGGCGGCGGCGACCAGCTCGTCGGTCGTCTTGCCGCGCGCCGAGAGAACGGCCACGACCTGCTTGCCGCTCTCGCGGGCGGCGACGATCCGGCGAGCGGCTCGCTTGATGTCTTCGGGCTCGGCGACCGAGGTTCCGCCGAACTTCATCACGACCGTCTCTTGGGTAAGCGTCACTGGCATGGACGGCTGAGAATACGATCGCCGGTCGCATGACGAGTCCCAACACCACTTCTCGACGCGTAATCCTCGAGCGGCGCGTCCTCGCGGTCGCAATCGCGATCGCGGCCGCCGCGCTCGTCTGGCTGGCGTTCTTTCGTTCCTCGGACGACAATTCAGGCGCCGGCACGCCCGCCCTGGCCACCGCCGGTGTCTCGCCCGAGGTGGCGGAGATGGCGCAGTCGATGAGCACCGACGAGCTCGCGCGTCAGGTACTGCTGCTCGGCTTCGACGGTTCGGATCCGAACGACCCGGCCCTCGCAACGCTCGGGCTCAACCAGTTCGGGGGCATTCTCGTCGGCCCCGACAACTGGACCGACGCCACGACCGGCGAGACGCTCGTCAAGGCGATCAGCAAGTCGGCGAAGGACAACGGGCTGATTCCGCCCCTGATGACGGTGGCTCAGGAGGGCGGCGAGGATCGCGCCCTCTACGACATGCCGCCGTCGCGTACCGAGCTCGCCGTCGGCGAGGTAGCCGACGCAGACGATGCGGAGGATTGGGCGGCGGAGGCGGCGACCGCGCTGCGCCGAGCGGGCTTCGACCTCAGCCTGTTTCCGGTCGCCGACGTCGCGACGCTGGGCAGCCCGCTGGGTTCTCGCGCGTTCTCCGACGACCCGGCCACCGTCACGGGACTCACGGCCGCGGCGCTGCGCGGTTGCGAGCGCGGCGGGATCGCCTGTGCCGCCCTCCACTTCCCCGGTCTCGGCGCCGCCTCGCAGGACACGAACCGCGCCCCCGCCACGATCGCCCTCGACCCGGAGGCGCTCGCCAACCGCGACCTGGCGCCTTTCGTGGTGGCGTTCGGCCAGGGAATGCCGGCCGTCGTCCTCTCCCACGCCTTCTACTCCGCTTACGACGCAGTGACCCCCGGCTCGATGTCCGAGTCCATCGCAACGGGCCTCCTGCGCGAGGAGCTCGGCTTCGACGGCGTCGCGATCACCGACGATCTAGGCGCCGGCGCCGTTCGCTTTGGCTCATCGATCCCAAAGGCGGCGGTGAACGCGCTCGCCGCGGGATCCGATCTGATCAGGATCGACTCGACCGCCAACGCAACGGGTGCCGCAGAGGCGATCGCCGAGGCGGCGAACAGCGGCGAGCTCAGCATCGAGCGACTCCAGCAGGCTGCGGCACGGGTGCTCGAGCTCAAGCTCTCCCTGGGTCTCCTGCCCTGAGCGTCGCCAGCCTAGTGACCAAACTCACACTCTCAGAGTGACCGGCCCGATAGAGATGCCTGTAGATGGAGGATCAGGGGAGTGAGGGAATGATGCGACGGCTGGCTGGTCTCGCCGACCGGCGCCCGAAGCGAGTGCTGGTCATCGCCGCCGTCGTCTTCGCGATCGCCGGGGTGCTCGGTGCCGGCGTCGCCGATCGTCTCGACCCCTACGGCGCCGACGATCCCGACACCGAGAGCGTGATCGCCGAGAAGCGCCTCGAGGACGCCGGTTATCGCGCCACCGAGGTGATCGTGCTCGTCGAGGGCGTCGACGTGAAGAGCTCCGCGGGCGCCGAGCGGATGAAGTCGCTCGCCTCAGACCTCGAGGCCGACAGCGACGTCGCGACGGTCAACGGCTACCTGACCACCAAATCCGACGCGTTCGTGTCCCGGGACGGCGACGCGTCATACCTCGCGGTCTCGCTGCGCTCCAGCGACGACGACAGCAACCAGACGACGGCTGAGCGGATCGCGGATCAGCTGGGCGAGAAGCCGGGTGTCACCGTTGGCGGCGCCGCACTCGCCCAGAAGCAGGTCAACGAGCAGACCGAGAGCGACCTTCAGAAGGCCGAGCTATACGCCTTCCCCATCCTCTTCATCCTCTCGCTGCTGTTCTTCCGCAGCCTCGTCGCGGCGCTGCTGCCGCTGTTCGTCGGCGGCTTGGCGATCGTGGGAACGATGGTGATGCTCCGAGCCGCGAGCGAGGTCACCTCGGTCTCGATCTTCGCGCTCAACCTCGTCACGGGACTCGGGCTCGGCCTCGCGATCGACTACAGCCTGTTCATGGTCTCGCGCTACCGCGAGGAGATCGCGCGCACCGGACCAGGCCCGACTGCAATGCGTCGCACGATGGCTACAGCCGGGCGGACCGTCCTGTTCAGCGCTTTGACGGTTGCCGGCGCGCTTGCGTCGCTAATCGTCTTCCCGCAGCGTTTCCTCTACTCGATGGGCATCGGCGGGGCGCTCGTTGCGCTGATCGCCGCCGCGATCGCGCTGCTCGTGCTGCCGGCGGTCCTCAGCGTTCTCGGCGAACGGGTCAACTCGCTCTCGCCCGCGTTCCTTCGCCGGCGTGCCGACGCCGACGCGCGACCGGCTTCCGAAGGCTTCTGGTACCGGCTCTCGCAGGTGGTGATGCGGTTTCCCGGACGCATCGCGCTGGCCACGACTGTGCTTCTACTCGTCCTCGGCCTGCCGTTCCTCGGGATCAAGTTCACCTCGGTCGATGCCCAGGTGCTCCCCGAGAGTGCGAGCGCCCGCCAGGTCGACAACGTGCTGCGTGCCGACTTCCCGCCGTTCCACGACTCGCCGATCACCCTCGCTGCTACGGACGTCGAGCGCAGCGAGGTGCAACGCATCGTGAACGAGGTCGAGCGGATCCCGGGCATCGCCTCGGTTGACCCGCCGCAACGGCTCGAGGACGGCGGCTACGTGGTCAACGCGATCTCAGACAGCGCGCCGCTTTCAACCGCAAGCCAGGACACGGTGCAGCGGATCCGCGCAAGCGTCGGCGGCGGCGTCTTGGTCAGTGGCTTCACCGCGCACTACATCGATCTCCAGGAGAGCCTCGGCAATCACCTGCCCGTGGTTCTCGCGATCGTCGTGCTCGTCACGTTCGTCGTCCTCTTCCTGATGACCGGCTCGGTCGTGCTGCCGATCAAGCAGGTCCTGATGAACGCGCTCGGGCTCTCGGCGACCTTCGGCATCCTCGTCTGGGTCTTCCAGGACGGCCGCTTCGAGAACCTGCTCGGCTACACAAGCCAGGGCGGGCTCGAATCGACGCAGCCGCTGCTGTTATTCGCGGTCGTCTTCGGTCTCTCGACCGATTACGGCGTCTTCCTGCTCGCCCGGATCAAGGAGGCGCGCGACGGTGGCTACGACGATCACGAATCGGTCGCCGTGGGCCTGGAGCGCACCGGCCGGATCGTCACCGCGGCCGCGCTCCTGTTCACCGTGGCGATTGGCGCATTCGTCACCTCCCAGATCATCTTCTTGAAGGAACTTGGCTTCGGCACCGCCGTCGCCGTGCTCATCGACGCCACGATCATTCGCGCGCTGCTGGTGCCGTCATTGATGCAGCTCCTCGGCAAGTGGAACTGGTGGGCGCCCTCGCCTTTGCGGCGGTTGCACGAGCGGATCGGGCTCAAGGAGGCCTGATGTAGTGACTCGGACGGTTGGCCTGCTCGGCCTAGCGGCTTTTGCCTTGATCGCAGCCGCCACGGTGATCTCACCCCTTTGGGAGTGGCCAACCACACAGGCGAGCGGCGAGGAGATCGTCGCCTTCGTCTCGGAGCACAGAGATGCTGCTCTGATGTCCGTCATCGTCTACGCGTTCGGCATGGGCGGCTTCGCCGTCTTCGCCTTTGCGTTGGCGGACCGGCTGCGGCTCGCCGGCGCGAGCGAGCCACAGCGCACGGTCTTTCTGAGTGGGTTCGCGGTTCTGCTCGCGGTGGTCCTCGTGGGCTTTGCGTTCATGCTCGTTCTCGCCTACCGAGTCGATGATCTAGCGCCCGACACCGCCAAGCTGCTGTACGACCTGTGCTTCGGCACCCTTGCGATCTCGGGCATCCCAACAGCGATTGCGCTGGGCGCGATCGCGGTCACGGGGGAGAGCGGCGGCCTGCTCGACTCCGCCAGCCGCGTTATCGCGGCCGTGGCCACCGTGGCGCACGTCGTCATCGCCTTCTCGTTCTTGCCGACCTCGGGATTCTTCTCCCTGGAGGGCGGCGTGATCGTCGCGATTCCGGCGACGATGTTCATCTGGCTTGCGTACACCGCCGCGAGACTGGCGCGGCTGGCCGGCGGCGCTTAGCCGACTGCGCTGCGGCCCGCGAATGCGCGGCCGAGGGTGACCTCGTCGGCGTGCTCGAGGTCAGCGCCGACCGGCAGGCCGGATGCCAGGCGGGTGATCGCGACCTTGCCGCGCAGCAGCTCTGCGATGTGGTGGGCGGTCGCCTCCCCGGTGGTCGTCGGGTTCGTGGCGAGGACGACCTCGGTGACCGCTTCGTCGGCGCCGTCGATACGGGCGACGAGCTCGCGGATCTTCAGGTCCTCGGGATCGATGCCGTCGATCGGGGAGAGCGCCCCGCCGAGCACGTGGTAGAGGCCGCGGTATTCGTGGGTTCGCTCGATCGGGATGACGTCGGCGGGCTGCTCGACGACGCAGACCAGCGCGCGGTCGCGGCGAGTGTCGGAGCAGACCTCGCAGAGTTCGCCCTCCGCGAGGTTGAAGCAGACCGAACACAGTCCGACCTTCTCCTTGACGTCGCGAATCGCCGCCGCGAGCGCCTCGGCGTCGCCGTCCTCGGTGCGCAGGATGTGGAAGGCGAGGCGTTGCGCGGTCCGGTGCCCGATCCCGGGAAGCTTCGCTAGCTCGGAGACGAGCTCGTTGATCGGCTGCGGATACACCCCGGGGTTTCTACATGCCGGGCAGGCCGAGACCGCCGAGACCGCCGGCGCCGCCCATGCCCGGCGACGTTGCCCATCTTGGACGCGGCCAGCTCCTGTGCGGCGCGAATGCCCTCGTTGACCGCGGCGAGGACCATGTCGGAGAGCATCTCCGCGTCCTCGGGGTCGATCGCGTCAGGGTCGATCGTGAGCTCGAGCAGGCGCAGGTCGCCGCTCATCTTGACCTTGACCATCCCGCCTCCAGAGCTTGCTTCGACGGTCTCGTCCTTTAGCTTCTCCTGGGCCTCGGTCATCTCGGCCTGCATCTGCTGGACCTGCTTCATCATCGCGCCCATGTCGAAACCGCCTGCGCCCTGGGGTAGCCGCGCCATCTAGTCTCCTTCGCTTCGGCCCCGCCGGGCTCCGGCTCGGGCACGTATTCCTCGGCATCAAATTCGGTCCGCATCAACTCGAAAAGCTCGTCCTCGCTCAGCGTGGGCTCGGTCGCCGTCGCTTCGGCATCGCCGTCGAGCAGCACATAGACCGGCCGCAGGCGTTCACCGACGATCGTCTTCACCGCGTCCGCGAGCTTGTCGCGCGCCTCGGTCGCCTCCGCCTTGCGCTTGTTGAAGGCGGCTGAGGCCGGGAAGCCGACATCGAGCACCGCCTCCTCGACATTCACCGCAACGGGCCGCGCCGCGGTGAGGATCTGCGATAACAGCCCAGACCCCGACTCACGCACCTGCTCAACAACGGCGGGCCAGAGCGATGTGAGCTTCTCAAGGTCCAACGCATCGGCAACGGCAGTCGCCTGGGGCGGGGCCGGCTGCCCTTCGTGGCTCTGGCTGCGTGTCGCAGGTTTGGCTCGGGCTCGGACGCCGCGACGGGCTCGGGAGCGGTGACGGGGGTGGGTTCGACCGCTGGGGCGCAGCTTCCATCGCGCTCAGCGCGAACAACCCGCCCCGGCGCTCCCGATGCGGCGGCTTCGAGGCGTTCCAAGCCGCTCAGCGAAGGCTTCCCGGGAGGGATCGAGCTGCGGTCGTGCGCAGCGCAGCAGTGCCAACTCGACCGTCATTCGGGGTTCGTCGCCCTCGCGAATGGCTGCCAACGCTCGCGGAGAGCGTGTCGACCGAACGGCCGAGCGCAAGCTCGGAGATCGCCGCGGCCTGCGAGCGCAGGCGCTCGGGCTCGGCTGCGGTGACCGTGAATGAGTCGGGCGCCTGGCCGATCGTGCGGACGACGATCAGCTGGCGAAGGTGGGCGAGCAGGTCGCGCGCGAACTGGGTGACGTCGCGGCCGGAGCGCGCGAGGCGCTCGGAGACCTCGAGAGCGCCGCGGCCGTTGCCCTCGGCGATCGCGTCTCCGGCGGCAAGGATCAGGTCGGCATCGGCGACCCCGAGCACGGCGAGCACGTCGTCGGTCTTGACGTCCTTGCCGCCATAGGAAACGAGCTGGTCAAGGGTGCCGAGCGCGTCGCGGAAGCTGCCCGAGGCCGAGCGTGCGATCGCGCCGACCGCGCCGTCCTCGATCGTGATCTCCTCGGTCACCGAAACGCGGCGAATTACCTCGGCGATCTGCTCGAGGGACGGGCGCTGGAAGTCGAAACGCTGGCAGCGATCGACGATCGTCGGCATCACCTTGTGCGCCTCGGTCGTCGCCAGGATGAAGACGGTGTTCGGCGGTGGCTCCTCGAGCGTCTTGAGGAACGCGTTCCAGGCCTCGCGGGTGAGCATGTGGGCCTCGTCGAGGATGTAGACCTTCCAGTGACCCGAGGCCGGCGCGTAGCCGACGCGGTCGCGAAGGTCGCGGATGTCGTCCACCGAGCGGTTCGACGCGGCATCCATCTCGATCACGTCCATCGACGTGCCGGCGGCGATCGAGGTGCACGCCTCGCACTTGCCGCACGGCGTCAGCGTTGGGCCGTCAACGCAATTGAGTGACTTCGCGAGAATCTTGGCAAGCGAGGTCTTGCCGGTGCCGCGGGTGCCCACGAACAGGTACGCGTGATGCACGCGATCGCGCTCGACAGCGTTGGAAAGAGTGCGCACCACGTGCTCCTGACCGACTACCTGGTCGAAGGCCTGAGGGCGGTGGCGGCGGTAGAGAGACGTCTCGCCGGTCACTCGGATCGAGTCTAGTCGAGCCATCATGGGCCCTCTCTAGACTGCGCCGCGATGGGCAGCGACACAGACCTACTCGACCACGGCCAGCGGATCGCCAAGCTCGAGGCACAGGTCGCGGAGCTGACAAGCGGCTCGGCGCAAGCGACGCCGGCGCGAGCTCAGCCGCCCAGCAGGCATCGGGATTTACCTTTGCTTCCGACGCATCGGCGAATTCAGCGCTCGACGATCCGCGTATCGCCGAGATGGTCGCGTCGGGCAACAAGATCGGCGCTATCAAGCTTTATCGCGAGCTCACGGGCAGCGGGCTCGCAGATGCCAAAACGGCCATTGAGGCCCTTTGAGTGATCTACCGGGCGTTTGTCGGTTATAGGAGAGACATGACTTCAAAGAAACTCAGCCTCGTCCTCGTCCTCCTCGCCAGCGCTGGCCTCTCCGGCAGCGCTGTAGCCGACGGCGGCGGGCCGAAGGCCAAGACCAAGATTCAGTTCAAGAGCCTCGGTACGTCGGGCTCATCAGGGACGCTCGAGTCGAAGAAGAACTTCTGCCTGAAGAACCGCAAGGTCAGCCTCTTTCACCTCGACGACTTCGTCTCCGACAAGGTCGAGATCGTCTACTCCAACTCCAAGGGCAAGTGGAAGACGGACAAGGACCTCCAGCCGGGCGAGTACTTCGCGAAGGTGGACGCCGAGAACATCAACGGCGTCGAGTGCCTGTACGCGGTCACAGGCAACAAGAGCTTCAACTGAGTTAGAAAATGACCGTGCGGGCCCGGCTTCGAGATAGGTCCCCGGGCGTGCCCGCCGTGGCTGGCTCGAGTCAGGCTGCTCGCGGCACTTGCCCGCTACCGCTTAAGGCTGCTTCCTTCCGGACCTGACCTGATTCGCGGGCGCACATTGCGCGAGACCTGACCGTCAACGCCGCCCGCGGCGTACTGGCCCCGAAGACCAAAACCCTCAACCGGGCGTTCGGCCCCGCTAGAGCGGATTGCGGGTACAGGGCTCCGCTACGTCCCCGCCTAGCACGGTCGGTCGACACGATAGCGCTCTTGCGGGCTGTCCACCGCGACTAAAGCGGGCACGGGACCCCGCCGATGGAAATCTCGATGGGACTACGGCAGGAATTCCGCCAAAGACGTCGACGCGTGCCTGTGCCGGTGGCGCCGACGACCGCAATCGCCGTCGTTGGCGTGCTCGCGGTTGCGCTCCCGGCGACGGCCGGCGGGCTCAAGCCGAACCCCGCAAACGATCCGAGGCTGCTGAAGAAGCCGATCGAGGACGAGCGCTACGACCGAGCGACGAAGTGCCGCGACAACGTCCCCAAGGGGATGAAGGCGCTTCAGCACTGGCTCGAGCACAACATCCGCGGCGAGTCCTGGGGCGTCTACCGCTGCGAGAAGCTCAAATCAGGCGTCTCAACAGCGGCGCGGCTCGGCTACGCCTCGCGTGGTCAAGGCGACAACTACAGCCTCCACTCCGAGAGCCGCGCCATCGACTGGCACCTAGACGCCGGCGTCGCGAAGGAAAACCGGGCAGCCAAACGCTTCATCGACACCCTGTTGGCGGCCGACCGCAAGGGCAACGTCCGCGCACTGGCCCGCCGCATGGGAATACAGGGCCTGATCTTCGACTGCCACGCCTGGTGGGCGGGGATGGAGGAGCTCGGCGATTACAGCTACTGCTACAAGCGAAATGGCGACCTGCGCCACAATCTCGATCGCACCCAGGCTCACCGTGACCACATCCACATCGAGCTGAGCTGGGACGGCGCGAAGAAGAAGACCTCCTTCTGGAAGAGCCCGCTCGCATGACGCGGTCTCGCCTCTCCCTCACGTTTGTCACCGCGATCGCCGCGCTGCTGGCGCTCGCCGGCTTCGCGATCGCTGCGCAATCGTCGAAGCGGATGGTCAGCACCAAGCTCGGCCCGCGACTGTGCTCAACCGTGGGCGGCGGCAAGTTCGTCGCGATCGCCGAGTTCCCGGGCGAGCGCATCGACCGTCGCCTGCTGACCGACCTCGCCTGGCTCGAGGCGAAGTACAAGATCTTCATTACCGACGGCTACTCGATGGACTCGGTCCACTCCGCGAACGGCGAGCACCCTCTCGGCCTGGCCGCCGACATCGTTCCCAACCGCGCAGCCGGCGGCACCTGGAACGACATCGACCGGCTCGCCGCCTGGGCCGAGCCCGAGCAGAACGAGCCGCGCGCGCCATTCCGCTGGGTTGGCTACGACGGCGACGCCAACCACGGCCGCGGTCATCACCTGCACCTCTCCTGGGACCACTCCACCACGAAGCCGGGCATCCCAGCCTCGACCGTGAGCTCGGTCTTCTGCCCGACGGCCGCCACGCCCACGACTCCCACGCCCCCGGTCGCACCGCCGACGGGAGCACCCCAGCCCCACGGCGACGTCGATCCCGACCCCACCCCCGCCCCAACCGGTGGTGGCAACGGCGGCCGCGGCGGCACGAGCACCCCGGGCGGCGGTGTCCGTAACGGCGACCGAGCCGGCAGCGGCTCCGGCGGCATCAGGGGTCGCATCTCGCAGGCCCCTCCGGTAATCGAGACCGCGGGCGTCGACTACCGCAACCGGTAGTTAGGGCGCCCTAAGACGAGTTTGGTAGCTTCGCTGTTGTGGCGAAGACGACCCAGCTCCCCCGCGAGATCCGCGTGAAGCGCAAGTGCTGCAAGTCGAACCCGCGTTGCAAGCGCTGCCCCGTCGTCTTCAAGCGCCTCGAGATGGCCGGCTACGCCGAGCCGCTCGACAAGCGCACCTGGCTCCTCCAGGTCCCGCTCAAGAGCAAGCGCTTCAAGAAGGCGCGCAAGCGCGCCATCGCCTAGCTCCCGCTCCGGCCTAGAATCGGCGTTTCGGGACGCGTAGCTCAGTGGGAGAGCGCTCGCTTCACACGCGAGAGGTCGCTGGTTCGAAACCAGCCGCGTCCATCGTCAACGACCTGACGCTGGCGTCACTCGCAACAAGCTGGGTAGCCTGGTGGTGCTGATTAGCTGTGCCAACGCTTCTGTGGAGCGCCGGACCATCGAATCGGGCGTTCCCAGTAGGAGCGGGTCGTCCTAAACGGCGGCCCGTTTCTCGTTCGCTCCGGCCGGGGGTACTCTTCTAGAACACGCCGCCTCTCGAGCTCTTCGTCTCTCTTCCTTGACCGCGCGGCCTCAAAACTTCGGAGACGAGGAAGGACACGCGATGAGCGATGCGACCCCGGCTACGACCAGGAGCCCAGGAACTCGCAGCGACCTGGCGGCAATCATCTCGCGCCGGATGGTGTCGCTCATGCGCGAAATCGCCGGGAGGGGGCCGGAGCGAGCTCGCACGACCATCGGCCGCGATCACGTACTCGTCATGTTCCGCGAAACCCTGACTCAGGGCGAGCGCCATCTGGTCGAAGCCGGCAAGGGCGAGAAGGTTCACTCGCTTCGAGAGGGTTATCAGGAGCTACTTCAGGAACCGGCAACGAAGCTGATCGAGGAAACGCTCTCACGGAAGGTGATCGGCTTCATGAGCGCTAATCACTTCGAACCCGACATGGCGGCCGAGGTTTTCATCCTCGACCCTCAGGAGGACCTCGCAGTCCAAGTCTCGCAGGAAGCTGAGCACGCGCAGTCGTCGTGAGCAGGCGTGGGCGTTAGCCGACGCTACGCCGGGTCGGCGGCAGCTTCTATCCGTAGCACCTTGTCGAGCTGCATGAGCTCGACGACACTGGCCGGCTGACCGTTCAGATTTCGTAGCCGAAGACGATCGGAATCCGCGTCGGATCGCCGCTGCGCGATTAGGAGTTGGGTTAGTCCAACGGAATCAATGAATCCGAGGCCCCCGAGATCGATGACGATCCGGTCGGCGTCCGTCTTCTCGGCGTCGCGAATCTGAGCCGTAAAGAACTCAGCGTTCGCTATGTCGATCTCGCCGGATACTTCGATGATCAGCGTGGAGCCGTCACGATTAATCGTCAGCGCCAAGTTGTCGGCCTCGATTACGTCGCGCTCCGTCACAGGGTCCTTCTCGGATCGGTAATGACTCACCGGTTACCCGATCGGCACAAAGGTCCAGCGGGCTGGGGCTGATTGCTGACGAAACGAACGACCGATCTGACCGCCGCTCCGACTTACACGATAGCCGGTGCCTCCAATGCGAACCAGATCCGGCCCGTGCCCGCCGGATTGCACCAGGCCGAACAGAGCACGTCGACGATCTGCAAACCAAGTCCACCGTCCTCAAAGGGGCGCTCGGGATCGATTTCCGCGCCCCCAACTCCGCCATCGGTGACCTCCCCGCGGACGGTGCCTTCCGCGGTAACGGATACCCAGAGACGGATGTCCTTCGCCGGCCCGTACTTGACCGCGTTCGTCACAAGTTCGGTGAGCACGACCTGAAGATCGCGATGAATGGGCGCCGGAAGGCGGTCGGAGAGACCGTCCACGGCGGTCCGCGCGGCGTACGGGGCTGCGCTATTCGGCTTCAGGACCCTGGTGAGCTCCACACCGGGCGCTTACCCGGTTGCGTAAGCCGCTATTCGTCGTCCGCCGAACCCTCGACCGGCCGAAAACCCGAGCAGACGATGCGCATCCAGTCGATGCGGCCGTCGCGCTCGGTGAAGTACGCCTGCTGTTCGACCGCGAATGGGCCATCGTCGTTGTGCCCGCGCATGGCGTAGACGAGGCGACGGCGATCCTCGAAGTCACCGGATTCCAGGCTCGTCAGCTCCTCGACGCGGTCCTCATCCTCGAACCACGAGGTCAGCACGTTCTCGACGAGTTCGTCCGCGCTCGAGGCCTCCCAGAAGCGGTTCGGCGTCAGCCCGCGGAAATCGAGCTGCGGATGGACGAGCTCCTTGACCCGCTCAAAATCCTTGGCCGCAAGTGCCTCAGCAAAGCTGCGGCCGACGTCCGCGTCGCTCACGTCTGGTCCGGGTTGCGCGCGGTGATGATCCACGCGGACGCCTGAGCGAAGACGCCGTCCGGTCGCTCGAGATCGGAGTACGCGTCGCGAAGTGCCGCCTCGATCTTCGGCCGGACCTTGTCGGCCTCGTCGCCGGCAAGCCGGATCAGCTCGCCCGCCGGCCCGATCGCGGTGACCAGGGCGATCGTCTGATCGAGGTCGTCGCCCATGCGGTAGTCGATGTCGTGGCGATGCAGCGCGATCTGATCGAAGCCTGCGTGCACCAACTGCTCGGTGACGGTGTCGGCGTTCGCCATCGAGAACGGGCCCGGGCCACACGTTGGCTCGTCGGTCTCCTCTGGCTCCTCCAGGAACCCGTCGACGACGATCTCGCCGCGGTGAAGCCAGTCGTTGTCGAGCTTGCGTCGCCAGACGACCATGCACAGCCGCCCGCCCGGTCGGAGCGCGCCGCGAATGTTGCGCAACGCAGGAACGGGCGCCGCGAAGAACATCGTCCCGAACCGCGAGAACGCATAGTCGAAGTCCTCGCCGAGCTCGGCAATCTGGACGTCGGCGACGCGGTAGTCGACGTTCGGAATTCCCAGCTCGGTCGCCTCGTTGCGGGCGAACTCGATGAACCGCTCGCCGACGTCCACGCCGAGCACCTCGCCCTCCTCCCCCACGACCTCCGCCAGTCGCTTGGTGGTGTCACCGAGCCCGCAGCCGATGTCAAGCGCACGCCCTCCGGCAGGGGGCGCGTGCAGGGCGAGCGCCGCCTCCGAAAAAGGTGCGATCTCATTTGCAACGACAGGGCGAAACGCAAGCCAGCGATCGAAAAGGACTCCGCCCCACGCCTCGGCGGACTCGCGATTCGACGGCGCAACCGCATCCATCAGCCGAGCCTAGACCGATGCGCTCGCACGCACAAGCCGTCCGCCTAGAGGCTGGTCCTCGTCGCGGTCCCGGTGAAGAAGCAGCGGGTCTCCGCGGGAGCGTTGGAGGCGTTGTAGAAGAGCGAGAACGGGATCGTGATTACGGTCGTTGGATCGTTGTAGACGATGGTTCCGACGACCCGGCGGAACCCCGCCCCGCCGCCGGTGCCAGTCACAACCAGCGGCGACGCGCCCAGGCCGCCGCCTGCGTTTCGCGCGGTCGCGTCTAAGTCGTTGTCTGCCGTGAAGACATAACCGGAATCGATCCCCGCTGACGCGGCAGAGGTTGTGGCCCTGACCTGGAACAAGTCGTTTCCGCGATCGCAATCTGCGGTCAACGTCAGGGGTCCGAGCTCGAGCGCCGCTCTAACGACGCTCGGCTGTCCTTCCGGGACCGTCACATCGAAACGAAACGCCTTGACGTTGGCCGACGAGAGGAACCCGCCTGGCGCGGTGCCGGCGAGCGTCTGCGCGCTGGCAGCAGTCTGCGCGCTGGTTGCCGTAGCAGCTGTCTGCGCCGTGACGGCGTTCGTCGCGTTTACGGCGTTCGTGGCGTTGTCGGCGTTCTCGGCGCTCGGGACCTTGCCGAGGGTGGCCTCGTCGACCTGCTGCCCGGTCACACCGTCGTTCTTCAGCTTCTTGCCGGCGATCGTTTCCTTCTTGATCTTGCTGCCGCTGATCTTGGTCGCGGCGTAGACCCCGCCTGTGAGGGCGAGGAACAGCGCCAACGTCGCGACCACGTTGGCGTAGGTGAGGCGAGATCCGATGGCCCGGTGCATTGCACGCAGTCTCCACGCCAGCGACCCAGCACTCAATCCTCCATGAGGGTGGGCCGACCACCCCTCTCGTTCTAGTCTGCTGACACTTCCAACTAACGAGGAGAGAAATGAGCAAACTCGACTTCGTCGGTGTCCCGTCAACCGACCCCGACCGCAGCCGCGCCTTCTACGTGGACACTCTTGGACTCGATCCCGATCCCAAGAGCGACTACGAGTTCTGGATCGGTGACACCTGCTTTGGAATCTGGGAGCCGGAGAAGCAGGGCATGCCGTTTCAGCCGCAGAAGAATGCGCACCCCGCCATCCACGTGGACGATGTCGAGGCCGTCCGCGCCGAGCTCGAGGCGAAGGGGGTCGAGTTCGTCGCCCCCACGTTCGACACGGGCGTCTGCCACATGGCGCTCTTCACCGATCCTGACGGCAACGACCTCATGCTCCACAACCGTTACGCCCCGAAGGACTAATGCGTAGGGCGGCGCTCGCCTCGGTCTTCTCGGCGCTCGCCCTTGCCATGCCGGCGGGAGCCCGCGCCGCGCCGGCCGACCGCGACACAGCCCTCGCGCAGTACCGCGCGGTTCTCGATGACGAGCGCGTTGCCACCGGTTGGACCGGCTCGGTGGACGGTTGCGTCGTCGGCGAGGAGTCGGAAGCGTCGCTGGCCGCCACCCTTCGGGCGGTCAACACGCTCCGATCGTTCGCCGGGGTCGGCCCGGTCACGTTCGACTCCGAGCTCAACCGCCGGGCGCTCGCGGCGGCGCTGATGATGAAGGCCGCGGGAGACCTCAGCCACACACCCGACCCGGACTGGCCGTGTTACTCGGAGGAGGGTGCCGAGGGCGCCGGGACGTCCAACCTCTTTCTCGGTGCTTCGGGGGCCGCCGCGATGGTCGGCTACGTCGAGGATCCGGGGGTCCAGTCGCTCGGACACCGGCGGTGGCTGCTCGATCCGAGCGCCGTCCAGTTCGGCTCCGGCTCGACCGACACCACCAATTCGCTGATCTTTCGCGGATCCTCGTTCGCTGCGGTGCCGAGCGGCACCACGGTCGCGTGGCCCCCCGCGGGATGGGTGCCGTGGCCCTGGATCTTCAAGACGTGGTCGATCGCACTGGGCGGCGACCTCGACCAGCGCGCGTTCAACACCGCCGACGCGCAGGTAGAGGTGACGCTCGACGGCGCTCCTCTGCCGGTGACCAGCCTGCAGACGCCGGACGACGGATACGGGACCGGGCGCACGCTGAGCTGGGATGTCGCTGTTCCAGGCTCGGCCGAGAGCGCCAACCACGAGCTCAAGGTGACGGTCAGCGGGGTTACGCGCGGCGGCGGGCAGTTCCCGATCTCCTATACAACGAATGCCTTCGTGGCTCCCGACCCCGCGAAGTGCAATCGGGCGCGCGCGAAGCTCAAGCGCGCCAAGAAGAAGCTCAAGAAGCTGCGCCACCAAGACGCCAGCCGCGACCGGATCGCGAAGGCGAAGACGAAGGTGAAGGCGGCGAAGATGGCCGTCGCCACGTCCTGCTGAATGCTCTACGCACCGCTCGACCGCCACCTCGTGCGCGCAAAGGACCTCGCGGACGTTCGCTATGCGGATCCGCTCACCGTGGACGATCTCGCCGCGGCCGCCGGTCTCTCGCGGGGGTACTTCAGTCGCGAGTTCCGGCGTGCGTTCGGCGAGTCCCCTCACGCTTACCTGCTGACCCGCAGGCTCGAACGGGCAGCGGCGTTGCTGCGGACCACGGACCGCTCTGTGGCCGATATCTGTCTGACCGTGGGCCTGACCAGCGTCGGATCGTTCACGACGAGCTTCAGCCGCGCGTTCGGCGTTTCGCCAACCGTCTATCGGCGCAGCTTCCCGCCGGCGTCGGCGCTCGCGATGATCCCGGGCTGCGTCGCGCGCGTCTACGGGCGGCCGAAAAACCGCACGTTTCGAGAAGACAAACGCGCCGACGCCGCCTAGCGTAGTCGTCGTCAACCTGACGACCACAAGACGGAGGAAATCTCATGATCAAGTTCTCTGCGGCTCAGCTCTGGGTCCACGACCAGGACGAGGCGCTCGCCTTCTACACGGACAAGATCGGGATGGAGGTCAAGGCCGACGTAACGCTGCCCGAGCTGGGCGACTTTCGCTGGCTCACCGTCGCGCCGCCAGGTGAGGACGATGTCTCGATCGTGCTGATGGCGATTCCCGGACCGCCCATGTTCGAAGAGGAAACCGCCGAGCAGGTTCGCAGCGTGATGGCCAAGGGCGTGAGCTCGGCGATCTTCCTGACCACCGAGGACTGCCGCGCCTCCTACGAGGAGCTGAAGGCGCTGGGCGTCGAGTTCACGGAGGAGCCGACGGAGCGGCCCTACGGGATCGACTGCGGCTTCCGCGATCCCTCGGGCAACGCCATTCGCCTGACCGAGCCGCGCGACATCTAGCCGGACGACGCCTCAGCGACCGAGGGTGTTGAGAAACGCCCGCGCCGAGCCCGGGAGCCCATCGATGAGCTCTCGGGTTTCGGCGAGCGCGGTGCGAAGCTCCGGGTCGCCGGCTTCGATCGGGAGCATCGAGTCCTGAAGCTCGGCGATGCGCCGGCCCGCCTCGGTCGACGCCGTGATCGCACGCTCGATGAAAACCCTGACGCCCTGGGACGGGAGACCGGCTGACGGCGCCTCGCGCGAGATCGGCGTCAGCCCGTACCGACCCGCGAACCCGGAGCTCGCGCGCTTCGCCTGGGTGAACGCGCGTTGTGCGGGGCGAAAGAGCTCTGTCTCGAGCCGGTCGGCGGTCATCTCGTCGAGCAGTTCGTAGGCCGCACCGAGGCAGCCGACGGTGAACGAGAGCTGAACGGTCGCCCCCGCGATCTCCTCAAGGATCTGCCCCCGCGCCTGGGCTGTGCTGACCGCCACGTCGAGCAGGTTAGGAGGTTGTGAGCAATCGCCGGTTAGCGGTTGCTCGCCCGATCCCAAGTTTGCAGGTAGGTCTCGGCTGAGGAAAAGAGCGAATCGAGCGCGCGCCGGCCACCCGGACTGCGCTCGATCTCGGCGATCAGATCGGCGAACAGCCCGTAATGCGCGACCCCGTCAGCGTTGAAGTCGAAGATGCGGGCGCCGGTCGTTTGGCGGTCGAAGCGAACATCGCCCACGAACGAGCGAAATGGATAGGCGAGCGGATCCTCCGCTGCGTTGGGCGGCGGTCCCGGAAGGTCAGCGAAGCCTCCCGTGTCCGACCCCAGCGCGATCCCCGTATTCACCTCGCCGCTGTCGCGGCGCAGCTCGCCGATGCGACTGATTATCTGCGCCGCGGATCCCGGGGTCACCGAGCTGATCCCACCCAGGCGTCGTAGCGACCGCAGCTGCGCCGGGGTCCACTCGCCGCCGGTGCCGGTGTGGCTCGAGACGAGCGGATAGTCGTTTCGCTTGGCGATTGCGAGCACCGCCGCGCGCGTTCGCTGGCTCATGTGGTCGGCCTCGATCAGCATCCCCTCGGCGATCATCCGCCGCACGAAGTACGCGCCGAGCTCGGTGAGCCCCTTGGCGTTGCACACGCCCTCATCCTCGTCGCCGGTCGTGCATGGCTCGGTCGCGAACGGATGGCCCGTGTGGGACTGCTGCATCAGCCCGATGAACTCCCCCTTCGCACCCCCCTCGAAGGCCGGGCCGCCGAGCGCGTTGTCGGTCCAGTGGGTGACGAACATGCTGCGCACTCCGAGACCGCGCAGCTCGGCAAGCCGTGACTTGATCTGGGGCTTGGTGCACAACGGCTGCCCGTCGCGCTCGCTACAGCCGAGCGGGTTCGACGACTCGACCCCGATGACCACGGCGAGCTTGCCGCGCTCGATCACCTTCCGGGCGCGTTCGGGGCTGCCGACGATCCGAAACCAGCCGCGACCGCCCCCGCCGGATTGAGCGTCGACGTAGTCCTGGAGCTCGCGCAAGCGCTGAATCTCGAGCTTGATCGTCTCGGTCTCATCGCACGAGTGCGATCTGCGCGGCTCGATGTCACACAGAGGCTGATCCTCGACCGTCTGCGCGACCACGAGGCGCAGGCCGGCCATCCAGGCGCGCTCGAGCCAGCGGTAGTAGACCTGCTGGTGGGTGAGCGTGTCGTACGTCGGCCAGCCGGCAAACGACGGCCAGCCCTCGGTCTCGTGGGTCCCGGCGGGTGTGCCGGTCCGCAGGAGGTTGCCGGTGATGTCGAGGCTGCCGTCGGGACCGTGGACGTCGGCGTCGCGACCGAGCGCCTCCGTGATCCCGAAACGATCGAAGGCCTCACCCGCGATCACCTGCCCGCCGGCGCGAAAGTCGGCGACCGGATGCAGATGCAGGTCGGCGAAACCGAGGACCGTGCCGTCGTCGTCGGTCCCGCTGAACGGCTTGCCCCTGGCACCGGTCGCCGCCTCGGGGTAGGCCAGGCAACCGCTCGCATCGAAGAGGCGAAGCCGGCTGGTGGAACCTCCGAGGACGAACTGTCCCGTCGGGTCCACACCAAGCGGGCGCACCGGTGGTGGCGTGTGGATCAAGAAGCGCCGGCCGACGCGCGCGATCGTCCACTCGGAGTCGGGCCCCGGTTGCGCGACCCTCGTAACGGCGTCCCCCGACGACGCCAGCAGCAGACCGTCCGAGTCCTGAATGAGATAGCGACGCAACGCGGTCGGCTTCAGGTAGTAGCTACCCGCGGCGGCGCCGATCGCGACGCAGCTGTTGGCGAGCTGCTCTGTCCGGTGCAGGGGCGTCTTTTCAGGTGGCGCGCCATCCGCCCCCGCGGCGGTCACGACCAAGACCACGAGCGCCACCGCCGCAAATGCCAGTTTTGTTCTCATCCGGTCGCGTCGAAGTCATAGCGATCGAGCAGGCGGGCGATCTCGCGCGCGACCTGCGGATGGCGAAAGGCATTGAAGGCGCGCAGGAAGGTGCGATGGCCGTCGGGCCCGCGGCGCAGGCATTGCGGGAAGAGCACGGGATAGGAAACCCGGAAGTCGTGCTTGAGCTGTTGACGTGCGCGGGCGCGGAGCATTACGCGCCGGCGCCTGTCGCTGAAGTCGCGAATCCATCGACAGCCGCCGCTGCGCGGGCGGTCCGGATCGCTCTGCAGGTGGTACATCACCGGGCGGCTGCGGGCGAGGCGACGTACGGCCTTGCCGTTGAGGTGAATCCCAGCGTCCTGAACTGAAAAGAAGTCGGAGTGGACCGGCAGCGGGCGGTTGCGCGCGATCCCGAAGACGTTGCCGCCAATCCACTCGCCGTGTGCGTGAGCGGAGTTGATCGCGGCCCGGATCATCCGCGGGTGCTTGCGGTACGCCTGTGAGTAGAAGTCGAAGAACCAGCCCTCGGGGTTGAGCTTGGCGCGCATGCGCCGCATCATCATTCGGATCGCCGCCGGCGTCCGGTATTGCATCGCGTTGAGGACGACGTCGAACTGCGCATTCGGGCTGGAGGTGTGCACGATCCTGCGGATCTGACGCCACGCGCGGATCTCGTCGCGGTGCGGATACTGATTGCGGGCGTAACGCAGCAACCCCGTCACCCAAGTGGGCCGCAGGCCCGCAAGCGCGCGCCCGAGTCGGCGTGAATTCGTGTTCGGAACGGTCGCGATGCGCGTGTGCCACACGCGAGCCGAGATGATCCGCGACTGACTGGGAGCGACGGCAGCAACCGGCGGGAGCACCTCCGGCCGATCGTCGGTGGCGGCGCTCTGGGGGAGAACGATGACGACGGTGAACACCGCCGCCGCGGAAACCAGCGCTCGCGTCCCTCGCCCCACGATCCGGTTGATCAGGCCGGCTTATCGTCGTCCGGGACTGGGGCGGCCGGTTCGGCCGGGGGTGGCGTCGCGGCTGTCGCGGCCTCGGGCGCCGGTGCAGCCGCGGCGGGCTTCGCCGTCTCCTTGCCCGTAAGCGCGTCGCGGAACTCGCGCGCCTCGCGCAGGCCCTTGCCGGCGGAGCGGCCGATGGTCGACGGGTCGACCTTGCCCTCGACCTTGTCGCCGACCGTCGTCGATAGCTCTCGCGCCTTCTCGATCCCGGTGCGCGTCGTCTCACCCGCTGAGCGGCCGAGCTGCGGCAGCTTCTTGTAGCCGAAGATCAACAGCAGAATCACGAGGAAGATGAGAATTTCGGGGAGCCCGATCACGCCAGAGAGCATAGGGTTGTCAGATGCGGGCCCTCGCCGCCGTTGGCAGATACATCCGGAAACACCACGAGGCCGTCCCGCCGAGCGCAACCATTAGCGCGAGTAGAGCGACGGCCGTTACCGCCCCGGTCTTCAGCTGTTTCGGACCCGCGGTCCCCGACAACAGCCTGGGTGGCGCCGACCTTGACGAGTCGACGCTCCAAGGCGTGAATGCGGCCACGCTTGGTGGTGAGGACCTTGCGGACCTGGGCGAGGTCGGGCGCAGCAGCGAAGCCACAAGCTGCGGCGACGACAATCACACCCTGCCGTTCGCGCCATGCGGTTCCGTCGCAATCGAAGTTCCCCGGCGTGCCCGGCTTCTGGTGACCCTCAGTGGCAGCGCCGACGCGGCCGCTCTCGACGATGCCGCCGGGCCCGGCTCGGGAACCGATAGCGCCAGTTCGGTCTTCGGCCAGTGCTTCTTCCTTCTCGATGGTGAGTGGCCCATCGCGGGCCAGCTCATCGACCTGAGGTCCGCGGGACGCGACTCCTTTTCGGTGACCACGGTCTCCGACCCGGTTGACCCGGGCAGTCACACGCTGAGCGCAGGATGCAATGAGATCGACGGCGACGTCGACTACGACACCGTCGTCGTCACCGGCGTAACGCTGTCGGCGAACTGATCTCCAAGCAGGCGTAGGGTCGGATCGATGCGGGTGATGCCTGTCAGCCACGGTCCACTATTCCGAGACGACGGCTCCCTCGGCGCGCGAATCATCAGGCGGGTCCGCGGGATCGGGCTCGAGATCGTGCTGTTCGTTCTCGTGACGGTGCTCTTGCCGGTGCTGTTGGTCGGCGCCGTGATCGTCGACCTCGTCCTCTGGCTGCGCAGCCGCAAGCACTGGATGGGCGTTCGGCTGGTGGCAATGCTGTGGTGGTTTTTGCTGGGCGAGATGATCGCGCTGGTCCGACTGTTCGGCATCTGGCTGTTCACAGGGGGCCCGTTTGGCATCGGGTCGCTGCGCCGCCACCGCTGGATCTACGTTCTGCGGGTCTGGTGGATTCGCCACCACCTCGGCGGGGTCAAGCGGCTGTTCTCGCTGCGCTTCGACATCGAGGATCTCGACCTTGCGGCCCCGGCGCCGGCGCTGATCATGATGCGCCACGCGTCGATCATCGATAACACGCTCCCTGACGCGCTTGTCACTCACCACCACGGGATTGGCCTGCGCTACGTGATCAAGCGCGAGCTGCAGATGATTCCGACGATCGACATCGGCGGGCGCTGGTGTCCCACGTTCTTCGTGCGCCGCGGCTCCGGCGACAGCGCTGGGGAGTCGGCCGCCCTGCGCAGCCTGCTCAACGGCATCGGTAGCGGCGAGAGCGTCCTGATCTACCCGGAGGGCACTCGCGCCACGACCGCGAAGATCGCTCGGGCGAAGGAGATCATCGCCGAGCGCAGGCCCGCCGTCTCGCCGCTGGCCAACCGGCTTCAGCACGTCCTGCCGCCGCGGCTCGGCGGGCCGCTGGCGCTGCTCGAGGAGGCAGCGGGCGAGGTCGACGTCGTCTTCTGCGGCCATGTCGGCTTCGACGGCTTCCAGCACATCAGCAACATCTGGGCCGGCGGCCTCGTTGGCACCAGGATCGCGGTCCGCTTCTGGCGCAGCCCCGGGAGCGAGGTGCCGACCACCGAGCAGGAGCAGATCGAGTGGCTCTACGCGCGCTGGCAGGAACTCGACGACTGGGTCGGCGAACAGCGCGGGCTCGAGGCCAAGGCTTAGGGACCTCCCCGATGCGAGGGGCGCGCTGCGCCCCGATCCTCTCCTCCGATGACCCGAATCGGAGGAACGAAGCTCATGAAGAGGACCCTGACCGCGGCGCTCGCCGCCATCGTTGCCGCGCTCGCGCTCGCCCCGCACGCCGAGGCCGCGAAGCTCAAGCCGGCGAAGTTCAAGCTCGAGGCCGAGGGCGAGCAGCTCACGACCTGGACCTACGACAAGACCGTCGGCCCGTGCGACTACCCCGATAACGAGGACGGGCGCCAGTACATCCAGTTCGACTCACCCGGAAACACCGCGCCGACCGTGCGGGCGGTCCCACGCAAGGACGGCGGGGTAGTGCTGCACTACCTCGACGACGAGGAGGGCCTCGTCATGTACAGCCGCGCGGATGCGCTGCGCAACTACGAGGTTCTGTACTCGCAGATGACCCCGTGCGGCGGCGACGACCCGTACGGCGGCGAGCCGACGCCCGACGCGATCGGCACCTCGACCTGCAAACTCGACGGCCAGATCGAGGGCTCCGTCTCCGGCGAGTTCGCCGACGTCGCCAGCATGTACTACACGAGCGCGCTCGAGCGGATGGACGATCCGAAGGCCTCGATCTACTTCTCCGGCGATGGCTACTGGGGCGGCGGCAGCGCTGACAGCCTGCCCTCAGCGTGCTACGACGCAGGTCAACCAAACGCGGATCTCGGCCTACAAGACACCGAGGGCGAGTGGCCAGGAAACATCGTGCCGGTCGCGGGCAGCCTGCCGGCCAAGAAGCTGCTGACCGCGAAGAAGTTCTCGGTGGACCTCGGCCGGACGATCAACTATCCAAACGACGTCCAGACCTATGTCGGCGGGCCGGTGACGACGGGTAAGACCCGCGTCGACGTGACCCTGACGCTCAAGCGGATCGGTCGTTAGGCCAGAGGACGCGGGCGAGCTCGGTCCGCGAACGGATCCCGAGCTTGCGGTAGATCTGCGAGAGGTGGCGCTCGACCGTCTTGCGGCTGATGAAAAGCTCGCCTGCAACCTCGGGATTGGTCCGGCCCTCCGCAACCCGGAGGCCGATGCGCAGCTCCTGAGGCGTGAGCTCGTCGCGGCGCTCCGGGGTTACGCGGGCGACGGACTCGCCTGTCGCCTCGAGCTCGCGGCGAGCTCGATCCGCGAGCGGGGCACAGCCGACACGTTCGAACGTATTGAGAGCCCGGCGCAAGGGATCCCGCGCGTCCGCTCGGCGCCGTGCGCGGCGAAGGCGCTCCCCCCAGAGAAGCTCTGTGCGGGCGCGCTCGAACTGAGCCTCGCCCCGCTCGAACGCCAGGGCCGACTGTCCGAAGTGCTCGTCGAGCTGGTCATCTTCACCAAGCAGCCCCCGGCCGCGCGCGGCGGCGCCCTCGTTCCAGGCTCCACCTGTCCGCCCCTCGGCCGCCTCCACCCAGGCGAGCGTCTCCCGGGCCTTGGCCTCGTCCCCCACCCACGCTCGTGCTTCGATGAGGTTCGCTGCCCACTGGAGGATGCGGGGCTCGGCCGTGCCACGCTCGAGATCGCTCTCCTCAACCGCCTCCAGGGCGGCGACCGCGCGGTCCGGCTCGCCTTCAACCAGAGCCAGAAGCCCGTTCGATCGATCGCGCAGGCGCCCCGGGTCGACCCCAAGGATGCCGATCAGCTTGTCGACTTGCGCAAAGTGCTCGTCGCACGCCGCCCGATTTCCCAGTGACGCGTCGATATCCCCCAGGGCACTCAGCCCGACCGAGGCCATCACGGCCTGCCCCGTGTCGAGCGCCATGCGCACGGCCTCGTCCGCGTGCGCTCGCGCGAGCTCGAACCGCCCGCGACGCAACTCGAGCTGCGCGGCGACACATAGGGGATAGGTCACCTCGGTCGGCGTGCTGCGCTGGCGCGCGGCATCGATCAGCCGGCTCAACACGCGCTCCGCCCAGCCGTAGCGCTCGGCCCAGACGGCGGCGTGGACCGGTCCAACGTAGAGCTCGACGGCCAGGCGCGGCTCGGGCATCAGGATCGCGGCCTCGTTTGCCTCGATGACGTCCGCCGCCGCGTCACCCTCCCCGAGCGCGACGCCCACGACGGCCGACTGCATCTCGGCGAGCGCCGCAAGGTGCGCGTCGGGGGGATCGGCCGCCAGGGCGAGCTCGTGCGCGCGACGTGCGAGCTCGAGATGGCTTTCGTAATCGGCGACGACGCGGTCGCGGATCGTGGCCTCGAGCAGGGCACGAGCGGCCGTTGCCGGGTCGTCGTCGGCGATCAGCGTCGCTGCTTCGATCAGGACGTCGTGACCGAGCGTGAGGCTTCCCGAGCGGATGAGCAGGAGACCGCGCATTCGCTTCGCCTCGGCGACGAGCTCCGGCTCGGTAACGCTCTCGACGACCGAGTCGATGATCCCGCGGGCGTCCTCTGCGTGCCCAGCGCGGATCAAGTCCTCGGTCGCCTGTAGCGACAGAAGCAGCGACCGGCGTTGGTCTGTGGTGGTGGCCGCCGCCCGAACGCCTAGGGTGCCGGCGGTGGCGAGCGCGCCGCGGTCGCGGGCGGCGCCGGCAGCCTCGTCGAGGGCGTCGGCAACCTCCTCGTCGGGCCCGGTCGCCGCCTCGGCCAAGTGCCAAGCGCGGTGACCGACGTCCGCTTGGCTGAGGGTGTCGGCGATCGCACGATGCGCCCGCCTGCGCTCCGCTGTCGGGGCGCGGTGATACGCGACTGCGCGCAACATCGGGTGAGCGAAGCGCACCTTGCCATCGATGACCTCAAGGGCGCCCGAGCGTTCCGCGGCGAGGAGCGCGTCGCCGACGATGCCGAGCAGCTCGAGGACTCGTTCGAGATCAGCGTGCGGGATCTCCTCGGCGGCCGCCGCCACCAGCAGCGCGGCCTGTTCCGCCGGATCGAGCGCGGCCACGCGCGCCGCGTAGGCGCGCTCGATCGCGGCGCTGGGCCGGATCGGCTGGGGCATGGATTCACGCCCGGCCAATTGCGCGGCGCTGAGCGATCGGTGAGCCTCCACGAGCGCGAGCGGATTGCCGGCCGCAATTTGGAGAAGGGCTCCCCGCGCTGTGGCGCCGAGCGGGGTCTCCACCGCGCTGTCGAGCAGTTGCTCGGCCTCCCCCGGCGCGAGCCGGTCGAGTGCGACCTGCTCTAGGCGCTCCCCGGTGAAGTCGAGACCGTCGTCGGGACGTGAGGCGACGATCGCGGCCACGCCGTCACGATCGAGCCTCCGCAGAGCAAACAGGATCGCCTCGAGCGACGGAGTGTCCAGCCACTGCGCGTCGTCGACGATCAGCAACAGCCCGTCTTCGTCGTCGGCGATGCATGCCAGAAGACCGAGGACCGCTGCGCCGACCGTGAAGCGGTCTGGCGGCTCTCCCGCCTTGAGGGCCAGGGCGACGTCGAGTCCGGCGCGCTGCGGAGCCGGGAGGTATCGCACCTGGTCGGGAAGGGGAGTGAACAACTCGACCAAACCGCCAAAGGGGATGTCGTGTTCGGACTCGACGCCATGCGCGGCCATCACGCGCATGTCGCGTGCGGAATCACGTGCGTATGCGAGCAATGACGACTTCCCGATCCCGGGCTCGCCGACGAGGACGATCGCGGCGCTCGTTCCCTGCCGGGCTGCCTTGATCGCGGCCTCAATTCGCGCCTGCTCGCGCTCTCGGCCGATCAGCTTCAACGGTCCCTTAACGATGCCAAATCCCCTCCCTCGCGGTCATCGAGGGACATCCCCGATGCCGGAATCCCCGCCGTTTTCGATGCTCCTCCGCATGAAACCGATGGCAGCTGCATGGCTGCTCCTTCAAGGAGGAATTCAGATGAACGAGAGGTCCGCAAAGCGGCAGCGCTGGCTGCCGACGCCCGCGATGGTAATGGCAGTGATCGCGGTCCTGCTGGCAACCGTCGGCACCGCCACGGCCGCAAAGATGATCAGCGGCAAGCAGATCAAGAACGGATCCCTGACGGGCCAGGATGTCAAGGACGCGTCGCTGAGCTCGGCCGACTTCAAGGGCTCGCTCGAAGGCACGCGCGGCGCCCAGGGTGAGACCGGTCCGGCTGGTCCTGCCGGACCCGCTGGTCCCGCCGGACCCGCTGGCGCTGAGGGCCCGGCCGGTCCGGCCGGTCCCGCCGGCTCGGCGCTTGCGTACGTCCACGTCACCTTCCAGGGCGGGGCGCTCACTTTCGACCAGGCACGGTCGAAGAACATCAACCGAATCGCGGAGGGGCAGGACTTCATCTGCATCGACGCCTCCGTGCCGGTGACGAACGTGATCGCGGCGGCCGACTTCAACGGCGGCAACTCGCCGATCGCTGACGCGGCCGTCCTCTACGACACGCAGGGCTGCCCTGCCGGTTACGACTTCCAGGTCGCGACCAAGTACGAGGACCACGGGCTGGTCTACACGCCGTTTTCAGCCTGGATCAACTGATCGGGTGGCGCGGGTGGCCGGAAGACCGTCTAGGTTTTCGGCGCCCGTGCCGTCGATCCCCCGCTTTCCGCTGATCGGCGACCCGCTGCGCCGGATTCGGCTGCCGGACGATCTGGATGCCGCCACCACCCGCGGGACCGAGGCAGTACCGGAGTCGGTCGGGATGACGGCGGAGCAGGTCGAGCGGATCTGGCAGGCCGCCCTCGACCTCTACAAGTCCGGAGTCCACCCCGCCCTCCAGCTATGCCTTCGGCGCGAGGGCGAGGTCGTGCTCGACAGGGCGATCGGCCACGCTCGCGGCAACGGGCCGAGCGACTCCGCTGACACGCCGAAGGTTCCGGTCACCACCGACACCCCCTTCTGCGTTTACTCCACCTCGAAGGGAATCACGGCGATGGTGATTCACATGCTCGCCGAGCGCGGTGCACTGTCGATCGACGACCGGATCGCCGACCACGTCCCCGAGTACGCGCGTCATGGCAAGGGCGAGATCACGATCGCTCACGTGCTCGCCCACCGTGCAGGCGTTGCCTCGCTGCCAAAGGAGGCGCTCGACCTCGACGTGCTCTCAGACCGCGAGCACCTGCTCGAGCTGATCTGCGACGTGAAGCCGGCGTCGGCCCCCGGCAAACTGCTCGCCTACCACGCCGTCTCGGGTGGCTTCATCCTCGGCGAGATCGTCTGGCGGACGACCGGCAAGAGCATCCGCGAAGTGATCGCCGCCGAGATCCTCGACCCGCTGGGGTTTCGCTGGACCAACTACGGGGTCGATCCCGCCGACGTCGAGGAGGTCGGCCTCAGCTACATCACCGGGCCGCCGCTGCTGCCACCCGTGTCGAACCTGGTCACGCGTGCCCTCGGCTCCCCGCTCGACGCCGTGATCGACCTTTCCAACGACCCGCGCTTTCTCACGGGTGTAGTACCCGCGGCGAGTGTCATGACCAACGCGAACGAGCTCGGCCGCTTCTTTGAGATCTTCCGACGTGGCGGCGAACTCGACGGCGTACGGGTCGTCAACCCCGAGACGATCCGCACGGCGCTGACCGAGCAGTCACGCCTCGAGATCGACCTCTCGCTCGTCTTTCCCACCCGCTTTTCCTACGGCCTGATGCTCGGCGCGAAGCTGATCAGCCTCTACGGCCGGGACACGGACCTCGCATTCGGTCATCTCGGCCTGATCAACATCATGGGCTGGGCCGACCCCGAGCGCGGTATATCGGGCGGCCTGGTGACGAGCGGCAAGGCGATCGTCTATCCGGAGGTGCATCGCTTCTACGGACTGATGCAGCGCATCGCATCGGAGGCCCCGAAGGTCGATCAATCGTCACGCTACTTCTGATGAGCCAAACCGAGGCGGTGATCCGGCGGGCCTATGACGCCTTCGCGAAGCGCGACCTCGACGCGCTCTGCTCGGTCTCCGACGAGTCGATCGAGGTGTCCACGGTGACCGGCCTGCTCGCCGGGCGGGCCGGCCCGTACCGCGGTCACGAGGGGCTCGGCGAGTACATGAGCGATCTCGCTGGCACCTGGAAGCGAATCGAGCTGCGCCCGCAGCAGTTCAACGAGATCGACGACGAGAACGTCCTCGTCTTCGGGCGCGTCCGCGCCTGGCACGACAAAGGCTTCCTAGATTCAGCGAATGCGTGGCTGTGGACGGTTCGCGACGGCAAGGTGATCGCCGTCAAGGTCTTTGCCGACCCAAGCGAGGCCCGCTCGGTCTTCGGCGATGCGCTCGGCGGCTGAGGTCCTGCATCGAAACCCGGGCGCTCACGGATCGCGATCCAACTGCCGATAGGTTCGAAGCATGGATACACGCGTAGAGAGAATCGTGCTCGAAACCGACCGACTGCGAATCGTCGGTGAACTTCATCTGCCGCGCGAGGGCTATCGCAGTCGGCTGTCCGATTACCTGAACCACGGCGAGGTGGTCTTTATCCCGCTTTCGAACGCGGTCGTGCAGCCCCTCGCCGGTGAGGGGCCCGGCCATTCGCGCGACTTCATCGCGGTCGCGCGCACGCACGTTCAACTCGCTTATCCGGCTGGCAACAACGGCGACGGAACCGAGTAGCGGCCGCCAGGCCTAGGCGATCCGCTCGCCGAGCGTGACGTCGTCGCCGTCCGGGCGCAGCAGCACCACGCGGCCTTTGTCGTTCACCGCGCCGATCACAAGGCACTCCGACATGAACGGGCCGATCTGCTTCGCCGGGAAGTTGACGACGGCGACCACCAGGGAGCCCTCGAGCTCGGACCGCTCGTAGTTGGTGATCTGCGCCGAAGACCGCTTCGTCCCGACCTCCGGGCCGAAGTCGATCGTCAGCTTCCACGCTGGACGCCGCGCCTCGGGGAAGTCGTCGACGGCGACGACGCGACCAACTCGCATGTCGACCCGCTCGAACTCCTCCCAGCTGAGGTCCTCAGCCATGACCGGTTACGGAGTCAGGACGATCTTCAACGCCTCGCGACGGTCGTACACGTCGTAGGCCTCGGCGGCGTCGTCGAGCTTCATGTGGTGGGTGACCAACGGGGTCGGATCGAGGCGGCCCGAGGCGAGGTGCTCGAGGACGGGATCGACGTGCTTGATCACGTTCGCGTGCCCGGTCTTCAACGTCAGTGCCTTGATCCACACGATCCCCATGTGGACCTCGATCCGCTCGGCATAGACCCCGGTGGCCGAGACGGTTCCTGCCTTGCGGGTGAGGCGGCAGGCCAGTTCGAGCGCGTCCGGATGGCCGACCGCGTCGATCGTCGAATCGGCGCCGCGGCCCTCGGTCAGATCCTTGACGGTTCCTCGCGGATCACCCTCGGTGAGGTGCACCGGCGTCGCACCCAGCTTGCCCGCGAGCTCGAGGCGCTCCGCAACCGTGTCGATCGCGACCACGTTGGCCGCCCCCTCGGCGATCGCGGCCTCGACGGCGCACAGGCCGACCGGCCCGAGTCCGAGGACCGCGACCACAGATCCACGCTCGACCCCACACTCGACGACCGCGTGGTAGCCCGTGCCCATCACATCGCCGGCGAATAACGCGACGTCGTCGGACATCCCCTCGGGCACCTTGCGGAGGGTGAGGTCGGCGTTGGGCACCGCGAGCAGTTCGGCCTGCGCGCCCTGAAGCGCGCCCAGCGTCTTGCCGTGACCGAAAACGCGGCCGCGGTCGCATTTGTGAAAGTCGCCGCGGGCGCAGAAGAAGCACTCGCCGCAGGCAGTGCAGTAGCAGCCGAGCACCCGGTCCCCGGGAGCCACGGCGGTGACGTCATCGCCAATGTCGGTGACGGTGCCGACGTACTCGTGGCCGAGGATGAAGCCCTGCTCCATCGCGACCCGGCCGTGGTAGATGTGAAGGTCCGAGCCGCAGACACCGCTCGCCTCCACCCTGACGATCGCCTCGTCGGCGGCGGTCAGCCGCGCATCGGGTACCTCGTCTACGCGGACCTCGCCCGGCGCCTGGAAAGTGACCGCTCGCATCGAACGCGCACTCTACGCATCACGAGACCGATCCAGGCCGTGGCGCAACGCGTATCCCTCCATATGAGAAATCTCCGAATCGCCGCCGCCACGCTCGTCCTCGTCGCGTTCGGCGCGACCGCATCGCAGGCGGCCGACAATGCCGCAGAGAAACCCAGCGTCCGCGCCGGGGGCACTGACTTCACTCCGGCCAAGCTGAAGGTTTCAACCGGCGAGACGGTCACCTGGGTCTACAAGTCGGGAGGTCACACGGTGACCTTTGAGCAGGGTCGGTTCGACCGCGATCTCAACCCCTCGACCCCGAAGCTCACGCGCACCTTCGCCAAGCCCGGCACCTACCGATACTTCTGCCGGATCCACGAGAACTCGGGTATGAAGGGCAAGATCACGGTTAAGTAGAAAGGTGGACGAGATGAGTTCTGACCCCGGAGCCGTGCTAATCACGGGATGCTCGTCGGGCATCGGCCAGGAGACCGCGCGCCGATTCGCGAAGCGCGGGTGGACGGTCTACGCGAGCGCGCGCCGACCGGACTCGATCGCCGATCTCGCCGCCGAGGGCTGCCGGCTGGTCGCGCTCGACGTCAACGACGAGGCCTCGATGGCGGCGGCGGTTGCCGAGGTTGAGGATGCGGAGGGCTCTGTGGGCGCGCTCGTCAACAACGCCGGCTACAGCCAGTCCGGCGCGCTGGAGACCCTGCCGATCGAGCGCCTGCGCGCGCAGTTCGAGACCAACGTCTTCGGGCTCGTGCGGATGTGCCAGCTGGTCCTGCCCAAGATGCGCGCGGCCGGCAAGGGCCGCATCGTCAACGTCGGCTCGATGGGCGGCAAGCTCACCTTTCCGGGCGGCGGCGCCTACCACGCGACCAAGTACGCGGTCGAGGCGATCTCCGACGCCCTCCGCTACGAGGTCTCGGGGTTCGGCGTCCGCGTCGTCCTGATCGAGCCCGGCCTGATCACCACCAACTTCGGCGACACCGCCGCGGGATCACTTGCCGACGCCGAGACGCCAGCCGCCTCGTCCGACGATCCCTACGGCGCGTTCAACGCCGCGGTGGGAGCCGCGACAGTCGGCGCTTACGAGGGACCGCTCGCACGCCTCGGCGGGGGGCCGGACAAGGTGGCCCGCACGATCGAACGCGCGATCACGGCACGCAATCCGCGCGCTCGCTACAAGGTCACGGCCTCCGCACGCCTCGCGATCGGTCAACGCCGCCTGCTTCCCGATCGCGCTTGGGACGCGGTAATGCGCAGCCAGTTCCCGCGCCCCGGGGCCTGATGAGGGGGCGCCGGGCCGTAACAGCGATCGCCGCGCTCGCGGTCGCAGTAGGCCCGGCAGCCTGCGACGAGAAGGCCGAGCCCGCGCCTGAGATCACGGTCGCACGGGCCGCACCGCCGCCGACGCTCGACCCCGCACTGGTCACGGATCGCGACACGATGGAGGCGATCTGGCTCGCCTACACCCCGCTTCTCACCTACCGCCACGCCGAGGGTGAGAGCGGCCTGGAACTCATTCCCGGCCTCGCGTCCGATCTTCCCGAGGTTTCGGCCGACGGGCGTGCGTATCGGTTGACGCTGCGCAAAGGCCTCACCTACGCCGACGGGACCACGGCCGCAGCATCGGATTTCGAACGCGCGATCGACCGCGCCCGGCGGCTGGATTCGCCGGCCACGCCCTATCTGCGCGAGATCGCCGCAATCGAGACCGACGACATCAGTGGTGCGATCACGATCCGGCTGACGAGGCCTGACGTCGCGTTCGCCTCGGTCCTCGCGAGGCCGGCTACGGCCCCGGTGCCGCCGGGCGCGGGCACACCGCCGGGCATCGGGCCGTATGAGCTCGGCGGCGAGGCAGGAGGCGAGATCACGCTCACGCGCAGCGATACGTTCGCGGACTTCGACATCCCCGACATTCCCCGGGGCAACGTCGAGAAGATCACAATCCGCGTGGTGCCCGACGCGCACGAGCGGACGCTGCAGGTGCTGAATGGAGAGCTGGACTCGATTCAAGGCCCTCCGGCAGCCGATCTCGAACCCCAGATTGCCACCGAGGCTGGTGAGCGCTACGCGCAGTCGCCGGCAGCCTCGACCACCTACGCGTATCTGGATCGCAACCGCGAGCCGTTTGACGACCCCTCCGTCCGGGAGGCGGTCGCCCTCGGCGTCGACAGCACCGGCTGCTCCCTGATCCCCCCGGGAATGACGGGCTATGACCATGATTTCGATACCACCGGCTGCGCGCCGGAACTCGACGCAGCACGAGCGCTGATCCGCGAGGCCGGCGCCGAGGACGCGCCTGTGAAGGTGTCCGGCACAGAAACGGACGAGTACCTCCGGCAGCTTCGAGCGATCGGTCTCGATCCACGTCCGGGGGGTCGAGCCACCGCGGCGACGGAACTGGTCACTCAATACGCATCGATCTCGGAGCCGTTCGAGTTCTTCGACCGCGTCGCCGACGAGCCGCGTGTCGCAGTCGAGCTCGACGAGCTTCGCCGCGACCCCGACGCGGTGGCCGGGTGGCTCGGGCTCGAGCGCTACGTGCTGACGCCACCACAGACCTACCTCGTGCCGCTGGACCACGAGCGTGAGACCACCCTCTTCGCGCCGCGGATGGATCCCGGCAGCGCGGTCGTACACCCCCTTTTCGGCAACGACCTCGCTAGCTGGCGACTGGCCGAAGGTTAATAGAAGGTTGGGGACAGGTAAGAGCGGGTTTGCACTACGGGCCTAGCGGGTTCCCTGGTTCCGATGGCTCGTCTAACGTGCTCAACCGCATGAGAGTACGCCGGGACTGAGGCGGGGAGAACTTGGAAGCTGGGGAGTTTCGAGAGGACCGACCCGACTCCGGTCGGCGCTTCCGCCGAACTCACAGAGATGGAGGCCGATGCGGCTCGCCCGCACGCCGTGGCAGCTGTTCTGGCGTCGCTTCCGCGACGACAAGCTCGCGCTCGCGTCGCTGATCTTCCTTGCCGCTGCTGATCCTGGTCGCGATCTTCGCTCCGTTCGTCGTCAAGATCTTTGGCGCCCCGGCGGACTACAACTACCGCGACACGGCCGCGCTCGACCCGCTGTTCGCAACCGCCACCGGTCCCTCGTCCGAACACCTCTTCGGCGTCGACCAGCTTGGCCGCGACGTCTTCACGCGCACGATCTACGGCGCCCGGGTCTCGCTCGTTGTCGCCTTCGCCTCGACGATCCTCGCGACCACCCTCGGCGTCGTCGCCGGGCTGCTCGCCGGGTATTTCCGCGGCTGGACGGACACCTTCATCTCGCGCTCCATCGAGGTCCTGCTCGCGATCCCTTATCTGCTGCTGGCCACGGGCCTCGCAGCCGCGTGCACCCTCGGCGGCGCCGGCTGCCTCGGCGGCCTGATCAAGCCCGGCCTCGGCGTCGTCATCTTCGTCATCGCGATCACCGCCTGGACCTACATGGCGCGCATCGTCCGCGGCCAGACGCTGTCGTTGCGCGAGAAGGAGTTCATCGAGGCCTCGCGGGCGGCCGGGTCCGGCAACTTCCGGATCATCTTCCGGGAGCTGCTGCCGAACCTGACGGCGCCGATCATCGTCTCGGCCTCGATCCTGATCCCCCAGGTGATCCTCTACGAGGCCGCGCTCTCGTTCCTCGGCGTCGGCGTCACCAGCCAGCCGAGCTGGGGCCAGATGATCTCCGACGCCACCCCGATCTTCAACTCGGCCTGGTGGTACATGCTTTTCCCCGGCCTCGCCCTCCTCTTCACCGTGCTCGCCTTCAACCTCGTCGGCGACGCGATGCAGGACGCGCTCAACCCGCGCACGCGGCGGAAGTAGTCCTGCCATGAACTTGCAAACAAACGGATCCAACTACACGTAACGAAAGGACAGACGATGCGATCTAAGTCGCTTTGGATGCTCGCATCCGGGCTGCTTCTGGTGCTCGCGCTGACTATCTCCGCATGCGGAGACGACGACAGCGATAGCTCGAGCAGCAGTTCGGCGAGCGCAGGCAATGAGTTCCCAGCCCCTACGGCCCGCCCGAGGGCGCCAAGGAGGGCGGGACTCTGACGGTGCTCGCCGCCGGCGACGTCGACTACATCGACCCCGGTGCCGCCTACTACCAGTTCTCCTACATGATCAACTCGGCGACGCAGCGTCAGCTGCAGTCGTGGGCGCCGGACGACGTCGAGGAGCCAACGCCGGACCTCGCCGAGGGCCCGCCGACGATCTCCGACGACGGTCTCGAGCATCGAGTACGAGATCAAGTCCGGGAATCAAGTTCTCGCCGCCTGTCAATCGCGAAGTCGAATGCGATGACTTCAAGTACTCGATCGAGCGGGCGCTGCTGCCCGGCGTCGCCAACGGTTACGTCGGCAGCTACCTCAACGACGTCAGCGGTTTCGCCGACGCCGAGGCGGCGGTCGAGAAGGACCCGACCACGGCGCCGGACATCTCAGGGCTCACCTGCGATGGCAACACGTTCAAGATCGCGCTCGACCAGACGAGCTCGCTTGGCGTGATCGGCGCTCTGACGCTGCCGATCGGCGCGCCGGTTCCGCGCGAGTACGCGTCGGAGTTCGACGCTGAGAACCCGTCGACCTACGGTGACCATCAGGTCGCGACCGGTCCGTACATGATCGAGAACGACCCCGAGACGGGCGAGCTGACCGGCTACACCTCCGGTAAGGAGATCCACCTGGTCCGCAACCCGAACTGGGATGCCGAGACGGATGATCGTCCCGCGTATCTCGACGAGATCACGGTCCAGGAGGGCTTCACCGACACCAACTCGGCGGCGAAGAAGATCCTCTCGGGTGACTGCACAGGTCAACGGCGACTTCTCGCTTGACGCGACGTCGCTGAAGCTGGCGGCCACGCAGTACCCGGAGCAGCTCACGCTGACTCCAAGCGGTGGCAACCGCTACATCTCGATGAAGACCACCGAGCCCCCGTTCGACGACATCAACGTCCGCAAGGCCGTGATCGCCGCGTCGAACCGCACCGATCTGCGCAACACGCGCGGCGGTGAGCTCGCGGGCCCGGTCGAGACCCACATCATCCCGCCGAACTTCCCCGGCTTCGAGGAAGCCGGCGGTTTGGAGGGCGCGGACCTCGACTACCTCCAGAACCCCGATGGGGACATGGAGCTGGCCGCGTCGTACATGGAGGAGGCCGGATTCAGCTCGGGTAAGTGCGAGGGCGACTGCGACGTCACCATCGTCGGCGACGACTCGCCTCCTGGCTCGGATACGGCCGAGGTGTTCAAGGATCAGCTCGAGCAGCTCGGGTTCACCGTGGACCTGCAGAAGGTCGAGCACTCGACGATGTACACGAAGTTCTGCAACGTCCCGAAGAACGAGCCGGAGATCTGCACCAACGTCGGCTGGCTGAAGGACTTCCAGGACGCGCAGTCGATGCTCCAGAACACGTTCAGCGGTGACGCGATCGTCGAGTCGAACAACTCGAACTGGCCGCTGCTGGACGTGCCTGAGATCAACAAGGCAATCCAGGACGCGACGTACCTCGACGACCCCGACGAGCGCGCTCAGGCGTGGGCCGAGGTCGACACGATGATCATGGAGCAGGCTCCGGTGGTCCCATGGATCTGGGACAACCAGGCCAACATCCAGTCGGCGGACGTCGCCGGCGTGATCAACCTGTTCAACGCGAACTGGGACCTCTCGTACTCGTCGATCAAGTAACGAATCGGGGCGGGCTGATCGCCGCCTAGACACGGATGAGCCCCGCCGCGCACCGAGCGCGGCGGGGCCATATCCGCCAACCAACCCCCACCACCACTACTCATGCTCCGCTACACGATCCGCCGCCTGCTCTGGGCCTTCGCGATGCTCTTCATCGTCAGCGCGGTCGTCTTCACGATCTTCTACGTCTTCCCCACGGCCGACTCCGCGACCCTTCGCGCCGGCCGCAACGCCTCCCCGGACGCAGATCGACAACCTGCGCGAATCGCTGGGGCTGAACTCGTCGATCCCGGAGCAGTTCGCGCGCTACATGACCCAGGTCTTCACTCCGTTCGACTGGTTCGACGCGGACGAAGTACAACGGCGGCACGGGGCCGCTCAACTTCGGCATCTCGGTCTTCCAGTCGAACACCCCGGTCAAGGAGATCATCTTCGACCGCCTGCCGGCGACCATCTTCCTCGTCACCGGTGCCGTGATTCTCTGGCTGACGATCGCGATCCCGGTGGGGATCATCTCGGCGGTCCGCCGGCGCTCGCTGCTCGACCGGGTCACGATGATCACCAGCCTCGTTTTCATCTCCGCGCCGGTCTTCTGGCTCGGGCTGGTCGCGCTGTACCTCTTCGCCCAGGACGTCGGCGTCTGGAAGATCTTTCCCGGGATCGGCAGCTACAACGACGCGGACACCTTCTTAGAAAAGGGGGCCTCGCTGATCCTGCCCTGGTGCGTGCTCGCGGTCGCGACTGCGGCGATCTATGCCCGCTACCTGCGCGCGCAGATGATCGACGTGATGGAGGAGGACTACATCCGCACGGCGCGGGCGAAGGGCCTGCCCGAGCGCACGGTCGATCCTCCGCCACGGGCTTCGCAGCGCGATCACGCCGCTCGTGACCCTGCTCGGTCTCGACGTCGGCACGCTGCTCGCCGGCAACGCGATCCTCACCGAGTCGGTCTTCAACATTCCCGGCGTGGGCAAGGAGCTGGTGACGGCGATCGTGCGCGTCCGACCTCGTCGTGATCCAGGGGATCGTCCTCTTCGGCGCCTTCTTCATCGTGATCTTCAACCTGATCGTCGACATCCTCTACGCCTATCTCGATCCGAGGGTGAGGTACCAATGAGCACAGCTTCAGCAGCCGGACCCGTGCTCAAGGTCGAGGACCTGCGGGTTCAGTTCACGACCGACGAGGGCGTGGTCAAGGCGGTTGACGGCGTCTCCTACGAGGTCGGCCGCGGGGAGACGCTCGGGATCGTCGGCGAGTCCGGCTCGGGCAAGAGCGTCGCCAACCTCACCGTCCTCGGCCTGACCCGGGCGGACAACGCCGAGATCACGGGGCGGATCTCCTTCGAGGGGCGCGACCTCGCCGAGATGAGCACCGAGGAGCTGCGGCTGATCCGCGGCAACGACATCTCGATGATCTTCCAGGACCCGCTCTCCTCGCTTCACCCGTACTACAAGGTCGGCAAGCAGCTCGTCGAGGCGATCCAGGTCCACCAGCCGATATCCGACTCCGACGCGAAGAAGCGCGCGGTCGAGCTGCTCGGGCTGGTCGGCATCCCCGACGCCGCGCCGGCGCGCCGGCGAGTACCCGCACGAGTTCTCAGGCGGCATGCGCCAGCGAGCGATGATCGCGATGGCGCTGACCAACGATCCGAAGCTGCTGATCGCCGACGAGCCGACCACCGCGCTCGACGTCACCACTCAGGCTCAGATCCTGCGCCTGCTCGAACAGCTCCAGGCCGAGTTCGGGATGGCGATGATCATGATCACGCACGATCTCGGGGTCGTTGCGGAGGTGGCCGACCGCGTCAACGTCATGTACGCGGGGATGATCGTCGAGTCCGGAACGCTCGACCAGATCTTCTACGACCCGCAGCACCCCTATACCTGGGGACTGCTCGGTTCGCTGACGCGGATCGACCGGCCGCGGACGGCGCGGCTCGCCCAGATCGGCGGCCAGCCGCCGTCGCTGATCTCGCTGCCGGAGGGCTGTCGCTTCAAGACGCGCTGCCCGCACCGCTTCGGGAAGTGCGACAAGCTGCCGCCGCTGGAGTCGCGAAACCACCAGGGCGGTCAGCTCGATCGCTGCTGGCTGACCCCGGAGCAAAAGCGCACGCTGCGCGTCGTCGAGACCGGCGAGATCGGTCTGGAGGCGCCCGCAGCATGAGGTGCCTGTCGTGAGCGCGGAAGTCCCGACCCAGGTCCCAGCGCCGATCCCGGGCAGCGACCGAGCCCCGATCCTCGAGGTCACCGACCTCGTCAAGCACTTCCCGATCAAAAGCGGAATCCTGATCGACCGCGAGATCGGCGCCGTCCAGGCGGTCGACGGCGTCTCGTTTAAGGTCGGCGCCGGCGAGACGCTCGGGCTCGTGGGCGAGTCGGGCTGCGGCAAGTCGACGCTGAGCCGCTCGATCCTGCGGCTGATCGAGCCCACCTCGGGCTCGGTGAAGTTCGAGGGGCGCGAGGTGACGGAGCTATCGACCAGCGAGCTCCGCGACCTGCGGCCGAAGATGCAGATGATCTTCCAGGACCCATACGCGTCGCTGAACCCGCGCAAGCGCGTCGCTCAGATCGTCGGGGACCCGATGCGCCTGCACGGCGTCGTAGGCAAGGACGGCATGAAGGACGCTGTTCGCGCGCTGCTCGAGCGGGTTGGGCTCAACCCAGAGCACTACAACCGCTTCCCGCACGAGTTCTCCGGCGGCCAGCGCCAGCGGATCGGGATCGCGCGGGCCCTGTCGCTCAACCCAACCCTGGTGATCGCCGACGAGCCGGTCTCCGCGCTCGACGTCTCAATTCAGGCGCAGATCATCAACCTGCTCGAGGACCTGCAGAACGAGCTCGATCTCACCTACGTCTTCGTCGCTCACGACCTCGGCGTCGTCCGCCACGTCGCCGACCGGATCGCGGTGATGTACCTCGGCCGAATCGTCGAAATCGGCCCGGCGGACGCCGTCTACGAGAACCCGATCCATCCGTACACGGTGTCGCTGCTCGCGGCCGTGCCGATCCCGGACCCGCGCGCCAACGCTGCCCGCGAGCACGTGATCCTCGAGGGCGACGTCCCGAGCCCGGCGAACCCGCCCGAGGCCTGTCGCTTCCACACCCGCTGCCCGAAGGCGACGGACATCTGCTCGCAGGTCGACCCGCCCTTGGTCGACTACGGCAACGGTCACTGGGCCGCGTGCCACCACCCGGTCGGCCGCAGCGGCCCGCCGAGCTCAGAGCCGGCGATGACGACTACGGGGCCGACGGACCGCTAGGCGTTCCGCGGGCGCCGCTGGGCTCCCGTCGTGGCTGGCGACGCCGGCCGGGTGTTGTGGGTAGGGGTGCTGTCCGGCGGGATCTGCGCTCGAGTGGGGACTTTGCGACCCGTGGGGGCGGAAAGTCCCATCTCGAGCCCGACCACCCTGACCGCACGCCCGGGCTTTCACCAACAGCCACTGCTGGGTAGGGGGCGTGCGATGCGCTTTTGACTGTCCATTGACGTTTGAACCACCCATACGGTTGTTGAGACGTAACTCGACGGTGAATCCTGCTCTGCCCTCACCCCCGCCTGCCCCGCCCGGTCACGTCCCGCGCTGACGGTCGGCCGGTCACAGTGCCCTGTCTCTTACCAATCTCTAACCCTCCGCCCACTCCGCCATCGTGCGGAGGTATAGGCTGCGGTCGAGGAGAATTGCCGCGCTTTTCGTGGCACGTACAACGAAATTGGGAGCAGGAATGAGATTCAGCCGGCTGTTGGTCGCGAGCGCGATCACTGCAGCACTTGGGTTTGGGGTAGCAGCGTGCGGGAGCGACGACTCCGGCGGTGGCGGGACGAGCGGGACGATCATCCGCGGAACGACGGACCAGCCGGTGTCGCTGGATCCGGCGGGCGCGTACGACCTGCCGTCTTACGACGTCATCTACAACATCTATCAGAACCTTTTGCAGTTCCCGCCCGGCGAGGACAAGCCGGTTCCGGAGGCCGCTGAATCGTGCGAGTTCACCGATGACGTCACTTACGAATGCACGCTCAAGGCGGATCTGAAGTTCAACGACGGATCGGACCTGACGGCGGAAGACGTCGTCTTCTCGTTCGAGCGCAATGTCGATATCGCCGATCCGAACGGCGCCTCGTCGCTGCTCGCGAACATGAAGAGCATCGAGGCGAAGGGCGACGACACCGTTGTCTTCAACCTCGCAGCGCCGGACGCCACGTGGCCGTCGGTGATCGCCACCGGTTCGTTCGCGATCGTCCCGTCGGACAGCTACTCCGACAAGGAGCTCGAGACCGAGACGTTCATCGGTTCCGGCCGCTATGAGGTCGCGGAGTACCAGCCGGGTCAGCAGACCGTCCTTCAGGCGAACCCCGAGTACACCGGGGATGCGCCGCCGAAGACCGACCAGGCGATCATCCAGTACTTCGATAAGGCCTCGGCGCTGAAGCTCGCGCTCGAGCAGGGCGACGTTGACATCGCCTACCGAAGCCTGAGCCCGACGGACATCTCGGACCTCGAGAGCGCCGAGGGTGTTGAGGTCGTTTCGGGCGAGGGTGCGGAGATCCGCTACATGGTCTTCAACCTCGACCAGATGCCGGGCGAGACCGACGAGGAGAAGCTCGCGATCCGCCAGGCCATCGCCCAGACGATTGACCGTCAGTCGATCGCCGACAACGTTTACAACGGCACGGTCAAGCCGCTGTATTCGATGATCCCGACCGGGCTCGAGTTCAACGGCCCGTCGTTCGACGAGGCCTACGGCGAGTCGCCGGACACCAGCGCGGCCGAGCAGACGCTCTCCGACGCCGGCGTTGACACTCCGGTGCCGCTGGAGGTTTGGTACACGCCGAGCCATTACGGCGCCTCGTCCGGCGATGAGTACGCCGAGATCAAGCGCCAGCTCGACGAGTCCGGCCTCTTCGAGGTCAGCCTGGAGTCGACCGAGTGGAACCAGTACTCGGAGGCCGCGTTCACCGACAAGTACCCGATCTACCAGCTCGGTTGGTTCCCGGATTATCCGGACGCCGATGACTATGTCGGGAACTTCTACTCGGAGACGAGCTTCCTGAACATCCACTACGACAACCCGGAGATGCAGAAGCTCCTCGCAGAGGAGAAGGCATCGACGGATGACGCCGTCCGCGACGAGGCGTTCGCCCAGATCCAGCAGATCGGCGCTGAGGACGTGCCGACGATCCCGATCTGGGAGGCCGATCAGGTCGGCGCCCAGGTGGAGGGAGTCGAGGGGCTCGAGGACACGTTCGATCCCTCGTTCATCTTCCGGTTCTGGCTGCTCAGCAAGGAAGGCTGAGGCCTCACGAATGTGTAGTCGAAGTGGCCGGCGCTGACCAACGCCGGCCACTTCGGCACGTGCTTTGAGCGGAGGCAACTCACTTCGTCGTTATGCGCTGACGCGGTTGGCGCTGGCGATCCCGACCGTCCTCATCCTGCTGACGATGGTCTTCCTGCTGATGCGGGTCGCGCCGGGCGACCCCATCCAGGCTTCGTTGGGCGGTCGCCTATCGCAGGAGGAGCTCGACGAGCGGCGCGCGGCCGCTGGATTCGACAAGCCGATCCTCGAGCAGTACGTCGAGTACATCGGCGACGTGTTCACGCTCGACCTCGGAACGACGCTCACCGACAACCGCACCGTCACCTCGATCATCGTCGAGAACGGCAGCGCCACACTCGAGCTGACGTTCTGGGCATTCTTGATCACGCTGGTCGTCGGGATCACAATCGGGATCCTCGCCGGCCGCTACAGAGACACCTGGATCGACTTCTCCGGCCGAATGTTCGGGATCATCATCTATGCCGCGCCGGTGTTCTTCGTCGGCTTTTTAGCCCAGCTTCTGTTCGGCTCGACGCTCGGCTGGTTACCCACCTCCGGGCGCGCAAGCCCCGTGGTCGAGTTCGAGCTCGAAACGGTCACCAACTTCTATTTGATCGACTCCCTGATCACCGGCAACTGGGAGGCGTTCTGGGACGTCGTACAGCACCTGATCCTGCCCGCGGTCACGCTCGGGCTCGTAATCAGCGGCGTCCTGATCCGCCTGGTGCGGGTCAACATGCTGCAGACGATGCGTGGCGACTACGTGGAGGCGGCGCGCGCTCGCGGCGTGCCCGAGCGGCGGATCGTCTACCACCACGCCTTTCGAAATGCGCTCGTACCGGTGGTCACCGTCGCGGGCCTGCAGTTCGCGATCCTGCTCGGCGGCGCTGTCCTGACCGAGGAGACGTTCAACTGGCCGGGCATCGGCTCGGAGCTGATCCGCTACCTCAACGAACGCGACTACATCGCCGTCCAGGGGATCATCACGGTCTTCGCGGTGGCCGTGGTCTTCGTCTCGCTGCTGATCGACCTGATCAACGCCTTCATCGACCCGAGGGTGAGGTACTGACGTGAAAACGCCACGCTGGGTGAAACCGCTTCGCGAGGCGCGTGGCCTCGCCCGCTGGCTGCTCTACGCGGGCATCTTCCTCGTTTCCCTCTTCGTCATCCTCGCGATCTTCGCGCCGGTCATCGCGCCCTACGGCTTCGATCAGGTCAGCGCCGGCGACGTCCGCTTCCCGAAGCAATCGGCCCCGGACGGCACCCACCTCATGGGAACAACGGTGCAGTCGACCGACGTCCTCTCACGCGTGGTCTGGGGCTCGCGCACGGCGATCGAGGTCGTCGTGTTGGCGGTGGTCTTCTCGCTCGCCATCGGCGTTCCGCTCGGCCTTCTCTCCGGCTACGTCGGCGGCAAGATCGACCGCGTCCTCGTGATCATCATGGACGCGCTCTTCGCCTTCCCGTACCTGCTGCTGGCGATCGTCATCGCCTTCCTTCTGTCGAGCTCGGTGGGCCAGGGCGTGTTCACCGCGGCGATCGCGATCACGATCGTCTACATACCGCAGTACTTCCGCGTCGTGCGAAATCACGTGATCAGCGTCCGGGAGGAGTCCTACGTCGAGGCCGCACGTGCGCTCGGCGCACCGCGGCGCACGATCATCAGCCGCTACGTCTTCTACAACGTGATCCAGAGCGTTCCGGCGATCGCGACGCTCAACGCCGCCGACGCGATCCTCACCCTTGCCGCGCTCGGCTTCCTCGGCTACGGCATCCAGCCGACCGATGCCGCGGAGTGGGGTTATGACCTACAGCGCGCGATCGACGACGCCGGCGCCGGAATCTGGTGGACCGGCCTCTGGCCAGGGCTCGCGATCGTCCTGCTGGTGACCGGCTTCACGCTCGTCGGCGAGGGCATCAACGACATCCTCAACCCGTTGATCCGCCACCGGCGTCTCGACCCGCCGGTGATCCCCGCGGACCAGGCCGTCGAGCCCGCCGCTCCCGCGCCCTCGACCCCGCCCCACAGCGCCACCGAGACCCATGCGACGGAGGTCCATCGTGAGTGAAGTCCTAGGGGTCCGCGGACTACGAGTTTGGTACGGAACCGGCGGCGACCCCGTCCGCGCCGTCGACGGCATTTCGCTTCAGATCGCCGCCGGCGAAACGGTCGGCCTCGTCGGCGAGTCCGGCTGCGGCAAATCGACGCTTGGGCGAGCGATCCTCGGCCTGCTGCCCGAGAACGCTGCTGCGTCCGGTGAGATCCGCTATCGCGACCGCAACATGATCGGCCTCACTCCCAAGGAGCTACGCGGGCTGCGCGGGCCGGAGATCGGGCTGATCTTCCAGGAGCCGATGACGCGCCTCGATCCGCTGCACACGATCGAAGACCATTTCCTCGAGACCCTGCATACGCACGAGCCCGATCTCGACAAGGACGACATGCGCAAGCGCTCGCTCGAAACGCTCGCGCAAATGGGAATCCCGCCAACTCGGTTCAAGCAGTATCCGCACGAGTTCTCCGGGGGGATGCGCCAGCGAATCATGATCGCGCTCGCGCTCGTCCTGCGCCCAAGCCTCCTGATCGCCGACGAGCCGACGACCGCTCTGGACGTGATCGTCGAAGCGCAGATCCTCGGGATCCTGGCCGACCTGCGCGCCAATTTCGACACCGGCCTCCTGCTGATCACCCACAACCTCGGAATCGTCGCCGAGGCGTGCAATCGGGTCGCGGTCATGTACGCAGGGAGGATCGTGGAGTCAGGCGATGCGAGGCAGGTGTTCTCGGAGCCCGCGCACCCGTACACGCGCGAGCTGCTGCGCTCGACGATCTCGTTGCGCACAACCGGCCTGCACTACATCCCGGGCGCGCCTCCCAACCTCATCGATCCGCCACCCGGCTGCCGCTTTCATCCCCGCTGTCCGAACGCGATGCAGGTCTGCGCCGAGAAGTTCCCTGTGCCGACCATCACCGCCGCCGACCAGCGGGTCGAGTGCTGGTTGCACGGACCCGCCGCTGAGATCCCACCCGGCGGCGAGCAGCCACTCGAGCGCGGCGAGATCGCCATCGCGGAGGAGGCATGAGCGACACCGAACAGCCCCTGCTGAGGGTCCGTGACCTCGAGACCTACTTCTCGGTGCGCGGTTCGTTCGTCGATCGGCTGCGCGGGCGCGAGGCCGGCGCGGTCGCCGCCGTCGACGGCGTGGACTTCGACCTCAGACGCGGCGAGGTGCTCGGGCTCGTGGGCGAGTCGGGCTCCGGAAAAACGACACTTGGTCGTACGTTGCTCGGCCTGGTTCAGGCGACTGGTGGCAACGTCTCCCTCGAGGGGCGCGAGATCACCGGCCTGAACGAGCGCGATCTGCGCCCGCTGCGCAAGCGGATGCAGATCGTCTTTCAGGACCCGCACGCATCGCTCAACCCCGCGATGACGATCGGCACCTCCGTCGGCGACCCGCTTCGCTTCCACGGGATCGCAAAGGACAGCGCCGAGCGCGAGCGGCTCGTGGCGGCGGCGCTCGAACGAGTGGGCCTCGCGCCCGCGGCTCAGTTCGCGAACAAGTACCCGACCGACCTGTCCGGGGGCCAGAAACAGCGGGCGGTGCTCGCCCGGGCGATCATCCTCGGCCCGGACGTCCTCGTGGCAGACGAGCCGGTCTCGATGCTCGACATGAGCGTCCGGGCGAAGATCCTCGAGCTGATGATCGAGCTCAAGGGCGAGCTCGACCTCACTTACATCTACATCACCCACGACCTCGCGACGGCCAAGTTCTTCTGCGACCGGATCGCGATCATGTACCTCGGCAAGATCGTCGAGCTCGGGCCGGCCGACCAGATCTACGCCGATCCGAAACACCCCTATACGGCGTCGCTGCTGAAGGCAATCCCGGAGCCGGACCCGAAGCGAAGCGTCCCTCGCGACCTGCCGCGCGGCGAGATCCCCGACGCGGTCTCACCACCGCTGGGTTGTCGCTTCCACCCCCGCTGCCCACGCGCGTTCGAGGTCTGTGGTTGGGAAAGCCGCGACCTCCGCACCGCCCTCGAAACCCGTTGGACGCAGCTCGGCGAGGAGGAGTTCGAGGCTGAGCGCAAGCTGATCGGTGATCTCGACGCGCTCGACATGCCCGGGTTCACCGTGAAGCTGCCGGCCGGCAGCGGGCACGACGGCAACGACGTTAACGGCGTGCTCGAGGCCATGCGTTCGGCGACGCCCGACGACCCCTTCTGGAAGGGCATCGCGCGCACCGAGGTCTTGAGCGACGGAGTCTCAGTCGAGTTCCATCGCGGGCTCGAACCGCGCCAACTCGAGGTCGACGGGGTAACCGTGCAGTGTCACCTGCACGACCCCGAAGCGACCGTCGAGAAGAACTAGGCGACCGAGGTCATGCGCGGCGTGCGCCGCCCGCGACCCGCGGCCAGATCAGCAGTACGAGGCCGATCAGAATCAATGCGATCCCGAGTGCGTAGTGCACGAGGATCGCGAGGACAATGCCGATGACGATGAGAAGTAATGAGAGTTCCATGCGGGAGTCCTACCCGCTGGTATTCCCCCGCTAACGGATGAGTTTCAGGTCGGTCCGACAGGACCGTCACGTCCGACCGGTTGGTGTCTCCGTTCGCGTCCGTTCGGTCGTGGGACTAGACCGAAACCTTCTCCCGCTCAGGCTCCGCCACCGCGCCCTCCAGCTCACGACTCTCATCGAGTGAGATGTTGGGCATCACGCGGTCCAGCCAGGACGGCAGCCACCAGGCCCGGTCGCCGAGCAGCGTCACCACCGCGGGGGCGATGATCATGCGGACGATCAGCACGTCGATGAGGATCGCGAGCCCGAGCCCAACGCCGAACATCTTCCCGATCAGGTCAGGAGCGGTGACAAACGAGATGAACACCGCCGCCATGATCAGGCCGGCGAAGACGACCACCTTGCCGATGCGCCCCATGCCGTGGATGACGCTCTCGCGTGGTCCGTCGCCTTCCTTGTAGGCCTCGTGGATCCGGCTGAGCAAAAAGACGTTGTAGTCCATGCTCAACCCGAACAGGATCGCGAACAACATCACCGGAAGGAACGAGATGATCGGCACGCCGGATTCGGCGCCGATCAGGTTCGCGCCCACCCCCTCCTGGAACACCGCGACGACGACTCCGTAAGCGGCGGCAACGGACAGCAGGTTGAAGACCGCCGACACCAGTGGAATCCACAGCGAACGGAAGGCCAGCATCAGCAGCAGTACGGAGAGGCCGATGACGACCGCAATGAAAACGGGTAGGCGGCTCGAGACCTTGTCCGAAGTGTCCTCGAACACCGCCACGTTGCCACCGACGTAAACCTCCAGGGGAGTGCCGGCCGTGGCCGCGGGGATCACGTCCGCGCGCAGGCGGTCCAGCAGGGCCGAGGTCTCGGCATCCTGGGGCGCGGTGGCGGGAATCGCGAAGATCGTTGCCATCTCGCCGTCCTCGCTGGGCGCGGCCGGCGGCACCGCGACGATCCCTTCCGTCTCCGCGACGGCCTGTCGCAGATCCTCTAGCTGTGCTTCGGTCTCGGGCGCGCCGTTTGGTGTGTCGACGGCGAGCAGGAACGGGCCGTTAGAGCCGACGCCGAACGCCGCGGTGAGCTGGTCGTAGGCGACCCGCTGCGTTCGCGATTCGGCCTGATTGCCGTCGTCGGGCTGTCCGATGCGCATGTCGATCACCGGGAAGGCGAAGACCAGAAGCACCACCACGCCGGCTGCAATCGATGCCCACGGCCTGCGGGTGACGAACTCGCCCCAGCGAGTGAAGGCTGGGGAGACCTGGACGTGCTCGGGCTTCTTCGGAATCAGGCGGCGGCCGAAGATGCCCATCATGATCGGCAGGATCGTCAGCGCGGACACGACGACCGCCGCGATGGCGATGGCCGCGCCGAGGCCCATCTTCCCGATGTACGGGACGCCGACAACGAGCAGGCCGGCGATCGCCACCATCACGATCAAACCGGCGGTGACCACAGCGGTACCCGATGTCGCCGCCGCACGAGCGGCCGCATCCCCAACTCCGTCGCCGGCAGCCCGCTGCTCGCGGTAGCGGCCGATGATTAACAAGGCGTAGTCGATGCCGGCGCCGAGCCCGATCATCACCGCGAGAAAAGCCGCGAAGGTCGGCAGCCCCAGCGGGGCAGAGACCGCGGCCAGCAGGATCTGGCCTGCCGCCACCCCCGTGAGCGCGCCGATCAGCGTGGCAGCCGTCGCCGCACCCGAGCGGAACAGCAGCGTGAGCAGCACGATCGCGATCAGCACGCCGACGATCTCGCCGACGGGCGCCTCCTGCTCGGCGGCGAGGTCGATAAGCAGGCCCCGCGCCTCGACCTGCACTGCGGGCTCGGCGGTCTCTCCGGCCGCGATCAGGGCCTCGCCGTCCTCCTTTTTGATGTCGCCCGGGTCGGTCGAGTAGCGGACGTCGACCGCCGCCAGGGTCCCGTCCTCGGAGATCTGGCCCCCTTGGTCGAACGGAGACAGCGCAAGGTCCACTCCCTCGAGCTCGCGGACTTCCGCGAGCGCCTCATCGATCGCCGCCCGTGGCTCGGGGTCGGTGATCTGGCCCTCGTCGACCGTGAACACGAGCGTCGAGTCGGCGCCGCCGAACGCGGGCGAGTGCGCCTGAAAGAGGTCGATGGCCTCCTGAGACTCGGTTCCAGGAAGCGTGAAGTCGTCGCTCGCGCCTTCCGATGCGCCGGCCACGAGCGCCAGCAGCACGAGCACGGCGATGGCGGCGGCGAGGCTTCGCTTCCAGTGCGATGACAGATTGCGCGCGATGCGCGCAAGAAGGTGGGGCATCAGCGGCGACCTGAGACGAGCGAGGCGAGGGTATTCACGGGCGCGAAGTTAGCCAAAACGTCCAGACACTGCCTTGACCGTGTTTTAGCCGGGTACCTCTGGCGTGGGAGCTAGAGAGAGGCGAGGGATGCACCAACCGAACGTGTACGTCGAAGTCACCGAGATACGAGCCAGGCTGCTTGACCTGATCGGCGAGGTCAGTGCCTCGTCCCGGCGCTTTGACCGCAACTCGAGCGTGATCCACGACGAGCTGCTGATGGTTTCCAACAACCTCGGGCGGATTGCGACCCGGCTCGCCGAGGACCGGACGCTCAGCCTGGTCGCCAGCGCCGACTGACACTCGGCTTAGGATCACCGGTGGTGTGATCCTCGAACGAGCGCGGCGTTGACCGGCCGGCGTGCGGCCGCCGTCGTCCTGGCGGCGCTAGCGGCCGTGGTCCTGATCGGCGCGGTGGTCGGCGGCTACGCCTCCCGCGCGCTGTTCGACTCCGACCAGTTCGCTGCGCGGGCGGCGACCGCGCTCGACAACGATGCCGTGGCCGCTGAGGCGGCAACGCGGGTCACCGATGAGCTCGTCGCGGCCGAGCCGAATCTCGTCGCGGTCGGCCCCGTCCTTCAAAGCGTGGTTGGCGGGATCATCTCGGGCGGCGCCTTCCAGGACGTCTTCCGAGCCGGCGTGGCCGACCTGCATCGAGCGGTCTTCGAACAGGACGAGAGCACCATCACGCTCACGCTCGCCGATATCGGTGCGACGATCCGTGGGGCGCTGGCGGCATTTGACCCGAAGCTCGCGCGGAAGATCCCGCCCCAGCAGGACCTCTCCCTCGTCGACGGCGAGCTGCCCGAGCCGCTCGCAAGCGTCGTCTCGTTCGCCGACGCGTTCCGCTGGTTGCCGCTGCTGCTGCTCATCCTCGCCGTCGTTCTCGGCGGCATTGCGGTCCGGCTCGCCAGCGATGCCCGTCATGGCTGGGTGGCACTCGGAACCGCGCTATCGCTCGCGGCGGTCCTTGCGATCGTCGGCCTCAATGCGATCAAAGCGATCGTCCTCACCTCGATCGACAGCAGCTCGGGCCGCGACGCGGCCGATGGCGTGTGGGGCGCCTTCCTCGGCGACCTCGAAACGGCGCTCATTCTCGTCGCCGCCTGTGGCGCGGTGATTGCGGCCGCCTCCTCCTCGCTGCTCCGGCCTATCGACGTTGGAGCACAGCTCGAACGTGCCTGGGGGGTCGCGACAACGGTTCCCGAGGCGCCGCGCTGGCGAGCGATTCGGGCCGTGGCCCTGATCGTCGCTCGGCGTCCTCATCGTCCTCCGCAACAACGAGTTCCTGTCGCTGCTGGCCACGCTGGTCGGGCTCTACATCGCCTACGCGGGCGTGGGCGAGCTGATGCGTCTCACCACAGCCGCGCCCGATGAGGCCGCCGACGATCGGCGTCGCGGACGTGCAACGTTGATTGCCGCGGGGACCTGCGCCGGAGTGATCCTCGCCGCGGGCGCGATCTTCATCGGTGTCGGCGGCATCAGCGAACGCTCGCTCGCGGTGTCGACAGAGGGATGCAACGGCTCGACAGGCCCTCTGCGACCGGAGTTTCGCCGAGGTCGCCTACCCGGCCACGCACAACTCGATGTCGGCGGCGTCGAATCCGGGGTGGCTGTTCGCCCAGCAGGAGAGGGGCTTCACCGATCAGCTCCGCGACGGCGTTCGCGGCCTGCTCATCGACGCCCACTACGGGGTCGAGACCAAGGGCGGCACGATCAAGACCGACCTCGGCGATCTGACCAACGCCGAGCGCCAGGCCTTCGAGGAGGAACTCGGCGCTGACGCACTCGACGCCGCGCTGCGAACCCGCGACCGGATCGTCAACTCGCCGGAGGTCGGCAAGCAGGCGCGTCTACCTCTGCCATCGCTTCTGCGAACTCGGCGCGATCTCGATCGACCGAGCCTTCGGCGAGATCCGCGACTTCCTCGCAGCGAACCCGGACGAGGTGCTGACGATCGTCGTGGAGGACTACGTCCCCCCGGAGGAGATCGCCGCGGCCGCGCAACGAACCGGGTTGCTCGAATACGTCTACAAGGGGCCGGTTGGCGAGCCGTGGCCGACGCTCGCGGAGATGATCGGCTCCGGCGGGCGGGTCCTGATGCTGGCCGAGAACGAGGGCGGCGGCGCCCGATCCCCTGGTATCACCTCGGCTACGACGCGCTCGTGCAGGAGACGCCGTACTCGTTCAAGAAGCCCGCGCAGCTCACCGCCCCGGATCGCCTCGAAGCGAGCTGCGAGCCGAACCGCGGACCTGCCGACGCGCCGCTGTTCCTCATCAACCACTGGATCGACACGTCGCCGGCGCCAAGGCCGTCGAACGCGGCGAAAGTCAACACGCGCAATGCGCTGCTCGACCGCGTCCACCACTGCCAGGACCAGCGCGACCTGGTCGCGAACCTGATCGCGATCGACTTCTACCGCGAGGGCGACCTCTTCGGCGCGACAGCCGAGCTCAACTCAGAGCGCTAGTCCGCGGGTCCCTCCGCCTCGGCGTGCTCGGTCGGCGCCGGCTTGCCGTTCGACTTCGAACTCGGGTCGTCGCCATTTGATGAGCCGTTCTGATGCGCTGCCGGCGCCCTGTCGGTGTCGTGACCCTGATACGGGCCCGGCTTCGGGCGCACCTTGCCGCCCGGGAAGGCAAGGCGCAGGATCGTCCGCTGTACCGACAGCCACTGCTTCGAGAACGGGCCCGTGTTGTAGGGCAGCTCGTAGCGCTTGCAGACGTCGCGCACCTTCGGCGCGATCTCGCCGTATCGGGTCGACGGCATGTCCGGGAACAGGTGGTGCTCGACCTGGTAGCCGAGGTTGCCGGAGGCGACGTGGAAGAACCCACCGCCCTCGATGTTGGCCGCGCCGAGTAGCTGGCGGACGTACCAGCCGCCCTTCGACTCGTCCTCGACCTCCTCCTCGGAGAACGTGTACGTCTGGTCGGGAAAGTGGCCGCAGAAGATGATCGCGTTCGACCAGAAATTGCGGACGATGTTGGCGGTGACATCGGCCCATAGCGTCGCGCGATAGGTGTTCTTGAACTCGTCGGTGAACGCACCGAGCGCCGCGTCGGTCGCGCTCCCCTCACGCCGTTTCGCGAGGCGGCCGCGGCCGCGAGCCTTGAGCGCCGCGCCAGCCGCAGCCACGCCACCGGCAACCAGTCCCGAGAGGGCCGGGAAAGCGATGTAGTCCTTGACGATCTGCGTGCGGGCCTTGCCAGCGATGCCCTTGAGGTCCTCGAGCAGTTCCTTTTGAGACTTCTCGCCGGAGCGGAGCGCGTCGAGGTCCATGTCGTGGAACGCCACCCCCCACTCGAAGAGCGCCATCAGCAGCACGTTGTAGAAGGGCTGTGCGAGGTAGACCGGGTGCCACTTCTGGTGCGGGTCGATCCGCATGATCTCGTAGCCGAGGTCCTTGTCCTTGCCGCGGATGTTGGTGAAGGTGTGGTGGACGTAGTTGTGGGAGTGCTTCCACGCCTCCTTCGTCGACGCCGTGTCCCAGTCCCACGTCGAGGAATGGATCTCGGGGTTGTTCATCCAATCCCATTGGCCATGCATGACGTTGTGGCCGATCTCCATGTTCTCGAGGATCTTCGCCGCAGACAGCGAGGCGGTTCCGAGCAGCCACAGCGGCCAGTACCGCGCGCCGAGGAGCTCGAGCCGGCCCATCACGACAAGGCGGCGGTGCATCTCGATCATCGACTTGATGTAGATCGCATCGCGCTCGCCGAGGTCGTTGAAGACCTCGTCGTGGATCGCGTCGAACTCCTTGCCGAGTTGCTCGATTTGCTCGTCGGACAGCCGCGCCAGCGGGCTTTCGATGGTCTCGGTACTCATGGTCTCCTCTTGGTTTTCGTGACGTTCAAAGTTCAATCTCAACTGGGCCCTCAGGTGCGTTGATGCAGATGCGCACCGTCTGGCCCTCCTCGCCGTGGACCTCGCCGCTGCGCATATCGCGCAGCTGCCCCGAGCAAAGCTTTCCGACGCACGTGTGGCAGATCCCCATGCGGCAGCCGTACTCGAGCTCGAGCCCGGCCTCCTCGCCGGCGTCGAGGATCGACTTCGACCCGTCCGACTCGGCTTCGGTGTCGCTCTTGAGAGAACTTGATCGTGCCGCCGTCGCCCTCGCCGGTTCCGTCGCCGCCGATGACCGGCTGGAAGCGCTCCATGTGGAGCTTGTCCTCGAGGTCGGCCTCCTTCCAGAGCGGCTCGTAGTCGTCGAGCATCTCGGCGGGACCGCAGAGGAAGGTGTCGCGCTCGCGCCAGTCGGGGCAGAGCTCGTCGAGACGGTCGGGCGTGATCCGCCCGCCGCTCGAGTCATCGCGGGTGTGCTGGATGTGCAGCCGCAGCCCCTCGTTGTTCGAGTCGAGCTCGCGCATGCGGTCGCCGAAGATCACATCGTCGGGCGTCGGAGCGGAGTGCAGGTGGACCGCGTCCTTCAGCTCGTCCTCGCGATCGAGCTTGCGCAGCATCGCCATGATCGGCGTGATCCCGCTGCCCGCCGAGATGAATAGAAGCTTCTCGGGCGGCGGGTCGGGAAGGACGAACTGCCCCTCGACGTCGGAGAGGACGATGATCGTCCCCGGCCGCAGCTCGCGGTTGACATACGGCGAGACCTTCCCCTCATCGACGAGCTTTGGCGTGATCGAGATGAAGCCGTCCGGCCGTCCGGGATCGGAGGTGATCGAGTAGGCGCGCCAGTGGCGAATGCCGTCGACGTCGAAGCCGACGCGCAGGTATTGGCCGGGCTCGTGACCCGGCCAGGTGTGGCCCGGGCGGATGAGAATGGTGGTCGCCTCACCTGCCTCCTTGGTGAGCTCCTCCACACGGCCCCGCACCTCGCGCGTCGACCAGAGCGGGTTGATCAGCTCGAGGTAGTCGTCCGGGAGCAGGGGTGATGTGAAGGCGCTGATCGCCTTCAGGACCCGCGCCCGCACGGGGATGCACATTCGGTTTTGCACCTCTCTCAGCCACGCCAGCGCCACCTTACGCGGATTTGAGAACGTCTGTCACACACTCGTTCTCGCATACCCGGTCCAGGCCCTACCATGCGCCCGTGGCCACTCCCCTGCGCCAGGTTCGCGAGCAGGAGCTCGTCGCGGCGACTCGTTCGCTGTTCGACGAGCGTGGCTTTCAGGACGTACCGGTCGAGGAGATCGCGAAATCGGTCGGGATCGCGCGCGGGCTGATCTACCGGAGCTTCTCCTCCAAGGACGAGCTGTTCGCGCTCACGGTCACCGACTACCTGCAGGAGCTGGGCGGATCTGCTCGAGACCGCGGCCGCGAGCGCAGGAGACCCGCGCGCGGCGCTCGAGCGGGTCACCGAGGCGTACGCCGGCTACGGCCGCCGCTACCCCGCCTTCCTCGACAGCTCGCTGGCGCTGATGCACCGTCCCGCCGGCGACCTGCAGGGGATCGTCTCGGACACGGTCTGGCTGCGTCTCGGACAGGGGATGGCCGGTTGCCTCGGCGTGCTCGCCGACGTCCTTCGCGCCGGCAACGAGAGCGGCGACTTCAACGTCGACGATCCCGACTACACCGCGAACTTGCTGTGGACGCAAATGCTCGGTGCGATGCATCTGGCGCGCATTGGCGTGGGCGTGCGCCGCCTCGGCCCAGGCGTCCCCGGCCTGTTCGAGGTCAGGTCGGAGGATGTCGTTCGCAGCTGCGTCGCCACCGCCCTGGCGAGCGTTTCCGCCGAGCCGCGCTAGCGCGCCCTGGGTAGGGTGCGGCGATCGTCGCCGCCCACCCAGACTCAGCGCGCTCGATCTTCGTCCGCTTTCTCAAGTTCGGCGCCCTGGCGTGGGGCGGCCCCGCGGCGCAGATCGCGATGATCAAGCACGAGTGCGTCGACGAGGAGAAGTGGATCTCCGAGGAGACCTTCAAGAAGACGCTCGCCGTCTACCAGGTGCTCCCGGGCCCCGAGGCGCACGAGCTCTGCGTCTACTTCGGGCGCATTCGCGGCGGCAAGCTCGGCGGCTTTCTGGCCGGGCTCGGCTTCATGTTGCCGGGCTTCATCCTGATGCTGGCGCTATCGATCCTCTACGTCGAGGCCGACCTCGCTGGACAGCTCGACGAGGTGTTCTACGGGCTGTCGGCGGCGGTCGTGGCGATCATCGCGCGGGCGCTGGTGCGCCTCAGCGGCACCTTCATCACGGATGTCGTTCTCGCGGTGATCGCCGTCGCGGCATTTGCGCTCACGGTCTTCGTAGACGCGACCTTCGTCCTCGTCCTGCTCGGCGCGGGCGTCGCCTACGAGCTGTGGACGCACGGCACGCGCTGGTTTGGCCGTGCGGGGTCGTTCTCATTCGCGCCGGCCGCGATCTGGGTCGTGGTGGGCGCGATCACGTTCTCGCTCACCGCGACGATCTTCTGGGAGGGCCTGAAGACGGGGCTGCTCACGTTCGGCGGCGCCTTCACCGCGATCCCCTTCCTGCAGGAGAGCGCCGTCGATTCGCAGGGCTGGCTCACCGACAGCCAGTTCGTCGACGGGCTGGCGATGAGCGGCATCCTCCCGGCTCCGCTGATCATCTTCTCGACATTCGTCGGTTACATCGCGGGCGGCCTCGCCGGCGGGCTGGCCATGACCCTTGGCGTCTTCCTCCCTGCGTTCATCTTCCCGATCTACTTTCACCGGGCCTTCGTCGCGGTCGCCGAGAACCCCCGGATCCGCGCCTTCCTACTCGGCGTTGCCGCGGGAGTCATCGGCCTGATCGCCGCGGTAACCGTGGACATCGCCGACTCGAGCATCGTCGACGTCCCAACCGCCGCTCTAGCAATCGCCGGCTTTCTTGTCCTGAATCGCTGGCACGGCAAGCTGACCGTGCTCTACGTGGTTTTGGGCTGCGGGCTGGTCGGGGCGCTGCTGCAGGCGACCGTGGTCTAGGGCGACGGCACGGTGTAGTTCTTCGAGGTTGCGGCGCTGCACTTCAAGCGCTTCTTCGTGAGCTTCTCGACGCCGATGTGGTGCACGCCCGTCGAGGCCTCCTCGATGTCCCCCTGACCGGTGCCTGGACCCGATCGGGTCTCCCAGGTCGCGCTCCAGCGCCCCTGCTTGTTCGTCTCGACCACCTGCATGATGCTGTTGTCCGTGTTGAAGGGTGGCCCGAGCTGTCCGTAGATCGTGACCTCGCGCTTGTTCAGGCAGGCGTCGTCGGGCGCAGTCACCTTCCCGTTCCCGATCCAGGTGTCGTTACCGGGAAGCGCTGTGCGGGTGATGCTCTCGATCACCGCCTTGGTCTTCACCGGGGCAGCCGCGGCTGGCGCAACCACCAAGAACACGACCAGTGCAAGTGCGCTCGCGCCGAGCCGTTTGCTCATGCGACTTCCTCTCGCCCGCCTGGGGTTTCGTTCAGAGCGACCCTATACCGCTCCGAGCCGAAAACGGAGGGGGAGGGATTCGAACCCTCGATGGACGGGAATCCGCCCATAACGGTTTTCGAGACCGCCGCATTCAACCGCTCTGCCACCCCTCCAGGTGACGCGCGGGGCGAAGGCTAGCGGCGGCTGCTGCGAACGTGCTCCTGCTCGAAGCTGCGCGAAAAGGCGATGGAGCCGTCTTCTCTGACGAGCTGGAGATCCAGCATTGCCGTCCTGCCCCGCCCGCGGACGTCAACGGTCGCGAAGTGACCTACCTGGTCGTCGGCGTAGAGGACGCCCGGAGCCGTGCTGACGCTCTCGGCCGCCTGCGGATCGGAGATCGTGATGTCGTTGGGGACCGGGATCCCGAGCGGGCAGGGGCGGGCTTCGAACAGCCCCTCATCCTCATAGACGAGGCTCCAGTGGGTGTCGCCGGTGACGAACAGCGTCTGTCCTGTCAACCTGTTCGCGGATCGTGCTCCAAGAGGAAGTCGCGCTCAGCGGTGAAGCCGGCGGCCCAACTGCCGTCGCGTTGGTTCGCTCGCAGCGGCGCGAGGGTGCACGGCGAGCAGATCACCTTGAACGGAGCCCGTCGAAGCGGCAAGGCGTGCGCAGCAACCAGCGTCGCTGAGCGCAACCCGAGCAACGACTTGTCCATGCGTGTCGGGGATTTTCAGGGTCGCTCTTGTGGCGACGTTGGTCGAGAACCCAGATGTCCGCGAGGCCCGCTGAGAAGCGATAGTGAGGTCCGCCGCTCGATCAGCGCCTCCCACGGGGCCAGCCCCCACGGCTGCGAGGTTGGTCGAGTTGGCGTCCTGCACGCCGTAGTCATGGTCGTCGCGCTGTGCGGCGAACGCTGTGCTGGCCGAGGATCGCCTCCCATCCTGGGGTTCGAGAGGAAGTCGCGCCAGATCCCGGCGTAACCGCGCATTCGACTGCGCCAGCGGGCCGGCCGTGTCCGGATAGTTGAGGTCACCCTGCCAAACGAACGCATCCGGCCTGCGCTTGGCGAGCTCGTCGAAGATCGGCCCGAACTGCGAGGCGCAGGAACGCGATCGCGATCCGCGCAGGCCTCTTGGAACTGCCCGCGCGCGGCAGCACCCGGAAGCTGCGCACCGGGCCGAGCCGGTGGCGGCCACGGCGCTTTACCGCGCGCGCGCCAGTAGATCCGCCGCGGCTCCGCGAAGGTCTGTTGCCGGTCGCCGATGGTCGCGTCGAACAGTCTCGTACGACGTTCCGGAAGCTTGCGTCATCCGGTTGAACCGGCGATCGCGCGAGAGCACGATCTCGACTCGTGGCCGGGACATCCGGTTGCCACCCGCAACCGAGCTCCGCCCGGCTGTCGGCGCGCCCGTGGTTGCTGCGACCACCGAGGGCGTCGTCGGCTGCGGTCCGCTCCGCTGTTCGTGCGATGATCGTCCGCGAACGCTGCTGTCGAGCGCTCACGAATCAGCCCGAGCACCTGCTCACCGGCCGGGCTCTCGATTACCACCGCGCCCTCCTGAATCCCGTAGGGCAGCAGGTGCAGGTTGCCCAGGGCCGGAAGAGGCGGTGGCCCCTGACTCGGGAAAAGGGTCACGGCGGTGGCCAGAACCCCGGGATCGCCCGGGCGCGCAAGGTCCGGCCGCTGCGTCCTCGGCAACGAGCTGCAACGGCTCACCCACGTGGGTCGGCGCGAGCGTCGCCGTCAGCCGCGTGGGGTGGCTGCCTTCTGCTCTCAACGAGAGGCGAAAGGGCGCGGTGATCGCACCAATCGGCAGCCGTGCCAGCTCGGCTGCGCCACTTGAAAAACGTCTGATGATGACCAGCGCGCTCTGCGTGGCGTCAAAGATCGCCGCGTAATAGCGGCGATGCGCAACCCGCCGTACGACGACGCCGGCGCCAGCGCCGGCCGCGGTGACCGTCGCCTCAACCTCCCCGTCGCGAAAGCGCCGGTCCAACCGCAAAGGCGACCGGCCGAGGGTCGGCTGGGAAAGACATCCGAACGCGGCCTCCAGTCAGGCCGACTTCCGTCGCCGCGGATCAGGTTCGCAACGCCCGCACAGTGCCAGCCCGGCCATCCGTCGCCCGGCTCCGAGAGCGCCGAAGTCGAGCCGGACAGCTTCGACGGTGCTGGCATCCGGCGGCGTGCGGAGGGCGCGCACCAACGGCAACAGCTGCGCCGGCGGCTGCGGTCGCCGCCAGCAGCTCGCGGCGATTGACCCGCCCGTCCGTCACCGGCGGGATTATCCCCGCCCGCGCCCGGGTCCGCGGCACCCGGGCGGACTAGGCGCGGACGCCGGGACCAGCGACCGCGTACGCGAGGATCTCGACCACCTGCTCCGGGGTCTCAGCGGTCGCCAACGCGGCGCGGTCGACCTCCTTGAGCGCGTGGGTGAGCTCGGGGTCGTGAAGCGTGATCAGCGCCTTGCCCAGCGCGGCCGCATAGCCGGCCTCGAACGCGGCGTTCCACTGGCGGTACTTGTCGCCGAAGCGAACGACGACGAGATCGGCGCTTCGCAGAAGGGTCTGGGTACGAACCGCGTTGACCCCGGCGCCCTTGTGGTCCTTCCAGAAGCCGTCGTCCTCGGGACCGAGGATGTCGACGCCGACGTCATCGGACGCCGAGTGATCGGTGACCGGCGCCAGCAGCTCGACCGCCAGGCCAGCTTCGCGCACGCCCTCAGCGATCCGCTCGCGCCAGTCGGAATGGATCTCGCCAGAGAGGTAGACGCGCCAGGCAGCGGTTCCGTTGGAGCTCACGCTCCGATCGTAGCCAGCGCCCGCTGGCCGTTAGGCGGCGACGATTCGGTTGCGGCCGGCGTCCTTGGCCGCGTAGAGGGCTCGGTCGGCGCGGCCGACGAGATGCTCGCTCGACTCCTCGCCGTCCCACAGGACGATGCCTGCTGAGCACGTCTCCTCCGACGGAGTCACCGCCCGCAGACGCTCGGTGAGCGCGACCGCGTCGTCGAGCGAGCATCCGGGAAGCGCAAGCGCAAACTCCTCGCCGCCGTACCGGGCGAGGAAGTCAGACGCACGCATCTCTCCGCCCCACGCCGCCGCGAGCTGCTTGAGCAGCCGGTCGCCGGCGAGATGGCCGTTGCGATCGTTGTAGTCCTTGAAGTTGTCGAGGTCGACGATGCCGATGCAAAGCGGGGTCGCGTCGCGATCCGCCCGGCTGATCTCGCGTTCGAGCGCCTCGTCCCAGGCGCGGCGATTGGCGAGACCGGTGAGATCGTCGGTTCGCGCGACCTCGGCCAGCGCCGCCATGAGGTGCTCGCGCTCGGAGGCGATCGCGGCGTTGTCGTCGGCGATCTTCCGCACCCGCCCGAGCAACGAGTCGATCATGAAGGCGCCGAGGGCGACGGTCCCGATTCCGGTGATCCAGCGCGCAAGACCGGCCGAGGTATCGAAGTGCCACAGCAGCCAGGCGTACGCGCCTGCGATCGCGAGGAGATAGGCGATCGCCGCTGGGCGGCTGAAGAAGAAGACCGCGAAGAGCCCGATCCACACGTTGAACAGCGCGTAGAAGCCCGCTGGGTCACCGGCGTCGTAAGCAGCGCGTGTGATCGCCAGGATCGACGCGCCCATGATCACGTGTAGTGGCCACGTCGGGAACCGATCCCGGCCGGCAAAGCACACGAACGCGATCGCGAAGCTGACCGCGACGTTGGTCCACAGCGCACGGTCGTTGAAGTCCTCGGGGTGCGGCGCGAGTAGCGCCAGTGCCCCGATCGTCGCCCCAATTGCAATCAAGGTCCCAGCGACCGTCCACATGTAGCTCGGACTGGCGATCGCGCTATCGACGCCTGTTCGCAGGCGTGAACTCGGGGTCACACGTTGGCTATCGGCAAATCCGGCCCCTGAGTTCAATCGTGGGCGGATCGTCACTACCCTCAGGCCGTCGGGACAGGTGACCGAGTGGCTTAAGGTGCGCGACTGGAAATCGCGTGGGCGGTGAAAGCTGCCTCGTGGGTTCGAATCCCACCCTGTCCGTAGCTCATCGGCGCGCGGCGAAGAAAGTGCGCAGCAGCGCGGCCGCTTCGTCCGCCAGGAGGCCGCTTTCGACGAGCGGCCGGTGGTTGAGGCGCGGCTCGGCGAGGACGTCGAGAACACTGCCGGCGGCGCCTGCCTTCGGGTCGGCCGTGGCGAAGACAACGCGCGGGACGCGGGCGAGGATGATCGCGCCCGCGCACATCGCGCACGGCTCGAGCGTCACGTACAGCGTCGTGTCGGGTAGGCGCCAGCCACCAAGCACCTCGGCGGCGGAGCGCAGGGCGAGGATCTCGGCGTGTGCGGTGGGGTCGAGCCGCTGCTCGCGCTCGTTGCCAGCCGCGGCGAGCACCGCACCACCACGGGCGACGACAGCCCCAATCGGGACATCATCGTGCGCAGCCGCGCGCTCGGCCTCCGCGAGCGCCGCCCGCATCAGGCGCTCGTCGTTGGCGGCGCTCACACGTCTAGCGGGCTAAGTCGTGCGGACGATGTAGACGCTGCAGGGCGCGTGATGGGAGATGTTGTTCGGCACGCTGCCGAGCAGGAAGCGCCGGGCGCCGGTCATCCCCTTGTTGCCGACGACGATCAGGTCGGCGTTGGTCTGCTCGGCCACGTCGAGGATCGCGTCTGCAGGACCACCCTCGCGGGCGTGGGTGCCGACCTCCACGCCTGCCTGCTTGGCGGCGCCGGCCGCGACCTCGAGAATCTGGTTGACGTCCTCCTTCGGGCCGACGGCGTAGGCGACATCGGAAGGAACCTCCTCGGCCTCCCCCCGCAGGCGCGTGCGGCTCACGGGCTCGTAGGCGCTGACGATCTCGAGGCTCCCGCCGGCAAGGCGAGCGAGCTCGATTGCCTGACGCACGGCCTCAGCGGCGGTCTTTGACCCGTCTGTCCCGACGACGATCCGGTCCAACACGCTGGCCCTCCTTCACTCCCGATTGCGCCCGCATACTATCCCCGGGAGCCCCTATGCCTGCCAGTTGGCGCTACATGATGGTCGTACTCGTCGCCTGCCTGATCGCCTCGATGGTGATCGCGGTGGTCCGACTCGTCTGAACTCGCCGGCGGTCAGTCCGGGCATATAGTCCGCCGCGGAGAGATGGCGACGGTCGAAACAGTCACCGGCCAGGTCGACGCGAGCGAGCTCGGGACGACGCTGATCCACGAGCACCTGCGCACGCAGGACGAAGCCGTGCACACGCAGTGGCCGACCGCTGGGGCGGCGGGCGGCATTCCCGAGCGCGGGCTGGAGGCCGGCGAGGATTACGACGCGGCGGTGGAGGCGGCGACGGCCGCCGTCGAGCTCGGGGTGAAGACGATCTGCGACCCGACCGCGATGTTCCTCGGCCGCGACGTCGAGTTCATGCGCAGGATCTCGGAAGAGACCGGCCTGCAGGTGGTTCCGTGCACCGGCATCTACACATACGACCATCTCCCCCAGTTCTTCCTCAGCCGCACCCCCGAGCAGATCGCCGACATGTTCGTCGCCGACATCGAGGAGGGAATCCAGGGCACCGACATCAAGGCCGCATTCATCAAGTGCGCAGCCGACGAGCCCGGAGTCACCGAGAACGTCGAGAAGATCCACCGCGCCGCCGCGCAGGCCCATGTCCGCACGGGCGCGCCGATCATGGCCCACTCGCGACCGTTGAGCGACACCGCGCCGCGCCAGATCGAAATCTTCGAGGAGGAGGGCGCCGACCTCTCGCGGGTTCAGATCGCCCACTGCGGCGACAGCCCGGATCCCGACTACATCGAAAGCCTGATCGAGAAGGGCGTCTGGGCCGGGCTCGACCGCTACGGCCTCGAGATGTACCTCCCATACGACCAGCGCCAGGCCGCAACGCTCGCGCTGCTCGAGCGCGGCTACGCCGACCGCGTCTTTCTCTCAGCCGACTCGTGCGCTTCGATCGACTGGTTTCCGGCCGAGATGATCGCCCAGCTCATCGAGGCTGGAGCCGCCAAGGACTGGGACATCCGGATTACCCATCAGCGGGTGATCCCGGATCTCAAGGAGGCCGGGGTTAGCGATGAGCAGATCGAGCACGATCATGCTTCGCAACCCGGTCGCCTGGCTCACTGGCGCTTGACGACCTCGCACCCGCGCGCGCGGTCGAGGCGCTTCGTGATGTAGACCGTGTCGCTGCCCGGGCCGCAGTTGATGCGGTCGCGGCCGCCGCGGCGCGCGCGAATCGTGTCGTCGCCCTCGCCACCGAAGAGGCGGTCGCGGCCCTTGCCTCCCTTGAGCAGATCGTTGCCCGCCTCGCCGGCGAGCCGGTCCTTGCCGCCCTGGCCCGAGACGCAGTCGTCGCCGGCGCCGGCATTGAGGCGATCCTTGCCGCCGAGGCCGCGGATGCGATCCGAGCCCGATGTTCCGACGAGGCGATCCTTGCCGGCGCTGCCGTCAATCGGGTTCGAGCAGTCGGTCGCTCCGGGGCCCGGGACCGTGGGGTCGGCAGGTCCGTCGGGACCGGTGGGATCTGTCGGATCGGTTGGATCGATGGGGTCGCTCGGCTCGGTGGGCGCCGGCTCACCGACCAGGTCCACGACGGCCGGGCGCCCGACATTGCCCTGGTCGTCGACCGCTCGCACCGCGACGTACCGCTTCGCCCCGGCGGGAATCTCATAGGTCTGACCACCGCCGGCAGCGACGGGCGACGGCTCGCCGCCGAGCGGATCGCCGCCGGCGAAGTTCGCCGGCGTGATCGGATTGTTCGAGGTCACGATCTCGTACTCGGCCGCCGTGCCGCAGAGCAGGTCGTCGCCCGGCGCCTTGAACGCCAGCGACGTTCCCGTCACGGCGGCGTCGTACGGACGGCCCGGCAGGACCGCGTCGCGGCTGTAGTCGCCGGAGTTCGCGTTGTCATGGTGAAAGCGAGGCGAAGAGCCGGGCGAGCACGCGGGCGCGTCCGTGGCGTAGGCGCTCAGATAGCCCGACCGGGTGCCCGCGACGACGACCTTCGTTGCGTCCTCGTCGGTGTCGAGCGTGCCGAACGAGCCGACGAGCGGCGTCGTCACGGTCCAGTCAGTTGTCGCCTTGGGCCACCGTGTCGGATCCGCTGGGGTGCCCAGCGGGTTGAGCGCGACCAGGTCCTTGCTTGCGGTTCCTTCGAGAATCTCCTCGCCCGGGAGTCCGTCGATGTCGGCAACGGAGGGGCCGGTGAGGAACTGGAGGTCGTTGACGGCGGCGGGGAAGCCGGGCTTGAACTGACCGGTTGCCGTGTTCCAACCGGCGACGAAGTCCTGGCCTGTCGGCTGGTACTCCGGAAGGACGAGGTCGAGTGCCCGCAGGATGCCCGCGGCCGGGACGAAGAACCCGATTCCCTCGGGCTGGGCGCCGAAGACCGGGTGCCCGACCGCAGGCAGCACGGGCCGGTCGACCTGGGCGGGACCGAAGCCCGATTCCGACGTGAGGGCGTTGTCCATACCGCCGCTCTCTCCGTAACACGAGCTCGCGTCGCCGTTGATGATGTAGGCGGGCCCGTTGTTCGCGAGCGCGCCAATGTTGGGACCAGCGTCGTTGCCCTGAGCGCAGTCGACCGGACCGATCACGGGGTTGCCTGTGACGCCCTCTCCCACCACGGGCAGCAATCCGGTGAGCACGATCCCAAGCCGGAACGGCCACCCGGGGCGAAGGGTTGAGTCATCGAGCAGCGGATTTCCGTCGGTATCACCTGTGGACTCGAGCGCAAAGAGACGCGCGTTGCCCGGGTCGAGCAGGCCGCTCTGGCTGAGCGGGCCGATCGTCGCGTTGCCGATGGTGCCTGCGTTCAGCGGTTCGCCGTACTCCTCGTTCGTGCCGACGATGATCTCGGGCGTCTCGTTGGCGCCCTCACGGTCGTCGTCGTCGATGTCGCCGACGGCGGGCGTGGCCACGATCGCGCCCTGCTGCTTCGAAGCCGCATCTGCCTTGAAGGTGACCGCGTGGGTCGTGGGTGCGATCGACTCGACCTTTGCCGGATCGACGACGAGCACGGGGTAACCCGCGACCTGCGCCGCGCCTCCGGGGGCGGCTGGCGTCGAATCGGCGGATCTCCAGGCGTACACGTGGCGGTCCATGGCCGCGGCGACGATCTCCAGCGTCCCGTCAGCGTCGAGGTCGGCGAGCACGGGCGAGGAGAGGAACCCGTGCTGGGTGCGGCGATAGGTCTCCTGACCACCACCGAAGCGGACGTTCTCGAAGGGATTGAGCGGCTTGCCGGAGAAGGCTTGATTCGTCTCCTCGGTGAATACCCGCTGGCCCGCGGCACTCCAGCCGTAGACCTTGCCTTCGAGGTCGGCGACGTACACCTCGGGGACGCCGTCATCGTCGGTGTCATCCACGGCGACCGACGACAGCATCGCGCCACCGAGGTCGGTCGACACCTCGCCACTGGCGAAGGCGCGCGAACCGGCGTGGCGGGAGATGAACCCGGGCACGTCGCCGCGGACCGGCCAGCCCGCCAACTCGGTGCCGTCGGGGCGCATCGCGTGGACGAAGCCGTCACTGCCGGCGAAGATCAGCTCGTTGCGGTTGTCCCCGTCGAGGTCGGCGAAGGCCGGCGACGACTCGCTGTCTCCGGTCGGCGCCTCGCCGACGACGGTCTCACCGCCGGCCTGGACCGCCCGCGGGAAGGCATCGAGCTGGTCGGCGTCGCGCAGCAGATAGGCGGCACGCTGGTCCTCACCGGTCATCGCCGGCACAGCGCCCGCCGCGGGCACCGAGACCACGACCTTCACCACGAACCCGCGCGTCTCGGAGTTCGGTCGGCCGTTGCCGTTGGCTGTCGTGGGAACCGGCTCGGGCCCCGTGAAGCTCGTGCCCACCGGGAACCTGGCCTCCAGCGCGGCGACGTCGATCTCGGCGAGCTTGCCGTCGACCGGGCCGCTGAGCTGATTACCGTCGCAGGCGCCGTCGCCAACGTCGGTGATCGGGGCGAAGTCGCCGGGAGGAGTTGCCGTCGTCAGTGCGTTATTGGGGTAGTGACCCGGCGCGACGTAGACGCGGCAGGTGAACTGCCTCTCGCGCGCGCCGACGTGTCCGGTCACATCGAAGCTCTCCAGGTCCGGGTCGACCTGCTGGTTCCAGTTCGGGCTCTCGATCTCAGCCTCGGGCGGAATCCGGGAGTCAAACGCGGGCGCCGGGTCGGGTTGGTTGAGCAGTGCGCGCACGCTGCGGTTGATGTTCACGCGCCCATAGCCGTAGAACTGGTCATGCCCGCCGCGCGCCGGATAGCTGCGCAGAGCAACGGGAACCGGCGGCTGGGGCAGGCGGTTCCCGTCCACCAGTGTCTGGATCGATCCTGCGGCCGCGGTCCCGGGCGCACCGTAGGGGTGGGTGCAGCCCGGGAGGGCGACCGGGGTGCAGGAGGGCTCGAGCTGCGGCAGTGATGGCGGGGAGGTGAAGTCCACGTCGTCGGGCATCGCCTGTCCGGCGATCGTCCCGGTAGCCATGATCTGGCGGACCTCGTTCGGGCTGATCACGCAGGGGTCGAGCGCGTTCCCCGGGTCGGGCCCGTCGACCGCGCGTATGCAATCCGGGTGTGCATCCAACGCCCCCTCCTCGTACGCGTTCAGCGCGGCGCTCACGACCACGCCTGCGAGGCCGGAGCCGACGCCCACCGCGTCGGAGGAACAGCTCGTCGAGGGGATCGAGAGCGTGACCTTGGCGTTGAAGTTGGTGCAGCCGTTGAACGCCAGATAGGACTGGTCGCCGGGCGGCGCCAGGTCGTCGGTGCCCCGTCGGGTCACCGAGTTCACGAGGATCGTTTTCGGCAGGTAGGGCTGATTGTTGTGCTGCGCGGCCTCGTCGGCGGCGGAGACGATCGACGTGACGCCATGCTTATACGCGTACTCGACCGCATCGCGGGCGAGGCTGGTGTTGTTGAGCGTGCCGAGAGCCGACTGCACGATGAGAGCCCCGTTGTCGACCGCGTAGACAACGGCGGCGGCGAAGCGGTTGACATCGGCGATGAAGCTGTCGCCAACCCGCATGTGGATGACGGTGCAGTTAGGGCACGAGCCAATCGTCGAGCCGTTGTTCGCCTCACCGTTCGAGCCCTCCGCCTCGCCCGTGCCGTGGCCGTAGCCGACATCGTCGAAGGGGTCGTTGTCGTCGTCGAGGAAATCCCAGCCGACCATGTCGTCAACGAAGCCGTTGCCATCGGCATCAGTCCCGTCGCTGAAAGCAATCAGGACGTCCTGCGGGATAAGCGTGCCGGCCGGCCCCACGCGGCGGGGATCGGTGACGGTCACGCGCGAGTCGCAGGAGTAGTCGCGCAGGTTGAAGACGCCGTCGCCGTTTGCATCGCGAGCGTTGGCGTAACCGGAGCAGACCTCGCCAGCCACCAGCGCGTCGGCGTTGGCGCGATCGTGGAGTGGCACAGGGGTCTCGCCGGGGTTGATCCGCGTCTTGAAGCGCAGGTCGACCATCGCGCCCGGGTTGTTCCATTCGATGCCGGAGTCGAGCACGGCGATGGTCACGTCGGGGCGCCCGGTGCTCACCTGCCACGCCCAGTCAAGGCCCTCGTCGAAGTCGAACAGCGACGCTCCGCGCACCCCACCGAGCTCGGTCGGGCGGACGTTGTTGATGGCGTTGGCGGGGTCCGGCGAAGCTGCGTACTTGAAGTACTCGCCGCCATCGTTGTCGCCGACGTCGTTGGGCTCCTCGCCCTCGAGGTACAGCTGGGTGTAGTCGTCCGGATCGGAGCCCTGGTGGGCGTAGGGAAAGTCCGCCAGCGCCGGTGGCGCCGCGATCAGCCCTACGGAGACCGCCGCCAACAGAACCCGCTTGATCACCCGTTTCTCCTCACCACTTCGCAGTTGCGCGCCCGGTCGAGGCGCTTCGTGATGTAGACCGTGTCGTTGCCCGGGCCGCAGTTGATGCGGTCGCGGCCGCCGCGGCGCGCGCGAATCGTGTCGTCGCCCTCGCCACCGAAGAGGCGGTCGCGGCCCTTGCCTCCCTTGAGCAGATCGTTGCCCGCCTCGCCGGCGAGCCGGTCCTTGCCGCCCTGGCCCGAGACGCAGTCGTCGCCGGCGCCGGCATTGAGGCGATCCTTGCCGCCGAGGCCGCGGATGCGATCCGAGCCCGATGTTCCGACGAGGCGATCCTTGCCGGCGCTGCCGTCGATCGGGTTTGAGCAGTCGGTCGCTCCGGGGCCCGGGACCGTGGGGTCGGCAGGTCCGTCGGGACCGGTGGGATCCGTCGGTCCCGTGGGGCCGGTCGGCCCAGTCGGTCCGGTCGGCCCGGTCTGGGTGCCTCCGGGAAGCTCAACATCGGCGACGAGCCCCCAGTTGCCGGCCTCGTCGCGGTAGAAGATCGCGGCATGGGTCGCCGAGCCGATCTCGGCTGCGCTCAGCGTCTGCGAATCGGCATCGCCGGTCGTGCCGGCGGCGGCGCGCTCGACAACCAGGTCGCCGTCGCCCGGCGAATCGATCGGTCCGCCACCGACGAGGATCCGGACGCGGTCGGGGTCGCCGCACAGCCAGTCGTCTCCGGGGTTGGCCCAGTCGAGGTCGACCGATCCGGCCGTGCCGGCCGTCGCGGCCAGATCCGTGACGGTGCCCGGCGGCCGGCCGTCGGCTCCGTAGTTGGCGGTCGAGTGCTCGTCGTGATGGAAGGTCCACCACTCCTCGTTGGAGTCATCGCAGGCGTCGACGCCGGTGCCCCACGCGAACTGCCAGCCCTCGCGGGTCAGCGCGGTCACGTCGAGCTCGCCATCGCCGTCGATGTCGCCGATCGCGGGGGTCGACTGGATCCAGCCGCCTGTGAACTTCGGCCAGCCGCTCGGCTCAACGCCGCCGATGCCGTACGCGTGCAGGTTGTAGAGGCCGGTGCCGACGAGGACGTGGCGGCCCGGGCCGGTGCCGCCGACACGTGCGACCGCGCCCTGGGAGAGCAGCTGGAAGTCGTCGGTGGGCAGCGGGAAGCCGGGGATCGATGCTCCGGTAACCGGGTCCCATGCCTGCTCGACATGGTTGAAGGGGAGGTTCTGGTTGGGCGCGAGCAGGTTCGCTGCGCCGTTCAGCGTGAGTCCGCCCTTGAACACCGAGGGCCCGAGGCCCGTGATGTCGCCGATCGACTGGTAGTCGGCGAGGTTCAGAACCGGTCCGTTGTCGATGAGCGACGGGCTTGGTGCGTTCGTGTACGAAGCGACCGAGGCCCCCGTCCCGTCCACGAGCCGAGCACCGCCGGGCATGACCGAGGTCGCGGCAGACACCGAGACCTCATCGTCGCCGTCGTTGTCGGAGTCGAGCACGGCCGCGTCGTGGCCAGGCAGGACAAGCGGCAGCAGGTCGCCCGCGGCCACGCCGACACCGACGGGCCAACCGTCGACGATGCCGCCGTTCGAGTCAACCGCGTAGACGGGGTTCGATCCCGTCGCCGAGCCGAGCAGGGCGCTGGTGAGTTCGAACAGCGAGGTCGGGAAGGCCGGGTCGCCGGGGACCACCTCGTTCGTCGCCACGATGATCTCCGGCCCGTCAGCGGAATCGCCGTCGAGGTTCGCGATCGCCGGCGACGTGACGATCTCGGCGCCGTCCGCGCCGTCGCTCGAAAGCTTTACCGGGAAGCCGGGGAGGTCATCGCCGTCGCTTCCTTCGAACGCATAAAGGTGTTGGTCGAGCGCTGTGGCGACGATCTCGAGGTCGCCGTCCGTGTCGAGATCAGCAAGCGCCGGCGAACCGAAGAAGCCGCGCTTGATGTGGTTCTGAGAGGTGATCGCTCGCTGGCCCGTACCGAAACACGGCTTCGGCACGCCGGGCTTGCACGGCTCAGAGAGCGAGGGATCGAGTCGGATCTTCTGCTCCCGAGTCCCGTCGAGAGCCCAGACGTAGACATGCTCGCCCGCGGTCGCGACGATCTCCGCCTCGCGGTCCCCGTCTACGTCGCCGATCGCCGGAACGCGCAGTGACTCGTGCGGCGTCGCCACCCCCGCGGGCACCGGATGGTTCTGCTCGAGCAGGTAGCGATCGGTGTGCACCGACTGGCCGCCGTTGAAGCTTGCGACGGGCGTGCCATCCGCGCCCAGCACCGAGAGCTCGCCGCTCGAACTCGCCTGGATCACGTCGAGCGCGTTGTCACCGTCGACGTCGTACAGACGCGGCGAGACCTCGCCGCCGGAGCCGGTGACGAGCTTTGCGGCGTCGCCTCCGGACCCGACCGACCGCGGCCAGCCGTCGAGGTTGCCGTCGTCGGAGTACGGGAAGATCGTCTTGCGATAGCGGCCGAAGTTGTTCGTGTCGCCCTGCTCGTGCACGGTCAGCCGCAGCTGGACGGAGTGACGCTCAGGGTCGGGCTCCGGGTACGGGTTCGCCGGCCAACCGGCGCTACCGGCAGGGCGGCCCGGGTCGTTGTCGACCGAGCCGTCGCAGGTCGTAGCCAGCGTGACGAGGTCAGCCTTCGGGATCGTCGCCAGAGGACCGTGGTCGACCGCCGTGGTGCCACTCGCGACGAGATCGAAGTCGGTGTCAAGTGCATCCTGGCCGCAGGCGATCTCCAGTTCCCAGGAGCCGACACCAGCGCCGTGTAGATCGTCGGCAAGGCCGGCGACCGCGAGTCCGGCCGCGGGCAGCCGGTCAACGTTCACCGGCGCGAACCAGTCGGGCGAGTCGATCTGGGCAACGGGTGGAATCCGGTCGTCGTGGATTCGCTTCATCGCCGCGACGAGGTTCACGCGGCCGTATCCGAAGTGGGGGTCCCAGCCGATATTGGCCTTGTCGGCCGGCCCGATCAGCCCGGTATTGAGTGGCCGCACATCCTCCGCGGTCATCGTCAGCAGCTGGCGGATCTCATTGCCGGTGAGAGGCGTCGCCAGCTCCTGGCGTCCGTACGAAGCGAGCAGGCCCGCGGCTCCGGACGCCTGCCCCGTGTTCTCCGAACCGGTCGAGCCCATCAGGACGATGTCGGCTTTGCCGCCGTACTGGGTCAGGTTCGAGTTGCGGAAGAAGCTCGTCGTCGGCGGCTGACCGATCGTTGCGGGGGTGATGCAGGGAACGGCGGCGGGAAGAGGGGCCGGCGGCGGTAGGCCGACCGGCAACGGAATCGGCGTTGAGCAGCCAGGGAACTCCAGCAGGTCGAGAAGCTCGTCGCAGCCGTCCTCGAAGTCGGCCGGCGGGCCGGGGAGGTCGCCAACGCCCGGCAGCCCACCGGGGCCGCTGCATGTGTTGTTCGGAGCGGTGTCGTACAACGAGCCGCCGACGTAGATGGCCTCGTTGTAGTTGGTCGGGTAGTTGTGATTGGCCGAGTTGATGTCGCTCGACACGAGTGTCAACGTGACCCCGTGTTCGTCCGCATAGGTGAAGGCGCTGCGGCCGAACGCGGTATTGGTCAAACCGCCGACCGCGCCCTCGACGACGCTGGCGCCGTTGTCGGTCGCGTAGACGACTGCCATCGCGAAGTTGTCTCCGGGGACGACGAACGTGTCCCAGACGCGCAGCGGCATGATCTGGCAGTCCGGGCACATTCCGGGGCTGCCAAGCCGGTTGTCGGTCTCGGCTGCGGCCTCCCGAGCCCGGCCGGTCCCGTGCCCGTTGGCCGAGCAGCAGCTAGATGCGTCGTAGGGGTCGTTGTCGTCGTCGAAGAAGTCCCAGCCGGCGATGTCATCGATGTAGCCGTTGGCCGGCACGTCGCCGTCGGTGTCGTCGGAAAAGGTTCCGATCAGGTCCGAGGCATCGAGAATGTCGTCGGACTCGCTGTCGCCCGCCGCGATGCCGACCCGCGGGTCATTGGCGAAGTCACGGATATCGAAGGCGCCGTCGTTGTTGCAGTCGTCGCTGGTGCAGTTGCTCCCGTCCGCCTTCTTCGGCACGGGCAGCTCCGCGGAGTTGAGGCGGACCTTGTTGACGAGCTCGCGGTCCTGCCAGCGGATTCCGGTATCGAGGATCGCGATCGCGGTATCCGGGTCGCCGGTCGAGTACTTCCAGGCGGCGTCGGCGCGGACGCCTGCGATCTGGGCGCACTCCGGATCTCCGAGCGCAAGGTTCGCCGCGCGGCCCGCGGCGTCGAGCTGGTCGCAGTCGAGATACGGCGTGCGGATACCCGGCACGACCTGAGCGCTGTCGGGACTGAACCCGAAGAGCCGGAAGTCCTCCTCTGCGTAGGTCGCGCAGCCCGGACCAGTCTCGTCGGCGTCGTCGGGCGGCGTGTTGACGTCGTCACCCTCGCAGCGGTCGAAGTCCGGATCGTTCGGAGTCTCGAGCCGCGGGTTCGGGCTCGGCGCTCCCGGAAACGCCTGCGAGATCGCGGGCACCCCGACGCATGCGATCGCGATCGCCACAGCAAGCAGCACCCCCCGGCGCCTCCGGCTCCTCCTCCGGGCCTCCATACCGATCGGGACCGTATTACCGGCGGCGCGCCCATGCGCCGGTTGCCACTAGGAGAATTTGTTTAGGCCGGGACCGCCTGCTCCCAGTCGGCGCGGAAAACCCGGTGGGTGCCCGCGAGGCCCTTGAGTTCGATCTCGCGGCCGTCGTCGAAACCCACGGACTCGCACTCGCCGTCCTCGGCGCGGCGCTTGAGCTCCTCCGAAACGAGGATCTCGCCCCCACGCGCCTGGGCCGCGATCCGCGCCGCGAGGATCACGCTGCGGCCGAAGAAGTCCCCGTCCTCGCGGATGGTCTCGCCGGCGTGCATCCCGATCCGTACGCGGATGCGCTCGCCCTCGACGGCCTCTCCCTCGCTGAGCGCGCGTTGAATCGCCGCGGCGCACTCAAGCGCTCGATCGGACTCGGGGAACACGAGCATGAAGCCATCACCCTGATTCTTCACCTCGTAGCCACCGTGGCCGCGGACCAGGCGGCGGAACACCGAGTTGTGCGCGCGCAAAACGCGCAGCCAGCGCTCGTCGCCGAGGCGCTCGGTGATCACGGTCGAGTCCTCGATGTCGGAGAAGAGGATCGTCACCTGGCCGTCGGGCGCCGCATGCGCGGCGATGTCGGGCTGCTCGGCGGCGACCGCGTCGATCATGTAATCGATCGAGGTGCTGACGTCCAGAGAGCCGAGCCCCTGTGCCTCGAGTCGCGCCGCAAGCGCCTCGCGGACGAGCTCCTCCATGCCGATCTCCTGCGCCGTTTCGACGGCGTGACGGAGGAGGTCGAGGGCGCGATCGCGGTCCCCCTCCCCGTCGCGCTTGAGCAATAGCCGAGCGAGCTCGAACCGTGTCTTCGCGCCGAATGGACGGTCACCCATCCGCTCGGTCATCTTGAGCGCGTCGTCGTAGTGGCGCTGGGCGTCGTCTACTCGACCCATCGTCTCGGAGAGCAGGGCGAGCTCCCGCGCGACCGGGCCGTTTGAGGCGGCTGCGCGGCCGGCGATGACGTTGATTCCGTCGTACGGAGCGAGCTCCTCGTAGAGGAGTTCAGCTCGCTCGACGTCGCCGAGAAATGCAGCGGTCTCAGCAAGGAGGGCAAACGAGACGATCCACTGGGCATCGAGCGGGATCGACTTGAAGTCGTCGGCGGCGAGCGACTCGAAGACCCCTCTCGCCTCGGCGGCGTTGCCGAGCTCGGCGTGAGTGGCCGCGAGCGAACACCGCCATGCCGGGATCGCGACGTACTGATCGGCGAGCTCTGTGAGCTGTGTGACGGAATTCGCAGCGGCCACGAGGTCGTCGGGGCGGCGGCGCAGACGGCGCAAGAGTCCCGCCTGCACCGCGCGAAATTGCACCGACACCGGTTCCTCCGCACGCTGGCCCGCCGCATAGGCCTCCTCACTCAGGCGCTCGGCATCGTCGAAGCGGCCATCGATAATCGCCCGCGTCGCCTTGAGCAACGGCACGTGCCACAGGTACTGCGGCTGACGCAGCAGACCGGCCAGGCGCTCGAAGGCGACGAGGTCACGGTCGGCATCGGCCACCTCGCCGAGTGCAAGCCTGATCGCCAGCCGGTAGACGTGGGCGCGTAGCTCGAGCTCGGGGTCGCCGCGCTTCTTGGCGAGGGTGTGCAACTCGTCGCTCTCACGCAGTCGTTCCTGGGTCCGCTTCGGGCTCGCACCTCCGGTGAACTGGCGCCGGATCAGCGCCTGCGCGAGCGATTCCGAGTCGTCGATTCTCCGGGCCATGTCCCGCGCCTCGATCCCAAGCTCCTCGGAGCGACCGGCCGGATCCACCCAGTAGAGAGCCTGGCCGAGGGCGCTGAGGAGCTGCGAGCGCAGTGGCCCGTCCTCGGGACCGACCGCGTCGAGGGCCTCTTCGAGCAGGGAGATCAACGGCTTGTCGACGACCCCGGCGACCGAGAGGAAGCAGATCGCCAGCGCCGCCTGCGCCAGTTCCTCGCTGCGGCCGAGTTCGCGCGCGAGCTCCGCGGCGCGCTCGAAGGTGGTCCTGGCTTCCCCCGCCCTGCCGGCACGCATCTGCGCCGCCCCGAGCTCGCCCAGCAGGTCGAGTCGGCGGACCGAGTCCACCGGTGGGGCCATCGCGAGTGCCTCCAGCGCCTTCTCGTAGAGGTTGGCCGCGTCCTCGTGCGCGAAACGCTGCGTGGCACGCGTCGCGCCGCGCGTCGCATAGTCGATGGCGCGATCGACCTCGCCAAGCGGCGCTGCCTCGATGAAGTGATGCGCGAGCGCGCTGAGGTGGCGATCGGCGTCCGCATCGTCGTAACGCTCGAGTGCCGTGGCGATCTGCCCGTGCAGGCGCACCCTGCGCGCCGCTGGGATCTCAGCCTGGAGGGTCTCGCGCACCAGCGCATGGGCGAACGAGTAGTGGCCGCCTCCGTTTCCGGCCTCGACCAGCCTCGTGTCGACCGCCTCCTCGAGGGCGGCGCGCACCTCCTCGGCCGGCCGGTCGCTGATCTCCTCGATCACCTGTGCCGGGAAGTCTCGACCGTAGATCGCGGCGACTCCGAGGACCTCGTTCGCGGCGTCGGAGAGACGATCGAGCCGCCGGCCGACGACCTCTCGGACGCCCTGAGGAATCAGCACCTCCTGGCGGGCTGTGGCCTCCGCCAGCCTCCCCTCCGCGGCCATGAGGCGCACGACCTCGCCGAGGAAGAACGGATTGCCGCCGGTCTGGTCGGCGATCGCGCGGGCGAGATCGGCGGGCGGCCGATCAACGCCGGCGGTCTGCTCTATGTAGTCGGCGATCGCCCGTGGGACGAGTCCGCGCAGCGAAACCCGGCGGGCCGCGTCGACACCGGCAAGGTCGTTGAGCGTCTCGGCGAGGTGGTGGTGGCGGCCCAGCTCGACGTCGCGGTAGGTACCGACCAGCAGCAGGCCGGTGTCAGCGAGGCGGCGTGCGACGAAGCTGAGCAGGTGAAGTGAAGGCTCGTCGGCCCAGTGCAGATCGTCGAGAACGATCACGGTTGGACGCGCCTTCGATGCGTCGGTAAGAAACGCCGTCAACGAGTCGAACAGGCGAAAACGCGCCTGCTCGGTGTCGGTCGCCGCGGGCACCTCGATTTCAAGTCGCTCAACGAGCTCGGGAACGATGCGGGCGATGTCGGCCGCGCGCGCACCGAGCTGCCACCGCAGTCCAACCGGGTCGGCCTCGAGCACGTACTCCCGGATCGCCTCCGACCACGGCCAGTACGGCGGCTGGCCCTTGGTCTCATAACAGCGACCCCAAAGGACGCGGGCGCCGCGAACGCGCGCGTAGGTGGCGAGCTGCTCTGCGGTCCGGGTCTTGCCGATCCCCGGGTCGCCGGAGAGCAGCAGCAGCCGGCCCTGACCGGCCAGCGCGTCCTCGAGCAGGCCACGGGCCTCGCTGAGCTCGGCATCGCGGCCGACGAAGACGCCACCTGCAAGCGCCTCGAGCGGGTTGTCGCTGGCGGCTGGTGTCGCCTCCTCGCCGCTTGGCTGCGCAGAAGCGGCCTCGAGCTCGTGGCGTGCCTCGGCGGCGTTGACCGGCCGGTCATCCGGTGCCTTCGCAAGCAACCGCAGGACCGCCGCGTCGGTACCCGGCGTGACCTCGGGCCGGTGGCGCGAGGGCGCGACCGGCGGCGCGCTGAGGTGCTGGCCGATGATCGCCACTGCGTCGTCGCCGGGAAACGGCGGCTCGCCGGTCAGCAGCTCGTAGAGCATCGCCCCGAGCGAGTAGAGGTCTGAGCGGGCGTCGGCGGCGCGGCCGAGCGCCTGCTCGGGCGGCAGGTAGGCGACCGTTCCGACGAGCATCCCCTCGACCGCAGCCCGCGAGCGGCGATCGGTCGTGGCGAGGCCGAAGTCGCCGAGCCGGGCGCCTCCGTCGTCGCCGAGCCAGACGTTGGCGGGCTTTAAATCCCGGTGGACGACACCCCGTGCGTGTGCGTGCTCGAGCGCCCGGCAAACGTCGATCGCGATCGCAAGCGCGCGGTCGATCTCGAGCCGGCGCCCTTCGCATGCCTCCAGCACACCCGCGAGGTCCCCACCGCCGACGTACTCACTCACCACATAGGGGACGCCCTCGTGCTCGCCGGTGCCCAGGACGCTGACGATGTGGGCATGCTCGCCCAGCTTTCCCATCGCCTGTGCCTCGCGCCGCGACCGCGCGAGCGCGGTCTCCCCGATGCCCTCAGTGTCGAACACCGCGACGGCAACGGTGCAGTCGGGCTGCTCGGAGTCGGTGGCGCGGTAAACGCGCTTGCGACCGCCACGGCCGAGAAAGCTCTCGATCCGGTAGCGGCCGTCGATCAGCTCGGGGATCGGGCCGCCGGAAGGCTCCGGGCGCTGCGACGGCACCGTCGCCTCGAGCGTGGTTCCGCAGGCGTCGCAAAAGCGCGCCTCGGGCCGGTTGAGGTTGCCGCATGACGGGCAGCGCATGCCGGACCCGAGGATATGCGACAGTCAGAGCATGTCCCAAGCCACCTTGCACACCAATGCCGGCCCGATAACCATCGAATTCTTCGACTCAGATGCTCCGAAGACGGTTGAGAACTTCCGCAAGCTCGCCGCCGACGGCTTCTACGACGGACTCACGTTTCACCGTGTGATCACCGATTTCATGATCCAGGGAGGCTGTCCCGAGGGCACCGGCACCGGCGGCCCCGGCTACACGTTCGAGGACGAGTTCAACGACAACAAGGTCGTCCGCGGCGCGCTGGCGATGGCCAACGCAGGCCCGAATACCAACGGCTCGCAGTTCTTCATCGTCACCATCGACGCCGCCGATTGGCTCGACGGGAAGCACACGGTTTTCGGCAAGGTCACCGACGGAATGGATGCGGTCGACGCCATCGAGGCGACTCCGACCGGTGCGGGTGATCGCCCGGTCGAGCCGCAGGTGATCGAGCGGATCGAGCTCAGCGAGTAGCCGGAGCGTTCGCTTGGCTTACCGCGTCCTTTCGGCCGAGGACGCCTTCTGGCGTCCGTCCAACCAGATGGGCGTGCTCAACACCGATCTCGCGAAGCAGCTCGGCGCGGAGACGCTCGGGGCGAGGCTGTGGCGACTGAAACCGGGACAGGCGTCCACGCGACATCGTCATTCGGTAGCCGCCGAGCTCTACGTGGTGCTCGAGGGCACCGGGCGCCTGCGCATCGGTGACGACGTGCTGACGCTGACCGTGCTCAGCGCGGTCCATGTCGATCCCCAGGAGACCCGCCAGCCGTTCAACGACACCGAGGCCGATCAGCTGTGGCTGGTCGTCGGCGCACCGGTCGAGGCGGCGAACACGCTGGAGATGTCAGCCGAGCAACTCGCCGACCTCTATCCCGACGGACCGCGCGCGTTGCCGCCGGAGCTCGGCGGCGGCGTCTACGAGCCCGAGCCGGATTCCGAATCGGCCTGAGGCGGCTCGATGCCGGTGGGCACGCCGTGCTTCGCCAGAGCCTCGAGGATCTGCTTCTGCATGTCGCCGTAATTGGCGGCGTTCACGTTCTCGCCGGTGCCCGCCTCGGGGTCGATCCCGTGCTGGCTCATGATCCCCATGATCTCCTCGCGTAGGCCCGTGCCGCGTAGGTCGAGCACCTGCGGCTCGCCCTGCGAGATCTGGACATTGCCGGTCGCCATCGCCTGCTGGATCATCGGCCCGAGCTGGCTCAGCATCGCGAGGCCGTCGGCCGCGCTCATCCCCTGAACCTCGAAGTTCGCCGGGGCCCCCGGCACCTGCTGGCCGACGACGTTGTCGCCGTCGAAGCTCGCGAAGTTGCCGAGCGCCTGGGGCTCGGCCGTCGTCTCGATCTCACGCGCTTGGGCCAGCGCGTCCTCGTCATCGCGGCGTCCCTTGAAGAAGTCGAATAGCCCCACGGTGGGACGAATCGTACTCCTAGACCTCTGACGGCGAAAACGTGTCGCAGCTCGTCGGGTCTCCGGAGTCGAAGCCCTTGTCGAACCACGTCCGCCGCTGCTCTGAGGTTCCGTGGGTGAAGCTGTCCGGGTTCACGCGGCGGCCGGCGTCGCGCGCAAGACGGTCGTCGCCGACGGCCTCTGTCGCGGTGAAGGCCTCCTCGATGTCGCCGGGCTCCAGGTCGCCCTGAGCGAAGATCGTCGCCGCCCATACGCCCGCATAGCAGTCGGCCTGCAGTTCGGTGCGCACCGAGAGCTCGTTCGCGCGGTCGGGATCGTCGCGGCTGAGGCCGTCGACCTCCTCGTTGGTCCCGGTCAGGTTCTGGACGTGGTGGCCGACCTCGTGGGCGATCACATAAGCCCAGGCGAAGTCGCCGGGCGCGCCGAGCGCACGCTCCATCTCTTCGTAGAAGGTGAGGTCCAGGTACACGCGCGAGTCGGCCGGGCAATAGAACGGACCTGCGGCCGAGGTCGCGCCACCGCAGCCGCCGGTCGAGACAGCGTCGGAGTAGAGGACGAGCTCGGCGCGGTCGTATGCCTTGCTGTCCTCCTTGAAGATCGAGGTCCAGGTCTGCTGAGCGTCGTTGAAGACGTAGACGGAGAACTCCTTGAGGTCGCGCTGGGGATCCTGCTCCGGCGGGATCGGCGCCGGGTCGTCGGCGCCCGGGGCCTGCGCCCCCGTACCGAAGACCGAGTTGAGGTCAAAGCCGCCAGCGCTCCCGCCACCGCCACCGAACGCCTGGATCGCGACGATGATGATCACGACGACGATCCCGGCACCGCCGCCAAGACCGGCGACCCCGCCCGGAAGCGAGATTCCGCCACCGCCACCGCCCGCGGGCTGTTCCGCGCCACGGATGTCGATTACGTCGCCGCTCTTGCGGCCCTTCTTGCGGCTCCACTTCATCTCAAGTCCCCTGCTTCCCCCATTCCGTCACCCTATGCCCGCAATGGGCCTCGGTGACCGATTCAGGAAGATCTTCGACACGGCCGGCGGCGAGCGTCACCCCGATGGGATCGGCGAGCTGCACGTCGGCGACGCCAGCTACGACGACTGGGACGTCGTCGACGACTACCCGGAGCTCGAGACGGCGCGAGCCTTCTGCCAGTTGCTCACCGAGCGTGGCGTCCATGCGGTGATGACCTCCGACTGGCCGCTCGACGAGTTCGGTCGCGGCGACATCGCGCTGCGCGTGCCTCCGGGCCGAGGCCCAGAAGCGGGCGAGCTGCTCGACGCGGACTGACCCGCCGCTAGCGCGATGGCGCCTGCGGTGTCGGACCCGATTCGTTCTCGCTCTGAGCCTGTTGCTCGCCCGCATCCTTCGCGTCGAACGCCCAGACCGTCTGGAAGCCGGTGAGAAAGACGTTCTCGCCGTCTGAGATCACGGGGGTGAAGCCGGCCGAGCCCCACTCGAAGACCTTCTTGCCTGTGTTCGCGTCGATCCCGAGGGTCTGCTTGGTCTGGAAGCTCGAGGTGTAGACCGTCTTGCCGACGACGGTGGACGTGCCGGGGATGACGCCGCCGACGTCGTAGCGCCAGCGCTTTTGGCCGGTAGCGGCGTTCAGCGCGTAGAGCTGGTGGTTGTAGCTGCCGATGTAGATGCTCGGCTTCGTGCCGGGGACCTCGGCGGCGGCCGGCGAGCCGTAGATCGAGTTGGAGGTCGCGAACTGCCACGCGAGCTTGCCGGTGGTGTCGTCGAGCGCGTAGACCGTGCCGTCGTCGCGGGCCTCGTAGACGTTGCCGAACGCGATCGAGGGCGAGGAGTAGAAGCCGCCGGCGCCCTGGGGCGAAATCGTCGTCGTGTCGGTGCTCCACTTCTTGTCGCCGTTGTCCGCATCGAGCGCCCAGACGACACCCTCGTAGTCGCCGACGTAAAGCACCCCGTCATGGATAGACGGGCTCGCCTTGACGTCGTTGCCGAGCTCGACCCGCCACGCAAGCTTGCCGGTCGACTCATCAAGCGCGTAGAAGTGGCCGTCGTCGGAGCCGAGGTAGACCTTGCCCTCAGCGACGAGCGGCGACGACTCGAGCTCGGCGTCGGACTTGAACGTCCATTTCGTCTTACCCGTCTTCGGATCGAGCGCGGTGAGTGTGCCGTCGGTCTGAGCGATGAAGAGGACGCCGTTGGCGTAGGCGGGGCCGGTGACGTCGTGGCCGAGGTTGACCTTGCGCACGGCCTTGCCGGTCTGAATGTCGACGACGTAGACCTCACCGGTCTTGTTGGCGAGAAAGAGAAAGCCGTCCTGGATCACGGGCGGAAACTCGAGCAGCTGCCCGGCAAAGAACTCCCAGCGTTCGTGAAACGGCGGATCGGGCGCGTCTGCGATGTAGTGGGTCCGCTCCTCGACGCGACCGAAGTAGGGCCAGTCGACTTCGGTCGATGGGTCGTCGGTCCCGCTCGCGGTCGGCCCACCTCCGGTTGACGACGCGCCGTCGCCGGAGTCGCAGGCACCAAGGACAGCCGCACAGGTCACCAGCAGCAGCGCGAGGAGAAGGCGAGTTCGCATCGTTCCCTGAATCGGCGGCAAATGCGCCAGGCTTTACGCCTGCGCCCCGGCCACCGCCAGCTGGCCGCAGGCCGCAGCGATATCGCGGCCCCGGGTCAGCCTCACCGTCGCGGGGACACCGCGTTCCGTGAGCGTGGCGCGGAACGCCTCGATCGCCTCCGGGGACGAACCCTCGAACGCGCCGCCGGTCGGGTTGTACGGGATCAGGTTGACCTTGAAGTCGCCATGCGGTGTGAGCTGCCCGGCGAGCGCACGCGCCTGCTCCGCACGGTCGTTGACGCCGGCGAGCATCAGGTATTCGATGTAGACGCGCTTGCCGCGCGCGCGACGCCAGCGCCGACAGGCCTCAAGAACGTCGGCGAGCGGATAGCGGTCGTTCACCGGCATCAGCTCGGAGCGCAGCGCGTCGTCGGGCGCGTGCAGTGAGAGCGCCAGGCGCACGCGTGGGCCCTCGTCGGCCAATCGCTCGATCCCCGGGAGCCAGCCGACCGTCGAGATCGTCGTGTGCGAGATGGCGATGCCGATGTCGGGCAGGCGCTCGCAGGTGGCGATCACGGCATCGAAGTTCATCAGCGGCTCCCCCATTCCCATGAAGACGCAGTGGTCGACGGCCTCGATGCGGCGAAAGTGGAGCGCCTGGTCGAGGATCTCCGACGTGGTGAGGTTGCGGCCGAACTGCATCGAGCCGGTCGCGCAGAACGTGCAGGTGAGCGGACAGCCGGACTGGCTCGAGACGCAGATCGAGCGACGATGGTCGCGATAGCGCATCAGCACCGACTCGACCGGGCGGCCATCGGCGGTCGCGAACAGCGCCTTCTCGGTTCCGTCGTCGGACTTGGCGGTCTGGTCGAGGCGTAGCGAGGAGAAAGGAACCTCTGTGTCAAGTCGCTCGCGCAGCGCCTTTGGCAGGTTCGACATGGCGTCGTAGCCGTCGGCTCCGCGCGCGGCCCACTCCCACACCTGCTCGAAGCGGTAGGCGGGCTCGCCGGCATCGCCGAGGGTGCGCTCAAGCAGCTCTAGGTCCATCGAGCGAGTGTGACAGCGTTGTTGTCATGGCCAGGTGTGTTGTCAGCCTCGAGCTCCCCGGCGCGGGGATGGATCGACTCCGCGACTCCCACAGCGTCACGGTGACCCGACTCGACGCCGCAGCCGTCGCCGATGCCGACGGATTGCTGTCGCTACTCACGGAACCCGTCGACGCCGCGCTGATTGCGGCTGCCCCTCGCCTAGTGGCCATCTCCAACTACGCGGTCGGCGTCGACAACATCGATATACCCGCCGCCACCGCGCGCGGGATCCCGGTCGGCCACACGCCGGGCGTCCTCACCGACTCGACCGCCGACCTTGCCGTCGCGCTCATGCTGGCGGCAGGGCGCCGGCTGAGCGAGGGCGAGCGGGTGGTCCGCGCAGGCGAATGGCCGCCGTGGGAGCCCGACGTGCTCGTCGGCCGCGACCTTCAGGGCTCCACCGTCGGGATCGTCGGAGCCGGGCGCATCGGGACCGCGGTCGCGCGGCGCCTCGAGGGATTCGACTGCGAGGTTCTCTTCGCCGGCCGCGACCGCCCATCGCTCGACCGAGTCCTCGCTGAGTCCGACTTCGTCAGCCTGCACAGCCCGCTCACCGAACAGACGCGCGGCCTGATCGGCGAGGCCGAGCTGCACGCGATGCGCGATACCGCCTATCTCGTGAACACCGCGCGGGGAGCGATCGTCGACACCGCCGCGCTCGAGCGCGCCCTGCACGAGGGCTGGATTGCCGGCGCCGGCCTCGACGTCACCGATCCGGAGCCGCTCCCCGCCGACCACTCGCTGCTCACCGCCCCCAACCTGACGGTCATCCCCCACCTCGGGTCCGCGACCCACCGAACCCGCGAGGCGATGGCGGATCTCGCGGTCGACAACCTGCTTGCCGCCCTCGCCGGCGAGCGGATGCCGCACTGCGTGAACCCCGCCGTTTACGGCTAGCGGATAGCGTCGCGCCGGTGAAGCCCCTCATCGCCCTGGCCTCGGTCGCGCTGCTCATCGCGACTTTCGCCCTCTGGGTCCGAAAGGACCTCCTCGATACGGATGCCTGGACCGAGACCAGCGCCGAACTACTCGCCGACGAGGAGGTCCGTGCGGCGGTTGCCGACTTCCTCGTGGACCGGATCGACGCCAACGTCAATCGCGAGGTCGCAAGCCGCCTCGACAAGGACCTGCGCGCGAAGGCGCGTACCGCGCTCGCGGCGCCGAGCGTGCGTGCCCAATGGGCTCAAGCCAACGGGGAAGCTCACGCGGGGATCGTCGCGCTGGTGGACGGCGAATCGGAGGCGCCCGCGGTGCTCAACCTCCACCCGGTGCTCGAGGAGATCGAACCGCAGATCGGGATCGGGCCGGCGCTCGCCGCGAAGTTCCCCGAGAAGGTCGGCCGGCTGACGGTCCTGCGCCACGACCAGCTCGAGTGGGCGCAGACCACCGCGCGCCAGCTTCAGAACCTCGCGTATCTGCTGATCGCCCTGGCGCTGGTGCTCTATGCGGCGGCGATCGTGGTCGCCCGTGATCACCGCCGCGACGCCGCGGGCCTGTGCGCACTCAGCCTGCTGCTGATCGGCGTCATCGTCCTGCTCGTCCGCTGGCTCGGCGGCGCCATCTTCGACGCCGCGCTCGACGACGAGATCCGCGCCGACGGCGGCGACCGGCGCGATCTGGTCGATCTCGACGTCCCAGCTGGCGACCTACGCGTACTTCCTCATCGGAATCGGCGTCCTGGGGCTGCTGGTCGCGCTGGCGCTTGGGCGCTGGCTGGCCTCGTCCGACAGCGAGGCCCCTCACTACGAGTGGACCGAGGAAGGCGAGCCCGAATGGACCGCCGACGACCGCTACGAGCAGTAGTGGCTAGATCCGGTCGAGGGCCGGCTGGGGAACGGTCGAGGTGCTGCGAACGAGCGCGCGCGCCTCAGCCCAGGTGAGCAGGCGACCGCTCTCCGCGTCGATCAGCTTCAACCGCGGGCAGCGGATGGTGTCGCGCATGGTGAGCACCGGGACGTCGGCGAAAACCTCGTTCTCGTCGTGCGCCGCCTGCAGGTTGTAGTTCGGCACCCGTGCGTTCAGGTGATGAACATGGTGAAGGCCGATGTTGCCGGTGAAGAACTGGAGCACCTTCGGCAGCTTCAGATACGAGCTGCCCTCGAGCGCGGCGTCGGCGTAGCTCCAGCGCTCGCCCGCCTCCCAGTACACGTCCTCGAACTGGTGCTGGACGTAGAAGAGCCAGACGCCCGCCATCCCCGCCAGGTAGGCCGGCAGGATGTTGACGAGGAGGAATGCCGGGATCCCAACCAGCAGGCACATCCCGGTCACCAGCGCCGCGAGCGTCAGGTTGGTGAGGATGATGCTGTTGCGAAGGCGGCGGCGCTTGGAGCGCGAGCTGAAGCGCGGCCCGATCATCAGCGACCAAAGGGGCCCGACGCCGAACATCACCAGCGGGTTGCGAAAGAGGCGGTAGGCGAGGCGCGACTGCCAGGGCTTCGAGTAGTACTCCTCGACGGTCCAGGTCGGAACGTCGCCCTGGCCACGCCGGTCTAGGTCGCCGGCAGTGCCGTGGTGGACGGCGTGATCGAAGCGCCAGTTCTCGAACGGTTGCCAGACGAGCAGCGCCGTGAAGCGGCCGACCCAGCGGTTGGCCTCCCTGCTCTCGAAAAATGAGCCGTGACCGCAGTCGTGAAAGACGATGAAGGTCCGCAGAAGGAAGCCACCGGTCGGAATCGCCAGCCCGAGAGTCAGCCAGATCGACTCGCCGAGCGTCAAGTACATGAGCACCGTGAGCGCCAGATACGGCACGACGGAGGTCGCGAGGTCGAGGAGGCTGCGGCCGAGCCGTGGCTTGGCGTACGCGGCCAGATCGTGCTTATCGTCGGCGGGTGCGCTCATAGGGTCATGCTAAGGCAATCGGGCGACAGGGCGTTAGGTAACCCTCATTTAGTCTAAACCGCTCCCGCCGCCCGATAGCTTGAAGCTGTGACTACCCCTCTGCTCGCAGTCGACACCCCATCGATGCTCTACCGGGCGTTCTACGCGCTCCCCGACTCGATCAAGGGCGCCGACGGAAACCCGGTGAACGCGCTTCTCGGTGCGTCGAACCTGATCCTTCAGGAGGTCGAGGCCCGTGATCCGCGCGCCGTCGTCCTCTGCTTCGGGCCCGACGCCGCCGCGTACCGCACCGAGCTCTACCCCGCCTACCACGCCGCCCGCCCGGAGATGCCCGACGGCCTCAAGCCGCAATGGGCGGATGCCCGTGCCTACTTCGAGGCGTTCGATTGGACCGTCGCCGACCACGACTCACTCGAGGCCGACGATCTGCTCGGCACGTTCGCTCGCCTCGAAACCGAGGCTGGCGGGACGGCGCTGCTGATGACCGGCGATCGCGACATGTTCCAATGCGCTTCCGACAGCGTCACGGTTCTCTACGTCAGCACCGGGAAGGGGTCGCAGGAGGTAACTCCAGCCGAGGTCGAGCGCCGTTACGGGATCGCGCCCGAGCTCGTGCCCGACTTCATTGCACTGCGCGGCGACCCTTCCGACGGGCTGCCCGGCGCCAAGGGCGTCGGCGAGAAGACCGCCGCGGAGCTGCTTCGAAAGCACGGCTCGCTCGAGGGCGTCCTCGACGCGGCGATCCGCGAGACGCGACCGAAGCTGCGGACGACGCTTATGGAGTCGCGCGACGAGCTGCTCGCGTTCAAACACATCGCCACGCTCCAGGACGCCAAGGTCAAACGGCCGAAGAACCGAAAGCTCGATCGCAAGGGCGCGGCTGCCGCGGCTCGCGAGCGCGGCATGAACCGCCTCGCCGAGCGCCTCGAGAAGTAGGCTCCGCGCGTGGCGATTGAGGGAAGCGCAACAGCCGACATCGATGCCCCTATCGAGGAGGTCTTCGCCGTCGCGGCCGACGTCGAGGGCTCGCCGCGCTGGCAGCCCGAGATCAAGTCGGTGGAGGTGCTCGAGCGCGACGGCGACGGCCACCAGGTCCTCGTCGAGATTGAGACGGACGCCAAGGTCCGGACGCTGAAATCGGAGATGCGATTCGGCTACGACGACCCGAGCGGGATCAGCTGGGAACAGACCGACGGCGACCTCAAGTCGGTCCGCGGCAGCTGGGAGTTCGAGGACCTCGGCGACGACCGCACCCGCGCGACCTATTGGATGGAGGTCGACCTCGGGAGGATGCTCGGAATGGTGATCCGGGGGCCCGCTCGTCGGTGTCCTTCGGGGTCAGCTCGTCGAGAGCATGCCGGGCAAGCTCAAGACGTTCGTAGAGGGTTAAGCAAGACTCCGGCCACAAGACTCATGCATTTGCGCTCAGGCGCCGATGTTTGGGGTGTGGAACGGCCACTTCAAAAACTATTGCCGCTTATTAGTCGGCGTTTCCGGAGCTTTTCGGAGGCCACCGACGCGGCACTCGACGTACTTGCTGCCGAGCTGCCCGGGGAGATCGTTCTCGGCCAGATCGAGCCGGGCGAGGATGTCATGCGAGTTCTGGACGTTCGTGGGGCCGCCGTGGTCGGAATCGAGCGCGGAATCCAGCTGCCGCTGACCGCGCGCGCCGAGGGTGGAGGCGCCGGTGGCGAGTCGATCGTCTTGGAGGGCGTCCACGCCGATGAGGACCTCGAGCCTGCGCACCTGAGGGCCCTTGGGCTCGCCGAGTGGATCGCGGTCCCGCTCGAGATGAGCGACGGCGCGATCGCCGGAATGGTCACCGCGCTCTCGCGGCGCCAGGGTGAGTACAACGCCGAGCACGTCGTCATGCTCGGCCTCGCCGCGCGAATGCTCGCCTACGAGTGGGAGCGCGTCCGCAACCGCACCGAACTTCGCGAGCTGCGCCAGCGCGTCGGTGCCGGCGACGGCATGGACCCCGACACCGGCCTCGCCGGCCGCTTCCGCTTCGTCGAACTGCTCGACCGTGAATGGCGGCTTGCACGCCGCGGGACCTTCAACACGATGGTCGCCGCGTTCCGCGTGCACGCCGGCGATTCCGCCGCCGACTCGCCGATGGCGATGCTGGCGCTAAAGGACGCAGCCGAGGCCCTCGCCGGCGCGGTCCGCACGACCGATCACATCGGCCGGATCGGAGAACTGGAGCTTGCAGTCGCACTCGTCGGCGCGCCCGACGAGGCCAGCGTCGAACCCCTCATCCGTCGCTTCGCCGATGCCCTGCGCCGCGTCACCCGCGGCCGTCCGGTCGCCGTCTCGACCGACTACGGCGTCGCTTCGCTCGCCGAGTCACCCTCGCCCGAGCAGGGACTCGAGCACGCGCTGCGCGGGGCCGCGGGCGAACTCCCCGGGCTCTCACGCGTGAGCCGGTCTCGGCCGGCGGCGACGGCACATGAGCTTGGCCGTCGGTCAGCGAGGACCGGATCCCGTCCGGCTTCGACCGGCTGCCTGGCGTCACACCCCCTTCAAGCCGTGAGCCACGGCCGGGCTTTCTGACCGACACGATCGTCGAGATGGCGCTCGTTGCCGACGAGCACATGGAGGCGGCAATCCACGACAGCCGCGTCCGGGCACGCCGCCGGAGCTCATCCTCGTCAACCGCGGTCAGCTCAGCGACGAGGACCTGGCCCGGGCGCGCGCCGAGCACACGGGCCTCGACCACGTCGACCTCTCGGAGTTTCGATCGCGACCGCGACCGCGACGCGCTGATCGGGCGTGACGCAGCCGAGCGCTACACCGCACTTCCTATTGCCGTCACGGGACGCTCGCTTGTCGTTGCGTTCGCCGACCCGCTCGACGCGCCGGCGATTGCCGAGATCGTCAACGCAAGCAAACTCGAGGTGACCCCGGTTGTCGCGGGCGCCAGCGCGATCGAGGCACGGCTCGAGGAACTACCCGAGAATGCCTCGGCCGGCGCCGAGGCGCCTCAGCTTCGCCAGATCGAGGGCGGGGAGCAGGCGCGATCGGGGCCGCCGCGCAGGCGATCGGCCGCAGGAATCGCCGAAACTCTCTAGCGCCGTAGCCGACCGGATCGTCGAACGGGTCGACGCCGCGATCGACGAGGTCGCGCGCTCCGAGATTCTCAAGGCGCTCGATGACGCCACATGCCGAGATCGAGCGCCTCAGCGCCGAGCTCGAGGCAACCGAGCAACGCGCCCGCGCACTCGAAAGCGAGCGCGATGAGCTTCGCGGCGCATCCGATTCCGGGCCAAGCCCGGACCGCGAGCTAGCGCTCAGCGCCAACAGGCAAGGGCGGCGCAATCTCGTCCACCGCAACGACCAGCCTGTCGCGGCCGGCGTCCTTGGCCTCGTAGAGGAGCCCGTCGGCCCGGGTGATCAGGGCCAGCGGCGTCTCCGCTCCGTCCCAGCAGGCCACGCCCGCCGAGCAGCGCTCGCCGAGCGGGACGCATTCGCGCAGGCGCTCGATCACCTCGACCGCTGCGGTCAGGGTCGCAGTCGGGCAACAGCAGGGCGAACTCCTCGCCGCCATATCGGGCGACCGTGTCGCTGGGTCGCACGGCGGCGCGCCACTCGGAGGCGAGCTGTTGGAGAAACGCATCGCCGGCGACGTGGCCGTGGTCATCGTTGAAGCGCTTGAAGTGGTCGAGGTCGAGCATCGCGACGCAGACTGGCGCGCCGTCGCGCCGCGCCGAGCGGGCGAGCTCCGCATCGAGCAGGTCACGCCAGGCTCGCCGATTCAGCAGGCCGGTCAGCGGGTCGGTGCGCGCGAGCTCGAGCGTGTGGGCGAGCAGGCGCTCGCGCTCGTCCTCGAGGCGACGGCGCGAGTGGACCAGCGCCGAGATGATCGCGCTCGCAAGCGTGATGCAGACCCCCGTGATGATCCAGTGCGCCGCGAGGTCGTCGTGGGGCTGGGGATGCGACGCGAGAACGACGGCATAGACCGCCGCCGCGAAGGCCAAGCTGGGCGGCCAGTGCGATCGGTGAGAAGAAGTAGGCGCTGAAGACCGCGACCCAGAGCCAGAGGAACGCGTAGCGACGAGGACGCGTCACCGCTCCAGTAGATGCAGAGCCCGGCGATGACCGTTCCGGCGGCCGTCGTGATGTGAAAGAACCACGGCGGGAGGTGCTTGCGCAGCAGCCAGATGCCGACCGCCGCGAGCGGGCCGACGAGGGCCGCCGCGAGCAGCGCCGTGCGGTTCATCTCGGGCGAGTGCGGGAGCAGCAGCGAGAGCCCGACGACCGTGCCGGCGCAGGCGTACATGACCGCCGCGATGGGGGCCATCTGGCGGTGCTCGCGCGCTGCCTGCTCGCTCGGGAGGTTCTCTTCGGGGGTGGTCATCTCGAGTCTCTGGGCGACCGGTGACGTCTAGCCGCGCGATCCCGCCAGGACTGTGGTGGTGGTGGCAGTCGATCCGTTCTCGCCCGCCTACGACCGCCGCCGAGCTGGGGGTGGCGCCGAAGATCTCCCACCTCGGGCCGAGCGCCGCCGGTGCGCGCGCGGATCCGCGCGGACCCCGGCCAGTCGCAATCGGCGCTGGGCGGCGTCGACGGCGCGCTCCACCTCAGCCGGGTCGAGCCCGCAGGCGGCGAGGAAGCGCGGCAGGGCGTCGCCCATGGCGAGCTCGCGGTCGATATCGATCTCCTCCTCGACGACTCCGTTGCCGGCTGCCGCGTCGGCGAGAGCACGAACGCGGTCATGTCGTCGCGAGGCGCCATCGGCCTCGGCGAGCTGTCGAGGATCTCCTCGGGCGTCGCATCGCCGCTCTCGGCGAGGATCTCCGCGAGACCCTCTCGGCCGACCATCTCGCCGTCGGCGTCGCCGCGCCTCGACCAGGCCATCGGTGAAGAACCAGACCCGGCTTCCCGGGCGGATCGAGATCTCGCGTCTGGCGGTGCCCGGTGTGGAGGCCGACGCCGATGGGAGGCGGGGTCAGCACGCCGACCGAGCGATCGGGCTGGCCGGCGATCAGCGGCGTCGGGTGTCCGGCGGTGGCGTAGTCGAGCGTGCTCGTCGCGGGGTCATAGACGGCTGCCACCGTCGCGACAAAAGTCTTCTCCGAGCTTCTCCGAGAGCGCCTGGTTCGCGAGTCGCAGCGACTCGCGCGGCTCAAGCCCGGCCTCGAGGTAGGCGCGAACGGTGTAGTGGACGAGCGCCGTATTCGCCAGCGCGTCACGGCCATGGCCGCAGACGTCGCCGACGACGATCCCGATCCGCCCATCGGGGAGCGTCAGCAACGTCGTGGAAGTCGCCGCCCGGCCGCCGGACCCTCAGCCGGGATATACGCAACCGCCAGTTCCGCCTCGCCGATGCGATCCGGGATCGCCGGGAGCAGCGCCGACTGCAGCACCCCGACATCGTCCTGGAGTTCGCCGCGCTGCCTGCGAAGTATCCGGTTGACGCGCGCGCCCGTGCGGCCGAGCGCCCCGTCATCGCCAGGCCGAGCAGCGCCAGTGCGGCGATCAGCGCGAACAGCGACATCGGCAGGGATTCGAAGGCGGTAATGAACGGGCTCTGCGTAGTGGCCGGGGCGTCGGGGATCGAAGGTGGCGAAGGGTCGGCCGCTTGCACGCGGCGTGCTCTCGCGGGCACCGCGGCGACACCGGCGGCGCCAGCGCCTGTCTGCCCCTGCTGCGAGGGACCCGAGCCAGCGCCAGCCGGAGCGCCGCCGCCACCGCCCGTGCTCGTGGGGGCCGGCGTGCCGGTCTCGACCGGATTGGGTGCGGAAGAGCCGCCATCGGCTGGCGGCGTCTCGGCCGGTGGCTCAGCGGCTCCACCCCCGTCGACGCTGTCGGTGACGTCGTTGACGGCGTCGGTGGCACCGCCGAGGGTCTCGTTAACCGTGTCGACGACGTCGTCAACAGGCGGGAGGCCCACGTGCGGCACCTCGACCTGCGGCACCGCCGGAACATCGACGTCCTGCAGGCCAGTTCCCGAAAGGTCGTCAGCAACCTCGGCGACGGGGTCGACGTCGGCTGCACCGACACCGGGAAATGCCAGGCAAGAAGCCGATACCAACACCACCAGGGTGGCTCGAAGTCGCATGGTAGTTTTCTCGTCACGCCAGAGAGATTGCTTGAGTCGATAGGCGGCTTGCAGACTGGCTTTCGGCTGCAAGGAGGTCGCGTGTCGCACTCGATTCGGGCGAACCGAGATCCGGCCGGTTTCGTGGTGGAGCTTGGGGGCGACATCGATGCCACCGCTGCGGACGACCTCAGCGCGGCTCTTGCGACCGCTGTAAACGGCTCCGCGCGTACAGTGCTGGTAGTCGTCGAGCTATCCGCAGCGACCATGCTCGACTCGCGCTCGATTGGAATCCTCGCCGAGTGGCAGGCGCGAATTCGCCCCGACGGCGGCCGGCTGGTGATCGTCGGCGCACGCCCCGACGTGAGACGGCTGTTCACGCTGATCGGCCTCGAGGAGACGTTCGAGTTCTTCGCCACGGTTGAGTCCGCCCGCACCAGCTAGCGCGAACCTCGGTCAAGCGACCTCCTGGAACCGCCGATACGGACCGTGTGGGCTCCGGGCACGACCCCAGAGCGGCGCTCCCGCGTTCGCCGATGTCGGATATGCGGCCACCGCCGCGACCGACGAAGTCGCGCGGTGGCGGGCTCGCGGCGTGCGGTGCTGTTCGCAAGCTTCGCGTTCGTCGTCACGTGGGTCTCATCTGTGTCTCGTCTACGGCTGGGCGAGCGACCGTGGCCGCGCCGAGGCCGAGCGAGAGGCTGGCGGCGAAAAAGGTGGCAGCGCTCCAGAGCCTCGATCGGGCTTGTGACTTCGAGCAGCGCGCGGACGCGCGCCTCAGCCGCGAACGTCAGGCAGCTCTCAACGAGGCCGTGGCCGAAGCTCGTGCCGAGGGCAGCGTTACCGCGGTGAGGCTGCTGACCCGAGACGGCGCCTCGGTCTTCTCGGCCGGAGATCAGAGCGGCTCGGGCGTGAGCAGCGTGACGCCACTCGGCGCGCCCGGCGCACCGTCCGCGCGGCTGGCGGTCGAAAGCCCGGGACATCCCGAGGAATAGAGCGACGGCGACACCTACCTGCTGATCGCAGCGCTTGCGATCCTGCTCTGGCTCGCGTCCGCGCTTGTCTTCTCGAAGGGGATCCGCAACCTCACCTCCGCCAGACGCGGGCGCCGCCACGTGGTCCGCGCAATCCGCCGCGGAATCGACCGAGGAGAGTTCGAGCTCCACTACCAGCCTCAGATCGACATCGTCAGCGGCCGCCCATGGCGGTCGAGGCGTTGCTTCGCTGGCGCCGTCGCGGCACGCTCGTAGCGCCCGGTGAGTTCCTCGGCGACGCCGAGGCAAGCGGCGCGATCGGGCCGCTCACAGACCACATCGTCGAGCTCGCTTTCGACAGGCAGCGGCCTGGCGCGCCGCGGGTACCGAGCTGCGCATCTCGATCAACCTCTCGGCGGTCAACCTGCGCGACTTCGCGATCGTCGAGCAGCTCGAGCGCTTGCTTGCAGCGCACGAGGTCCCCGCGGAGTCGATCACCTTCGAGGTCACCGAGACGGCGGTTCTCGACGAGCCTGAGCAGACGCGGGCGGTGCTCGACGCCCTTGCCGAGCCTCGGCTTCCCGATCGCGATCGACGACTTCGGCACCGGCTACTCGTCGCTGCTTTGGCTGCGCCTGTTCCCGGTCACCGAGGTGAAGATCGACCGCTCGTTCGTCTGCTCGATGCTGTCCGAGGGCGAGGCCTACGTCGCGCGGCGTCGTGCGCCTCGGCCACGACCTCGACCTCACCGTCGTCGCCGAGGGCATCGAGGACCACGAGACCCTGATCGGCCTCCAAGAGCTCGGCTGCGACGTCGGTCAGGGGTTCCTCTTCGCGAAGCCGCTGCCCGCCGAAGAGGTCGAGGCTGTACGCCGGGCGATGCCGAAGAATGGGCGACCGAGCGCAAGGAGCTCTCGATGCCGACCGACGATGTCGACCTCGACGCGGCGCGGCGGCTGATCGAGCAGACCGCGGACGGGCTCGGCTTTGACGACTCCGCGATCTGGGATATGAAGTGCGCCGCGACCGAAGCCCTGACCAACGCGCTCGAACACGGCACACCGACTGGCGACGGCCGCATCCACCTGCGGCTCGGGCGCGACCACGGCGACATGCTGGTCGAGGTCTGGGGCGGTGGCAGGGCCAACGGGGCTCCCCACGTGGACGCAACCCATCGCGGGCGCGGGATCGCGATCATGACCGCGCTCATGGACGACGTCGAGATGCGTCGCAACAAGGGCGACACGTCGTCCGCCTGGTCAAGCGGCTGCCGACGTCGACGCCGTCCTGAACGTCTTAGAGGCAGACTCGCTCCAGCAGGGCATCGTCGGCCAGCGACGCGCAGACGATCGGCGCCTCTAGCTCGACACCCTCGAGGGAAGGCACCCCGATGACCGTCAACCCGGCCGCAACGCCGGCTGCAACCCCCGTCGGAGAGTCCTCGAGCACGATGACGTCGCGCCCGGCCTAGACCCGGAGCAGGTCGCAGGCGACCAGAAAGACGTCCGGGTGCCGGCTGGGGCAGCCGGGACATCGTGGCCGCTCACCGCCGCGCCGAACGCATCTCGAGGCCGACGAGGTCAAGCGCGTTCGCGATAAAGCGCGCGGGCG